>CAZQSB010000005.1:25136-89586 GCA_964596015.1 uncultured bacterium | reverse complement strand
TGTTTCACGTGGAACACTCGTTGAGATTCCTCCATACCAGGCGGACTCCGACCAGGGAGATCGGAGGTGTTTCACGTGAAACGCTCAGTCTCGGGTCCCAGTGTTTCACGTGGAACACTACTCAAGAGCCCTGGGTTCCAGGTGGACCGGGCTCGCTCGGTTCTCGGGTGTTTCACGTGAAACAGTCAACTACGGAGCTCCGGTGTTTCACGTGGAACACTCGTTGAGATTCCTCCATACCAGGCGGACTCCGACCAGAGAGATCGCAGGTGTTTCACGTGAAACGCTCGATTGCTTGGCTTGGAGTTTCACGTGAAACGCTCAATCGCGGAGTCCCGATGTTCCACGTGGAACACTCGTTGAGGCGCACGTACCAGGCAGACTCCGACCAGGGAGATCACAGGTGTTTCACGTGAAACGCTCGATCGCTCGTCCTGGTGTTTCACGTGAAACGCTCAACTGCCTGGTCCCGGTGTTTCACGTGGAACACTGCACAAGTGCACTGGGTTCCAGGTGGACCGGGTTGGCTCGGTACTGAGGTGTTTCACGTGAAACACCTCCAAAGAAAAGAGCGCCCTGCTCATGGGCGCTCTCCAGGTCCATCGTTCCGTCGCATAGCATCACTGTTTCACGTGAAACACCACGAAGGTCGTCGCCCGGTCCAGATCTGGCAGCGCCACGGCCACTTCCTCCTCGAGCACTGCACCTGACCGCCGCGCGACCCCTATGGCTCGCTCTCGCTCGTCCACCCACGCGGGCCCCTTATAGAGGAAGAGCCTGCCGCCCGGCCGGATGACGCCGAGGCTCGGCGCCAGAACATCCTCAATGCGGCCGAGCGCACGCGCCGTCGCGTTGGCGAAGCGCTCCTCCTCCGGGATATGCTCGATCCGCTCATGGACGATGCGGACGTTCGCAAGCTCCAGGTCCTGGACAAGCTGCTTCAAAAAGACAATTCGCGAACGCCTGCTATCCACAAGCGCGACGTTTATCCCAGGACGGAGGATGGCCAGGACAACGCCGGGCAGCCCGCCGCCCGTCCCAAGGTCCGCCAGCTCACCGGCCGCCAGCCTGGCATCGATCCCGTCGAGCGCCAGGATGGAGGCGCTGTCGATCAGGTGTTCGCCGAGCCGCTCCTCGTCCCTTCGTGACACCAGGCCGAACCGCCGCGATGACGCTTTGAGCACCCTGACATACCGCTCCAACAGACTGAGCCGCTCCTCCGGAATAGGACCGAGCAGCGTCTCGAGGTTCTCCCGCGGCACAAGTCCCATCAGCAAGCCCTCCTCGAGCCACGCGCCGCCCGCATGTGGATGAGCAGTACCGCGATGTCGGCGGGGCTCACTCCGGGGATGCGCGAAGCGTGCCCGACCGTCTCCGGCCTGAGGCGAGCCAGCTTCTGACGCGCCTCCGTGGAGAGGCCTCGGATGTCTCCGTACCCGAGGTCCGGCGGGATCCCGAGGCCGTCCAGTTCACGCTGGCGTCCGATCCTCTCACGCGAACGCTCGATGTACCCCCCGTAGCTCACCTCGATCTCGACGTGTCTCTGGACCGCCTCCGGCAGCGGCCGCGAAGGCGGGCAGATGGCAGACACTGCATCGTAGTCCACCTCGGGCCGTCTCAGGAGCTGCGCCGCGGGGACCGCCTCAGAGACGGATGCGCTCCCGCGTGACGCCAGCATGCCGTTCGCCGTCTCCGGCGGGACCATGACCTCCCGCAATCTCCGAATCTCCTCCTGAGCCTGGTCTCTCTTTCTGACGGCTCTGGCGTACGCAGCATCATCGACAAGCCCTATGTCATGACCGAGCGGCGAGAGCCTGACGTCGGCGTTGTCCTGTCGCAGCATCAGACGGTACTCCGCGCGGCTGGTGAACATTCTGTAGGGCTCGTCCGCGCCCTTGGTCACCAGGTCATCGATCAATACGCCGATGTAGGCGTCGCCGCGCCCCAGCACGATCGGTTCCTGCTCATCGAGAGCCCGCGTCGCGTTGATGCCGGCAAGAAGACCCTGCGCCGCAGCCTCCTCATAGCCGGACGTTCCGTTGATCTGGCCGGCCAGGAAGAGGCCCCGGATGTGCCGCGCCTCGAGCGACGGCCTGAGCTCACGCGGGTCCACGAAGTCGTACTCGACCGCGTACCCCGGCCGACTCACTTCTGCGCGCTCAAGCCCAGGGATCCGCCGGACGAACTCCCTCTGAACCTCGTACGGCAGGCTGGTTGCCAGTCCATTCAGGTAGATGGTGTTGCCCTCTTGCGTCTCAGGCTCCAGGATCACGCGGTGCGACGACCGCTCCGCGAACCGCACGACCTTGTCCTCGATGGAGGGACAGTACCTGGGACCGACGCCTGTGATGCGCCCCGTGAACAGCGGTGACTCTGAGAGCGCAGACCTGATCACGTCGTGGACACCTGTGTTCGTCTCGGTGACATGGCAGGCGACCTGCTCCACCGCGAGCCCATCGGTCGAGAAGGAGAACGGCTGCGGCACCGCATCCCCATGCTGCACCCTCGTGGCCCCCCAGTCAACGGTTGCCGCCAGAACCCGAGGCGGCGTTCCAGTCTTGAGTCGCCCCAGCCCGAGTCCCAGCGCCCTGAGGGAGTCCGACAGCTTCCGTGACGCGGGTTCGCCCGTTCTCCCACCGACCCACGAGCGCAGCCCGACGAAGAGTCTCCCTCGCAGAAATGTGCCTGTTGTCAAGATGACGGTCCGACAGGGCAGATTCCCTGTCCTTGTCAACCTCACACCAATGACGCTGCGTCCGTCGACCAGAAGCTCCTCAACCCGGTCCTCGATAAGGAAGACGCCCGGCTCCTCCTCGAGTGTCCTGAGCATTCTTCTGTGGTAGCGTCGCTTGTCGGCCTGGGCGCGGGGCGACCAGACCGCGGGGCCCTTGCCGGTGTTCAGCATCCGGAACTGGATGCCGCACTCGTCTATGGCGCGGCCCATCTCGCCGCCGAGGGCGTCGATCTCACGGACGAGCTGTCCTTTGGCAATGCCGCCGATGGCGGGGTTGCACGGCATCTCGCAAACGTGGGCCCGCGAGATGGTCACCACGACGACACGCCGTCCGAGTCGTGCCGCCGCGAGGGCCGCCTCGCAGGCAGCGTGCCCGGCGCCGACGACGACGATGTCCGCCGCATCCGGTCGGCACGCTCGTGTGGCAGTTCCCTTCATCATCACTTCCCCACACAGAACCGCTCAAAGATGTTTCGGAGAACATCCTCAGGCGTGGTCTCGCCGGTGATCTCACCGAGCGCTTCGGTCGCTCCCGCGGCCTCCTGCGCTGCGAGCTCGATAGACTGTCCCTCGGTAAGGAGCTCGACCGACGCCGCGAGGAACCGCCTCGCTCGGCGGAGCGCGTCAGCGTGCCGCACGTTCGTCACTGACATGCTCTCAGCCGACCCCGCGCCGCGGAGCACGACCTGCGCGCCGAGCGCGGCGAGCCCGTCGCCGCGAACCGCCGATACGCACATGACGTCTTCCGGCAGCGCCGACGGACCGCCGCCAGGCACGAGGTCCTTCTTGTTCCCGACCACGAACGCTCGTCCACGCTCGATGCTCTCAGCGATGTGCGTGTCCTCACTCGTCCATCCCTCGGAGAGATCGAACACCAGGAGCACCACGTCGGCCCCGGCCGCGGCCGCCCGGGAGCGCGAGACGCCGGCCGCCTCGGCCGGCTCCGTTGTCTCGCGCCATCCGGCCGTATCGACGAGACGCACCGGGACCCCCTCGAGGTCGACGACCTCCTCGATAACATCCCGCGTCGTTCCGGGTGCTTCGGTGACGATAGCGCGGTCGCGCCCGAGGAGCGCGTTCATGAGGCTCGACTTCCCCACGTTCGGTCGTCCGACGATGGCGACCGAGAGTCCGTCGCGAACCGCCTCGCCAAGGCGCGCTCCCTCGAGAAGGCGCTCGAGCGCGGCCAGCGCCGACTCGCCGCGCGCCGCCACCGCCGCGAGGTCGGGCGGCTCCACGTCCTCGGCCTCGAAGTCGACGAGCGACTCGACGTCGGCCCGATAGGAGATGAGTTCCTCTCGCGCCGCCGCGAGCTCCTGAGAGAGTCGCCCGTCGAGCTGTCCGAGCGCGGCCGCCAGGCCGGTCCTGGTTCTGGCGCCGACGATGTCGGCGACGGCCTCGGCCTGCACCAGGTCGAGCCTGCCGCCGAGGAACGCGCGCTCAGTGAACTCGCCGCGCCGCGCCGGGCGGGCGCCGGCCTCGAGACACGCGTCGAGCACTCCGCGCGCCGCGACCGAGCCTCCGTGGCATCCGAACTCGACGACGTCCTCCGTCGTGTAGCTCCTCGGCGCCCGCATGAGAGTGGCGAGCACCTCGTCGACGACCTGGCCCTCCGCCGTGACCGCGCGTCCGAAGTGGACGGTATGGGAGCCCGCCTCGGCCAATGGCGCGCTGCCTCGGAAGACCGCGTCCGCCACCTCGACGGCGCGCGGCCCGGAAACGCGAACGATCGCGACCGCCCCGGTTCCGGGAGCAGTCGCGATCGCTGCGATGGTATCCGCGTTGAATGGCCTCATGGCCCGTTCCTCATCGCCCGAGGCCCGAGATGCTACTTCCGCTTGCGTCGGCGTGGACGCTTCCGTCCTCCGCCGCTTCGCCCCTTCGTGTTCGAAGAGGCGGGGGAGAGGACGATGCTCTTCACTCTGCCGTGCCCCACGCTCTTCGTCTCGACGGCGGGATCGGACCGAAGTGTCTCGTGGACGATCTTCCTGTCGGCCGCGTCGAGCGGCTCGGTGGTGACCTTCTGTCCGGCCGACTTCACCTCTTCGGCCAGCGAGAGCGCCTTGTTCTTCAGAAAATCCTCGCGTCGTCGCTTGTAGCCGCTGACGTCGAGGACGACGCGCGGCGACCTCAGACCCTCGCGCTGCAGGATACGGTTCGCGATGTACTCGAGCGCCGACAACGTCTGCCCGCCCTTTCCGATGAGGAGCCCGTCGGAGCCCGCCGTCTCGATGTCGATGACGAGCGAGCCCTGCTCCTCGGATATGTGGAGCTGGTTGCTGATCTGCATGAGGCGGAGCATCTCGTTCACGACCTCCTCGGCGCGGTCGGTGATCGACGGCCTGTGCGTGACGCGGACCTTCGCGGGCGCGCCGCCGAAGATCCCGAGGAGTCCCTTCTTTCCCTGTTCAACGACGTCGACCTCGGCGTCCTTCCGCGAGATCCCGAGCTCCCTCAGGGCCTCCGATGTCGCCTGCTCGACGGTTCTGCCTGTGGTCTCGATGGTGCGTGTCATGTAGCGATTCCTCCCGGACCGCCCCGTCTCCCGACAGTCGATGACGCCCGCTACCGCTTCTTCCTGCGCCGCTTCTTCGACGACGACCCCTTCTTCGTCCCGCTCGACGGGGACGTCGGTTCGTCGCCGCTCGCGGCCTGAACAGAGGGCGCGGGCGTTTCCGCGGTGTCACCGCGTGGGGCGGTCGCGTCGCTGCCGGAGGTGTCTCTCCCCGGCGACTTGTGGATGTAGTACTGCTGCGCGACGCTGAGCGCGGTGTTCACCAGCCAGTACAGAACAAGACCCGAAGCGAAGTTGTAGAAGAGCACTGTGAAGAGGATCGGCATGAGCCGTCCGACCATCGCCTGATTCGGGTCGCTTGAGGAGAAGCGCTGCTGGACGAGCATCCCGACGCCCATGAGGAGAGGCAGGATGTGGATGGGGAAGCCGGCGATCGTGGCGATCGTGTCCGGCTGCGACAGGTCGGTGATCCAGAGCGCGAACGGAGCTCCGCGGAGCTCGATGGTCGTTCTGAGCACCTGGAACAGCGCGATGAAGACCGGCATCTGAAGGAGCATGGGCAGACAGCCGCCGAGAGGGTTCACGCCCTCCCGCTTGTAGAGCTGCATCTGCTCCTTGGCCAGCCGCTCCTTGTCGTCAGCGTGCTTCTTCTTGAGCTCCTCGAGCTTGGGCTGGAGCTCCTGCATGCGCTTCATTTCGGTGAAGCTCTTGTGGGTGAGCCGGTAGAAGAGGAGCTTCGTGAGGATGGAGAAGATGATGATCACGAGGCCGTAGTTCGGGACCACACCGTGCGCCCATACGAGTGCGCGCAGCATGAGCACAGACAGAGGTCTCGTGATGCTCCATCCGAGATCGACCGCTCGCTCGAGCTCGACGCCGAGCTTCTCGATCCGGATGTAGTCCTGCGGTCCGGCGTACGCCTGGAGCTCGACGACGTCGCTTCCCGCGCCGACCGCCTGCGTGGCTCGGAAGCCGACGGTGCGGTCTTCAGGGTCGCCGTACACCGTCACACGCTCGAACGACTCGGCGTTGGTCAGGAGGGCCGCCATGAAGTAGCGGGACTGAGAGGTCGCCCACCTGATGTCCCCGACGATCGCGCGTTCCGCTTCGTTCTTGAGGTCGCCCAGGTTGAGTCGCTCGGTGTCCTCTTCCGTGTAGATCACCGACGCGAGTCCCCGGTCGTCCTCCTTCTCCTCGGTGGGAAGGACGCCCGGCCACCCGAGAACGACCTCACGTCCGCCGGCCGTGGAGGGCACGCCGGACAGCCTGGCCGTCACGTCGAACAGATAGGAATCGGGACGGAACGTGTAGGTCCGCGTGAGCATCAGGCCGTCGCCTCTCTCGGCTTCGAAGCTGACCGTGACGCTCTCTCTGCCTTCGGACAGGGCGATGCGCCCTGTCATCGAGGGTTCGAACACCCACTCTCCCGTGTCGATGGTGTTCGCTCCGTAGCGGACCATCGCCCCCAGCGCCGGCGAACCCGGTGGGACGAGATCCACCATCCGGCCTTCGGCGTCGCGATACTCCCTGAGTTCGAACGACACAACGGTCGCGCCGCGGTTCGACAACGTGGCGCGATAGAGCGGCGATTCGATCGTGGTGGTCTCGACGGTGCGACCCGCGCCGGGCGTCTCTGCGGCGCCGGCGGTGGTCTGTGCTGCGGGGGGTTCTTCAGCGGGGACCTGCTGCGTCACCGCTCGGTCGGGCGGGGGTTCCTCGACAGTTCGGGTGGCGATCTCTTCAGCAACGTCGGTGGTCGCGACCTCCGGCTCCGGCGGCTGCGTTCCCCGGCGGGAGAAGTACGTGTAGCCGAAGAACAGAAGGAAGATCAGGAGGACCGCCAGGAGGGCGCGCCTCTCGCTCATTCATACCTCCTTCAAGGGGACCCGTCGGCGGAGCCGTTCGCGTCCCCGGTTCAGCGGGGCACGGGATCGTAGCCGCCGTCACACCAGGGGTGACAGCGCAGGACCCGGGCCACCGCGTATCGCGCGCCGCGCACGAGCCCGTGCGTGAGGAGAGCGCGCGCCGCGTACTCAGAGCAGCTCGGCGAGTATCGACATGTCCCGGGGAAGAGCGGCGACAGGAGGCGCTGGTATCCACGGATGACCAGCACGGCCAGCCTGGTGAGTGCGAGGGGCCTCGAGGACTCCTTGGGGGGCGTCATCGAATCCGTCTGTTCCGACCACGGCCGCCGAAGCGGTCCGCGCCATCACGTCTCAACTGCCGGTTCCGGAGGCGCGCATGAGTGCGTCGACGGTCGCCTGTCTCACGTCGCTGAAATCAGCGTCGGCGATACGGTCGGTCGCAACGAAGACGAGGGTCTCAATGCTGCTGAGGTCGACATCGGTCGTGCGATACGCTTCGCGAAGGACCCTCTTAGCGCGGTTGCGCCGGACTGCGCCTCCAACTCTTCGACCCGCGAGGAACGCGATCCTCGGCGGTCCACTGCCCGCGAGATAGCACATCCTGAAGAACGGCGTTCTGACGACGCTGCCGCTCCTGAGTGTCCGCTCCAGCGTCCCGCGGTCCTTGATCGTGCGATCTCTCTTGACGCTCTGAGGCGACAACGGTTCACCTATCGCGTCGTCAGCCGCTTCCTGCCCTTGGCACGACGACGCGCCAACACCTTCCGGCCGCCCGGGGTGGAGCTTCTGCGGAGGAACCCGTGCTTGCGCTTGCCTCTCCGCTTCTTCGGCTGATACGTTCTCTTCATGGTATCCCCATTAATCACTGTGTAGCGGAGCCTTACACGAACCATACAGACTATCAATCACACCACCCGGTGTCAAGGCGTTTCTCCTCCCGGTCCCCAGCGATCCCGCACAGGAAAAAACCGGCACGCGAGACGAAAAAACCCTTGCAGCCCCAACCCCCTCGTGCTAACATCCCGCCCCGTCACAACGACGGTTGATAACCAGAGCCAGCTCGCGCGGAGGAATCGCCCCCACACGGTGTGTCACCAGCTCTGAGAGAGCCCGAAGGCCGCGGTTCGTCGACTCTCTACTGAGCTGCCCGGTAAATACAACACACATCAACAGTTACCGGGTTATCCACATTGGGGAGGGGGATTGTAGACAGGTAACATCTCGCCTGGACTCCGAATTTCGCCTGTTTTCGCCCGATTTCTTCGACTACAGCCCTTCTCGCCTGCTTGTGGATAGTTTATCCACAGTTTGTGGATAATATGCCCGTGACCCAGACTGCTTCCGAACTGTGGGCTCGCTGTCTCGACGCGATACGCGCCGAGACGGAGCGCCAGAGCTTCCAGACGTGGTTCGAGCCGACCAAGGCGGTCGAGCTCAAGGACGGGACGATCCGGATCGAGGTGCCGAACCGCTTCTTCGCCGACTGGCTGGAGGAGCACTACATGCCCCTCATCCGGACTGTGCTGGAGGAGACAGCCGGCGAGCCGGTGACGCCCGAGTTCCAGGTGTCCCATCGCCGGCCCGACGAATACGAACCAGTGTCAGCCAGGCGGGCAACGCCTCCGCCTCTGACCACGCCGGCGGCCGATGAGTGCCAGCTCAACCCGAGATACACGTTCGCAACGTTTATTGTGGGGAGCAGCAATCGCTTCGCTCAGGCTGCAACGATGGCGGTGGCGGAGGCGCCCGCTGAAGCGTACAACCCTCTCTTCATATACGGAGGGGTCGGTCTCGGCAAGACTCATCTGATGCAGGCGATCGGGAACTACGCGCGCGAGCACCGCCCGAACCTGTCCATATACTACGTGACCGCCGAGACCTTCATGAACGAGCTCATCACGGCGATCCAGCGGGGGACGACGCTCCAGTTCCGCGACAAGTACCGCGGCAAGGACATCCTGCTGATCGACGACGTGCAGTTTCTGGCCGGGAAGGAGAGCACGCAGGAGGAGTTCTTCCACACCTTCAACGCGCTCTATCTGGCCCACAAGCAGATCGTTCTCACAAGCGATCGGCCACCGAAGCAGATCGCGACGCTCGAGGAGCGGCTCGTCTCAAGGTTCGAGTCGGGGCTCGTCACCGACATCCAGCCTCCGGACCTCGAGACGCGCATCGCCATCCTGCATGAGAAGGCGGAGCTGGACGGGATTTCGATACCCAACGACGTCATACATCTCATCGCGAACAGTGTGACGTCGAATATCCGCGAGCTGGAGGGATCGCTCGTCCGGCTCCTCGCCTTCTCCAGTCTGACCGGAAGCGAGATCACGGTCGACCTCGCCAAGGAAGTGCTCTCCGAGTTCCTCGGGAAGCCGCGAGGCCCCATCTCCGTCGCTCGCATCCAGCAGGCTGTGGCCGAGTCGTTCGGCGTGCCCGTCGAGAAGATGAAGGCGCGCGGACGCGCGAGTCAGATCGCGCACGCCAGGCAGGTGGCGATGTATCTCGCGCGCGAACTCACACACCTCTCTCTCGCGCAGATCGGCGAACACTTCGGCGGACGAGATCACACAACGGTGCTTCATGCGCACCGGAAGATCGCCGACGAGGTGGAGGAGGGCGGCAAGACGCGTCGCGACGTGGAGAGCCTCCGCCGCGTGCTCCACGCGCTCTAGTCTTCTCGCCCCCTGGGAGTTGTTGTCGATCGTCGGCCCCGCGGAATCGCGGGGCCGCGGTCGTTCTGGGAGAGCTGTCGGTCCTGCGCGCGGGCGCGACCCGAGTTGTCCCCGACGCGGTCTGGACAACTCGTGGAACGACGCTGAACTCGCGTGGACAGCTCGGGACATTCGAGCGGCGCGGGGGAGGGTTGTGGGTGAACGGACCCTTCGTCCAGCGCGATGTCCCCGGTCCGGAACGAGTCCCCCGAACAGGAAAAGCTCGACCTGCTTCGCGCTCCGGATCGGTCGTCGCCGTCTGTGGAGGAGTTGCCCACAAATCCACCGCCCCTACTACTACTACGATTGATTGATATTGATAGAAGAAGTAGGTAATGAATGAGGCGTGTGGAGAGCGGTCGGGAGCGTCTGCGTCAGGTCGGTCACATGTCGCCGATCTCGCGCGAGCGGTATCGGGTGAGTCGAGAGGAGTTCTCAGGAAAGTGCGCGAACCGAAGCTCCGTGCCGAGGGACTCGAGGTCGTCAGGCGAAGACGCCTCGACGGCCGCGTCGTCGAGACGACGGTCCTTCACGATGTGAGTTTCAGGGTGCCCGCCGGCGAGGTTGTCGGCGTCATCGGGCCGTCGGGCTCCGGGAAGACCACGCTCCTCAGAGCGCTCAATGCGCTCGAGGAACCGGCCGCCGGCCGCGTGTTCCTGGACGGGACCGACACAGCCGACATTGAACCCACGGCGCTCAGGCGGCGCGTCGGCATGGTCTTCCAGACGCCGGCGCTCTTCGAGGGAACCGTCTTCGACAACATCGCCTACGGGCTTCGTCTGGGTGACGACGGAGACGTCGACCTGGAGTCGCGCGTGCTCGAGTGCCTCTCGTTCGTCGGCCTCGCCGAGTCCTTTCGGGAGCTCAACGCGCTCGAGCTCTCGCAGGGCGAGCAGCAGCGCGTGAGCATCGCCAGGACGCTCGCGCCGTCGCCCGAGGTGTTTCTCATGGACGAGCCGACCTCCGCTCTCGACCCAACGGCGACGGCACGTATCCTCCGGCTCGTCCGGGCGCTCCGCGACGACGTCGGACTCACGGTCGTGTTCGTCACCCACCTGATGGAGCAGGCGCGGGAGGTCTCGGATCGCGCGCTCGTCCTCGTGGAAGGTCGCGGCGTCGAGGAGGGGCCGGTGCCGGAGCTCTTCGAGTCGCCGTCCTCCGAACTCACCCGGCGTTTCATCCAGGGGAGATTGCACGACGAGGAGGAGGGGGTTTGAACGGCTACTTCGAGCTCGCGTGGAGCGACGTCGTCATCTCGCTCGTTCTCGTCGGGGCGCTCATCGCGGTGGCCGTCGTGGCGCGGCTCGGCCTCGCGCGGGAGGTCGTCGTCGGCACCGTTCGGACCTTCGTGCAGCTTTTGCTGGTCGGCTACATCCTGAAGATCGTCTTCGACCTTTCGAAGTGGTACTGGACGCTCGCGATGCTGGCCGTGATGGTCGCGGTGGCGACGCGAACGGCGGCCGCGCGGGACGAGAAGGGCGCGCCCGGCCGCTACCGCGTCGCGGCGACCGCCATCACGACGGCGGTCGTGGTCACGATGGCGACGGTCGTAGGGCTCGTCATCAGGATACGCCCCTGGTACACGCCGGAGATCGTGGTGCCGGTGTCGGGCATGGTCATCGCCGCCACGATGAACGCGGTCGCGCTCACGACGACGAGATTCCGGAGCGAGATGAAGCAGAGGCGGGCCACGGTGGACGCGGCGCTGGCGCTCGGCGCGCCGGCGGCGGTCGCCTCACGGCCGCCGCTTCGCGAGGCGATGCGCGCGGCGCTCATCCCGACCATCAACTCGCTCATGATCGTCGGGCTGGTTCAGCTCCCCGGCATGATGAGCGGGCAGATCATCGCGGGCGTTCTCTCGGTGCAGGCCGTGCGCTACCAGATCGTCGTCATGTACATGATCGCCAGCGGCGCCGGACTGGGCTCGCTCGTCGCGGCGCTTCAGATGCGCCGCCTGTTCTTCACGCAGCGACACCAGGTCCGGGCGGAGATGCTGGGGTAGGGCGGCGCAGCGGGGCCACGTTCCGCGATGCGCTCGTCGCGGCGGCGATGACAGAAAAACCCCTACGCGGCGGGGCCGATTTGCCTTGCAGGGCTCACGGGGCGTCCATATAATGACGGCGGGGGCGGGACGTCTCCGCCAGCGGTTCGGTTCGTCCCGGCGCCCCGAAGACAGTATTGCGCGCCCCCTCTCTGGAGGTATTCGATGCAGTTCTCCATTGGCCGACAGGATTTCGAAAAGGCGATCCAGAGAGTCCTCGCGGTCGTCTCCCCGAAGACGACGCTCCCCGTGCTCGGCAACTTCCTCGTCGAGGCCGACGCCAAGAAGAAGGCCCTCTCGCTCACCGCGACCGATCTCGACATGACGGTGACGACGAGCGTCGAGGCGACCGTCGAGGGCGGCGGGGCCGTGACGCTTCCGGCGAAGAAGGTCTCGGAGATCGTCCGGGAGCTCAGGGACGCCGAGGTGTCTGTCAGCGCCGACGGAGAAGAGGTGGCCATCACGTGCGGCAAGTCCAACTTCAAGATCGTCGGGATTCCCGCCGAGGAGTTTCCCACGCTCCCGAAGAGCGACCCGGAGAACGCGTTCCCGGTCGACGCCGACCGCGTGGCGCGGATGGTCGACAAGGTCAGCTTCTGCACGTCGAAGGACGAGACAAGGCCGTCGCTCAACGGCGCGTACTGGGAGTTCGAGAAGGACGGCACGACGATGACCGCGACCGACGGCCATCGGCTGGCCACGTTCACATCGAAGGGCGACTTCGCGAAGCTCGCGGGCAAGAACATGATCGTGCCGCCGAAGGCTCTGTCGCACACGGTGCGGATCATCGGCGCCGAGGCGGAAGGCACCGTGAAGGTGGCCGTCGCCGACAACCACGTCGCCTTCTTCGTCGGCACGACGACGATCAACTCGCGGCTCCTCGAGGGGCCGTTCCCGAACTATCGCCAGGTCATCCCGAAGGACAACGACAAGGAACTCATCGCCGACCGCGAGGCGCTCGCGAGCGCGGTGCGCCGCGTCGCCGTTCTCGCGGACGCTCTCACGCACCAGGTGCGGCTCGCGCTGGGCAAGAAGAAGATCGAACTCGTCGTGTCCACGCCTGACGTCGGCGAGGCCAGGGAAGAGGTCGTCGCCGCGTTCAACGCGGAGAAGATGGAAGTCGGGTACAACGCGAACTATCTTCTTGATGTGCTCAAGCACATCGATTCGGACGAGGTCCGCTTCCTTCTGGGGACCGCCGTCGGCGCGGCCGTCGTGAGCGGCGTCGACACGGGCGACGACGAAGACTACACGTGCCTTCTCATGCCGCTTCGTCTCTCGTCGTGACGAGGGAGAGACGTGTGTGGCTCAGCCGTCTCAGGCTGGAGAACTTCAGGAACTACGAGGCACTGGAACTCGAGCTCGAGAACGGGCTCAACTTCTTCCATGGGCCGAACGGCTCCGGCAAGACAAGTCTGCTCGAGGCTGTGTCGTACCTCGCGGTCGCGCGTTCGCTGCGCGGCGCGAACGACGCTGAGGTCGCGCGCTGGGGCGCGCCGGGCTTCGGAGTGGGTGGACGAGTCGAGATGGAAGGCGGCGCCCGGAACGTCGTCGTGCGGTACACGCGCGGCGGCGGAAAGGAAGCGGCCGTCGACGGAGAGGCCCTGCCCAGGCTCTCGGAACTGGTCGGCGAGCTTCGTACGGCGTGGTTCTGCCCCGAGGACACGTGGATCACAAAAGGGGGCCCGTCCGAGCGTCGACGCCTCCTCGACGTGACGCTCTGTCAGCTCGACCGGGGATACCTCGCGGCGCTCGTCGAGTACCGCCGGGCGCTCAGGCAGCGCAACGAGACGCTGTCCGCGTGGACGCCCGATGAGGAGAGCGATCGGCTGGTCGCGGTGTGGACCGAGCGACTGGTCGAGACGGGAAGCCGGGTCGTCGCGGGACGGCTCAGTTTCCTGCCGCGGTATCTTGACGCCGTGAGAGAGGCGCATGGGTCGATCGCGGAGGATGAGGGAATCGACCTCGTCTACCGCGGCTCGTTCCCCACGGGGGACGGGGAGAGCGGCCTGGACGCGGTGCGCGCGCGCTTCGGGGAGGCGCTCGCTCGCGTGGCGTCGGACGAGCGGCGTCGCGGCTTCACGCTCACGGGTCCGCATCGCGACGACATCGAGGTGCGGGTCGGAGGACGGGCGCTCCGGACGTTCGGTTCGCAGGGACAGCACAGGACGGCCGCGATCGCGCTCAAACTCGGCGAGGCGGCCGTGCTGGACGAGAACGGCAGGGGGGTGGTCGTCCTCCTGGACGACATCCTCTCGGAGCTCGACGACCGCCGCGGCGGCAGCCTGGTGGACCTTGTCGGGCGGTACGGTCAGGCGCTCGTGACGTCCACGAGGCCGGCGCCGCCGGGGTTCCTGAAGCACAAGACGAGCGCCGAGTTCGAGGTCGGCGGAGGCGAGGTGACGCGGACATGAGAGGCGTCGAGCCCATCGGCAAGATCCTCCGCGCGGTCATCGACGACCTCGGCGTCGGCGGAAAGCTCGCCGAGCAGCGCGCGGTCATCGAGTGGCCCGACATCGTCGGGCCGAAGGTCGCGAGTCACTGCCGGGCGCTCCGCATCGAGCAGGGACGATTGCTCGTGGAGGTCCAGAGCCCGGTCTGGGCGCAGGAGCTTTCGCTCATGCGTCGGACCATTCAACAGAAGATCAACCGCCGTCTGGGAAGCCGGACGGTCGAGAGCCTTCATTTCGTCGTAGGAGGGAAGGGATCGCATGAGCCCTCCGGTTCGGACGGGCAAGAAGACGGACACCATGGCAGATAAGAAGCGGAAGAAGAAGTCGGACGACGAGAAGAAGCGCGGTCCGAAGAAGGGCGCGTCGTCCTCGAATAGCGGCTCGACGAAGAAGTCCTCGGGAAAGAGTCCGAAGAAGAAGGACTCCTCGAAGAAGGCGAAGCCGAGCGCAGAGAAGTCGTCCCGGAAGTCGACGGGCGCCGGGAAGAAGGCCTCGGGCGGCAAGACGGAGAAGCCCTCGAAGAAGCCGGCCTCGAAGAAGAAGGCCTCCGGGGCGAAGGGCTCTGCCGGCAAGGGCGCGTCGAAGGCGGCGTCGAAGCAGAGCGGCGCGAAGAAGCGAGCCTCGAAGAAGGACGAGGGCGGCGTGTGCCTGTCGAAGACCGGCAAGTCGCTCGACGAGAAGATCGTCGAGGACTTCCCGCTTCCGAGCGCGGCCGACCTCGAGAAGGCCGGGACCTACGACGCCAAGCACATCCAGGTCCTCAAGGGGCTCGAGGCCGTGCGGAAGCGCCCGGCCATGTACATCGGCGACACCGGCCGCCGCGGCCTCCATCATCTCGTCTACGAGGTCGTCGACAATTCGATCGACGAGGCGATGGCGGGTTACTGCGACAAGATCGTCGTCAAGATCCACAAGGACGGCAGCGTCTCCGTCGTCGACAACGGGCGCGGCATCCCGGTCGATCGTCACCCGACGCAGAAGAAGTCGGCGCTCGAGGTCGTCATGACGGTCCTCCACGCCGGCGGCAAGTTCGACAAGCAGAGCTACAAGGTCTCCGGCGGACTCCACGGCGTCGGCGTCTCGGTCGTGAACGCGCTCTCCGAGTGGTGCAAGGTGGAGGTGGCGCGCGACGGCATCGTCTACGCGCAGAGCTACGCGCGCGGCGTTCCCCAGTACAAGGTCAAGAAGGTCGGGAAGCGGAAGAAGAGCGGGACGACGACCACTTTCTACCCCGACCCCGAGGTCTTCGAGGACATCGACTTCGACTTCGAGACCATCGCGTCCAGGTGCCGCGAGCTGGCGTTCCTGAACGCGGGCCTGGCCATCGAGGTCGTCGACGAGCGCAGCGACGAGCGCGAGGAGTTCAAATTCAAGGGCGGACTCCGCGAGTTCGTGAAGTTCATCAACGAGCGCACGTCGCCGCTCCACAAGAAGATCGTCCACTTCGAGCGAGAGCGCGACGAGACCGCCGTCGAGGTGGCGTTCCAGTACAACGACAGCTACCGCGCGAACATCTACTCGTACGCGAACAACATCAACACCATCGAGGGCGGCACGCATCTGACGGGGTTCAAGCAGGCCCTGACGCGCACCATCAACGCATACGGCGACAAGAACAACCTCCTCGGGAAGGGCGGCAACGTCTCGGGGGACGACTGCCTCGAGGGTCTCGCGGCGGTCATCAGCGTCAAGGTGAAGGAGCCGCAGTTCGAGGGCCAGACCAAGACGAAGCTCGGCAACTCGGACATCAAGGGCATCGTGTCCTCGATCGTTCAGGAGGGGCTTCAGGAGTTCTTCGAGGAGACCCCGTCGGTCGCGAAGAAGATCGTCTCGAAGGCGGTCTCGGCGTCGCAGGCGCGTACGGCCGCGAGAAAGGCCCGCGACCTGGCGCGGCGGAAGTCGGTCCTCGAGAGCGGGTCGCTTCCGGGCAAGCTGGCCGACTGCTCCATCACCGACCCCGAGCTCTGCGAGCTCTATATCGTGGAGGGCGACTCGGCGGGAGGCTCCGCCAAGATGGGACGCGACCGGCGTTTCCAGGCCATCCTGCCGCTCCGGGGCAAGGTGCTGAACGTCTTCAAGGCGCGGCTCGACAAGGTCTTCCAGAACAAGGAGATCGGGACGATCATCACGGCCCTCGGCGCCGGCGTCGGCGGCGTGGGGTCGGGCGCGGGCGACGACGAGGACGAGGAGAACGGCGGCCTCAACCTCTCGAAGCTCCGCTACGGCAAGACCATCATCATGACGGACGCCGACATCGACGGCGCCCACATCAGGACGCTCCTTCTCACCTTCTTCTATCGCTTCATGCCGGAGCTCATCGACAACGGCCATCTCTACATCGCGCAGCCGCCGCTCTACCGGGTGAAGAAGGGGAAGGAAGAGCACTACGCGTACGACGAGCGCGAGCTCAGGAAGGTCATCGAGCGCGTCGGCAAGGAGGGCATCTCCCTCCAGCGGTTCAAGGGACTTGGCGAGATGAACCCCGACCAGCTCTGGGCCACGACGATGGACCCGGAGCGCCGCGTCATGCTCCAGGTGACCATCGAGAGCGCGGCCGAGGCCGACCACGTGTTCGACATCCTGATGGGCGACGCGGTCGAGCCCAGACGCAAGTTCATCCAGTCGCACGCGAAGCAGGTGCGGAACCTCGACGTGTAGCGGAGTAACGCGGGTGCGGAACCCCGACCAACCTCGAGCGAAACGGGACGGATAGAGCGACATGCCAGAAGCACAGAAGATCCTGCCGGTCGTCGTCGAAGACGAGATGAAGAGGTCGTACATCGATTACGCGATGAGCGTGATCGTGTCGCGCGCGCTGCCGGACGTCCGGGACGGGCTCAAGCCGGTGCAGCGCCGCATCCTCGTCGCGATGGACGAGCTGGGCCTCGCGTACAACAAGGGGTTCAGGAAGTCCGCGAAGATCACGGGCGACGTCAACGGCAACTACCACCCGCACGGCACGAGCGCCATCTACGACGCGATGGTCCGTATGGCGCAGGACTTCTCGCTCCGCTATCCGCTCGTCGACGGTCAGGGCAACTTCGGCTCGATCGACGGCGACTCCGCGGCGGCCGAGCGGTACACCGAGGCGCGGATGACGCGCGCCGCCGGGGACCTCCTCGACGACATCAAGAAGGAGACCGTCAAGTACGTCCCGAACTATGACGAGACGCGTGAGGAGCCGACCGTCCTCCCGTCGAAGCTCCCGAACCTTCTCATGAACGGGGCCTCCGGCATCGCCGTCGGCATGGCGACCAACATCCCGCCGCAGAACCTGAACGAGCTCGTCGAAGGCATCATCACCGTCATCAACGACCCGGACACGCCGGACGAGGAACTCCTCAAGATCGTGTCGGGCCCGGACTTCCCGACCGGGGGCATCATCTTCGGCAGGAGCGGCATCCGCGAGGCGTATCTCACCGGCCGCGGGCGCATCGTCATGCGGGCGCGCGCCAACGCGGAGGTCCACCAGAACGGGGCGGAGTGCATCGTCATCACCGAGATCCCGTTCATGGTCAACAAGTCGAACCTCATCGAAGCCATCGCCGACCTCGTGCGCTCCGGCAAGATCGACGGCATCCGCGACATCCGCGACGAGTCGGACCGCGACGGCATCCGCGTCGTCATCGACCTCAAGCGCGACGCGCAGGCGTCGGTCATTCTGAACCAGCTCTACAAGCGGACGCAGATGCAGTCGACGTTCGGCGCCATCCTTCTCGCTCTGGACGACGGCGTGCCGAAGGTCCTCACGCTCAAGCAGATGATCGAGCGCTTCATCGCGCATCGCGAGGACGTCGTCGTCCGGCGGACGAAGTTCGACCTCGCGAAGGCCGAGGCGCGCGCCCACATCCTCGAGGGCCTCAAGAAGGCGCTCGACCACATCGACGAGATCGTCCAGCTCATCAAGAAGGCGAAGGACGTCGATGACGCGCGCACGAAGCTGATGAAGAGCTTCAAGCTCTCCGAGATCCAGGCGCAGGCGATCCTCGACATGCGCCTGCAGCGCCTGACCGGTCTCCAGCGGAAGAAGATCGAGGACGAGTACAAGGAGACCATCAAGCTCATCGCGTACCTGAAGGGCATCCTCGAGAGCCGCGCCAAGGTGCTGGACCTCATCAGGGGCGAGCTCCAGGCCGCCGTCGAGACGTACGGCGACGAACGCAGGACCGAGATCGTCGAGGCGACGACCGACTTCGCCATCGAGGACCTGATCGCCGAGGAGGACATGGCGATCACCATCACGCACACCGGCTACATCAAGCGGTTGCCGGTCGGCACGTACCGCCGCCAGCACCGGGGCGGCCGGGGCGTCACGGGCATGACGACGAAGGAAGACGACTTCGTCGAGCACATGTTCATCGCCTCGACCCACGACTACATTCTGTTCTTCACGCAGACCGGGCAGTGCCACTGGTTGCGCGTGCACGAGATCCCGCAGGCCGGCCGCGCCGCGCGGGGGAAGGCCATCGTCAATATTCTCCAGCTCAATCCCGGCGAGTGCATCGCCTCCTTCGTTACGGCGCGCGAGTTCGACGACGACCACTACATCATCATGGCTTCCAGGCACGGCACGGTGAAGAAGACCGTGCTCTCCGCGTTCGGGAACCCGCGGAAGGGCGGCATCAAGGCGATGGGCGTCCCCGACGGCGACGAGCTCATCGACGCGGCCATCACCGACGGGAAATGCGACATCTTCCTCGCGAAGAGGAAGGGCAAGGCCATCCGCTTCCACGAGAGCGACGTCCGGGAGATGGGCAGATCGGCGCGCGGCGTCCGCGGGACGCAGCTCGAGAAGAACGACGAGGTCATCGGGATGGCCGCGGTCGTCGGCGAGGACGGCACCGTCCTGTCGGTGACCGAGCACGGCTACGGGAAGCGCACGAAGATCTCCGACTACCGCGTCATCAAGCGCGGCGGGAAGGGCGTCATCTCGATCAAGGCGAACAAGCGGAACGGCAACGTCGTCGCCGTGCGCGTTGTGAGCGACACGGACGAGGTTATGATCATGACAAGGAAGGGCGTCATGATCCGGCTGCCCGTCAAGGGGATCTCGATCATCGGGCGCAACACACAGGGCGTACGCATCATCAACCTCGGCAAGGACGACCGCGTGGTCGACATCGCGCGCGTCGTGTCCGAGGAATAGAAGGAGCATCCTCTCGGGTCCGGCGGTCCCGGCCAGAAAGCGCGCATGGTGACTCACCAGCGGCCGCTGCCCGGAGCGACGTAGAACGCGCGAGAGGAGCTTTGGGGTTTTGGACCGCGTAGAGCGCACCGCGCTCATCTCCATCGTCATCAACATCGGGCTCGTGTCCCTGAAGGTGGGGCTCGCGACGCTCTCCGGGAGCATTGCGCTCCTCGCCGACGCGTGGCACTCCGGGTCCGACGTCGCGGCGTCCGGCCTGGTCTGGGCCGGCGCGCGCATCTCCAGACGCGAGGGCGGGCGCCGTCTGGCCGTCGTCGAGAACGTCATAGGCGTCCTCATCGCGCTCCTCATCTTCTACGCCGCCTTCGGCATCTTCCGCCGCGTCTCGACGCTCGCGACCGCGCCGGTCACGAACCTGCCCATCGCCATCGGCGGCAGTCTCTTCGCCGCGCTCGTCTCCTACTTCGCCGCGCAGTACAAGCTCTTCGTCGGCCGCGAGACCGAGAGCGTGAGCCTCATCGCCGACGGCTATCACTCCAGAATGGACACGCTGACCACGGGCGCCGTGGTCGTCGGTCTCATGGGCCAGGCGATCGGCGTCCGGCTCGATCCCATCGCGGCCGCGGTCGTGGCCATCTTCGTGGTCGAGTCCGGCATCGTCATCTTCCTTTCCGCCGTCGGAGGCCTTCGGATGGGCACCATCGCGCAGTCGACGCCGGTCGCGCGGATAGCGCACAGCGCTCCGGTCCGGGCTGTCGGCCACGGGTTCGAGGCGATCGGGCTCGCGGCGTTCGGGCGCTACATGGGCCGCTCCGCGCGCGAGCCGGGGAAGCGCTGGCGCCTGGTGACCACGCTCACAGGCATCGCCCTCGCCGTGTGGATCCTCTCCGGCATCTACTTCATCGGCCCCGGACGCGTCGGCGTCGTGACAAGATGGGGGAGAGCGCTCGCCGAGACCGTCGAGCCGGGCGCGCACGTGAAGGCCCCGTGGCCCATAGACCGCGTGACCCGCGTCGAGCTCGGGAGGTCGCGCCGCGTCGAGATCGGCTTCAGGACGCGCGAGGACCCGCGCGCCGTCTCCGAGGTGGCGGCCGAGTTCTACGCGACGCTCTGGGAGAGCCGTCACGCCGCCGGAACCTACGAGAAGATCCCGGATGAGGCGCTCCGGCTGACCGGCGACGAGAACATCGTCGACATGAACGCGGTCGTCTTCTACCGCGTGTCCGACCCGAAGGCCTTCCTCTACGCGGTCGGCGCAACGGACGACCTCGTCCGGTTCGCCACGGAGTCCGTCATCACACACATCGTCGGCAGACTTCCGCTCGAGGAGGTCCTGACGATGCGACGGAGCGATCTTGAGGAGCAGGTGGCGCGTGAGGTCCAGCGCTTCCTCGACCGCGAGGGCGCCGGCGTGACCATCATCGCCGCGAGGCTTCAGGACCTGCATCCCCCGCTCGAGGTCGTGCCGTCGTTCCGCGACGTCTCGAGCGCCAGGGAGGACAAGAACCGCATCATGAACGAGGCGCACGCCTATGCGAACCAGCTCGTCCCGCGGGCCCGGGGTGAGGCCGAGAAGCTCGTGCTGGAGGCCGAGGCCTACAAGCTCGAGCGTGTGGAGAAGGCGCGGGGCGACGCCGACCGCATCATCGCCATGGCAGAGGCGTACGGGACCGGAAAGGACGTGAGCCGGACCCGGCTCTATCTCGAGACCATGGAGGAGATCCTCGCGGACATAGAGAAGTTCTTCCTGAGCGGCGAGGTCGAACTCCGCGGGTACGACATCCGCGTCTTCGACAAGGGGCTCGCGAACGAGGCGAGGATAGGGGAGTAGCTCGTGGCCGCGCGCGTCGGGCGAGACCTGACGGCGCCATCGCGGTGCAGGCGCACACAACGGAGCAGAGCATGAAGCGACAGCACTACGTCCTCATAGCCGTCCTCGTGCTGGCGGCCCTCTTTGCGAGGTCGGCCGTCTTCGTGGTCGACGAGACGCGGACGGCAATCGTAACGCAGTTCGGCGATCCCGTTCGCGTCGTGACCGAGTCGGGGCTCCACTGGAAGGTGCCGCAGCCCATCCAGGCCGTGCGGTTCTTCGACAGCCGCCTCCTCGTCTACGATCCGAAGCCGACCGAGTTCCTGACGAACGACAAGAAGAACATCGTGGTCGACGCGTTCGTCGCCTGGCGCATCGAGGACGCCAGACGCTTCCTCGAGACCGTGACCGACCGCGCGGGAGCGGAGGTCAGGATGGCAGACATCATCGCGTCCGAGATGGGCGCGGCCCTCGGGCGCTATCCCCTGAGAGCGCTTATCACCACCGAGCCGGACTCAATGATGATGAGCGAGATCATGACGGGGGTCACGGAGCGCGTCCGCGAGTCGGCCTCGGAGGAGTTCGGCATCGGCGTGGCCGAGGTCCGGACGAAGCGCCTCGCCTTCCCCGAGCAGAACAAGCAGAGCGTCTTCGACCGCATGCGCGCCGAACGCGAGCGCATAGCGAAGCGATACCGCTCGGAGGGCGAGGAGGAGGCCATCAAGATCCGCGCAACGGCCGACAAGGAGCGGCAGGAGGTCCTCGCCGAAGCGTACCGCCGTGCCGAGACCATCCGGGGCGAGGGTGACGCCGATGCGATGGCCATCTATGCCAGGGCCTTCAACGCCGATCCTGAGTTCTACGAGTTCCTGCGGACGCTCGAGTCGTACAAGAGGATCGTCGACGGGAAGACCACAATCATCCTCTCGTCCGACTCGGACCTTCTCAAGCTCATGAACCGGAAGGGCGAGTAGCGTGGGCACAAGCAGCGGGACGACGGGAAGACCCCGATGACCGAATGGACCGGGACACAAGGGGACGCGAACCGCGACGGCCGGCGCGCGAGCGTTCGCGCCGACATGCGCGCGGGGCTGCCGAAGGTCGGGCGGCTGGCGCGGTGGCTCATCGCGGCCGCGGTGGTGCTCTACGTCCTCTCGGGCATCTACGTCGTGGAGCCTGACGAGCGGGGCGTCGTCAAGCGCTTCGGGCGGGTCGTCGCCGACGACATCGCCCCCGGCATCCACTACCGGATCCCGTGGCCGGTCGACTCCGTCGAGACGCCTCAGACGACCTCCATCAAGCGCATGAGTGTGGGGTATCGCATCGTCGACGAGCTCCGGGGGCTCCGGCCCGAGCCGCGCGAGGCGCAGTTCGTGACGGGGGACACGAACATCCTCGAGATCCAGCTCCTCATCCAGTACGTCGTCAAGGACCCCTCCAGCTTCCTCTACGACGTCGAGGAGCCTCACTGGCTCATCCGGAAGGTCGGCGAGTCCGTACTGACGAGGGAGCTCGCCACGCACGGGGTCGATGAGGTCCTGACCACGGCGAAGGTCGAGATCGCGCTGGCGGTGAAGAGCGAGGCTCAGGCCATCCTCGATGAGTATGGCGCGGGCGTCGAGGTCGTCGCCGCCCACATCCAGGAGATCTCGCCGCCGCGCGAGGTCGCCGACGCATTCCGCGACGTGGCCAGCGCCCGCGAGGACCGGAACCGCATAATCCAGGAGGCGAGCGGCTACGCCAACCGCGTCGTGCCGACGGCCCGGGGCGAGGCGCAGGAGCTCGTGACGGCGGCCGAGGGCTACCGGACCGAGAAGACGAAGTCGGCCGAGGGCGAGGCCGCGCGGTTCACGAGCATGCTGGCGGAATACCGCAAGGCGCGCGGCGCGACGCGCGAGCGGCTCTATCTCGAGATCATGGAGGAGGTCCTCGCGACCGCCCGCAAGCACATCATCGACGCGGGCGCCGGCGACCCGGTGCTCGACCTCCGGTTCCTGTCGGAGCGGGAGTAGGGCGCGAGAGGGAACGACCGCAATGCACGCGGCCCGGGGTCAACCCGGGCCGTTCTTCTTTGATGAAACAGGCGCCCGCCCGCCCGCAGACCTTGACGACCAGCGGACTTCTCTACATATTGTCCGACGTCGCCGCGGACAGGTCACACCACCTCTCCATCAATCGTACACCACGCTCCCGACCTGCGCCCGGCGGGCCATTTCCGCTTGACACTCGACGAACGTAAAGCTACTATCTATCGGGCTTTTGTCCCCGGCCCAGGAGCGAGTTGCCGCGACCCGGGCCGTCCTTATTGTGACCAGCGAGCGACATCCAGTGAAAGGCTGATGTTACTTGCCGGCCAGGGGCAGGATCACCTGACACGCGCACCGACGCCTTGTCAGCCCCGGGGCCGCTCAGCACGGCGAGAGCGGCGCGGGGTTTCTGTGTGCCGCTTGACGGGCGCGAGTTCGCGGCCGACCCGGCCGACGGCTTGTTGGAGTCACCGAGAGGAAAGGCGAGGATGAGAGAAGTCTTCATCACGAGGGAGAACATCCGGAAGCTCATCGGGCGGTGGGCGAAGGACTTCCGGGTCTATGTCCCGGTGACCTTCGACATCATGAACCACGAGGAGACGCCGGATTACGAGCTGGTCAAGGACGACGTGCCCGAGACGCTCCACCTGCACGGCGCCGCGCTCGCGACGAACCCGAAGTCGTTCCTCTTCTACCCGCGCGAGGTCGTGTCGAAGTTCCCGTCCAGCCAGACCGAGGCCGACGTCGAGGCCCCGAAGACCGTGATCGTCGGTCCCAGAGGCTGCGACCTCCGGGGCATGAAGAAGTTCGACAAGGTCTACTGGAGCACCGAGCACTTCACCGAGGAGTACGACGACCCCTTCATTATAGAGAAGCGCAAGCAGACCTACATCGTCTCGCTCGACTGCGACTCCGTCAAGGAGACCTGCTTCTGCACGATGATGGGCGGGGAGCCCTGGCCGACCGAGGGGTTCGACATCAACCTCTCTCAGGTCGAGGGCGGGTTCATCCTGTCTGTCGCGACCGAGAAGGGCGAGGAGCTGATGAAGGGCTCCGAGGATCTCGCGGTCGACGTCCAGAAGACGCAGATCGAGGAGCGCGACCGTCGCCGCGCCTCCGTCGTCGAGGCGTTGAAGCGCCAGAATCACGAGTTCGAGACCGGCGTTCCCTACGACAAGCACGACCTCGAGGCGCCCCTCGAGGCATGGCAGTACGTCACGCAGGACTGCGTGGCCTGCTCGGCCTGCAACCGCTGCTGCCCGACCTGCACGTGCTTCCTGCTGGTCGACCAGCGCGCCGAGGGCGGCTACGAGCGGACGCGCAACTGGGACACGTGCCTTTCCATCGGCTTCGCGCGCACGGGCGGCGGCGGGAACTCCCGCGCCAACCTCGCCGAGAGGCTTCAGAACAGGATCCGCTGCAAGCTCGAATACTCACGAGACAGGTACGGCCTCGTCACATGCACCGGATGCGGCCGCTGCATTGATGTCTGCATGGGGCGGATCGACATGCGCGAGGCGATCAGGCACGTCGTGACAGAGAAGGCGAAGGCGAGGGCATGAAGAACATCTACCGACCGATAGAGAGCGTCATCGAGGACATCAAGCCGGAGACCCCGACCATCACGACGTACCGGTTCCGTCCGAAGGAGCCGCTGACGTTCGGGGCGGGGCAGTTCGTCGAGCTCACGGTGCCCGGCGTCGGGGAGGCGCCGTTCACGCCGTCGTCGAACCCGAACGTGCACGACACCCTCGAGATCACCATCATGAAGGTCGGCGCCGTCACCGAGGCCCTCGAGGAGATGAAGGTCGGCGACACGGTCGGCCTCAGGGGGCCGTACGGCAACGGCTACAACATGAAGGACTTCGACGGAAAGGAGATCCTCATCGTCGGCGGCGGTGTGGGTCTCGCTCCGCTCCGTTCGCTCATCCTCGCGCTCTTCGACAACATCGAGCGATACAAGAAGATCTCGATCCGCTACGGCGCCAGGACACCGGCCGACATCGTGTACAAGGACCTCCTGCCCGAGTGGAACAAGAAGCCGAACACGGAGGTCCTCCAGACCATCGACGCGCCGCATCCCGACTGGGACGGCACGGTCGGCGTCATCACGGTCCTCCTCGAGGACCTGCCGTTCGACATGAAGACGGCGGTCGCGTGCGTCTGCGGCCCTCCGATCATGCTCAAGTTCGTCAACATCAAGCTCCTCGAGAAGGGCATGGACCCGAACAATATCTACCACTCGATGGAGCGCAACATGAGCTGCGGCCTCGGCAAGTGCGGCCACTGCATGATGGGCGAGTACTTCGTCTGCAAGGACGGCCCCGTCATGACCGCGGCGCAGGTCGCGAAGTTCGAGGATCCGTTCTAGGACTAGACGACGGTGCTTGGCCCGAGAGGAAGTTGAGATGCCAGAGACCAGGAAGGCGTCGTGCCTCTTCTGCTCGCTCCAGTGCGGGTTCGGGATGGAGATGGATATGGACATCCCGGTCCGCGTCGACCTCGACACCGAGGCCAGAGCGAACGAAGGCAGACTCTGTGCGCGCGGTCACTACAACTTCGAGCTTCTGCTCCACCCGAAGCGGTTCCTGTCGGCGACGGTGAACCGGCGGCGCGTCCCGCTCTCGAGCGCGGTGACGAAGATCGCAGGCAAGCTCTCCGAGCTCAGGGACGCCGGCGGAGACTCGGTCGGCGTGATCCTCGGCACCGAGCTCTCGAACGAGGACTACGATGCCGCGGTGGCGTTCGCCGACCAGGTGCTCGGCACGAAGAACCTGGCGGTCGCGTACGACGGCGGCGACTTCCCGCTTCTCATGGGCGGGGGCGCCGGCGACGCCACGCCGGAGGACCTCGACGACGCCGACGCGTTCCTTCTGGTGGGCGACGTCTTCTGGGGTCATCCCTGCATCGCCAAGCGGATCATCGCGGCGCGCCACTCGGCGCGGCAGAACCGCATCTACACCGTGAACCCGTTCCGCACGAACACCGACTGGTTCGCCGACGGCCACATCCAGGTGCCGCCGGACACCGAGCCCGTCGCGCTCGCGGCCATCCTCAAGGCCATGAAGGCCGGCGTCGCCGACGTCGACATGGCGAAGGCCTGCTCGATCTGCGGCACGACCGCCGGCGACTTCGACCAGGTCGCGAAGCAGCTCAAGGAGATGGAGAAGGTCGTGGTCGTCACCTCGTCGAGGTTCGGCGATTCGACGGCGGCGTACCTCACGGGGAAGCTGTCGAAGGCCATCGCCCAGGCGGCGCGCGGCAAGTACGCGCCGTTCTTCAGGGGCGGGAACGCCGTCGGCGCCTTCCGGCGCGTGGGGTCGAAGAAGACGGTGCCCGACATCCTGAAGGCCGTCGAGACCGGACGCATGAAGGGACTCCTCGTCTTCGGCCCGGACATCCTCCAGCTCTACCCCGGGACCGTCTCACCGGACGACCTCGAGAAGCTGGAGCTTCTCGCGTCGTCGGCCATCTTCGAGACCGACATCTCGAAGCACAGCGACGCGGCGCTGCCGCAGACCGCGTGGACCGAGATGGACGGCGCCTACGACGCCTCATTGACCATCACGAACGAGGTCTCGCGGATGGCGCCCCCGAGAGGCGACGCCCGCTCCGTCGGCGCGATGCTCAAGACCCTCGCGGGCGAGGTCGGCGCGGAGCTCGACGTATCGGAAGCGAAGGCCGAGCACGCGCCGTACGACATCGACACGGACGCGGCGCTCGTCGGGATGATGAAGGAAGCGGAGGGGACGATCGAGTTCGTCGAGAACATCCATCCGCTGCACCGTTGGGACGGCGCCATCACCGGCAGGATGAGCTTCCCGCAGGCGCAGAAGCCGTACTGCGAGGTCTGGGTGTCCGAGCCCGACGCCGACAAGCTCGGCATCGAGCAGGGCTCGACCATCGCTCTCAAGTCCGAGCGCGGCGAGACCCGGATGCTCGTCACCGTGACCGACCGCATGCCCTGCGGCATCGTCGCGGTGCCGAGCTACGTTCCGGACGCGCGCGGGCTCTTCGAGTGGAAGCCGAACGAGAAGACACGCTGGTACGACGTTTCCGCCGTCGGGGCGAAGGTCGGCCCCGAGGAGTAGACCGACAGGCCGCGCGGCGGCCAGACAACTGGAAGACGGGACAGGCCGCACCATCCATGAAGGCGGCCTCGGAGTGACCGGGGGAACCGGATGAACAAGAGGAACGTCCTGGACTACGGGCGATGCATCAGCTGCAAGAGCTGTCTGGCCGCCTGTTACTACTCGCACAACTTCCAGAACCAGCTCGAGGCGGCGTCGGTCCTCACGAACATCGTCCTGCAGATGAACTGCAGGCATTGCGAGCAGCCGCTCTGCGAAGCGGCGTGCCCCCAGGAGGCGATCAAGCGCCGCGATGACGGGCTCGTCATCCGGAGCAACATCAAGTGCAGCGGCTGTCAGTCGTGCGCGCACGCTTGTCCGTTCGGCGCCATCGATCTCCTCAACACGCGCCACACGTTCGACAAGTGCGACCTCTGCTACTTCCGCACCCTCGACGGGAAGGACACGATGTGCGCCGGGACCTGCGTCTCGGGCGCGCGCACCTTCGAGGACATCAGCGACATCGAGGCCCAGCGGGGCCGTCCGATGCGCGGCGGCCGGACCGTCGAGAAGACGGTGAGGCGCCGGAGGTAGGAGTCCGCGCGGGCGAGGCGATCACGGTTCGAGGAACCGGAACGAGAGAGGGAACAGGATGGCAGCGACACTCGGCATGGTTGTGAACTTCCTGATCTTCCCCGGGCTGCTGTTCACGGCCATCATCGGCCTGTTGACGACCTGGGTGGACAGGAAGGTCTCCGCCCGCGTGCAGTGGCGGGTTGGGCCTCCCTGGTATCAGCCCTTCGCCGACATGATGAAGCTCCTCGGGAAGGAGATCGTCATCCCCGAGGGGGCGAAGGCCACCGGGTTCCTTCTGGCGCCCCTGGCGGGCCTCGCCGCGGTGACCCTCGTCTCGACGATGCTGTGGATGTCGAACCTCTACGGCACGAGTTTCATCGGCGACCTCATCGTCGTCATCTATCTTCTGACCATTCCATCTCTGGGCATGATCATCGGCGCGTCGGCCTCGTCGAACCCGCTGGCCAGCGTCGGGGCGAGCCGCGAGATGAAGCTGATCCTCGCCTACGAGCTGCCGTTCGTCATCGCCATCTTCACGGCCGTGACGCACGTCGATCCGATGACGCTCAGGCTGGAGGGGATCGTCTCATACCAGCAGGCCACCGGGCCGGTCATCGGAAGCGCCTCGGGCATCATCGCCTTCATCGTGGCCATCCTCTGCGCGCAGGCCAAGCTCACGTATCCGCCGTTCGACATCCCCGAGGCCGAGACCGAGCTCATGGACGGCACGCACATGGAGTACTCCGGCGCGGCCCTCGCCGTGGTCAAGCTGACCCAGGCGATGATGCTCTTCACGCTGCCGGTGCTCTTCATCACGATCTTCTGGGGCGGCCTCGACGTCACCGGATGGGGCCTCCTCGCGACCATCCTCAAATACGTCCTGATAGTGACGATCATCGTCCTCATCAAGAACACGAACCCGCGGGTCAGGATCGACCAGGCCGTCCGCTTCTTCTGGGGGCCCGTGACGGTGCTCGCGATCATCGGGATCATCCTGGCGCTTGTGGGGCTTTAGTCTTCTGACGGAGTGACCAGATGGGCGCAACGAAGTGGGGTCTGAAGAAGTCGCTGTGGGTGTTCCACCTGAACGCCGGGGCGTGCAACAACTGCGACATCGAGGTGCTGGACTGCCTCTGCCCCAAGTTCGACGTAGAGCGCTTCGGCATCAAGCTCGTCGGCAGCGTCAAGCACGCCGACGTTCTGCTCGTCTCCGGGATCGTGACGCGGAAGATCGCTCCGCAGGTCGTCGAGACGTACGAGCAGGCGCCGAAGCCGGTGGTGGTGGTGGCGCTGGGGGCGTGCGGGTGCACGGGAGGCATCTTCAAGGACGGCAACAACTTCGCCGGCCCCGTCGACAAGCTGATCCCGGTCGACGCGTACATCCCGGGCTGCCCGCCGCGGCCCGAGGCGATCATCGACGGTATCGTCAAGGTGTTGGGCACGCTGTAGACACGACCGGTCCCCGCGACCGGGAGACCGACAAGTGACGCGCACCTTCCTTCGGGAGTTTGAGATGAGCAAGCGCGTGATCGAGAACCTGAGGACGACGTTCGGCGACCGGGTCGATGTCAAGGAGCGTTCCGACCGCCGCTACTACGTCACGGTCTCGAACGAGGACTGGATACCGGTCACACGGCACATGTACGAAGAGGAGCACGGGAGGCTGGCGACGGCGTCGGGGAGCGACAAACCGACGGGGGTGGAACTCCTCTATCACTTCGCGATAGACCGGGGCGGCTCGGTGGTGAACATCAGAACTCTGCTCGCCAAGCCGTTCCCGAAGATCGAGTCTCTCACCCCGTACTATCCCGCCGCCGACTTCATTGAGCGGGAGATCTTCGATTTTCTCGGGGTCGAGTTCGTCGGGCATCCGGACCCGAGGAAGATACTTTCCTCGCACGACCGGCCCGCCGACTTCCATCCGATGAGGAGAGACGAACAGTGAGCACAATCATACCGATCGGACCGTTCCACCCTGTGCTCGAGGAGCCGGAGTACATCACCCTGAACGTCGAGGGTGAGACCGTCGTCGGCGCGGACATCGATCTCGGTCGTGTTCACCGCGGCATGGAGCTCCTCGCGCAGGAGAAGACATACGATCAGGACTGCTTCCTCGTGGAGCGCATCTGCGGCATCTGCTCCGCGTCGCACAGCTGGGCGACCTCACTCGCCGTCGAGGACATCATCGGCGTCGAGGTGCCCGACCGGGCGCGGTATCTTCGGACCATCGTCCACGAGCTCGAGCGGCTCCACAGCCACATGCTCTGGGTGGGCCTGGGCGGCCACATCATCGGCTACTGGACCGTCTACATGTGGGGCTGGAAGTACCGCGAGCCCATCCTCGACTGCCTCGAGGCCATCACCGGCAACCGGAACCACTACGCGTGGTATCGTCCGGGAGGCGTTCGCCGGGATGTCGCCGACGAGGTCTGGCCGATGGTGCTGAAGGCGATGGACGAGTTCGACGCGCAGGTCGACCTTCTGACGAACGCCATTCTCGACGACCCGGTCATTCTGGGCCGCCTGAAGGGCGTCGGCATCCTCACGCCTGAGGACGCAGTAGCCTACGGGACGCTGGGACCGACGGCGAGAGGCTCGGCGTTCGACATCGACGTCCGCCGCGACGAGCCGTACGGCGCATATTCCGAGGTCGACTGGAACGTCATCGTCCAGGACGGCTGCGACTGTCTGGCCGTCGCCGTGGTCCGTCTCCTTGAGATGAAGGAGGCGGTCAAGATCATCAAGCAGTGCATCAACAAGCTCCCGGAGGGCCCGATAGCGGCCGAGGTCCGCGAGGTCCCGAGGGGAGAGGGTATCGGCCACGTTGAGGCGCCGCGGGGCGAATGCTTCCACTACATCCGCTCGAACGGGACGAACATGCCCGAGCGCCACAAGATGAGGGCGCCGACGTTCAACAACATCCCGTCGTTCCGACCGCGCGTGAAGGGCGAGACGATCTCCGACGCGGTGCTCATCTTCGCGATCATCGATCCGTGCTACAGCTGCACGGAGCGTCTGACGGTGGTCGACTCACAGGGCGGACGGCTCCTCGACTACAAGGAGCTCCTCAAGCTCAGCCACCAGAAGACGGAAGAGATCCGGAAGCACCTCTAGAGGCCCGGGGGAAGCTCAATGCCACAGATTCTGGTTCCCATCGTTGTGCCGGCGATCGCGGGAGGACTCTGCTTCCTCATCCCGAGGCGAGTTCGACTTCTGCGGGAGGCGATCGCGCTGGTGGCCCTCGTGTGGGCGTTCGTCGCCGCCGTCCGGATGTTCGGGGCGGCGCCCATCCCCTACACGAAGGACTGGGTCACGCTGGGGAGCCTGACGGTCCAGTTCGACCTCATGCTCTCGCACTTCAGCTCCTTCGTCGTCCTGTTCATCGGGCTGTTCGGCCTGGGCGTCGGTCTCTACTCGGTCGGCTGGCTGAACTGGAAGCGGGACGACATCGACGGGCGGCGCTTCTACGCGTTCTTCCTGTTGGCGGTGGCCGCAAGCTGTGGCGCGGCGCTCTCGAACAGCCTCCTCGTGCTTCTCATGTTCTGGGAGGCTCTGACCGCCATCCTGTTCATGATGGTGAACCTCGGGAAGGACAAGCAGGAGGCGTCTGAGGGCGCCGGCAAGAGCTTCATCCTCCTGGGGCTCTCCGACGCGGCCCTCTTCATCGGCGTCGCCTACATCTGGGCGCGCTACGGCACGCTCTCGATGAACGAGCTGTCCATCTTCGTCGGCGACGGGCCGACGACCACCATCTATCTCCTGATGATGGTCGGAGCCATCACGAAGGCCGGCGCGATGCCGTTCCACACATGGGTGCCGGCCATCGCCAAGGGCGCTCCGACGCCGGTCATGGCGCTTCTCCCCGCGTCGATCGACAAACTCCTCGGCATCTATCTGCTCGCGAGGCTCTCGCTGGACATCTTCTCCATCGGCCCGGCGATGTCGCTCGTTCTCATGATCATCGGCGCGGTCACCATCATCGGCGCCGTCATGATGGCGCTCGTGCAGCACGACCTCAAGGTGCTGCTCTCGTATCACGCGGTGAGCCAGGTCGGGTACATGGTGCTCGGCATAGGCACGGGCATCCCGATCGCCATCGCGGGCGGCCTCTTCCACATGCTCAACAACGCCATCTACAAGACGTGCCTCTTCCTGAGCGCGGGCTCGCTCGAGAAGCAGGCCGGAACCACGGAGATCGCGAAGCTCGGCGGCCTCGCGCGCGCGATGCCGATCACGTTCTTCGCGACCATGGTGTCGGCCCTCGCGATCTCCGGCATCCCGCCCCTGAACGGCTTCGTCTCGAAGTGGATGGTCTACACGGGGCTCGTCGAGCTCGGCTCCCGCGGCTTCGACGCCTACTGGATCTTCCTCGTCGCCGCGCTCTTCGGGAGCGCGCTCACGCTGGCGTCGTTCGTGAAGGTGCTCTACTCCGGGTTCCTCGGCCAGCGGCCGAGCAACCTGAGTTCGGTCAGGGAGGCCAACGCCTTCATGACCGTGCCGATGATCGTGCTGTCGCTTCTCTCGATCATCTTCGGCGTCTTCGCCGTCTATCCGATCAGCAACTACATCAACCCGATCGTCCACAACGTCGTCGGCGCGAGCGCGGCGGGACAGGTCGACATCGGGCTCGGATTCTGGGAGCCGACGACGGCGACCGGGCTCATCCTCCTCGGCATCGTGATCGGGTTCCTGTTCTACCTCGCCGGACGGTTCACCAAGCGGCGCACGGGGCACGTCTTCATCGGTGGGAACACCCCGCCCGCGAACATGGACTCGATGCACGTGTCGGGCACGGGGTTCTACAACACGATCAAGGAGAACGTGGGACTCGGCGGCTTCTTCGCGAACGCGGAGCAGCGGGTCTTCGACATCTATGAGGTGGGCGGGAGGATCGGCAACGTCTTCGTGCAGGGCCTCCGGTTCATTCACAACGGCATTCTGTCGACGTACCTCGCGTGGGCCGTCATCGGTCTGGGCGCGCTGGTATTCGCGCTCCTGAGCATGCTTTTGAGAGAACTGGTTACCGGGCGCTAGCGGGTCCGGAACGGCGCGTCGCCGGGCGTATCCGGAGCCGGCGGCGCTCGAGGGCCCGTTTGGGGTTGCGCCGGACAGGCGGGAGAGGAGTACATGGAGAGCATCACCCCACAGCTTTACGCGCTCCTCGTGTTCATGGTCGTCGGGTCGATCATCGCGATCGAGACGAGGAACCTGTTGTCGGCCGTGATCTCGGTCAGCGCCGTCGGCTTCGCTCTGTCGGTCGCGTTCCTGTTCCTCGGGGCGCCCGACATCGCGATCACGCAGCTCGTCGTCGAGGTCCTCGTGCTGATCATCCTCATCCGCGGTACGATCCTCATCGACAACACGGCGATCGAGACGCACAGGGACACACTGGCGGTGGTATCGTCGCTCATCTTCTTCGGCCTCCTGTTGGGGTTCGGCGCGATGATCTTCGCCTCCGAGGGCTTCCCGGCGTTCGGCGACCCGCTGATGCGCGTTTCGAAGGTCTATGTGCAGACCGGCCTTCCCGCGACGTACGCGGCGAACATCGTGACCTCGGTCATCCTTGACTTCAGGGCGTACGACACGATCGGTGAGGCGACGGTTCTCTTCACGTCGATCATCGGTGCGCTGGCGCTTCTGAGGCGCGACGGGAAGGTCTCGAGGAGGGAGGTGGCGACGGCATGAAAGGCATGACCCTCATCGTCCGCACCATCACCGACTTCGTGGTCGGGTTCATCGTCGTCTTCGGGACGTACATCGTCCTGTACGGACACCTCACTCCCGGCGGCGGTTTCGCGGGCGGCGTCATCATCGCCTGCGCGTTCATCCTGCTCATGCTCGCGCACGGCAAGGAGGTCGCCTTCTCGAAGCTCGGCGAGAACACGGCGCACTTCCTCGATTCCGCGGGAGCGCTGGCGTTCCTGATGCTGGGCTGGGTCGGGATGACGGCGGGCTACTTCTTCATGAACACGCTGCCCAGAGGCGAGCCGTTCCGGCTCTTCAGCTCCGGCATGATCCTCCCGGCGAACATCGCGATCGCCTTCAAGGTCGGTAGCTCGCTCTTCCTGGCCTTCTCGGCGCTCGCCGTCTTCAGGCGTCGTTCCTTCAGGGCCGTGATCGAGGAGGAACTGACATGATGGTCTACTTCCTGTGTCTGGTTCTCATGACGATGGGGCTCTACTGCCTCGTCGCCAAGAAGAACATCGTCAAGAAGGTCCTCGGCATCGTCATCATGGACTACGCCGTGAACCTCTACATCATCGTCATCGGGTACAAGACGGGCGGGGTGGCGCCTATAGTGGAGCCCGGCATGGCACCGGGCGTTCTCGAGCGGTTCGTCGACCCGCTTCCGCAGGCGCTCGTTCTCACATCGATCGTCATCGGACTGGGCGTTCTCGCCCTCATGGTCTCGATGTGCGTGCGGCTCTACGAGAAGCACGGCACGTTTGACATGTCCGCGATCAGCAAGCTGAGGGGATAACCGATGAACCTGGTGCCGCTGTTTGTTGCGATCCCGCTCGGCATGGCCTTCCTCATCCCGCTCCTGGCGAGATGGTGGAAGACGAGCGGCGAGGTCCTCTCCACCGGAGGAACGGCGATCCTCGCCATCATGTCGATCATGTCGATCGGGACTCCCGCGGTCGTTCACCACATGGGTGGTTGGGCTCCGCCCGTCGGCATCGCGATGGTGTCGGACGGGCTGTCCGTTCTCCTGCTCATCGCCATCAACGTGGTGGGCTTCCTCGCCGTGCTCTTCTCGCTGAAGTACATGCGGGTGTACACGGGCCTCCCGAAGTACTACTCGCTCTTCATGCTGATGGTGGCGGGGATGAACGGGGTCGTGCTCTCTGGCGACCTCTTCAACCTGTTCGTCTTCCTCGAGGTCGCCTCCATCGCGTCGTACGCGCTCGTCGCGTTCGGCACCGACGCGGACGAGCTGGAAGCCGGGTTCAAGTACCTGATCCTCGGAAGCGTCGCCTCGGTCATGATCCTTTTCGCCGTCGGCACGGTCTACGCCGTCACCGGGACGCTCAACATGGCGGACGCGGCGCGCGAGATCTCCGTCCGGTTCGGAGGGAACGCGAACCCCGCGCTCCTTCTGGCCGCCGCCATGTTCCTGATGGGCTTCTCTCTGAAGGCAGCGCTCGTCCCGTTCCACGCGTGGCTCCCGGACGCGCACCCTTCGGCGCCGGCGCCCATCTCGGCGATGCTCTCGGGCGTGGTCATCAAGAGCCTCGGCGTCTACGCCATGTGCCGCGTCTTCTTCCACGTGTTCGGGTTCTCGCCCGACCTTCCGAGTTCGCTCATCATCGCGAACAGCATCATCGCGTTCTCGGTCCTCTCGATCGTCTTCGGCGGTCTCCTGGCCATTGGGCAGTGGGACTTCAAGCGCCTCCTGGCGTACAGCTCCATCGGCCAGATCGGATATGTGACGCTGGGTATCGGCGTCGGCGCCCGGGTGCTCGCGACCGGCGGCGTCCGCTCGCTGGCCGCGCTCGCTATCCTGGGCGGACTCTTCCACCTCATCAACCACGCGGCGTTCAAGTCGCTCCTGTTCCTCTCGTCGGGCGCCATACAGCACGCGACCGGCACGAGGGACATGAAACAGCTCGGCGGCGTCCGCGAGAGAATGCCGATCACCGGCGCCACCACGAACCTGGCGGCGCTGTCGATCGCCGGCGTGCCGCCGTTCTCGGGGTTCTGGAGCAAGCTGGTCATCATCGTGGCGACGCTCCAGGCCGGTCACTACGCGGTCGGCGGCATCGCCATCGCCATGGCGTTCGTGACGCTGGCCTACTACGTGAAGGTCCAGCGTGAGGTCATCTTCGGCGGGATCAAGAGCGCGGTCGAGAAGGCCCGCGAGGTTCCCGCGGTCATGTACGTTCCCCTTGTTGTTCTGGCCGTCGTCTGCGTCGGGTTCGGGCTTCTCTACCCGGTCATCGGGTACCGCATTCTCGAGCCGGCCCGCGACGCTCTTCTGAACGGCGCCGAGTACATCAAGCTGGTCCTCGGGTAGGGGAAGGAGCATCGATGGATACGGTGAAGAGAAGGCTTCTCGATCTCGTTATCATCTTCGTCCTCTGGATGCTTCTGACCTGGTCTCTCGACTGGCAAGGGGTCATCGTCGGGGCGTTGCTCGCGCTCCTGTTCGCCATGATGCTGTCGGGGCTCCTGCCGCAGCGCGCCGAGCGACTGTTCAGTCCGACCCGGTGGTTCTGGGGGATCATGCACATGATCTCGCTGGGCTTCTGGGTCGTGGTCGCGAACTTCGACGTGCTCTACCGGGTCATTCACCCGAACCTTCCGATCCGGCCGGGCATCGTGAAGATCCGCACGAGCCTCAAGAGCGACGAGGCCAAGACGTTCCTCGCGAACTCGATCACGCTGACGCCGGGTACGCTGACGGTCGACGTTATCGGCGACTGGCTTTACATCCACTGGATCAACGTGCACGAGGACCTCGAGGACACCGAGGCGATGACGCGTGACATCGCCGGACGGTTCGAGACGACCTTGAGGAGGGTTTTCGACTGATGATGACGTTTCTCCTTCTGCTCATTATCGGCTGCTTCCTGTGCCTCTTCAGGGTGGCGATGGGACCGACGCCTCCGGACCGCGCGGTGGCGATCGATACGATCGGCGTCATGGTGGTCGGGATATGCGGCATCTTCGGCCTCCTGACCGACCAGGACTTCTACCTGAACGTCGCCATCGCGTGGGCGCTCCTGGCGTTCATCGGAACGCTCGCGCTGGCCAAGTACCTGGAGGGGAGGGGATTCGATGAGTAGCCAGAACATCATTGCGTACATCCTCATCTCCGTCGGCGTCTTCTTCGACCTCGTCGGCGCTCTCGGACTCCTCCGGCTCCCGGACGTCTACAACCGGCTCCAGGCGGCGACGAAATGCGTGACGCTGGGCACGTGCCTCATCCTCATCGGCGTGTTCGTGCACTCAGGCTGGAACGCGATGGGCATCAAGGCGCTCCTGGCGGCGACGTTCGTGCTCTGGACCTCGCCGACCGGCAGCCACGCCCTTGCGCGCGGCGCCCACATCGCGGGCGTCCCGCTCTGGGAGCGCTCGGTCGTCGACAGGTACCACGAGGACACGGGACAGTAGAGAGAGGACATCGACAGGCCCCTCTGTTGCGCTTGAGGAGGCCTGATGCCTGCTTCCCGGAGCCGGCGACGGGACGTTGTCGCCAGGGGAGCGGGCGAGAGGGGCGCGGCCGGACCGCGGCGCGCCCGGAGTGACGGAACGGGAGACGAATCGACATGAAGAAGCCGAAGCTTCGCGAGCTCAAGGAGGCGCTGACGTCGCTGGTCAGCAGCCCGTACACCACGAAGTTCCCGTTCGAGCCGCTTCAGCCGGCCGAAGCGTTCCGGGGGCTCCCGGAATGGCACGAGGAAGACTGCATCGGGTGCGGGGCGTGTGCGGAGGTGTGTCCGGCGAGGACGATCGACGTCATCGACGACGGCGACAAGCGCATCCTCATTCATCACTTCGACAACTGCATCTACTGCGGACAGTGTGAGGCCAACTGCACCACGAAGAAGGGCATCATCCTGTCCCACAGGTTCGACCTGGCGATCTTCGACCGCAAGCAGGCCGAGCAGGTCATCGAGAAAGACCTCGTCCGGTGCGAGCACTGCGGCGACGTCGTCACCACGGTCGACCAGCTTCGCTGGGTCGCTCACAAGGTCGGGTCGCTCGCCGTCGCGAACCCTACGCTCATGGTCGCGCAGCACCGGAGGCTCGGCCTCACCGTCGATCCCTCCGAGCGTCCCGACGAGAAGACCGACTCCAGACAGGACAGCTACCTCATCATGTGCCCGTCCTGTCGTCGCGAGATCTACCTGACGGAGGACTGGAAGGGCGTGACGCCCGGACTGCTCTAGCGGTCGACGGGGATATGACGAAGGACGGGGCGGGGCCCGACGGCGCCCGCCCCGTTCGCGTTGTTGGCGCAGGGCACGCTCTATGCTATGCTTGTCAATGTCAACTCTGCCGTTCCCCCAAGCCGGGCGGCGCACCAGGTGGCTCCTCCGCGGGGCCGGACGCCGACCGCACGACGGCCGCCTCCCTCGGGAGTGAACGGTGACAGCAGGTGGACGTCGAGAGGTGGCGTGATGAAACCGCAACCTTCGCCGACCCTCACCGGTCCCGACCATCTGGAACTCCAGCTCACAACGGCCTGTCAGTACAGGTGCGCGTACTGCGGCAGCCCGGACGGGCGCCCCGCTCGACATGCCGACCGGCAGACGCTCTCGAACCTCATCCGGGAAGTGCGTCCTCGGAAGGTCTCCTTCACCGGCGGCGAGCCGACGCTCGCGTGGGCCCTGCTCATCGACCTCCTGCGCAGCGCATCCGCCGTCGGCTGCACGACCCAGCTCAACACGAACTGCCGGTCCCTGACGAGAGAGAGGGTCCGGGAGCTCGAGGACAACGGACTATCCGTTCTTCATGCCTCCCTGAGCACGCTCGATCCTGAGCTTTTCGTCAGGGTCCGGCGGACCGATGATCGCGAGGGCGTGGAACACATCCGCGGCGTCGTCTCGTTCGCCGGCAGGCGGTCTCACGTGCGGGTCGTCGTCGAGTCGATGCTGATGGACGGGATGCTCGCCGGCCTCCAGGACGTCTACGACTTCGCCCTCGACGCGGGCGCGGACTCGTTCGAGCTTCAGGCCGTCATACCCACCGAGGACGGGATGTGGCGCATCGTTCCGGAGGACGCCGAACTCGTGAACGCGATCGATGTCCTCATCGCGTTCCGCTCATCAGACCTCCCGATCACGCTCTGCTGCCTTCATCTGCCCGACTGCGCCGGTTTCGAGCGCTGGTCGCGCGCCGACGGCGTGACCCGCTATCCGTGCGGCTGCGGCCGCGACACCGCCTACGTCGCCGTCGACGGAACCGTCCTGCCCTGCAGCTTCTTCCACGAACCGCTCGGCGATGTCCGGGAGGGCCTTCTCAGCGTCTGGAAGGACTCGCCTCTTCTCCAGAGGATGCGCGGCGAGCGTCCGCCCGCGTGCGAGTCGTGCCGGAGCTGGGACGCCTGCCGGAACACGTGCCCCGCGGTCGTGTACGCCGCCTCGGGCCGGTTCGACGAGCTTGCGTGTGACGCCCACCGTGAGCTACGCTCCCAAGTTGGGTAGACCAGCTCCTTTGAATCGCGACTCAACACCGAGAGGGAGACTCCATGCCCACCCAGGAGCCGGGGCTCGGGCCGCTCGCGCTCGCGGTCCTCGAGAGCCTGAAGGAGCCTGTGCTCGTCGCTGATACCGACCACGTTGTCCGGTACATGAACCCCGCCGCCGTGGCGCATTACACGGGAGGCGGGACTCTTCTTGGGACCTCGCTCCTCGACTGCCACAACGAGCGGTCGAACGCCATCATCCGGGAGACGCTCGAGGCCTTCCACGCCGGCGAGGACGAGAGGCTCATCTCGGCGTCCCCGGAACGCCGCATCTACATGCGGGCGGCGCGCGACGAGAGCGGCGATGTCGTCGGATACTACGAGCGGTACGAGCGGCCGTGGTGCGGAGGCGACACACCGGAGCACTCATGAAGACCCTGGTTCTCCTGCGCCATGGCGAGAGCGAATGGAACCGCTCGAACCGCTTCACGGGCTGGACCGATGTCGATCTGACCGAGCAGGGGCTGGTCGAAGCCGGGAACGCGGCCCGACTGCTCCGGGACGGCGGCTACTCGTTCGACGTCGCGTGGACGTCGGTCTTGAGGAGAGCCGTTCGTACGCTCTGGATCGCGCTCGACGAGCTGGACCTCATGTGGATCCCGGTCCGGCGGGACTGGAGGCTCAACGAGCGGCACTACGGCGCCCTCCAGGGCCTCAACAAGGCCGAGACGGCCGAGCGGCACGGCGAGGAGCAGGTCCGGCTCTGGCGCAGGAGCTATGACGTCGCGCCGCCCGCGCTCTCGCGGGACGACGCCAGGTTCCCGGGCCACGATCCCCGCTACGCATCGGTCGACCCCTCGAGGCTCCCTCTGACGGAGAGCCTGAAGGACACGGTCGCTCGATTCCTGCCGTGCTGGACGAACGACATCGCGCCGGCAGTGGCTGAGGGTCGCAGGGTGCTCATCGTCGCCCACGGCAACAGCCTCCGGGCGCTCGTGAAGCACCTCGATTCCATCTCCGATGACGAGATCGCCTCGCTCAACATCCCGACCGGGATACCCCTTGTCTACGAGCTCGACGACGGGCTGTCGCCGCTTCGTCACTTCTACCTGGGCGACCTCGAGGCGGCCGAGCGCGCAGCCCGCGCCGTCGGGGAGCAGGCACAGCGGCCTCCCACGTCGTCTCCGGATGAGTAGCCCTTCAGATCACGAGCAACCCGGAGACCGTCCCGGCGTCTCATGGACGCGGTCACGGTCCCGGCGCCGCGCGTCGGCTTTGGGATGCGCGGGCCTTTCCTCTGTGCTAGCCTACCTGCCGGGGCACCGCCACCGACCGGGACACCAACCCTGACACGATGAATCAGGAGCGCGCATGACCATCACGCTCTCGGACGAGGCGAAGAGACAGGCGCTCGCGTCGATCCAGCGCTACTTCGAGGAGAAGCTGGAGCTCGACTGCGGTGAGCTGCAGTCGCGGCTTCTGCTGGACTACTTCCTCGAGGAGCTGGCGCCGACCGTGTACAACGACGCCATCAAGGACGCGCAGAAGTACTTCCAGGAACGCATCACCGACCTCGAGGCCACGTGCTTCGAGCTCGAGTTCAGTTACTGGAGGAAGTGAACCGGCCTCGTGCTGCTCGACCCCCCGCCCATCGGCTGGTTCGCGGGGGCGTGCTTCCCCGACCTTCGGGCGCTGGCAGAGGAGATGACGGGCGACTGGATACAGGAGAGCAGGCGCGTCGCCGGACGCTCGAGACAGGCCCGGTTCGTCGTGGCCGAGAGCTGCACGCACAACATGTGCTCCGACGACCCGGAACTCATCGTGGATGTCATCCTCTCGCTCATCCACACCTGGGAGCGGGCCGAATAGAGAGGAACAGACCAGAGAGAAAGGTCTACGAGAATGAAGGGTTTCAAGCCTCCGACCTACGGTGACGTCATCGCCGGGACCTACGACGGGCTCTACGGCGATGTGAGCGACGAGCAGATCGACCGCCTCGAGGAACTGGCTCGCGGCGGCCGCGCGCTCGAACTTGGCGTCGGCACGGGTCGGGTGGCCCTGCCGCTCTCAGAGCGCGGCGTCGAGGTCCACGGCATCGACGCGTCCGAGGCGATGCTCAAGGAGCTCCGCTCGAAGCCCGGCAGCGACCGCATCGAGGCGTTCACAGGGGACTTCCGGATCATCGAGACGGACGCCCGCTACCGGCTCATCTACGTGGTCTTCAACACGTTCTTCGCGCAGGTGACACAGGAGGACCAGCTCGCCTGCTTCGCTTCGGTGGCCGAGCACCTTGAGTCTGGCGGCGTCTTCCTGCTGGAGGTCTTTTTCCCGGACCTCGCGAGGTTCGACCGGGGCCAGACGGTCAGGGCCACGTCGGTCGCTCTCGACTCGGTACAGCTCGAGGTGACGAAGCACGATCGCGCGCGACAGACCATATCCAATCAGCATGTCGTCATCGGGCCTGACGGCGTGAAGCTCTATCCCGTCGTGCTCAGGTACGCGTGGCCGCCGGAGCTCGATCTCATGGCGCTCGCGGCGGGTATGCGGCTCCGGGAGCGCTGGGCGGGGTGGGACCGGGGTCCCTTCACGTCAGGAAGCGGTCGCCACATCTCGATCTACGGCCGCGACGAGGACATCGAGTAGTGGAAGAACGCATCACTGAGCGCTACGGCGACCATATCCTCGAGGAGGCCCTGGCCCGCTTCGGGGGAGAGGACGCGGAGCTCCTCGACGGGTTCGAGAGCTACATCTACCGCTTCAGCCGGGACGGCGAGCGGTTCATCCTGCGGATCGGACACAGCATCCGGAGGAGCGAGGAGCTCATCCACGGCGAGGTCGACTGGATCAACTATCTTCACCGCGGCGGCGTCCCGGTGGCTCGGGCCATCGAATCGAGAAACGGCAGGCTGGTCGAGGCGGTCGAAGACGGTCGCGGGGGCCGCTTCCTCGCGACCGGGTTCGTGCGCGCGGAGGGAAGCTCACCGTTCCGCCTCGGCTGGACGCCCGCGCTGGTCGAGCGATACGGAGAGCTCATCGGCCGCATGCACGCGCTCTCACCGGGTTATGAGCCCGGCGACCCTGCGTGGCGGCGTCCGGAGTGGGACGACCCCGTCATGCTGGACGTCGAGCGCTTCCTTCCAGACGACGACGAGGTCCTGGCCGCCTATCGCGAGGTCCTGGACCGGATCAGACGCCTCCCGAGGGACCGGGAGTGCTACGGGCTCATCCATCAGGACGCTCACGGCGGGAACTTCCTGGTCGACGACGAAGGCCGCATCACGCTCTTCGACTTCGACGACAGCATCTACTGCTGGTACGCCTTCGATATCGCCATGGTGCTCTTCTATCGCGTCTGCAACACGGACGACCCGGCGGGGACCGCCCGCGCCTTCCTGCCGGCCTTCCTGCGGGGATACCGGCGACACGCGCACCTGGACCCAGACTGGCTTCGGTGGGCCCCCGACTTCATGACGCTCCGCGAGATCGACCTGTACGCGCTCATCCACAGGAGCTTCGACGTCGGCAACATCGAGGACCCTTGGTGTGCGCGCTACATGGACGGGCGCGCCGAGCGGATCCGCGAGAGAAGACCCTTCGTGGAGCTCGACATCGACGCCGCGGCGCGGGAGCCGGAGGGAGCGTGAGAGCTCCGGTGTCTTGCCTTGAGCGCGTTGTGTGCTATCCTGACCGACAGACCGGACGAACGAGCGCTCATTCTTCGGAGGATCGCCCCGCATGAACGGCACCGAGATCACACTGGCGCCGTCGGACTATGCAGCCATCGCCATGCTGGCCGCTCACGGGCTCTTCTTCCTCAACAGGGTCAGCTACCATCGGCTGAAGCGCGATGTTCTCGCCCGACGCCGATGGTGCCTGAACATCTGCTGCGGGCACACCGACGGCGGGGGCATCAACGCCGACATCGTCCGACATTCCACAGTCAGGAACTTCAGGCGGATCAGGAACATCTACCGTCTTCCCTTCAGAGACCGGCGTTTCGAGTGGGTGCTCTGCTCTCACACCGTCGAGCACGTCGACGATCCCGAACGGCTCGACAGGGAGCTCCGCCGCGTCGGTGAGAACGTCCTGTACGTCGTTCCTCCCCTCTGGGACCTCGCCGCCGCGTTCAACGTGTTCGAGCACAAGTGGCTTTTCCTGACGCTCTCCAAGGAGCACGACAGGCTCCCACGTCACGTCAGGCTGCCGTTCGCGCGGACCGTCCAGCGACTGCTGGGGCAGAGGATCTCGGCCTGAAGCCCTCTGCGGCCTCAGAGAGCGCGGCCGGAGCCCTGGTTTGAAGGAGGCCCCCGTGTTCATCTCGCTGCTCGCCGTGACGTTCGCCGTCGCTCTCCTGACGTGCTTCGCCGTGACGTCCATCTTCAAACGTTCTCTCATGCGCATCCTCGAACGCACGGTCACCACGGAGATGGCCGGCGCGTGGCACAGGTACCTGATGTTCGCGATCTACGTGGTCGGCATCTCCGGCGGCGTCCGCGTGTGGGACCTGGAGAAGTACATCACCCCACGGTCGGAGAAGATCGAGGTCATCGTCCTGAACGCCGAGCGCTGGACGCTCGAGGTCTACCGGACCGTCATCGGCACCCTTCAGAGTCTGGCGTGGCTCCTTCTCATCGTGTTCCTCTTCTCGCTCATAGCCTACGTGATCGTCCGGAGGCGGGAGACCGTATCGTCGTAGGGGCGGCATCGTCCGTCGGGAGTCCGTCACAGGACTGAGACGTCCGCCGAGCGCGACACCGCTTGAAGGCGGCAGGCAGAGGGGAGGAAGAGTGAACACGTATCTGTACCGCATCTGGCCCGGCAGGCGCGAGCTACTGACGGAAGGTCCCACGTCCGGGGAGGAACGGGCGATCTCGGCCCACTACGAGTACCTGTGCGGTCTCGCGTCCAGGAACGTCGTTCTCCTGGCCGGGAGGACGAACTCCAACGCGACCGGTGACTTCGGCATCGTCATCTTCCAGGCGGCGGACGAGACCGAGGCCCGGGAGATCATGGAGGGCGACCCCGCGGTCGGGGAGGGCGTCTTCGTCGCCGACATCTTCCCCTTTGACATCGCGCTCGTCTGCGATGACGTGTCACTGTTGGGGAGAGACCGCACGTAGGGTCGGCCATCTCTGGGCCCTTGCTTTCCGACGTGTTCTGGTGTTTCCTTCACCATTGAGAGTCGGTCTCCATGAACGGGGCGGGGAGCGGCCCGTCCGCGTGGACCGGCATTCCTGATACAGGAGGACCACCATGGCGTTCGATCTCGAGAAGCTCTTTGTCGACGTCTTCTCACCACGCGAGGGCGAGGTCGCGACGCTGATGTACGACGTGCCGCACGACGCTGTGCCCGACACGACGGTCTGGAGCGAGCGGCGCGACATGGCGCGCTCCTGGCATGCCGGGATCGGAGGAGCGGCCGACAAGTATGGGATCAAGGTCAACCCGCTGCTCACCTATCCCGCGACCGGCATGCAGAACGGCGAACTTCCCGAGAGGGGGCGTCTGGCGGAACAGGACGTCCGGCTCGCCGACGTGATCGGGGAGTCGACGATCGTCATCGCCATGACGGAATTCTCGGCCTCGGCGCCGCTGTTCACGTTCGTCAAAGCGCACGAGGAGCTCAGGGTCGCGAGCATGCCGGGCTGCGAGAAACGCATGGAGGAGACCGGGCTTTCGGCGGACTACAAGCAGATAGCCGTCACATGCGAGCGCATGGCGCCCTTCTTCGACAAGTCGGACCTCATCGAGGTCGAGTTCTCGACCGGTCACATGTGCCGCTTCGACGTGTCCGGGAACCGTCTCGTGTTCCAGGACACAGGACTCCTGCCTCCCGAGCCCGCACGCGCCCACGACCGTCTCGCGAATCTGCCCGCCGGCGAGGTCTGCGTGAACCCCGAAGAGTCGCGCTCCAGCCGGACGGCCGGCGAGATCCCGGTCGCCGCGGGGAACGAGATACTGCTCTTCCGGGTCGAGCACAACCAGATCGTCGGCGTGCTCGGGGAAGGACCGATCGCGGCCGAGTTCAGGACGATGTTCGAAGAGGAGGAAGCCCTCAGGAACATCGCCGAGGTCGCCATCGGCTGCAACGACCGGGCCGTGGTGACCGGCAACGTGCTCGAGGACGAGAAGGCCGGGTTCCATTGGGCCTACGGAAGAAGCGAGCACCTGGGCGGCAATGTCGGCCCGGAGGCCTTCTCCTCGCCTGACCGCATCCGCCACATGGACATCGTATACGCGAAGGACAACCCCGTCGTCTGCAGAAGACTGGATTTCGTGGACACCGACGGCCGGCACACAACGGGTGTCCTGAACGGCGGGCTCGTGCTCTAGAAAGGGCTCTGCGCCGGCCGCGGGTCGCAGCGTTCACCGCCCGCGGGTCGCAGCGTCCAAGTCCCTTGGCCGCAGCATCCGCCGCCCCCCGGAGCCGAGACGTTTGCGTCCCGACGCCTCAGCATCCATCAACGTCGGCGTCCATCATCTCCCGGAGCGGCTGCCGCCATCAGAGCATGGAAGGAGCCGTCATGCCGACCCTCGAAGGACTCGACTGGTCGCCGAAGTGGGTCTCGCACCTTGGGTGCATGAAGGGCTGCCTCGACTTCCTCGGGGTCGAGCTCTCCGATGCCTGGCTCTTCGGCGGAACAGGGCACGCGTTCGTGATCAATCTGAGCGCAGACCTCTGTCCCAGCGGGCCGACATGCTGGGGCTACGACATGATGTTCCCCCTCCTGAGGAACCTGGGCGGCGGGAACAGCGGCGTCCATGGGTCGCGCGACGAGGGGACACTCGAGGAAGCCCGGGAGCGGGCGTGGCGGCTGGTTCGAGCATCCGTCGACGCCGGGGTCCCGTGCTACGGATGGGAGCTCAAGGTCCCGGAGTTCTACGTCGTGGTCGGCTACGACGACGGCGGATACCTCTTCTCCGGACCTCTGACCGACGGCGTGGAGGGCCCGCTCAAGAGCGAACGGCTGGGAGATACGGGGATCGGCGTCGTCGAGATGTACGCGGTGGAGCCCTCCGAACCCGCCGATGACCGCCGGGCGGTGAGGGAAGCGCTCCAGGCCGCGCTCAAGCACGCCCACGAGCCGGGCGAGTGGCGGTTCGACCCATACGTCACCGGGCCCGAGGCCTACACGGTCTGGGCCGACGCGCTCGACGGCGGCCGCGCCGTCGCCATCGGCGCCGCGTATAACGCCGCGGTCTGGCTGGAGTGCCGGCGACACGCCGTCGAGTTCCTCCTGGAGGCGAAGGGGCGCATCGGCGGGCCGACGGAGCCGCTCTGGGACGAGGCGATCGGCCGCTACGAATCGGTCTGCCAGGCTCTGGAGAAGGTGCAGGAGATCTACCCCTTCAACCCCGGTCTCGGCGAGGAGCAGGTCGAGCCGACCCGGGAGACGGGATACGCCGTCTCGGCGCTGGCCGACGCCCGGGACGCCGAGGTCGCCGGGCTCGAGGCGCTCGAGCATCTTGTGGAGGAGTCGCTGGGATAGCGTCGGCTTCCCGCGCAACCGCGGAACGGACTTCATGCTTCAGCGGATCGAGATACAGCGCGTCGCCATGCCAGAGGACTACGAGGAGGCCCAGGCTCTCATCGAAGAGTACGTGGGCACCCTCGGCTTCGACCTGACGTTCCAGGACTTCGACCACGAGATCAGCAATCTCCCCGGGGCCTACCGGCCGCCCGACTCGTGCATACTGCTCGCCACGCAGGACGACATCGTCCTCGGGTGCGTCGCGCTTCGCCCCTTCGAGCGCGATGTCTGCGAGATGAAACGGCTCTACGTGCGGCCCGCGGGAAGAGGACAGGGCATCGGAAGGAGACTGGCCGAGGCCGTCATCGAGGAGGCCCGACGTGTGGGGTACCGCGTGATGCGGCTCGACACCATCGGCACGATGCACGCCGCGAACGCGCTCTACCGCTCTCTCGGCTTCCGTGAGATCCCCGCCTATCGCGACAACCCCGTCGACGGAGCGCGGTTCTTCGAGCTAACGCTCTGAGCGCTACTTCCCAACAAGCTGCACCACCACCTCACGCGAGCGGGGCTTGTCGTCGAAGTCGATGAGGACGACCTGCTGCCACGTGCCGAGCGTCAGGCGACCATCGACGAACGGCACCGAGAGACTGGGCCCCAGAAGCGCCGAGCGCACGTGACTGTGGCCGTTGTAGTCGCCCCAGCGCTCGTGGTGGCGCCAGGCCCGTCCCTGAGGGGCGATCTCCTCTAAGACCGACGCCAGGTCCGAGACCGCGCCGGGCTCGAACTCGATGGTCGTGATTCCCGCCGTCGAACCCCCAATGAAAAGCGTGGCGACGCCGCTTGAGAGCCCGCTCGAGTCGATGATCTGTGCGAGCTCGCTCGTGACGTCGATGGTGTCGCCGTCTCCGCTGGTCCGGGCGGCGATGGTGTTCGTGTGGACGGTCAACAGAGCGCTCCTTCCTTCAGCGTGTCTCGACGTGATATGATCGAGCGTGCCGTCAGTCTACGACAGGGAGAACGGAGCCGCGACCCATGACCTACTCTCGCAGCGCGCAGTACTACGACTACTTCGAATCGAAGGGGAATCTCGAGTTCTACAGGGAACTGGCCCGGGAGACCAGCGGCGACGTTCTGGAACTCGGCGTCGGGACGGGGCGCGTGCTGTTCGAGATCTGCAAGGACGGACGGGACGGTATCGGGATCGACAACTCGGCCGAGATGCTCAGACAGGCGAAGATGAAACGGCGCATGGAGTGCCCGAACATCTCGGGCCGCTGCAGGCTGCTCAAGGCCGACATGCTGTCGTTCGACCTCGGGCGCACCTTCGGGTACGTCTACTCGCCCTCGGGCGGCGTGCAGGGCGACAACCCCGAGGATCTTCTGGGGATCTTCCGGACGGCGGCGGACCACCTCGACGACGACGGCATCTTCGCGTTCGACATCATGTCGCCGTCGTCGCTCCGGCAGATACGCTCGTTCTCGCCGGAGCGTGTCGAGCTGCCCGGGGGACGGGTCGTCATCCGGTTCGTCGCGCAGACCTGGATCGAGGCCGAGGACATTGCGTCGTTCGATATCCTCTATAAGGAGCATCTCCCCGGCACCACGCGGACCGATTCTCTCATCGAGTCCGCCTCGACCGCCGTCATCACGCCCGAGCAGATCGCCGAGGCGCTCGACTATGCCGGGCTCACGCGGCACGAGCTCTACGGCGATTTCAAGCGCGGCCCCTTGACCGACACGAGCAAGTGGATCGTGGTCGTGGCGCGGCGCTAGCGCGCGCCGGCTACGGCTTCTTGATGATCAGGACGGGGTGCGACCCTCCCTGGACGAAGTCGCCCTTGCCGTGACTGAATATCGCGTAGCGGTAGCTCCCTTCCGCCGCGTCGCCGCTCACTGTGTGTTCGATGTCGCCTGTGCTGCGATTGGTGAGCTCCCTGGTCCCGAACACGTCGTCCTCGGGGAACCAGATGCTCACGGTGTCGCTGCCCGCCTGCCAGACGACGGTGGCGCCGGGCGCCGCCTCGGCGGGAGCGGCCTTGAGGGTGTCGCCCTCGAGTGTGATCGGGATCTCGACGCTCTGAGTCTGTTCCTCCAACGTTCTTCCTCCTTCCAAGGACAGGTTCTCACCTAGAGGAGCTCAACTCCTTCTGTCTCCTCGATCAGTTCGTAGTATCGCTCCTCGGCGCAGAGCGCTCTGAGCCCCGGCGTCCTCTCGATCTGGGCCCGCGGGAAGCCGTGCTCGATGGCGCGGGCTATCCAATCGATGGCCGTGTCGCGCTCGCCGAGGACCTCGTACGTGTGGCCGACGTGGAACATGACCTCCGGATCGTCAGGATCGAGACCGATGGCGATCCCGACGCGCTCGAGGGCCTTCTCGCTCTCACCGAGTTCGCCGTAGTACGACGCGAGATGCGACTGAAGGCGGGCGTTGAGCGGGTCGGCCTCGCAGGCCGCCCGCGCAATCTCGGCCGCTCGTCGGTACTTTTCGATCGCCCGCTGCCGTTGTCCCGGCAGCCACAGATACGCGGCGCCCGCGTTCCCCCAGACCCTGTAGTCGCTGTCGTCCATCGCGAGCGCCTGCTCGTACATCTCCGCCGCGTCCGCGTACCGACCCTCCTGAAAGAACAGGGTGGCGAGGTTCGAGTATGCCGCGTAGTCCGGCCGGATATCGAGCGAGCGCGTGAACGCTTCACGCGCGTCTCCCCACCGTTCCAGATAGAAGAAGGCCGCGCCCAGGGCCGAATGGACCGATTCGTGGCGGGGAGCGCGACGGACCACCTCCTGGAGCGCGGGGACGGCCTCATCGTATTCGCCGTGCATCAGGAGGAAGAAGCCGAGATCGTAGTGGCGCCGCCAGTCCTCCGGCATCTGCGCGATCCCCCGACGCAGGATCTCCTCCGCCATGTCGTCGTCGCCGGCCGCGTCGAGGGCGTCGACCAGTCCGCGTCTTCCCTCGAGCGAGAACTGGTCGACGGCCAGAGCCTTCCGGAAAGACGCTGTCGCCTCCTCGACCTGACCGCGCTGCATTCGGATCTCTCCGAGGACGACGTGAGGCAGCGCGAGGCCCGGAGCGAGCTGCGCCGCGGTGCGGCACGACTCGATCGCCTGCTCTGCGCCGTCGTATCGGCCCTCTTCACAGCAATGCTCCCAGCGCGCCCGGGCGAGCGCCGCGTGAGCAAGGCCGAAGGATGGATCGGCCTCGACCGCCCTCTCGAGGTGACGGGCGGCTTCGCCGCTGCTTCCCTCCTGAGCCAGAAGGCCCAGCCCGGCAATGTATGGCTCGAAGGCGGCCGGGACCGTGGTGCCGCCGGGCGGTCCCCGACGTCTGTCATCGGTCGCCACGCCCAGCATCGAAAGGACGCTCGCGGCCAGGGTGTCCTCGAACACGGCCACGTTGCCGATTCTGTCCTCGAACTCGCGGAGCGCGATGGTCGCGCCGTTCGAGGCGTCGACCAGCGTCAGCCTGCACTGAACGATGTCGCCGCGGCGGTCGAGCCAGCCCGTGAGCACCATCGTCGCGCCCGCGCGTCCGCGAGCTCCCTCGTGGTCCTCGATGCCGCGCTCAACCGCGTCCTCGACCGGGAGGATGACGAACCCGTCCTCGTGTCCTTCGATGGCGTGAAGTCTCAGTCCCAGATAGGACGGCAGGCCGAGCCTCAGGACCTCGGTGCTCGCCGCCGCGCCCGAGCCGGCGAGTGGAAGAACCGATACGATGCGCGGGTACGGGAGCTCGCCCTCTCCGGCGGGAGTTCGGAAGATCGTTCTCAGCCCCGGGTGAAGCAGAAGCCCGGCAGCGACCGCCAGCGCGAAGACCGCGACCCACACGCTCGGATGCGCCCCGCGCCTCTTCATCCGGGTCGTCGGCGCGCGCGACCGTGACTCGAGCTCGTTCGCCGCCGCGTCGAGAGCGTCTGCGAGGGCGGAGGCGGTCGGGTACCTGCGGTCGGGGTTCTTCTGAAGGCACCTGGCGACGATACGCTCGATCTCGGGTGGCACCTCCTCTCTCAGAATGCTGAGTGGCGGGGGGTCCGCCGTCAGGATGGAATGGACCATGCCCTGCGGGTTGTCGCCTCTGAACGGAGTGGTACCGGCAAGCAGCTCGTAGAGCGTCGCGCCCAGTGACCAGATGTCGGTCCGATGGTCGACGTCCCCGCCGGCCTGCTCCGGAGACATGTAGGCCGCCGTGCCGACGGCCGTCCCGGCGTCCGTCAGCCCCTCCCGACCCGCGAGCTTGGCCAGGCCGAAGTCGAGGATCCGCACGCCGCCGTCCGTCGTGACGAAGACGTTGGCGGGCTTGATGTCGCGGTGGATGATCCCGCGCGCGTGGGCCTGCGCGAGTCCCCGGGCGACCTCCGACGCGGTCCTGACGGCCTCGACGACGGGCAGTGGTCCGCTCTCGAGACGCTTCTTCAGGGTCCGGCCGTCGTAGCAGGCCATGCAGATGTAGAGCCGACCGTCGTCGGTCTCGTCGATGTCGTGGATTGTGCAGATGTTCCTGTGGTCCAGCGATGACGCAGCCCGCGCCTCCTGGATGAAGCGCTCCTTCGCGGACTCGTCGCGGGTGAGGTCCGCGGGCAGGAACTTGAGCGCCACCTCGCGACCGAGGCGCGTGTCGACCGCGCGGAAGACGACGCCCATGCCGCCGGAACCGAGCTTCTCGGTGATCCTGTAGTGGCCGACGATCTGGTCGATCATGGCCCTCTCCCGCGGTCACAGGCTCAGCCGGACCGGGCGTAGCGGGGCTGCGGCCGGGTCGGGCGGGAACCTCCTCGCGGCGCCGGCCCGGCAGGAGACGCTCCGGCGGCCGGAACTGGGTGGTTACGGCTCATTAACCAATATAGCAGATGAAGCCCGGCAAGCCCAGACGAATCATGCCACGAGCGCGGAAGGAAAAGGGGCGGCCGACGGCCGCCCCTGCATCCCATCTGCTGTCTCTTTCGGGTCTTCTCCGGCTCGGACTTGCGCCGACGGCCGGCCCGCGGCGCGCTCATGTCAGTCGGACGCGTCCATCTCGCAGTACTGGTCGATCTGCTTCCGAAGCACATCGAGACTCGCGTCCCAGAACTTCCTGGAGCGAACATCGATGCCGTACTCGGACGCCAGGTCCGGGATCTTCCCCTCGCCGGTGCTCCTGAGGAGTTCCTTGTACCTGGGGATGAACTCGTCTCCCTCCTTCTCGTAGATCGCGTAGACCCCGAGCCCGAAGAGGAGACCGAACGCGTAGGGGAAGTTGTAGAAGCTCAGCTCGTGGGAGTAGTAGTGCGGCTTCCACAGCCACATGTACCGGTTGAGATGGTCCCGGTCGAGGCCGTCGCCGTACGTCTGCTTCTGAGCGTCCAGCATGATCTCGCAGAAGTCGTCGGCCGAAAGCTCGGCCTCCTCGCGGCGGCGCACCACCTCCGACTCGAACAGGAAGCGGGAGTAGATGTCAACGATGACCTGACTCCCGTTGACGAGCTGGTTCTCGAGGATGCTGAGCTTCTCATCGGGCGTCGCCGTAGACAGCGCGGCGTTCGTCACGATGGTCTCACAGAAGATCGACGCCGTCTCGGCGAGCGGCATCGGAGAACCGGAGCGCAGGCGCGGCAGCCCGATCTGGCAGTGATTGTGGAAGCCGTGCCCGAGCTCGTGAGCCAGTGTCGAGACCTGGTCGAAGCTGCCGTCGAAGTTGGCCAGGATGCGGGACTCGTCGACCTTCGGAACGCGCATGCAGTACGCGCCGCCGGTCTTGCCGTCCCTCGGCTCGGCGTCGATCCAGCGCTTCTCGAAGGCGTTCTTCGCGAAGTCGGCCAGCTCGCCGGTGAACGTCCCGAACTGCTCGACGATGAAGTCGCGCGCCTCGTCCCACGAGTACGTGAGCTCGGCAGTGCCGACCGGCGCGACGAGGTCCCACCAGGCCAGTTTCTGCTTGCCGAGCTTCTTCGCCTTGCTCGCGAAGTAGCGCCGGAAGTCGGTGAACGACTCGCGCATGGACTCGAGGAGCGCGTCGAGCGTCTCGCGATCCATCCTGTTCTGCTGAAGGGTCTTGTCGAGCACGCTCTCGTGACCGCGACGCTTCGCCAGCGTTATGGCCGTTCCCTTGACGCAGTTCAGGGCGAAGGCGACCGGCTCCCGGATCCGCTCGTACCCCGCGAGCTCGGTCTCGTACGCGCGCCGGCGAACGCTCTCGTCCGGCGAGGTCGACATGTTGCGGATGATCGTGATCGGAAGCTCCTCGGTCTCGCCGTCGGGCTTCTTGAACGGCATCTTCAGCTGGCTCGTCACCGTTCCCTGGAGCTTCCACATGGCGCCGCCGCCCGAGATGACGAGCTCGGACGTGAGGTCCTCGAGCGCCGTGTCCATCCGGAACCGGCTCTCCTCGGCGACATCGGCGAGAGCGAGGCGGTGCTCCTTCGTTGTCGGCGCGGTCTTCGCGATCTCATCGAGCGACGACTCGAGCGAGCCGACCCACGCTTCGAACCGGACGAAGATCTTGCGCGCTCGGACGCCGACGTTCTCGAGTTCGCTCATGCGTCGAGCGGCCGTCTTGTTGTACGAGTCGGTCGTAACGAAGCCGTAGATATAGGCCTCGAGAGTCGCGCGGATGCGGAGCATCGCGTTGAGCTTCTCGATGAACGCGTCGAGGACCTCGCCGGTGTGCTCGAGGTCGTCCGGCGGGCGGTCCAGGGTGCCGATGTGATGCTCCTCGATCATCCCCTCGAGCTCGCCGAGTTGCTTCCTGAGGAGTTCTAAGTCTGCCTCGAAATCGCCGGACTCCAGGCTCTTGTAGACGGTGGTGAGGTCCCAGTGCGGCAGTCGCTGCTCTTTCTTGGGCATCGCGTCCTCCTTCTCATATTGGCGTCGGTCGGGTATTGTAGCACGGTGGCTTCCGCAGCGCCAGACGGCGGAAACCCGGGGAGCGGTTCACCGGTCACAAGGGATGTAACTGCGCTCTCAAGTTCTCCTGGGAGAGGGGAGGGCCCTCATGAAACGCACGTTCGCGCTGGTCTTCGTCGTGGTGACGCTCGCGTCGGGCGCCGCCTCAGCGGTCATGGTCGACCGCGAGTTCCATGAGTCGTTCGAGGCTCTCGAGGGCGACGTCATCGAGTGCCGATTCGGGGACGGCGATGTCCGCGTCAGTTCCTGGGACGAGAACACCGTGGATGTCAGGGTCGCCTACCGCGCCGACGTCAAGGGGCTCGGGTTCGGTCGCGACCCCGACTTCGAAGCGGACATCCGCCGCGTGGACGGCGAGATCCTCATCGAGGGACGCGAGATTCCGGGGGGCGCGCCGTTCGTGCGCGTGCGCTCCATCGACGAGTACGTCTACTCCATCAAGGCCCCGTCCTGGGTCGTCCTTCGCCTGACGGGCGATGACGGCGACGTCACGGTCGACGGCAGGACCGCGCCGATCGCGATCACTCTGGACGACGGCGACGTGGACATCTCGGACAGCAGGGCCGGCGAGATCAGGATCGCGTTCGAGGACGGCGACCTCGCCTTGACGGGGGTCGCGGCGGAGCTCCGGCTCACCGGCGACGACGGGGATGTCGTTCTCACGGAGTGCGAGTTCCCCTTCGCCCGGCTCAGGCTCGGAGACGGCGACGTGCTGGCAAGCGGCAGCGCGGGGAACATGGAGATCGTGGTCGACGACGGCGACGTCGCGCTGCACGGCATGGTCGGCGAGAGGCTGGAGATCCGGGGCGAGGACGGCGACGTGAGGGTCGAGCTCGCCGAGATGCCGTCCGTCGACCTCGACATCGATCTCGACGACGGCGATGCCGACATCGTGTATGTGCCCGGGCTGTCGGCGAAGCTCCTCTTCACGACGGACGATGGGAGGCTCGAGCTCGACGGTGTCGACATAGCTGACTACGAGGAGGACGAGCACATGGCCTCCGGCGTCATCGGAGGCGGCGACGGCCGCATCAGGATCAGAACCAGCGACGGCGACGTCCTTCTCCGGAGCCGCCGGTAGAGCGGCGGCGCGGCCGGCAAGCCTCGGTCAGCGCGACGGTTTCCGCCCGAATCGGCGGAAGACGAGGAACACGAGCCAGACCATGGCGGCGATGAAGGCTCCGACGACGGCGACGAAGGACCTCGCGAGCGTCGGCTCGCCGGCGCCGAGGTTCGCGAGGTAGATGAACTGCGCGGTGGCGACGAGGAAGGCCAGCGTGACCGCGCTGAACCAGAGCATCCACACGCTGAGATCCTCGATGGTCCTTTCGCGGTGGGGTTCGTTGAACCAGAGTTCGCGGTGCGGTATGTTGACGAATGCCGCCGGCATGCGGCGCAGGAGCCACGGGATCCCGAAGCCGAGAAAGAGGAACAGGGCCTCGGCGAGGCCGAACCAGATGACGAACGATGTCTTCCCCGACCAGCCGTTCGCCCGCCCCGCGAAAGCGAAGTGCGTCGCCATGACGTCCGGCATCCTCGGGTAGTAGTAGATCGCCTGGGCCGCGGCCAGTATCGCGAAGGCCCAGACCAGCACCAGCGGAAGCGATGCGTCGGGTCGCTCCCGCTCGGTTCCCCTTCGAACGCCTCCTCCTGATTCCATGCCGTCCCTCCCCGTCACTCGAGTTTCAGGCATGCCTCGACGGCCAACTCGAAGAGCCGGTCCCTGACGTCCGTTCTCCTGTTCCAGTCACGCGAGTCCCACTCCTCGCCGCTGACGTCGTCCCCTCCGTAGAGAAGCTGCCCGAAGGTCACTCCCCGGAACGCCGCGACCGCGAAGAAGGCCGCCGCCTCCATCTCGACCGTCAGGCAACCTTCCGCGCGTCTCAGGCGGATCTTCTCCGGCGTCTCGCGGTAGATCGCGTCGGTCGTCCAGGTCTTCGCGGTCAGATACTCGAGACCGTTCTCCTCGAGGGTCTCCTCGACGGCCCTGACCGCCTCCGGCGACGGCTCGACCTCCCGCGAGGGCGGAAGATAATGGTAGCTCGTTCCCTCGTCCCGGACCGCGGCCGTCGGGACGACGATGTGCCCGACCGCGACATCCCTGTCGAGCACCCCGGCCGCGCCGCACGCGATGAACCTGCGACATCCGTAGGCGATCACCTCCTCGAGCATGGCCGCGGCGAAGGGCGCGCTGATGCCCGGCTGGAAGAACGCGACACGCCTGCCGGCCCGCTCCGTCTCGTAGAGCGGGTGGCGTCCCATCTCAGAGCCCATGCAGGCGATCTCGCGGGCGTCTCCCTTCTCGAGGAGCCGGTCGATGACGTCCTGGAAGAACACCGGAACGCAGTGCCTGGGCGTGTCGATGGCCCGAATGCTCGAGGAGGCCTCGATGGTCGAACGCCGCGACGGGTCGAACTCGAGGATGGGATACTCTCGACGCTTCATGTCCGCCTCCGGAAGGCTCTGTCAGTTTCTCTCGCACCGAACGGGGTGTGGACCGCCGATGACGCGCGCGGGACGGAAGACCTTGCGGTCCGGGTCCACGAGGACAGTATCGACGAGCGACGAATCGCCGCCGGCCCGAAGCTCGACCGCGTAGACGCCCGGAGGGACGCCGATTCGCGCCAGGTGGATCTCGCGCGGCAGCGTCACCCAGCTTCTGGTGTCGGCCTGTTCTGTCTCGGCCGTGAGGACGGTCGCCGTCCGCTCGAGGATGCCGCGGAGTATGCGTTCGCCGATCGACCGGTTCTCCGCGCCCTCCGCGTGGTCCGCCTTCTGCTTCATGAGCGCGATCTGCTTCGCCGTCGCCCGCATGGTGGAGCGGAGCTTGAGCGCGCCGAGTCTGCGCTCGAGCGTCTCGCGGGCGAGGCGATCGATGTCCTTCACCTTCTCCGCCCGTGCGACGCGCGCACCGCCGTCCGGGTCGACGGGCGTGGCCGACGCGGTGAACGCGTCGGTCGAGAGAGGAACGCTCACGTACTCGGGATAGGCCACCTTCACGAGCGCCGCCAGCCAGTCCTCGCCCCGAAGTCCCTCGGGCACGAGCGGCCTGTAGATCGGAACCTCGACCGATCTCTCCTGCTTGAAGGGGGCCCAGCCGGCGTCGATGATGACGACGATCTCGGAGTCCGGCCGCGAGCCGTGTGCGGCGGGTGTCGGCGCGCGACGACCGTTCTGCCCCGACGGGCCGACGTCCGCGGAGTCGGCGGCCGCGTCGCCGTTCTCTCCCAGAAGTTCGCTCACCTGCGCGTCCAGGTTCAGCGTCGCCCCCGTCGCCCGAAGCGATGAGACCAGCCCATCCGGGAGAGAGGAGAATCCCGGGGCGCTTCTGTACGCGCGGACGGCCGCCTTGTAGTCAACGAACGCGTCGTTCACCCGGCCGGTCGACTCGTAGATGAGTCCCGAGAGATAGCGGATGAAGCCGTCGTCCCGGAAGCGCCTCTCATCGTCGTACCTGGCGTCGAGCTCGCGGAAGACCCGGTCGAGGCGCCTGCATTCGACGAGCGCCGCCTCCTGGTCGTCGAGAGCCAGATAGTTCAGGGCCATGTAGTAGTGGAGGTACGCGCGCTCGTAGTCCTCGCCGGGGTAGGCCTTGACGGCTTCGTTCAGCGTGTAGTCCGCGATGGTCGCCGTGACGCTGGTCGGCTCGAGCTCCTCGCCTGCTGCGACCGCGCGCTCGAAGGCCTCGTTGCTGGCCTCGAAGTCGCCTGCGAGATGAAGAAGGTGTCCGCGCTGGGCATGGTAGAGGAACCGGTCGCGGTCGGACTCGGCGAGCTTCGTCGCCTCGAGCGACGCGACGGCGGCGTCGAACTCGCGCCGCGACGCCTTTTCGAGAGGATCGCAGATGACCCGGGCATGCTGCGCGCAGCCCGTGAGAAGCACGAAGAGGGCGAGCGCGAACACGGCCGTTCGGCCGCGCCGCGCCCGCGCACTCGTGGCACACCGGTCAGGCATGGCGTTAGAAGCGCACTCTGGCACCGGACACGAGGTGCTTTCGCTGGGCGGTCCCGATCCAGACCTTCTCCCACGTTCTGAGATCGGTCAGGGAGAGGTCGACCTGGTAGAAGACGATCGCTTCCCTGTCGGCCTGGTCGACGATCTGGGACACGGTCCCCATCATCATGAAGTCCGCGCCGGTCACGCCCTCGTCGACCTCGGGAGAAACGCCCCCGCCTCGCGCCATCTCGCGCTGGAACTCGACCTCCTCCATCAGGGAGGCCCGCACCGACTCGTCGGCGACGAAACGCACGCTGCCGGAGTTGATGAGAACCCGCTGGAGCTCGTTCATGAAGACGTCGACGTTCAGATGCTCATCGGTCTCGTTGACGATCTGCCCGATGACGATCCTGGGCCTGTCGCCGTGCTGCATCTGGAACTCGTCCAGCCAGACGCCGTCGAGCGCCTGCGGGATCAGGTCCTCCGCCACGGCCCTCGCGTCGGAGTCGTTCCACCGGCCACTGATGTAACCCTCGGTCGACGGGTCGACGTTCTCGACCCGAGGACCGCCGCATCCCGCGAGCAGCGCGCAGACCGCGGCCGTCACGGCGAGACGTATCAGCACTCGCTTCATTGTTCGCTTCCCTTCTGCCGCCGAACACCCCGTTGATGTCATGTCGTCGTCCGGATGTCATGTCGTCGCCTGACTGACGCGCGTTCCCCGTCGTCCATTCAAGCTTCGCGCCGCGTAGGCGAGTCACATTACCCACGCCCGGGCCGCCGGCGCAAGCCGCTTCTGTCGGCAGCCTTCCTCGCCGCCGCACGGCCGCGGGCACGGCGACGCACGACGTGGCGCCCGCCGCCGCACGGCCGCGGGCACGGCGACGCACGACGTGGCGCCCGCCGCCGCACGAGGTCCCCCGTCGACCGGAGCGTCGTTCTGCGTCGCCGGTATGGCCAAGAGGCCCCCAACTGTGCTTCAATCGAGCGTTCGGCATGTGAGACTGACAGAGGGAGGAGCCGTGGACCGGGAGTCCCTCGGGAAACGCCTTCCAGGGCGCTTCGTCGTGGTCGGCGTGGGGAACGTCCTCAAGGGCGACGACGGCGTGGGACCGGCGGTCGCCCGGGCGCTCGGAGAGCGCTTTCCCGACCGTGTCTTCGACGCCGGTTCCGCGCCGGAGAACTACCTCGGGCCCCTCCGGCGGGCGGAGGCGGACCTCGTGCTCCTCGTCGATGCCGCCGACTTCGGCGGGAGGCCCGGCGACGTCCGACTCCTCGGGCAGGACGACGTCGACGGCGCCGGCATCGCGACCCACGCCGCGCCGCTCGGCATGGTGATGCGGGCTCTCTCAGAGGAACTCGGAGTCGAGACGCTGCTTCTGGCCGTTCAGGCGGGTCACACGAGGCTCGACGAACCGATGTCGGACGAGGTGACCGCCGCGTGCGAACGTATCATCTCCGAGCTTGTGGAGGCACTTGAGGAGGGTTCGACGGCTATGGAGGCACAGCCATGAGACGAAACGCAGCGCTCGTCGTCACACTCCTGGTCGCGGCCGCGGCGCTCTCCTCGTGCTCGCAGGTCGAAGAACCGAAGATGACGATCCACGAGGTCGCGTTCGTGGGCATCTCCACGGACGGGCTCGAGTTCGAGCTGCTCGTCGAGGTGTCGAACCCGAACTCGTTCGGCGCCGAGATCGACTACGTGGAGTACTTGGTCGAGGTCGACCGCCGCGAGGTGGCGCGCGGACGCCAGGTCGAGAACGTGTCGGTCCCGGCGAACTCGTCGGTCGACGTCGAGGTCCCCTTCTCCGTGCGATGGGATGGGTTCAAGGAGACCCTGCGGGGCGTCTTCGACGGCGGCGAGCACCACTGGGGGCTCGAGGGGCAGGTTCGCCTGCGGAAGGGCGCTCTCACGCGTACTTTCTCGTTCCGTGAGGGCGGAGTGTTCGAGTCGCCGAGGGTCGAACCCTCGATCATCGAGATCAACACGGGTTCTCTCTAGCGTCACGTCTCCGGAGGAGGTCCACATCAGGCGACGCTTTATGCCGAAAGAGGAGCGGGCCATCCTGGTCGGGGTGAGCCTGCCCGACACGACCGTCGAGGCCGAGGAGGACTCGCTCGACGAGCTGGCGCAGCTCGCCAGGACGGCGGGCGCGACCGTCGTCGACAGGTACGTCCAGAACCGGACGCGCATCGACGGCAAGACCTACATAGGAAGCGGCATGGTCGAGCGCATCGTGCACGCCGCCGAATTCCACGATGCGAACATCCTCATCTTCGACGATGACCTGAGGCCGGCCCAGGCTCGGGAGGTCGAGAAGGCGACCGAGCTCAAGGTCATCGACCGAACAGAGCTCATCCTCGACATCTTCGCCAGGCGCGCAAGGACGAGGGTCGCGCGGGCGCAGGTGGAGCTCGCGCAGCTCGAGTACGAGCTGCCGAGGCTCAGGCGTCTCTGGGACCATCTGGAGCGACTGGGGGGCGGCATCGGCACCAGAGGGCCGGGCGAGACCCAGCTCGAGTCCGACCGCCGCCTGGTCCGCACACGCATCCAGATCCTCAAGAAGGTGCTCGCACGCGTCGAGAAGGACCGTGTCGAGCAGAGGAAGAGGCGGCGGTCCGAGACGCGCGTCGCGCTCGTGGGCTACACGAACGCCGGCAAGTCGACGCTCATGAACGCGCTGACCGGAGCCGACGTCTTCACCGAGGACCTGCTTTTCGCGACGCTCGACCCGACGACGCGCCGCCTCGAGCTCCCCGGCGGGCACGCCGCCCTTCTGACGGACACGGTCGGTCTCATCAAGAAGCTGCCGCATCATCTTGTCGTCAGCTTCCACGCGACACTCGAGGAAGTCGTCGAGGCGGACATGCTGCTTCACGTCGTGGACGCCTCGCGCCCGGACGCCGAACGGTATCTCGGGATGGCCGAAGGCGTTCTCGAGGAGCTGGGCGTGGTCGAGAAGCCGACCCGCATCGTGTTCAACAAGGTCGACCGCGTGACCGAGGAGAATGAACTCGCCCGCCTGGCCAGGAACTACCCGGGCGCGATCTTCACGAGCGCCACGACCGGCCTGGGCCTCGACCAGGTGACGGCCGCGATCGCCGCGTTCGTGGAGAGCCGTGAGGTCGTTGTCGAGGTCTCGATGCCCGTCACCGACGGGCGCTCCATAGCGCGCATGTACGAGGTCGGAGAGGTCCTGTCCCGCTCGTTCGACGGGGGTGAGGCCGTGCTGCGCGTCCGCATGCCGAGACCCGAGGTCGAGAGAGTCCGCGGCCTCGGTCTCGATGTCCGCGAGACCGACTGAGAAGCGCGCACTCACGACAGGGGAGAGCGATGTCGCTTGAGGACATTCGTGACCCGGGAGCGATGCTGGAGGCGGCCGAGAAGCGGCCGGCGGTCCTCAGGAACCGCAACTTCCTCCTTCTCTGGATCGGCCAGCTGGTCTCTCAGGTCGGCGACCGGGTCCACGCCATCGCTCTCATGTGGTGGGTCCTCGAGACGACAGGCTCGGCGGCGCTCATGGGCACGGTGCTCATCTTCGCGACCGTTCCGTCCGTCATCTTCGGACCGGTGGCGGGCGGCTACGTCGACCGCTGGAACAGGAAGGCCGTCATTGTCGCGATGGACCTCGCCCGCGGGGGGATCATCCTGACGATCGCCTTCCTGGCCATCAGAGGCACGCTCGAGGTGTGGCAGCTCCTCATCGCGACGGCCGGCATCTCACTGGCATCTGTGCTTTTCGGTCCCGCCGTCAACGCGACCATCCCGAACCTCGTTCGCCCGAGCGAGATCACGCGCGCCAACTCGCTCTCCCAGATGGTGTCGCAGGGCACCGGAATAGCGGGACCCGCGCTCGGCGGATTGCTGGTGGCCGTGTGGGGCGTGGGCGGCGTCTTCCTTCTGAACGGCATCTCGTACGTTCTCTCCGCCCTGTCAGAGGTCTTCATCTCGATTCCCGTCGTCACGAAGCCCGGCCCGAAGCGGAAGCGTATCCTGTCTGAGGTCGTCGACGGCTATCGCTTCGTGCGCTCGCACGTGACGATATTCGGGTTCCTCCGCGTGGCCGCCGTTCTCAACTTCTTCGCCGCGCCGTTCGCGATCCTCCTGCCGCTCATCACGAAGAACGTCCTCGGTCGGGGCGCGGAATCTCTGGGGCTCATGACGGCCGCGTTCTCCGTCGGGTTCCTTCTCGCGTCGGCGCTTCTCGCCGTGTTGAAGGAGAGGGAGCGCAAGCACCCCTGGATCATCCTCGGCATCGCGCTCGCCGGGGCGGCGATGGTCCTGATGGGCGTCTTCATCACCTTCAGGTCGTATCTCGTCCTCATCGGGTCGGTCGGCGTCACGCTCGGCGTCGCGAACATCCTGATCATGTCCTACATTCAGCGCGTCGTGCCGGACGACATGCGGGGCCGCGTGTTCGGCTTCATGATGACGCTCTCCGGGGGCCTCCAGCCGATCGCCTTCGCCGTCTTCGGGCTCCTGGCGGACCGCGTTCCCATTCCCTTCATCCTCTGGCTGTCGGGCGGGGCCCTCGTGGTCGGCGGACTCTCGCTTTACGCCGTTCCCGGCATGCGGGAGATCTAGGCGAGCGCGCATCGAATGGAGCGCGGCATCCGGGAGTCCGGGTCAAGGCGGGCCTCGCGATGGCCTCGAGGGAGTCTCGGGCGCTGGTCGCCGGTCCCCGTCGATCCCTCGCGGGGTTTACACCGCCGCGCGCCGCGTGGTACTCTCTGTTGTTCGAACGGCCCGGTCTCTGGGCCGTTCGCGGAACGTCCGGGCCCCTCAGGAAGCGGGGGGCCGACGAATGATGAACGGGTATTCACCGCGTTCCACAGGCTCGTGACGGTGTAACGGGGAGGCTTAAGGACCCATGGCGATTCGTAACTCGAAGACGGGACAGATCCGCAGGGCCTACACGGTCGAGGAGCTGGCCGAGGCCGCGAACCAGATGCGCGGCTATAACCTCGTCTCTCTGGCCGCGGCCGGCTCGGGTCATTCGGGCGGCACGCTGTCGATCATGGACATCACGGCGGCGCTCTACCTTCACGTCGCCGAGCACGATCCTGAGAAGCCCGAGTGGCCCGATCGCGACCGCATCTACTGGTCGGTCGGCCACAAGGCTCCCTCGCTCTACATCGGACTCGGCATGGCCGGTTTCTTCGACGTCGAGGACGTCGTGCGCCTGAGGAAGCTTTACGCTCCGTACCAGGGCCATCCGCACTGGTTGAAGCTCCGGGGCGTCGAGGCGTCGACCGGCTCGCTCGGTCAGGGCCTGTCGCTCGCCGTCGGGAGCGCTCTCGCCGCGCGGCTCGACAAGAGGGACTACCGCGTCTACTGCCTGATGGGTGACGGCGAGCAGCAGGAAGGCCAGATCTGGGAGGCCGCGATGGAGGCCGGGCACTATGGCCTCGACAACGTCTGCGGCATCATCGACAAGAACCGGCTCCAGATCGACGGGTGGGTGGAAGACGTCATGAACGTCGATCCGCTCGTCGACAAGTACCGCTCGTTCAATTGGGAGGTGCTCGAGATCGACGGCCACAACATGGCCGAGATCGTGGGCGCCTTTGAGGAGGCGAAGGGCATCAAGGGCAAGCCGACCCTGATCCTGGCGCACACCACGAAGGGCAAGGGCGTCGACTTCATGGAGGACGTCGCCGGCTGGCACGGCAAGCCGCCCAGCATCGACCAGATGTGGGAGGGCCTCAGACAGCTCGGGCTCGAGAAGAAGATACCCGTCAAGCGCATGCTCTCGCTGGCCGAGAAGCACCAGAAGAAGGCGGAGAAGGAGCTCGAAGCCAAGCAGCCGAAGTTCTCGAAGGACTACTTCTGGAACGAGACCGCGAACATGCAGGTCGACATGGACCCGACCCGCAAGGGCTTCGGACGCGCTCTCGCAGACAACGGCGACGACGAGCGCATCGTGTGCCTGGGAGCCGACATCTCCGGCTCGATCACCATCAGCCAGTTCTACGAGAACCACCCCGAGCGGATGGACCGCTGGTTCTCGATGGGCATCGCCGAGCAGTCGGGCACCGGCGTCGCGGCCGGTCTCGCAAGGGAAGGCAAGCTCCCGGTCTTCGGGACCTACGGCGTCTTTGCCTCGGGAAGGAACCTCGACCAGCTTCGCACGACCGTCTGCTACGGCGAGTTCAACGTGATGATCGCCGGCGCGCACGGCGGCGTCTCGGTCGGTCCCGACGGGGCCACTCACCAGGCGCTCGAGGAGCTCTTCCAGATGTGCGGCCTCCCGAACATGAACGTGGAGGTTCCGTGCGACTCGGTCGAGACCAAGCGAGCGACCGAGCACCTGCTCTTCAAGGTGAAGGGCCCGAAGTACGTCCGCTTCGCGCGCGAGGCGACGCCGGTCGTCACCGACGAGAAGACCCCGTACAAGTGGGGAAGGGCCAACGTCATCCGTTTCCGCGGCGAGAAGAAGAACTTCAAGGACGCCTTCGAGCACGCGCTCGGGACGCAGTACAGGAACGAGAATGAGGACATCGCCATCATCGCCTGCGGTCCCTCGGTGCCCGAGGCGATGCGCGCGGCGTGGATCCTCAAGAACGAGTACGACATCGAGACACGCGTTGTGAACGTCCATACGGTGAAGCCTCTTGATGAGAAGACGATCGAGAAGGCCGCCGTCGATACCGGCGTCGTGGTCTCGGCCGAGGAGCACCAGGTCGGCGGGTTCGGCAACAAGGTCGCCGCCGTCGTCGCGAAGTCCGAGAAGGCCTACGGCGAGCCGATCATCATGGGCATGATCGGAGTCAAGGACCGCTTCGGCGAGTCCGGGAAGCCGTGGGAGCTCGTCAAGGAGTTCGAGGTCTCGGCCGAGCACATCGCTGCCGAGGCGAAGCGGCTTTACGACCTCAAGGTCGACCGTCTCATGAAGGCGGCGGAGAAGATCGAGCGTGAGGCCAGAAAGGCCGAGCGTGAGGTCGAGCGCGCCGCGAAGAAGGCCGCCAGGGAGGCTGCCGCGGCCGCGAAGAAGAAGACCGCGCCGAAGAAGAAGGCGGCGAAGAAGAAGACGGCGACGAAGAAGACCGCGCCGAAGAAGAAGGCCGCGAAGAAGAAGAC
>CAZQSB010000005.1:0-25036 GCA_964596015.1 uncultured bacterium | reverse complement strand
CGAAGAAGAAGACGACGTCGAAGAAGGCCGCGCCGAAGAAGAAGGCGGCGCCGAAGAGGAAGACGGCGAAGAAGACGACGCGGAGCCGGAGGAAGAAGTAAGCTCCTGTCAGCCTGAACGAGAAGCGGGCCGCTCACTCCGAGCGGCCCGCTTCTTCATGTTGTCTCTCGGGAGGCCGTCACCGGATGTGACGCTCCAGGCTCCTGGCCATGGCGTCGATGAGCGCCAGGAGGGCGTCGCGTTCGTCATCCTTCCTGTAGGTGAGCCTGACGGTTCTGTAGAGGCCGCTGGACTCGTCGCGGCTCTTGGGTTCGGGCTCCACGCGCGAGAGCGGCAGACCCGGCCCCGGCTCGAACCAGGGACCCGCGCCGGGTCCGAGCGTCACGTGGAAGGTCTCACGGAACACCCTGAAGGAGGCGATGTTCTCTCCGCGGTACGTGAACGACACGCTCGCCGCTCCGGTCGAGATGTGTTCCTCGGAAAGGCCCATCGAGCTCACCAGCGCGTCGACCGCCGCCCGGAACGCGTTTCTGAGCCCGAACGATCTCAGCCGGTCCTCGACCGGACCGATGGCGTTGTAGAGCCGGCGGGTCGTGTCGGGGACCATGTGGCGGTGGACGAAGTCGCGCACGTTCTCCGGCAGGACGAGGCGCGGAGACGCCGATGTCAGAACCTCGACGACGGCGTCCGCGACGGCGCCTCCCGACCGCCTCAATGTCCGCTTCATGTGCTCCTCGAAACCCTCGCCGTCATCACCGAACCCGCGCGCTCCGAGTTCGTAGACCACGGCGCGGCCCGGCGGTTCCAGGTCGAAGCCCGCGTCGCGCACGACCTCCCCGGGGCCGTGCGGGAGCATGGCGCTCGCGTCCTCCCGTCCGGCGGCCTCGGCGGTCGCAAGAACATCTCGCGCCAGCGCGCGGATGTCTGACTCTGGACCATCGATGAATCCGAGGCAGACGTCGTTGTCGACGTGACCGAGGTCCCACATGGCGACCGCGCGCAGGGAGCCGCGCCGCGAGATCGTCAGAACGCGGCCCTTCTCGATGAGTTCGGTGACCAGCGGTCTCGTGAGCGACCGGAAGCGCCATCCGGTCGGGAAGAGCCCGCTCGTGGCCTTCGCGCAGCGTGAATCGTGGACAAAGCGAAAGACGCGGTCGAGGTCGGAGAGCTCCGGCACCCTGCCCGCGGGACGTCCTCTCCGAGCCGATCCCCAGAGCCAGAGCGTCCGAGCGACCTGCCAGAATCCGCGTCGCTCCGCGAGCTTCCGCGAGGCCTCGTTGCCGACGCCCGTCGAGTAGCGGATGGTCCTCGGCTCGAGCTTCATCGCTTCGCGGTAGGTCACGCGGTTGATCTGGCGCGCGAGTCCCTTCCCCTGAAGGTCGGGGTGGAGCCGCAGACCCTCGAGCCAGACCTCTCCGGGCGCGACCACCGAGACCTTCGACATCCCGACGACGCGGCCCCGATGGAGCACGGTGAGGAGCGCGCCCTCCTCCTCCTCGAGCCAGTCGTCCCAGACGAGCGGCAGGTAGTCGTCGCCGCCCCAGATGTGCTTCGACAGCTCGAGGATCGCGTCCCGGTCCTCGGGGCGGGCCCGACGGACCGTCAGTCGCGGCCGCGTCTTCTTTCCGCGTTTCGTCATGTTTCGCTAGCTCTCCCGGATCGCGTCAATGGCGTCCGCGACCTCCTGCGCGTGCCCCTTGACCGTGACCTTCGGCCACACCCGTCGGATGACTCCCTCGCGGTCGATGAGGAAGGTCGCGCGCTCCGCCGACTTCCCGTTCTCCTTGAGGACCCCGTAGGCGTTCGAGATGACGCCGTCGGTGTCGGCGAGGAGCGGGAAGTTGAGCTCCAGGTTCTCGGCGAATCGGCGGTGCGACTCGAGGCTGTTCGTGCTGACACCGACGATATCGGCGCCCTTCGCCCGGATCTCGTCCGCCGCGTCACGGAAGGCCTGGGCCTCCTTCGTGCACCCGGGCGTGTTGTCTCTCGGGTAGAAGTAGAGTACGAGCTCGCGGTCCCCCTTGAAGTCCGAGAGCGACACGGTCTGTCCGTCACCGGACAGGGCCTGGAAATCCGGCGCCCGCTCGCCCGGCTTGAGTGAGGTCGGCATCTGGGCCTCCCGTGTTCCTGCGAGAATGCCCGTCCGGAACCGGACGGGTACGTGTCGACCGGCCTCCACGTGGCGCCGCTACCGGGCACACGGAAACGCCCGGTGACCACGACGCTGGTCGCGCCCGATCACCCTCGGAGCCGACGAGGCGGTTATCGTACGGGGTAGGGTCATTGTACCGCGCAGGGCTCGCCCGACGCAAGAAGAGCGAGGGCCCGAGCGTCATCCTCGGAAGCGGGCGCCCACCCGTCGCTCGAGCCGGCGCATCGAATCGAGTCTCTTCCGGTTCGCCTCGGCCGTCTCAAGCGGTATCTCGAAGATGATCGGAAGGTCCTGAAGCTCGCTCCTTCTCACGAGTTCCCGGAGTCCTCTGCGGCCCATGTTCCCCTCGTTCCAGAGGGCGTGGCGGTCGACCCGTGAGCCGAGCGCCGCGTGCGAGTCGTTCGCATGGATGGCGAACAGCCGTTCGAGTCCCGGACCCTTGTCGACGGCGTCCAGGAGCCGCGACCACGCGTCGGCCTTCCTGAGGTCGTGGCCCATGGCCCAGAGATGCGCCGTGTCCAGCACGATGCCGACCCGCTCGGGAGGGAAGCGCGATACGACGGCCTCGAGCTCCTCGACCGTGGTGCCTATCTCGGTACCTTTCCCCGCGCCGTTCTCGACGGCGAGGACGGCGTCGCCGGGCGCCGCGTCGAGGGCGCCGTCGATCATCCGGGCCGCGCGACCGACGCCGCGCTCAGGGCCGTCGCCCATGTGATTCCCGGCGTGGATGACGAAAAAGCCCGCCCGGAGCGCGACGGTGCGCTCGAGGCCGTCGATGAGCGCGCGAAGAGAGCGTCCGCGGAGCTTGCGCGAGGGGCCCGCGATGTTTATGAGGTAGGGTGAGTGAACGACAACCGGTCGAATGTCGGCGGCGTCGAGAGCCGCGACGAAGGCGTCGCGATCGACGTCGTCCAGGCGGCCGATGTTCCAGCCCATGGGGTTGCCGGAGAACACCTGGATGGCCCGGCATCCGCACTCCGCGGCATACTCCGCCGTGGCCTGAAGTGAACGCTGTCTCGGAACATGAATGCCGAATCGCATGAACGGCTCCTCATAGGCGCTGAGTTCAATCTAACACGGGCGGTTCAGCGTTGCGAGGGGCCCTTGCTAAGTGGTATAATCTATCATAGGTTACGGGGCATACGCCGGATGGCGGGAACGCAACGTAATCGCAGACCGTCGAGCGCGGATCGGCGTTCGGCGGCTCAGCACATATGACAGCAAAGACGGGGGTCGCTGCTGGCTCCCGAGGAGGTCGTCTCGAGGCCGACAAGTGGCCCCCGGAACGGCCGGCACAGTGGAGGAAGACGACATGAACGTGTCTGCCCGCATGGCATCGGCGGCCCTCGTGGTCATCGGTGTGCTTCTCGCAGGCGTCGCCAGTGCCGGCGTCGTCACGTACCACTACGACTTCCCGGAGCCGGTCGTCGAGACCTCCGGCGAGTTCGACCGCGTCACGATGCGCGGCGCATGGAGCCACGGCGAGCCGGGTCTGCCGGTCCTCCCGATGATGGGAGCCCGGCTCCTGCTACCGCCCGGCGAGGAGATCTCCGACATCAGCATCGCTCCCGGTCGGCGCATCGTGCTGGGCGAGGGCTACATGGTCGAGCCCGGCCAGCCGCAGTACCCGCTGTCGCACGTCGGTCCGGTCGAGGAGACGCCCGCCGACTACTCGGGGCTGGGCCTCGTTCCGGCGACGCTCCACGGTGACCCGGTTGTCGGTTCCTATCGAGGCTACACCATCGCCAACATCCCTCTTCTCCCGGTCGAGTACGACCCGGCGACCGGCAGACTCGCCTACTACGATGGTTTCGAAGTGACCGTGACGACCCAGCAGACGCGCGCTGGGCTCGCGGATGTCGAGCGGATGATCCGCCACGACGAACGTACCATCGCGGCGCTCTCCCGCATGGTCGACAACCCGCACGACGCCGCGCTCTACTCGGGCATCGAGAACTCGGCGCCCGTGAGCCGCTCTCTTGACCCGGCGCACGACTACCGCTACATCATCGTCACGACGGACTCGTGGGACGACTACCTCGCCGACTTCGTCGACTACCAGACCGAGCGCGGTCTCAAGGCCGGCGTCTTCCTCAGGTCTTGGATCACGGCGAACTACACCGGCGTTGATGACCAGGAGAAGATCCGTGAGTTCATCATCGACGCTTACGGCACATGGCCCGTCGAGTACGTCCTGCTTGTGGGCGACGCGCGCGATGCGAACGGCATCCCGCATCGGGGGCTCTACGCTGATTCGTACGGCGATGTCGACACCGACATCCCCGGCGACTGCTATTACTCATCGCTCGACGGTGACTGGAACGCCGACGGCGACTCCTACTACGGCGAGGCCGGCTCCGACAACCCGGACTACTATCCGGACCTCGGCATCGGCCGCTTCTGCGTCTCGAACGCCGATGACGTGATCCAGTCGGTCACGAAGACCGTGCGCTACTCGACACAGCCGGTCATCGCCGAGTGCGACGAGGCGCTGATGGTGGGCGAACTCCTCTGGACGAGCCCGCTTACCTATGGCGGCACCTACAAGGACGAGATCAAGGATGGCTCGTCCGCCAACGGCTACTCGACGGTCGGTTTCCCGACGACCATGAATGTCGGAACGCTCTACGACCGCGACTACACATGGACGGACACCGAGCTCATCTCAGCGCTCGAGAGCGGCATGAACATCGTCAACCACCTCGGGCACTGCAACACGACCTACGCGATGAAGCTCGTGAACTCCGATATCCCCCAGTTCGACAACGACGGGCTCACGCACTCCTATAACTTCGTTTACAGCCAGGGTTGCTACGCCGGCTCGTTCGACGACCGGACGACGAGCCCCGGCTCATACACGGACGATTGCTTCGCCGAGCTCTTCGCCACGGACGATGACGGCGCCGTCGCCGCCATCATGAACAGCCGCTACGGCTGGGGCGACCCGGGCGGAACCAACGGCTCGTCGCAGTATTTCGACCGCGAGTTCTTCGACGCCATGTTCGCCGAGGGTATCTACTCGATCGCCGATGCGAACGACGACTCGAAGGTAGACGTTCTCTGGGCCATCAACTCCGGCGCGAACCGCTGGTGCCACTACCAGCTCACCGTCTTCGGCGACCCCGCGCTCCATCTCTGGACGGCCGAGCCTGTCGCGATGACGGTCTCGGGTCCCGACTCCGTGTTTGTGGGACAGCCCGACATGACCTACACGGTGACCGATGCGTCGCGCGCTCCGGTCGAGGGCGCACGGGTGGCGGTCTACAGCGACGACTACGCCATGTACGATGCCGGCGTCACCGACGCTCTCGGCATGGTCACGCTGTCACCGGACCTTTCGGGTACCGGCATTCTGAACGTCAGGGCCTGGGCGCACGACCGGCTCGAGGACACGACGACCGTGCCGGTCCTGCCCGCCTCGGGCCCGTACGTGAGCTACGACGGTCACGTGATCGACGATGACCAGGTGGACGAGAGCAACGGGAACGACGACGGTGCGGCGAACGCCGGCGAGACCCTCGAGCTCTTCGTCACCCTGACGAACTTCGGCGTCGATCCGGCGACCGGGGTCGAGGCGACCATTTCGACCTCATCGTCGCGGGTCACGTTGATCGACGACACCGAGACCTACGGCACCATCAACGCCGGCGCCTCCATGGCCGGGCCGGACGGATTCGTCGTCGAGATCGACCCGACGACGCCTGACGGCGAGACCATCATGTTCGACATCACGATCACGGACGGCAACCGCGCGACGTGGGGTTCTGCGTTCGCGGTGCCGGTGACCGCTCCGGAGCTGGCCTACGCCTCGTCCGACGCCGACGATCCGCTCTACGGTGGCAACGGCAACGGCTGCATGGAGGCCGGCGAGACCATCGACCTGTCCGTCGTCATGACGAACGACGGCGGCGCGACGGCGACGGGTCTCACGGCGACGCTCTCGTCGACCGACCCGTATGTCCAGATCAACGACGGCACCGCGAGCGTGCCGTTCATCACGAGCGGATCGAACGGGACGTTCTCGGGCTTCTCGGTGACGCTCCTGCCCGACTGTCCCGGCGACTACGAGGTCTCGTTCGATGTCGACGTGAGCGGTAACTGGGGCTACGCCACATCGGCTCAGTTCTCGCTCCGTACCGCCATCTCGAGCTTCGTCGACGACTTCGAGAGCGGTCCCGGCGACTGGACTCACTCCAACGTCACCGGCGGTTTCGTGGACGACTGGCACATGGAGACCTATCGCTACCATTCCTCCGGCACGAGCTGGAAGTTCGGCGGAGCGGGATCGGGGCTCTATTCCGACTCGGCCGACGGCGCGCTCGTGAGCAAGCCCATGTGCATCGGCGCAGACGGCGAGATGTCGTTCTGGCACTGGCTCGACGCCGAGGAGGAGTCCTCGACGCTGGCATGGGACTGCTGCCTCGTCGAGTTCTCGATCGACGGCGGCGCGACGTGGAGCGTCCTCACCCCGAACGGCGGGTACTCGCACGCGAAGAACTCGAACCCCGCCAACCCGCTGCCCGACGGAACGCCGTGCTGGTCCGGCTTCTTCACGTGGCGCCAGGAGACGTTCGATCTCTCGGCCTACGAGGGGGAGACCATCCAGGTCCGATTCCGGTTCGCCTCCGACGGCTACGTCACGGAGGAGGGTTGGTACGTCGATGACATCAACATCGTCTGCGCGACGTCGACCGGCGTCGAGGGCGGTGAGCTCATACCGGCCGCGTTCGAGCTCAGACAGAACGCGCCGAACCCGTTCAACCCGACCACTGTGATCAGCTACGCGCTGCCCGAGAAGGCCCGGGTGACGGTCGAGGTCTACAACATCGCGGGCCGGTTGGTCAGGACGCTCGTTGATGAGGAGCAGGAGGCCGGCCTCCGCTCGGTGACGTGGGACGGCACGGATGAGTCCGGCCGCAGCGTCGCCAGCGGCGTCTACCTCTACCGCGTCGACGCCGGCGAGCGCTCGGCGAAGCGGCGAATGGTCCTCCTGAAGTAGTCGCTTCTCAACAGGGGGCGGAGAGATGTAAACTATACATGCATCCTCCGCCCCCTTTTCTTTGTCTGCCCGATATGAAGCGGGCGCACTCGGGAGCTCGATGGTAACAAGGGTTGAAGGACTCGCGTACCCCAAGCACGTCACCGAGGACGCCGACACGCTGGCGCGCGCCCTGAACGACGCCTTCGCGGTCCATCTGTTCGTCGATTACGGAGGAACGCTCGTCGAGCCGTTCGCGGGTCCGCGCGCCCGGCCTGCGCCGCACGTCCGCAGGAAGCTCGCGCGGCTGTGCCGCGCCGAAGCGTTCCACGTCTACGTCATGAGCTCGAAGTGCGTTCACGACCTGAAGGAGCTCGTCGGCGTTCCCGGGCTCGGTCTCATCGGCCAGGGAGGGCTGGAGATCTGGGAGGACGGAGGACCGCTCGAGCACCCTGTCGACATCAAGCACGTCGAGCGGCTTCTGCATCACCTGGAGCTCGACGCGCACAGGTGCCTCGACGGCATGGACGGCGTCTCGGTCGAGAACAACGGCTTCAGCCTCCGCCTCGATACTGTCGGCGCGGACAGCTCGGTCGCGCGTGAGGCAACACACTGCTTCGAGACGCTGGTGCGCGCTCTCGACACGTCGCGACATCTTGAGGTGTTCTTCGGCGACGGACACATGGTGGCCAGGCTGGCGGGGTGGCACAAGGGGCACGCCATCGAGCACGTTCTGGATTCTGCCGAGGAGGACACGCTGGCGTTCTACATAGGCGACGACGTGACCGATGAGGTCGCCTTCGAGTCGGTGGTCGCCTGGGACACGGGCGGCGAGCCCGCCTCTCCATGGTACATCCCGGCGGGGGAGGAGCAGGACGATGAGATCCCCGGCGCCTTCGGGATCCTCGTGTCGCCGAAGCCGCGACCCAGCCACGCGTCGCTCTACGTCCGGAACACGCGCGAGGTCTACGAGTTCCTCTCGTCCCTGGAGACCATCGCCGCCGGCGCCTTCTAGCGGCGGAGCGCTCGTCCGGACGGAAGGCCCCGATCAGCGCACCAGCAGCACCGAAGAACCCGCCATCTGAGCGATCGCCTGACTCACCGACCCCATCGAACGGAGCTCGTCTCCGGTTCTGCCCCTCACACCGGCTACGATGAGGTCCGCTCCGATCTCGGCAGCCAGCCCCACAATGCCCTCGGCCGGGTGTTCTCTCTCGATGAGCCGCGTTTCCGCCTCGGCGCCGGCGTCCTTCGCCACGCGCGCCGCGTGATCAAGGATCTTCCTGCCGTCCTCGAGGATCGCCTCCTCGAGCTGGTCGGCCAGACCGGCGCGGTACTGCTCCGGGATGCTTGAGACGTGGCACAGCACGAGCTCTCCGCCGCCCGCCTTCGCGAGCTCGACGCCGGCTCTCACGGCCGCGTCGGCGTGGTGCGAGCCGTCGACGGCGATCAGGATCTTCCTGAACATGGTCCTCTCCTCCGGGCCCGGCCTTCCGCCGGACCCGGCATCCTTGAGCGTCCGCGGGACTACTCGTCCTCGCGCGTCAGGGGTTCCTTCGGCTGCGAAGACTCCTGCTCGGCCGGAGGCTCTTCCTTCGAGAGCTGGACCCTGATGCGGTTGTCCATCGGCGAGCCCTCGCCGAGATACAGCGTCGTGTGCGGGAACGGGATCTCGATGCCCTTCTCGTCGAAGGTGTTCTTGATGCGGCGCCGGAACTCCCGCCCTATCGTCCACTGCTGGAGCGGCTTCGTCGTGAACATCACCCGGATGTTGACCGACGAGTCCCCGAAGCTGTCGACGCCGAGAATGGAGAGCGGCTCGAGGATGAGCTGTCCGAACTGCTCGTCGGACGTCATGGTCTCGCCGACCTCCTTCAGGACCTCCATGACGTGGTCGACGTCCTCCTTGTAGGCGACGCCGACGTCGATCATGAAGCGCGACCATTCCTTCGTCATGTTGGTGACGACCGCGATCTCGCCGTTCGGGATGATATGGACCTTCCCCTCGAGATCGCGAAGGACGGTCGTGCGGAGACTGATCGCCTCGACCAGTCCCGCCACGCCGGCGGCGGAGACGACATCGCCGACGCGGAACTGATTCTCCATGAGAATGAACATGCCGGAGAGGAAGTCCTTCACGAGCGTCTGCGCGCCGAAGCCGACGGCCAGGCCGATGACGCCGGCGCCGGCCAGGATAGGCCCGATGTCTACGCCGAGCTGCTTGAGTATCATCATGCCGACGATGGCCCAGACCACGATGGCAATGATGTTCCGCATCACATTGGTGAGCGTCTCCGCGCGCTTCTCCCGCTCGCTCTGCGTCTCCGGGTCCTCATCCTCGAAGGCGGCTCGGATCTTCGCCATGATGTACTTCGACAGGCTGATGGCGATGAACCCGCCGATGACGAGGAAGAGGATGGTCACACCGCTCGTGAGCAGCCATGCGATGATCGTCTCGGGGTCGAAGACCTTGCCCCATTCCACTGACATGCCCTATCACCTCCCACCGCACTATACAGCGCCGGTCCTTCCGGCTAATCTATCGCGAACTTCCCATCCTTGTAGACGATCCTGCCGTCGGCGTAGATCTTCCCGCCGTCCCGCATGTCGGTCACCATGTCCCAGTGGACGCCGGACTCGTTGATGCCTCCGGACTCGGGGATCGAGGCGCCGACGGCCATGTGGACGGTGCCGCCGATCTTCTCGTCGAAAAGCGTGTTCCTCGTGAACTGCTGCACGGCGTAGTTCGTCCCGATGGCGAACTCGCCGACACGGCGGGCCCCCTCGTCGGAGTCGAGCATGGCGTGCAGGAACTCCTCGCCCTTCGTCGCCTTCGCCTTCGTGACCCTGCCCTTCTTGAACGTCAGCCGGACGCCGAGCGCCTCGCGGCCGTAGTAGAACGCAGGGTACGAGAACGATATCGTGCCCTCGACCGAGTCTTCCACCGGGCCCGTGAAGATCTCCCCGTCCGGCATGTTGGCCTGGCCGTCGCAGTTGACCCACTTCCGGCCCTCGACCGACATGGTGAGGTCCGTGCCCTTCGTGACGACGCGGACCTTCTTCGTGCCGTCGAGGCGCTTCACGATCTTCGCCTGCCTGCGGCTGACCTTCTTCCATTCTGCGACCGGGTCCTTCCTGTCGACCAGGCACGCTCCGAGCACGAAGTCCTCGTACTCCTCGAGCGACATCTCCGCGTCCTGGGCCGAGGCGTTGCAGGGGAACTGGGTCCCGACCCACAGGAGCTCGCCGGCGGCCTCCCGCTCCATCCAGCGCTTCATGAGGGGCGCCGTCGCCGCCGAGCGGGCGCCCTGTCTCTTCGGGTCGATGTTGGCGAGCGACTTCGTGTTCTCGTCCGCCCAGATGGAGATGACCTTGTCGATGTTCTCGATCTCGAACATCGATACCGGGTTCACGAACTCGAGCTGCTTCTTCTTCGCCGTCTTGAGGAAAATCTCGGTCGAGGCCGGCAGGTGCGGGCGAAGATAGGGGTTGCCTCCGGCCTCGAGGACCTTGCTGTAGACCTCGAGAAGCAGCGGCTCCGCGAGGGCCGCGCCCTGAATGGCGACGAGGTCGCCCTTCCCGACGCCGACGGAGTAGTTCACCAGCACGTCGGCGAGCCTGGCGTATCTTGGATCTGTCACGTCGTCGTTTCCTTTCGGTGGTCCGCCGCGGGGCGAGCGGGATCGGTCGACCCACGTCGCGGGCGCCTGCTACTCCAGGAACTTCCCGTCCTCGTAGATCTTCTTGCGGTCGGCGTAGACCACCCCGCCGTCGCGCATGTCGTTGACCATGTCCCAGTGGATCGCGGACTCGTTGACGCCCCCGGAGGTCGGATACGAGGCGCCGACAGCCATGTGGATGGTGCCGCCGATCTTCTCGTCGAAGAGCGTGTTCTTCGTGAAATCCTGGATCGACGTGTTCGTGCCGAATGCGATCTCGCCGACGCGTCTGGCGCCCTCGTCGGTATCGAGCGTCGCCTCGAGGAACTCCGTCCCCTTCTCGGCGGTGGCCTTCACGACGACGCCGTCCTTGAACTCGAGGGCGACGCCGTGGACCTCGCGGCCGCCGTAGCAGGCGGGGAAGGAGAAGGAGATCCGACCGTTCACCGAGTCCTCCACGGGGCCGGTGAACACCTCGCCGGACGGCATGTTGTGCCTGCCGTCCGAGTTGATCCACGTCCGTCCCTCGACGGACATCGTGATGTCGGTGCCCTCCGAGACGATGCGGAGCTTCTTCTTCTCGCCGAGCATTCTGCAGAGCTTCGCCTGGCGTCTGTGGACGCCCTTCCACGCCTTGATCGGGTCCTTCCTGTGCACGAGGCAGGCCTTCAGAACGAAGTCCTCGTACTCCTCGAGCGACATCTCGGCATCCTGCGCGGAAGCCTGGCAGGGGTACTGCGTGCCGCACCACATCAGCTCGCCCGCCGCGTCGCGCTCCATGAAGCGCTTGAAGATGTGGCGGCCGGCGCTGCGGGCGATCGACTGCTTCTCCGGGTCGGTGTTCGTGAGCGCTTTCGTGTTCTCGGATGCGCGAATGGAAAGGACCTTGTCGATCTTCTCGACCTCGAATTCCCTGATGGGGCTCACGTACTCCAGCTGGTGCTTCTTCGCCGTCTTGAGGAAGAGCTCCGAGAGTCCCGGGAGTCCCAGCCTCACGAACGGATGCGCGCCGACCTCGAGCGCGACTCTCACGACCTCGAGAACGAGGGGCGAGGCGATCGGCGTCGAGTTGATCTGGAAGAGGTCTCCCTTCTTCGCATCGAGGCAGTAGTGGACCAGAACCTGTGCGAGCTTCTCGAGTCGCGGGTCCTTCATGTGAGGCGCTCCTTCGCGATGTCGGGTTCGTGTGGGTTCTACAGCTCGTAACGCGCTGCGATCGGCATCCTCCTGCCCATGCCGAACGCCTTGGTAGTGACCTTGAGACCCGGCGCGGCCTGCCGGCGTTTGTACTCGTTCGTGTCGACGGCGCGGACGACCCACCGGACCACCTCATCGTCGAACCCGTGGTCGACGATCTCCCGGAACGACCATCCCCGGTCCACGTGGAGCTCCAGGATCCGGTCGAGCACCGGGTAGGGCGGGAGGCTGTCGGAGTCGACCTGCCCGGGCCTGAGCTCGGCCGACGGCGGCTTCTCGATGATGGCCCGGGGGATGACCTCCCGCTCGGCGTTCACGTGTCTCGCGAGTTCGTAGACCATCGTCTTGGGCACATCGGAGAGGACCGCCAGACCGCCGGTCATGTCGCCGTAGAGGGTGCAGTAGCCGACCGCCAGCTCACTCTTGTTGCCCGTCGAGAGGACCAGCGCGTCGGAGAGGTTCGAGAAGGCCATCAGGATGTTGCCCCGGATCCTGGCCTGGATGTTCTCCTCGGCCACCGTGACCCGGTCGTCGGGCAGCTCCTCAGACAGCGCGCGGCGGTAGGCCTCGTAGACCTCCGAGATCCAGATCTGCCGGCATTCGATGCCGAGGTTCTCCGCCAGCCTGAGCGAGTCGGTGACGCTGCCTTCCGAGGAGTACGGCGAGGGCATGGTGATGCCGAGCACGTTGGCCGGGTCGAGCGCCTCGACGGCGAGCGCGGCGACGACGGCCGAATCGATGCCTCCGGAGAGGCCGATGAGCACGCTCTCGAAGCCGCACTTGCGGACATAGTCCCTGAGGCCGGTCACGAGGGCCCGGCGGACCGCCTCCACGCGGTCCTCCGCCTCGAACTCGACACCGTCCGAGGAACCGGTCTCGACGATCTCGATCGCCTCCTCGAACGCGGGGAGCGCGGCCAGCAGGCGCCCGTCCGGGCTCACGCACATGCTCCGGCCGTCGAAGACGAGTTCGTCGTTGCCGCCGACCAGGTTGACGACGACGAACGGCGCTTCGAAGCGTCGGGCGTGGTCGGAGAACAGCCTGTAGCGGATGACGTCCTTGCCGGCGTAGAACGGAGAGGCCGCGATGTTCACGAGGATGTCGGCGCCGGCCTCGGCCAGCTCCCGGACGGGCTCGCGCTCGTACATGCGGCGCGGCCAGAGCTCGGGGGTGGTCCAGGCGTCCTCGCAGATGGTGACGCCCAGCGAGGTCGAGCCGACGCTCATCGGCGAGGGCGCGCCGCCGCGGTCGAAGTAGCGGGCCTCGTCGAAGACGTCGTACAGCGGGAGCAGGGTCTTCGCCGTCGTCCCCGCGACCGCTCCTCCGCGGACAAGCACTCCCGCGTTCAGCAACCCGCGCCCCACGGGCGCGTCGTTCTCGACGATGGTCCCGATCAGGATGGACGTGCGGGGTATGCTCCTGCTCGTCTCGAGCACCCGCTCGAGCGTCTCGTTGGCCCTTCGACGGAACCACGTTCGCTCGAGGAGGTCCCGCGGCGGATAGCCCGTCAGGACGAGCTCGGGGAACACGATGAGCTCCGGTTCCTCGCTCCGTACCTCGTCGATGGCGCGCACGACCCTGTCGAGGTTGCCGTCGAAGTCGCCGACGGTCGCATTGAGCTGGGCCAGTGCGATGCGCATCGCGTGCTCTCCCGGTAGTCAGGGTGTCTCTCCGCGGCCGGTCCCCGGGTGCGGGACCGCGGCCGTCCGCCGCGCGACGGTGGCCGAGGGCTCATCTTACCCGTTCGGAGGGGGTCGGTTCCACCCCGAAATGTCCCACCCGTAGGGCCTTTTCGTCTTGAGGGTCGGCGGAGGGGCGCGAACGGCGTTCGAGCGCCCCGAGCTCGGGGCAGGATGATCGTTCGCGTCGCGGCGGCCCTGCGGCGGTCGTCAGGCGCTGCCCGCGGCCGGGCGGTCCTCGGTGTCGCGTCGGCGCTTCCCCAGAAGAACGAGATGCCGCAGCTCCTCCGGGCCCCGGGCGCCGCCCCACTTCCGGTCGAAGTCGGGGTCCTGCGTGATCTGCGCGATGTGCATCAGCGCGCGAAGATGGTAGTTCCGCTCGTCCTTCGAGCCCATCAACACGAAGACCGCGTGAACCGGAGGCGCGTTCTCCGAGAAGACGATCCCCTCTCTCGAGCGCGCGAGGAGGACGTCGAAGACACCCTCCCCCTCGACGATGATGTGGGGGATGGCGAGACCGGGTCTGAGCGCCGTCGTCGACGCCTTCTCTCGCTCCATCAGGAGCTCGTAGACCTGTTCGGCCTCCATCTGAAGCTCGTGGGCGAGGACCTTCGAGATGCGCGAGAAGAACGTCTCGATGTCCTCGCCACCCTCGAGATCGAGGATGGTGCTGCGCTTGATGAGCTTGTCGAAGCGGTCCTCGACGATCTCGTCGCGGACCTTCAGGATCTCCCGGAGCTCCTCGTCGAGCGAGGACGTCACGAGGTCGCGGTCGGTCACCCTTCTGACGAGCTGCACGAGGCCGGAGTCGCGGTGGCTCCGGAGGCCGCGATAGGCGACGTACCAGAGGAGGCTTCCGCCGAAGAAGACGGCGGTCGCAACGATGGGCACGAGGCCCATCTTCGCAACAAGGACCCCGTAGAGCACGATCGCCGCGATCTGAAGCCACGGATAGGCGGGGGAGCGGAAGGTCGGCCGGTAGTGCTGGATCCGGCTCTCGCGCATGATGATGACCGAGACGTTGACGAGGAGGAACAGGATGATCTTCATCGTCGACGCGATCTTCACGAGGGTCACGATGTCGACCGCCAGGATGAACACGATCATGAACCCACTGGTCACGATGATCGCCCAGTGCGGGGTGCCCCGGCGCTCGTTCACGCGTCCCAGGAACGCTGGAAGGATGCCGTCCTTGCTCATCGCCATCGGCGTCCGGGAGGCCGAGAGGATGCCGGCGTTGCCTGTCGTGATGAAAGCGAGGATCGCCGCCACAGCCAGGATGACGAGCCCCGGCGTGCCCATGAAGTGCGACGCCGCCGTCGAGAGGGGCGTGGTCGTCCCGGCGAGGATGTCGCCGTCGAGCACGCCGACCGTGGTGAAGACGGCCAGGACATAGAAGAACGTCACGACTCCGAACGAGAGGAACATCCCCAGAGGGACGTTCCGGCTGGGGTTCCTGACCTCCTCGGCGATGCTTGCCGCCTTCGTCAGGCCCCCGTAGGAGACGAACACGAGTCCGGCCGTCGCGAAGATCGCGCCGGCGCCGTGCGGAGTGAATGGAACGTAGCGCTGGACGTCGATCTCGGGCATGCCGCGGAAGAGGTAGAAGGTGATGACCCCGAGCAGCCCCACCACCAGCACCGACTGAAGACGGCCCGCGTGCTTCGCTCCGCTCAGGTTCAGCGTCATGAACAGAAGCGTGAACGCGACGGCGATGAGCTTGATCTGGAACGGGGAGATGTCGGGGGAGACCAGGACCGCGAAAGAGCCCATGCCCACGAGCGCGAACGCGGACTTGAGCGACAGCGAGAACCAGGCGGCCATCCCGCCGACGGCGCCGAACGCCGACCCCATGCTGCGCTCGACGAAGAAATAGTCGCCTCCCGCCTTCGGCATGGCGGTGGCGAGCTCGGCCTTGCTGAGAAGCGTCGGGACGACGAGGGCCGCCGCGAGTAGATACGCCAGAAAGACCGCGGGTCCCGCGATCGAGAACGCGATGCCGGGAAGCACAAAGAGCCCGGAGCTGATCATGGCTCCGGACGCGATGCAGAAGACCTCGAGAAGCCCGAGTTCCTTCTTGAGTTCCGCCATGGCCTCAGCGGGCAGGACCCGCCGCTAACCTCCCGTGATGACGCCCCCGATGAGACCTCCGATGAGGCCCAGCACTCCGAAGTACAGCGAGGTCATGAAACCGCCGGTCCCGATGACGAGGCCGAGGACGCCCCCCGACGCCGCGCCCCCGGGACCGAAGAGCAGGCCCCCCAGAAAGAGACCGGTGCCCGCGAGCGCCAGCGCGACGAGGATCATGACGATGGTACCCGCGAGGAACCCCGCGAGCGCGCCCCGGCCGGCGCCGCTCGCGATGAGTCCGGCGATGAAGCCGGCGATGAGGGGACCGGCGATCGGTATGCGCGCGAGGACCGCCATGACGATCGCGCCGATGATCACAGCCAGTGCCATCATGAGACGCGCTCCTCCAGGGACGTTCGGAGTCTCTGCTACTCCTCGTGGTGCTCGAAGATGCCGAACGGGATGCCGTCCGGGTCGGCGACGAGAGCCCAGATGCCCATGGGAATCTTCTGTTTCGGGACAAGGACCCTGCCGCCCGCCCCGGTCGCCTTGTCCAGCGCCTCGTCGATGTCCTGGACGCAGAAGTAGACCGTCAGGGCGTATCCCGGAGCCTGGTCCGGCTTTCTCATGATGCCGCCCTGCGGCCCCTCGCCGGCCTTCACCATCGTGTATCCGGGGTTCGAGTCGTTGTACAGCCAACCGAAGACCTCTTCATAGAAGGCCTTCGTCTTTTCGGGGTCGCTGACCATGAGCTCGAAGTGGCACAGATTGCCTGCCATTCATGCCTCCCGCGATACTGTGTCCGCGCCCGCCTCGCCGCGGGCGTCATTGCCAAGGTCGATGGTCCTGCCCAGACCGCTCTCCACGAACCCCTTGCCGAAGACGTCGGCGAGAATCATCATCGCCCTCTCGCCTGTACAGTGAGACGGCGCTATTCTCCTGAGTCCGATGCTCTTGAGTTCCTCTCCCAGCTTGCGGACCGAGCCCTTCCGAAACGAGTTCAGATGAAAGCCGCCGACCGCCAGCTCGACCGGTCCGTCCATGATCCGGGCCGCGGCCTCGAGCATCGCCTGGATGCCCGGATGCGCGCATCCCGTCACGAGGACGGGTCCGTCTGCCCCTTCCAGGATAAGCCCCTGCTCGACGCGCTTCCCCGGAAGCGACCCGGTCGTCGTGACGCCGGGCGCCAGCTCGTCTCCGCCCGGAGCGGTCCGGAAGGACACGCCGGTCTCCCGGATCGCGTCCTCGAGACGTCTCGGCAGACCCTCGGGCACGATGAGCTCCACGTCGGAAGCCGCCTCGAGGAACTCGGTGAGACCGCCCGCGTGGTCCGCGTGAGCGTGAGACAGCACCACGAGGTCGATGGACCTCGGAGCGATCGAGAGAGCTCTCAGATTGGAGAGAAGCGTCGCGCCGTCGGCCCCGGTGTCGAAGAGGACCGTCTTCGAATAGCCGCGCACGACGGCGGCGAACCCCCATCCCGTGATGAGGCCCGGCACGCCCGGCACGTTGTCGAAGACGACCGTCAGCTCCTTCACCGTCGGTCTTCCTCCGCCTGCTCCCTGCCCGCCTGCGCGTCGAAATCCCTCAGGACCATCGCCCGCATCTGCCCGAACCCCAGGCGCTCGTAGAAGGCCACCCGCTCCGCGTCCGCGACGAGATCGATCATGTAGAGCCCCTCGAGACTCTCCAGCAGTCTCTCCATGAGTTCGCGGCCGACGCCGTGTCCCCGGTAGTCCGGGAGCACCTCGAGGAGCGGGATGTAGGCTGCGAGAATGCCGTCCGAGACCGCCGTGACGAACCCGACCACCTGGCCCGTCTCGTCGTCGATGGCGAGCACCCGCTCGTAGCTGGAACGGAGTATCCGGAGATGCCGTTCGGGCGTCGGGTGAGCGGGCCAGCCCTGAAAGAAGCCCGCGAGCCGCTCAGGCGTGATGCCCTCGAGGCTCCTCGTATAGCGGATCAAGGCTTCTCCTGCTTCCCGCTTTGCTCCGCGGTCAGATATCGCGACATCGTGACGAGATCTCCGCGGTCATGCCACCCCAGGCGTCGCCAGAAGGCCCGGGCGCCCATGTTGTGCTCGAAGACGAAGAGATGCGCCTTCTCGATGCCCTCCCGTCTGAGCGCGGCGAGGCATCGCTCGACCAGCCTTTCCCCGATGCCCTCGCGCCTGTGAGAGGGGGCCACGGCAAGGTGCGTGATGTAGCCGCGCCGACCGTCGTGACCACAGAGGACCGCGCCGACAGTCCTATCGCCGTCGCGCGCCACGAACGACAGTCCGGGGTTGCGCTCAAGGAAGCGCGCGATGCTCTCCCGGTCGTCTCCGGGGTAGAGACCGACGCCGGGAGACGCCCGCCACAGGAACTCTACCTCGTCGAAGTCCCCGGGCCCCATGACGGCCAGCTCGACCTGCACTGCGCATTTCATGTCCTACTCCGACGGCGGAGTGTAGACGACCTCGATCGACTCGATGATGTCCAACGCAGTTGTGAGGTCGGTGAGGTCCGGATCGATGGAGCCGTCGCGACCGGCGGGCTCGCCGTGGCCGACGGGCTCGAGTTCGACCGTGTCAGTCTCTTCGGCGATGACGAGCTGTCCGGACCAGATGAGCGACGGCTGTCCTGAGCCCATCGGGCCGCCCGAATAGTTCGGAGCGCCCTCCGGCGCGTCCTCGGGAAAGGCCTCGTTGAAGTCCTTCGAGTGGTTGATCTCGGCCCGGAGCAGGTAGGTCCCCGGCTCGAGCTTCTCGGGAATCGCCCACTCGCGGACGAACCCGGTCTCCGGCGTCGCCGACGTGACGGCGTCGGGCGGAAGCTCGACGGGCGGCTCCTCCGCGTCGTGCTCGTCGTGACAGAACGCGCACGACCTCATCGGGGCGATGCCGACGCGCGTGTGCTTCCGCGTCCAGACCGGGAGCGCCGACGGGCGTTCGATCGCGTCGGCGTCCTGGCCCGGAGTCGCGCGCCAGTCCTCGAAGGCGGCTCGACGGGTCACGTAGATGGTGGTGACGAACTTGCCGTTCGGTCTCTCGAGCCAGAAGGCCATCTGAGGTCGGTTCTCGACGGGAACGAGGAGGAGCACCCGGAACTCGTGCACCCATTCCTCCCCCGGATGGACCGTGATGGACAGTTTGCCCCGGGGTCCGGACTCGACGGGGTAGCGCGCGAAGTCCTCGGGCGCGTCCGAAGCGCGGACGACGCCGACCGAGCCTGCGAGGAGAACGGCCGCAACGATGACCGCAAGGCGCGGCGCCACTAATCCTCCTCGATCTCGGTGACGGGCTTCTCGGTGAACAGATAGTCCTTCATCTCGTCCGCGAACGCCTCGTCGTGCCTCCGGATCCACTCCATGAGCATCGCCGCGTGTTCCTTCTCCTCGTCGCGGTTGTGAGCGAGGATGTCAGCGAGCTCGGGGTCGGTCGCGACGTCCACGCGCTGGTTGTACCAGTCGACGGCCTCGAGCTCCTCGACGAGCGACACGATGGCGCGATGGAGGTCGATCGTCTCCTTCTTCAGCGCGTCTCTCTTCTCGTGCAGGGTCTCAGAACCCACGTCTGCCTCCTTCCGCATGCGGATTGGCGTCAGTTCGGAGTGGAATCAGTCTAGCACAGCGCCGCCGCCCCTCCAAACGCGCGGAGCGCGGGCGTCGCAGTACCGGTGGCCGGGCGACTTCCGAAGCTCGTCCGGGCGACAGAGCAGGAGGCCGCCGTGGGAAGCTCTAGCCCAGCCCCAGGAGACGGCCTCCCTGGTAGACGCCGAACGCGATGAGCCATGCGAGGCCCGTCTGGAAGACGACGGAGAAGTACATCCAGCCTGCGCCGGCCTCACGACGGACCGCCGCGACCGTCGCGATGCACGGCGTGTAGAGCAGCACGAACACCATGAAGGCGAAGGCCGCGAGCGGAGTCACGCCGCTCGACGGGTCGCGGAGGGCTTCGGAGAGCGTTTCGGTCTCCTCCTCCGCTGACGCGTGATAGAGGACGCCGAGCGTGGAGACGACCACCTCCTTCGCCACGAAGCCGGTCACGAGGCTCACGCCCATCTCCCAGGTGAACCCGAGCGGGCGCATCGCCGGCTCGAGGACCCTGCCCGTCCTGCCGATGAACGAGTGACGGATGCGGAGGCCCTCCAGCTCCGTTCGAACCTCGTCGACGCGCTCCTCGACCGCCGGTCCGCTCTCTCGCATGAGGGCCGCGATGTCGTCCTCGTAGCGTTCGACGGTCGCGTCGGGCAGCATCGGGAAGGTCCCCAGCGCCCAGAGAACGATCGAGGCGATCAGGATCACGCCGCCCATCTTCTTGAGATAGATCTTCGCCCGCTCCCATGTGTGCATGAGAAGTCCTCTGGCGGTCGGGAGCCTGTAGGGCGGAAGCTCCATCACGAACGGCGCCGGGGCGCTTCGGAAGAGCGTCTTCGAGAGGACACGGCCCACGGTGAAGGCGACCAGGATGCCGATGACATAGATCGTGAACACGACAACTCCCGCTCGCGAGGCGAAGAAGGTGCCGCCGATCAGGAGGTAGACGGGCAGCCTGGCGCTGCACGACATGAACGGCACCACGAGGATGGTCAGGATGCGGTCACGCGTCGACTCGAGCGTTCTCGTCGCCATGATGGCGGGGACGCTGCATCCGAAGCCCATGAGCATCGGGATGAACGACTTGCCGTGGAGTCCCAGGGAGTGCATCACACGGTCCATCAGAAAGGCGGCGCGCGCCATGTAGCCCGAGTCCTCGAGGAAGGCGATCCCGAGGAAGAGTATCGCGATGTTGGGAAGGAAGACGACGACGGAGCCGACGCCTCCGATGATCCCGTCGATAAGAAGACTCGAGACAAGCGATTCCGGGAGCGCCGTCGAAAGCGTCCCCGCCACCCAGCCGACGAACGCGTCGAGCCATCTCATCGGCCAGGCTCCCACGCGGAAGGTGAACTCGAAGAGAAGCCAGACGAAGAGGAAGAAGACGGGATAGCCCAGGTAGCGGTTCGTGAAGACGTTGTCGATGCGCCGGGAGACCTCCATGCGGTCGACCGTTCGCTCGCTCAGCACCTCACGGAGCGCTCCCTCGATGTACCCGTAGCGCCCCTCGGAGATGACCTTCTCGGCGTCGGTCCCGGTGGCGCTCTGGATGTGCTGCCGGCCGCGCTCGACCAGGCGCCGGAGCCGCGCGTCGCCCTCCGGGGACTTCGTGAACAGCCATTCGATCTCCTCGTCGCCCTCGAGGAGCTTGATGGCCACCCACTTCCGGGGGTAGTCGCCGACCAGTTCGGGACGCCTCTCGAGCTCGGCGACCAGGTCGGCGAGGACGTCGTCGACGTGCGGTCCGTACGAGACCGGCACGTGACGGTGTCTGTCGGCGCGGTCCTCAGCGATCCGGATGACGGCGTCGAGGAGCTCCGAGACGCCTTCCGAACGGTGGGCGGCCGTCGGGACGGCGGGGGCGCCGAGAAGCGTGGAGAGCCGCTCGCAGTCGAGCGTGGCACCGCACGCCAGGTGCTCGTCCCACATGTTGAGGTCGAGCACGAGGTCGACGCCAAGCTCGAGGAGCTGGACGGTCAGATAGAGATTGCGCTGAAGATTGGCGGTGTCGATGACGTGGACGACCACGTCCGGCTTCTCATCGATGATGAACGAGCGCGCGACCCGTTCCTCGATCGAGTAGGCTGTCAGGCTGTAGGTGCCGGGAAGGTCGACGACCTCGATGTCGTAGCCGCCGTGCGTTACCCGCCCCATCTTCTTCTCGACCGTGACGCCCGGCCAGTTTCCCACCTGTTGCCTGGCGCCGGTGAGCGCGTTGAAGATGGACGTCTTTCCGGAGTTCGGGTTGCCGGCGAGACCTATTGAGAGGGTTCTTCGTCCCCGTTTTTCCACTTACGTCCCCGTCCGTGCCCGCGTCCTTTTCCGCGGCGGAACCACCTGCCGAGGCCGCGGCCGCGCCCGCCGCGCGCTCGTTTCCACGGAGGCTCCTCGACAGGCGCCACCATGATCCGCGCCGCCTCGGCGCTCCTGAGCGTCACGTGTGAGCCGCTGACACAATACTCGGTCGGGTTGCGGAGAGGGGCGTGACGGATCACCCGCACGAAGGCGCCGCCGACGAAACCCATGTCCAGGAGTCTCCGGCGGAACGCGCCCTCTCCCTCGACGTCGACGACGCGCGCGGCTTCGCCGGGACCGAGCGTGTTGAGTTCGACGATCTTCTCAGGCGGCATCAGAGGTTCCTTGGTAGCCGTCCAGGAAATTCACCAGGCGCTCGAGCGTCTCCTCTGAGAGCCCGTGTTCGAGCCTGCACGCTTCAGCATCGGCCTTCTCGGGATCGACGCCCAGGACGTCGTGCAGGAACCGGAAGAGAAGCGTGTGGCGCCGGTAGACGATAGCGGCGCGTCGACGTCCGGTCTCCGTCAGGACGACCTTGCCGTAGCGGCGCTGTCGAACGAGACCGTCCGCCTTGAGTCTGCCGATGGCAGACCGCGCCGTCGGCGTCGTAACGCCCCGCTCCTCCGCGACCTCCGAGACTCCGACCGTGTCCTGCCGGAGCGAGAGGAGGTAGATGGTCTCGAGATAGTCGGCAGCGCGCTCAGAAAGCATGACGCCTCACAGAAAGTAAGCCTCTACTTACTCTAGCTTGAATCGTGCCTGAAGTCAAGATGTTACAGAGATAGCGGCCGTCCCGGCGGAGAATGAGGCACGGCTCACTCCCCCGGAAGGGCCGATGGCGTCGAGGTCCGCTGAGTGCGGGTGGCTGAGTGGACGATCCTGGAAGTTCGGTGGAGTGCCCTTGCGGGACGCGGACGCCGGTCCGGGCAGGGACTAGAATGCGCGGACCAGGAAACGGACGGCGAGCGCGACGAGGAGCGAATACGTGACGTTCACCATCGTGCCGGCGAGGTAGTAGAGGGAGTTCGTCTTCAGGTCCTCGCGACGGACGAATGCCTTCCCCGCGAAGATGATGGAGAGCGCCGTGTAGGCGCCGAGCAGCACGAGGGCGAGGATGATGAGGTTCTCGCATTTTCCTACGACAACACCGGTGTCCCTTGCCTCCTCGTCGAGATCGACGAGGACGTTCTCCTCGCCGACGCGACGGTAGACGGCCATGAGCACGCGTCCGCTCGTTGCAAGAAGCACGAGCGCCCCGGCGACGACGATGATGACGTCCGCGGGTTCGATGAGGGACGTCAAGTTCGGGACCCCCTCTCAACAGGCGCGGGCTCCAGGAGAGCGGCGTCGAGCTTCTCCTGCAGGGTCTCAAGCTCCTGCCAGCGGGCGCGCACGAGCATCTTCGAGACGGCCTGCTGGGAAACGCCGAGCGTCTTCGCCGCACTCTCCTGCGTGCCCTCGAGCTCGACCGCCCGGATCGCCTCCCACTGTCTGTCCGAGAGCTCATTCAGATGGAAGGAGAGGAGGTTGAGGTAGCCTGTCAGCAGAGCGTCCGTCGACCCGTCCCCCAGCGCCGCTTCGAAGAGGAGCTTGCCGCTCTTGAGTCGCTCCATGATGCGGGCCGCGAGATGGAACGCCGGGCCGTCCATCAGTGAGATGTCGGACGAATCCAGGCCGGCATCGACCTCCCCGCGAACGGCGACGAGCCGGTAGGCGACCGGAGCGAGCCCCGAGACGAGCGCGGCGACGATGCGGTGCAGGCGGCCGGGCGCCCTGAGCGCCCCGCCGAACTCGTCGAGTCCCTTGATCGGCCGGAAGGGCGCCCGGAGATCCTCTCGGAACGACGTGTTGACGCGCTCGCATGTGCTGCGGAGTCTGCGCTCCATGGCCTCTCGGTCCTCCGTCGTGCGCGAGGCGACGGCGTCCCCCAGGACGATGCAGAACTCCTGCGTTCGGGCATGAGGCATGACGACTCACCTCGAGAAGGAGGGTTGTATGTGGTTATTACTACACTTACAAGTTGTAGCAACCCTCGGACCACCTGTCAAGTACATAGCAGAAAGGTTGTGACACGGGCTCACAACGTCTCAATGCTGTAGAAGGCGCCGCTACCTGTACATCGCCTTGATGGTGCCCCAGCTCACGTCCTCGACCGGCGACTGCGTACAGCCCTGTACCTCGGCGCCGATGTTCTGGCCCCACGCGTTGTTGCCGGCGAGGCAGGGCGAGTTCGAGGCCAGCGTGAGGTCGAGCGATTCGATGTTGCAGAAGAGCGGGTCGCCTGTGAAGAAGTTCGTTCCCGAGGGGCCGTCCCCACAGACGTCATCGCCTCCAGCGTTCGACGACATGAAGCAGTAGGTGGCCGTCGGCACGCTCGAGCCGTCGCACCGGATGGTCGTGCCCCGGGTGTGTCCGTTCAGGGCGAAGATGGAGTTGAAGATCGAGGGATAGCAGTTGTCTTCCAGGTCCATCGCGTCGCCGCCCGAGCCGGCGGTGTTGTAGACGAAGGTGCAGCGGCTGAAGATGGGGTCGCACGAATCGTACGCGCGAATGGCCCCGCCGAGGGTTCCGGCGGTGTTCTCGATGAAGTGGCAGAAGCCGAAGGCCGGCGCGCACCCGCTCCACGCGTAGACCGCGCCGCCGTCTGTCGCCGACTCGTTCCTCTGGAACCGGCAATCGTTGAACTGCGGGTCGGAACCGAGGACGATGTAGACGGCGCCGTGCTCGTACACCGTGCAGTCCTCCACGGTCACATTGGTCAACACCGGACTCGAGCCGGCGCTGCAGTAGATGGCGGCCCCGTTGTTGGCGTAGCATCCCCGGACGACCACGTCCGTCACGATCGGGGAGCAGTTGTTGTTGCACCAGATGCCGGCCCCCCAGGTGGCGAGCGCCTGGCAGTCCTCGATGACGACATCGCGGATGGTCGGGCTCTCGTTGAACTGGAGCCGGATGGCCGCTCCGGGACCGTGTGGTGAGTTCGAGACGACGAAGTTCCGGATGGTGAACCCCTCGATGACCATCGAGGCGTTGTGGCCGGCCCGTCCGCGGCCGTAGAGGTTGAAGCAGTGGTGGTTGTTCTGGTCCTGCCCGTCGATGATGACCGAGCCGGAGCCGCCCTCGCCCAGGAGCACGAAGTTCGGGGCGGGGATGTCCATGTCGCGGTTCCCTTCGCCGGTGTAGGTGCCGGGCGTGACGAGTACCGTGTCTCCCTCGGAGACCGCGGCCAGCGCCGCCGCGATCGTGGAGTAGGCCAGTGAGTCAGACGGGTCGACGACGTGGGTCGCGCCGTGAGCCGTCGCGCACAGAAGCATCGCGAACGCCAGAGCCATGAGCTTTCTCATCATCCACCTCCCGGTCGTGTCGCCCCGCCCCCGGGACGACATCGATTCCCGCTCTCGGTTCGCGCGGTCGGCGCGGCGGGGTTGAC
>CAZQSB010000004.1:16372-105238 GCA_964596015.1 uncultured bacterium | reverse complement strand
CCCTCGGGCCGTCGCGGTCGGAGGCGAGTTCCTCGAGGTCGCGGGTCGTGATGAGGTCCATTGAGTTCGTCCCTTCGTTTCGGTTCTCGTTCGCGCTGTTCAGTTCTCGTCGCAGCCGCGGGCCTCAGGGCTTCACGTACCGGAAGCCCTCGTTCTGAAGCCGCACCAGCTCGACGATCCCGGCAGGCACGACCTCCCAGGCATCGGGAAGCGCGCCGCGGTCCACCGCGTGGGCCTTGAGCGCGTTCGCGCAGACGCGGAACGCCACGCCCATGCCGTGGAGCTTCCTGACCCGGCCCTCGAGCTTCGTCGAGCGCCCCGACGGCAGGAGGTTCACGACGCCGCCGTTCGCGACCACGACGACCTCGGCCTCCTCCTCTTCGTCCAGGAGGTTCAGCGCGTTCGCGAGCGCCTCGACGAGACGCGCCTCGTCCTCCAGGTCCACGTGGATCACGGCCTTCATGCGCGTCCTCCCACAATCCGCTCTACTCGAGCCCGTGCATCTGTCTCCCGACGCCGGCGTCGAACACGACGTCGGTCTTGTACCGCTCGTGCCGGCCGTCGGCGGCCGCCTCGCGGGTCCTGGCCATCAGGTCGGCGATGTCCGCGTCGTCGGGTCTGGTCCATGTCCGGGCGACGTCGACGTTCTCCCGGAGATGGTCCATCTCGTTCATGCCGCAGATGACGGTCGACACCGGGAGCGACCACACGTACGAGAGAGCCTCGCGCGCGCTCACGACCTCGCTCTCGAGGATGTACCCTCCCCCGAGCGGCTTCATGCCCAGCACCCCGATGTTCCGCTCGACGAGTATCGGGAGGATGTTCTGCTCGAAGCTCCTGAAGTGCGCGTCCATGACGTTCAGGGGCATCTGCACCGTGTCCCAGTCGTAGCCCGTGTCGAGCATGCGTCGGTGGATGGCCGGGTCCTTGTGACCGGTGAACCCGATGTAGCGCACCTTCCCGGCACGCTTCGCTTCCTCGGCCGCCTCGATGCCGCCGCCGGGAGCGAAGATCATGTCCGGGTCGTCGTTGTAGATGACCTCGTGGAACTGCCACAGGTCGATGACGTCGGTGCGAAGCCGCCGGAGACTGTCCTCGAGATGCCGCATGGCCGCGGCCTTGTTCCGCCCGTGGTGCTTCGTCATCAGGAAGACGCGTTCGCGGAAACCGTCCTCCAGGGCGCGTCCCATGATCTCCTCGGAACGCCCCTCGTGATACTCCCAGGCGTTGTCCATGAACGTGACGCCCATCTCGATGGCCGCGCGGATGAAGTTGATGGCCGCGCGCTCGTCCTTGATGCTCCCGATGTGCGACCCGCCGAGTGCGAGCATCGAGACGTTCTCGCCGGTCGCGCCGAGCGGTCGCTTGGGGATGAGCTCGGTCTCAGGCGTCATGGTCGTCTCCCTTCGTTCCGGTTCTCCTGTGGTTCGGCGTTCGTCCGTCGCTACCCGGAGAGCGCCTCGATGATGGTCCTGAGGAATGCCGGGAGGTCGGCAGGGGTTCTGCTCGATATGAGATTTCCGTCCCGGACGACCTCCTGGTCCACCCAGTCGCCTCCGGCGTTCTCCATGTCGTCCCGGATGGAGAAGAACGAGGTGACCTTGCGTCCCTCGATGATGCCGGCTGAAACGGGCACCCAGCCGCCGTGACAGATCCAGGCCACGACGGCGCCCTTCTCGTGGATGGCCCGCACCAGCTCGACGAGCGAGCTGTGTCGCCGCATCCGGTCAGGAGAGTACCCGCCGGGGATGATCACCGCGTCGAAATCGTCGGCCGAGACGTCATCGATCGACTTGTCGGACGTAACGGTGAGGCCGTGCTTCCCCGAGTAGCTCTTCTTCTCGGGTCCGACCACCGTGACGTCGGCGCCGGCCTCCCTCAGTCTGATGAGCGGATAGAAGAGCTCGAGATCCTCGAACAGGTCCTCCGCGAGGACCACGACCTTTCTGCCTTCGAGTTCCACACTGCCTCCCTTCCCACGTCAGGTCGTCGTGGACCCTACTGCTCCGAACGCTCTCTCTTCTTCGTTTCCTGCGTCTCCTCGAACCTCTCGACGCTCTTCCGATAGCGCTCGTGGATCATCCCCCGGTCGAACTCGTTGAACTCCTCGAGCATCGCATCCTTCTCCTCGTCGGAGAAGTACTCCATCGAGGCCGGGAAGAAGCGCTTGTCCTCCTTCTCGATGTGCTGAGGATAGAGACCGACGATCTCCCGGAGCGCGCGGACGATATCGGCACCCGACGCGTTGGGGTCGGCCTCGGCCTCGAGACCCGCGGCCTCGAGCGCGCCGACGAGCGCGCGGGCCTTGACGTGCTCACTCTCGAGCTCCTTCATAAGTCCCTCATCCTCACGCGAGAGGTCGCGCCCCTTGAGGTCTCTGAAGAGGATGTCCTCTTCCTTTCCGTGGTGCGTCCTGTCCGCGTAGGTCCTCATGAAGTCGACCATGGTCCGCACGAAGAGCGTATCGGCTGCTTCCCCTCCGTCGACGCGGTCCGCCTCGGTGTGAGCCAGGGCGATCATCCGCTCGATGAGACGGTGTTCTATCATGAGAGGTCCGATGGGCAGCATCACTCCTCCTTTTCCCTCGCCGATTCCCCGAGCACGGTGACGGTGTCATCGAGCGTGTCCTGAATGTAGAGCATCTGCACCGCGATGATGACGACGGCCGTGAGCGGCGTCGCGACGAGAACGCCGAGGCTTCCGAACAGGACGCCCATCACGATCTGCGCCGAGATGATGAAGGCGGGCCCCAGCGACACGGCGCGGCGCTCGATGAGCGGCGTGATGACGGTTCCCTCAGAACCCTGCACGACGACATAGACCAGGACCGCCCACACGGCCTTCACCGGGTCGTCGCCGAAAGCGATCAGGATGCCCGGGATGGCCGCGGCGAACGGACCGATATAGGGCACGAACTCCAGCACGGCCGCGATGAAGCCGAGCGCCCACGGGAACGGGACCCCCGCGATGGAGAGGCCCAGCGTCACCAGGCCGCCCACGAAGATCATCGCGGCGATGCGCCCGATGAGCCACCGGCGAAGCACGTGTACGATGGCCGAGAGCACCTCCCACGCCCGGTCCCTCTTCGCCGCCGGAACGAGCTTCATGAGACCGCAGGCGTAGGTGCGCGGCTCGACCGCCAGCCAGATGCCGACGAACAGCACGATGAAGAAGCTGACCACTCCTCCGACGACGGTCGTGAAGAAACCGGTGATGTTCTTGACGGTCTCGAGGTCGAAGGAGAAGCCCTCGCCGTCTCCTCCACCCGGAATGAGGCGGCGGCCCCACTCGTGGGTCGCGAGCCATTCGCGCACCGCGTCGGCGGCTGCGGGGACCCTCTCAACCAGCTGGGCCACCTGCTGAGCCACCTTGGGACCGATGAGCCATCCGGCGAGGGCCGGCACGGCCAGGACCGCGGCGACGGCAAGCGCGAGCGCCAGTCCCCGCCGCATCCCGGTGCGGTTCACGAGCCACGTCGCCGCCGCGTCGAGGAAGACACCGAAGAGCATCGCGACGAAGAGCACGAGGAGCATGCGCCCCAGCGGCTGAAGAAGATGCAGCCCGACGAGCGCTCCGATGCCGATGGCGGCGGGAATCAGGAACTGTCTCAGCCGGGGATGCTCCCGGCCGGTGTTGCTGGTCACCTGGTCCTCCCGTTGGCACAAGAATCCTTCGTACTGAACATATATGAATCGCTGTGAGTTTGCAAGGGGGTTCGCGGCGGAGAGTCGATTCCGCGTTGTCGCCTACGCCCGGAAGGGTGCGATCACCTGAATGGCGCCCGCCAGAAGGCCGACCTCGACCGGGGTGTTTCCGATGATCTCGCCGTCCGCCTGCACCGGGAGCTCGTCCTCGCATTCTATCCTGACACGCTCGCGGGCCTCGAGATGGATGACCCCGGGCTCCGCCGTCGTGCTTCCTCTGAGGACGTTCCAGACGAGAAGGGGGTAGTCCCGCGCGTTCTCGGTGGCGACCACGTAGACGTCCATCCTGCCGTCGTCGAGGCGAACGCCGCGCTCCCACGGCAGCATGTTGTTGGCGAACACGCCGCTGTTGGCGACCGTGACCTCGGTGGCGCTGAACTTGGATTCCACGCCGTCGACCGTGAGCCTGAACCGCGAGGGTTCCACGGAACCGATCTCGCCGAGGCCGCTCCAGAGATACGCCGCCATCCCGAAGATGCGCTTGTTGATGGGCGGCGTGTCCCGGGCCACGTACGCGCTGATGCCGACTCCGAGTGTCATCAGGTAGACGCTGCCCCCGACCTCGAGCGCGTCGATCCTCCTGACGTCGTGCTCCTCGAACAGAAGGTCGATCGCCGCCGAGGGGTCGAGGGGGATCGAGAGGTCTCGGGCCACGATGTTGCCCGTGCCGAGCGGGACGATTCCCAGCATGACGCTCGTGTCCCTGACGGCGTCGGCGGCCGCTGAGGCGGTCCCGTCGCCCCCGGCGGCAACGACCACATCGAACCCGTCTCCGACCGCGCTCCGGGCCACCTCCAGAAGGTCCTCCCCCGGCTTCGCGTCGTGGAGCGACACGTCGAGTCCGGCGCGGGTCCACTCGAGGAGACGCTTCCGCGCGACGTGCGCTCGTCCCGAGCCCGACTGCGGGTTGAGGATCGCGAAGACCCTCCGGTCGGCCGGGCCGGCGGCGGGAATCAGCTCGTCAGGACCTGCGGGCATCAACTCTCCTGGTCAGCTCGTTGATGATCGCTTCGTAGAGGCGGTCTCCGAGCACAGCGTCCTCGACGTCCGTCTCGATGTTCGGGTTCTCGTTGACCTCGATGACGACGGCCCAACCGTCGATGTCCTTGATGTCGACACCGTAGAGACCGTCGCCGATGAGCCGCGCCGCGTCAAGTCCCAGCTCGACGATGCGCGCCGGCGCGTCCTCGACCGCCAGCGTCTCCCAGCCCCCTTCGGTCACCTGCCCCTCGTCGTGACGGATGATCTGCCAGTGATCGTCGGACATGAAGTACTTGCAGACGAAGAGCGGCCTGTTGTTGAGCACGCCGACGCGCCAGTCGAACGCCGTGTAGGCGTATTCCTGCGCCAGGATGAGGTCCGAACGCTTGAAGAGCTCGGCGGCCTTGCCTTCAAGCTCGGCCCGGTCGGCGACCCTGAAGACGCCCCGCGATGAGGAACCATCGGGGATCTTGAGCACGACCGGGAACGGGAAGTCCCTCTCGACGCCCGACACGCCGCCCTTCCCGACGACCATGGTGCGAGGCGTGGGTATGCGCTGCGTGCGAAGAAGCTCCGCGAGATAGACCTTGTTGGTGCATCGGAGGATCGAGTCCGGGGAGTCGATGACAGGCATCCCCTCGATCTCTGCGCGCTTCGCGAACCGGTAGGTGTGGTCGTTGATGCTCGTGGTCTCTCTGATGAAGAGGGCGTCGTACTCCGTGAGACGCGCGTAGTCGCGCTTCTCGATGAGCTCGACGTTCACGCCCATCTTCCGCCCAACCCTCACGAAGATGTCGAGCCCGTCCGCGTACGACGGAGGCAGCTCCTCCTGCGGATTGTGGAGAATGGCGATGTCGTAGCGGTAGGTCCTCGGCGACCGGTCGCCCCGCCATCGGCGGCTCGAGTAGCGCGCGAAGGCGCTCGCGAAAAGGACCTCGCCCTCGGCGTCGATGCCGGAAAGCGAGAGCGGTCTCGCCGCGGAGATACGCCACCGTCCCTGCAGCTTGAACCGCACCCTGAGGAGCGGGATGCGGAACACCTCGAAGAGCTGGCGCGCCAGGTCCGCGAGCTCGGGTCGAGCGCACTGCCCGAAGTAGATGTCGAGCTCGAGCGCGTTCTCCTCGCCGTTCGCGCCCCGTCCGAGCGAGCGCTGCAGCAGTTCGTCCAGCTCGCCGAGCTCGAGCGTGTAGATGGACCTGTTGGCGATGTCGTTGATCTTCCGGACCGTCGGGATGACGCGCTGACGTCTGGCTTCAGCGAGCAGGGAGCAGTAGTAGCCTACGCTGAGATACCGGTAGCTCGAACAGAGGTTGATGACCTTGAGTCCTCGCCGGTCCGCTCCGTCCTCGCCCGCGAGGTACTTCCCCGCCTCGATGATGCTGAGCTTCGGGTAGCTTTCCTTCCAGTCCGATACCCTGTCGACGACGACCAGCCTGTCAGGCATCTCAGGTTCCCCCGCGGCCCGCGTCGAGCCGCTTCCTGTAGCGGACGGCGTTCATGCCGTCCTCGTAGTAGTCCTCGATCGTGCGGAAGGGCTCGTATCCCCGGGATGAGAAGAGCCGCTTCGACGCTTCGTTGTCGCTCCGGATCTCGAGCCGGATCTCCTCGAGCCCCAACTCCCGCGCCGCCTTCTCCGCGGCCTCGACCAGCCCGCGACCCACGCCGTGTCGTCTGGCGTCCGGGTCGACGGCCACCGAATAGAGTCTCGCCCGACGCGACGCGCTCCTCAGAAGGAGCAGAACGTACCCGAGGACGACCCCGTCCTCCTCTTCGACGAGGAAGAGCGCGGTCGGCGAGGCGAGCAGCCGGCGCAAGCTCTCCCGCTTCATCCTGTCGCTCCGGAAGGACGTCTCTTCCAGCCTGAGGATGGTGTCGAGGTCGTCCCTGGTCGCGCGTCTCGTCACGGCGCTACTTCCTCCTGCGGAGGAACGTTGAGGCCCTTCCGTGGTTCGACTGGTCGGCGACCGGGAAGAGGTTGCGTCCCGGGGCTACTGGTGAGATTGCAGAACGTGGAGTTGTCGGCGTCGCAGCACATGATCGTAGTTTCAGTATCGGCTCTCATCCCGCGGCGGGCTCTCGGAACCGTACGCCCGGACCACCACGAGAATGCTGATACGACTCTCCTGAAGCCGGCTTCCTGGAACGGTCGGGCGGAGAGAGCGGTTCGCGCCGCCTTGCGACGGCGCGGCCGGTCACTCGCTGACCTGGGCCGTCAGCTCCTTGCCGTCCCTGGTCGATACGATGCGGAACTCCTCCCGTTCGAGTTCCTCGTCGTCGCGCACCTCGATCGAGCGGCGGGTGTCCCTCTCGAGACGCTTCAGGCGCTTCTGGTTCTCCGACATGATGTGGACGGCGATCTCCGGCGCGACGAACAGCCGGAGCCTGCGGATGCGATGGGTCGAGGCGACGCGTCGCACGGCCCGCTCGATCAGGAGCAGGATGGAGTCCCTCGAGAGCACCTTCCCCGTCCCCTCGCACTCCGGGCACGGGTCGGTGTACTGATGCAAAAGGCTCGGCCGCACGCGCTGGCGCGTCATGCGCACGAGACCCAGCTCCCCGATCGGGAAGATCTTGCTCCTGGCGCGATCGCGGGAAAGCACCTTCTTGAGTTCCTGGACCACCTTCTCCCGGTTGTCCTCGGTGGCCATGTCGATGAAGTCGACGACGATGATGCCGCCGATGTCGCGGAGCCTGAGCTGGCGACCGATCTCGCGGGCAGCTCCCAGGTTGGTCTTGAGGATGGTCTCTTCCTGGTTCTTCTTGCCGGTGTACCGGCCGGTGTTGACGTCGATCGAGGTCAGGGCCTCGGTATGGTCGATGACGATGTAGCCGCCCTTCTTGAAGTACACGCGGCGCCTCAGCGTCTTGTCGATCTCGCCCTCGATCTCGTAGGCGTCGAAGATGGGCGTCTTGTCGCGGTAGTATTCGACCCGGTTCCGGAGCTCGGGGTCGACGCTCCTGAGATACGACTGGATCTCCCGGTAGCCTCTCCTCGTGTCGACGACGAGACGGTCGACGTCCTTCGTGAAGACATCGCGCACGAGGCCCGCCGTGAGGCCCATCTCCGTATGCGCGAGATAGGGGGCCTTGTGCTTCTCGGCCCGCTTGTTGATGCGCTTCCACTGCCGGATGAGGTACTTGAGGTCCCGCTTGATCTGGCGCTTGCTCGCGTTGGCGGCGGCGGTCCTCACGATGAGCCCGCCCCAGGGCGGCCGGATCTCCCGCGAGATCTCCTTCAGGCGCTCGCGCTCATCGGCGTCCTCGATCTTCCGCGAGACCCCGATGGCGCCGGAGAACGGCACGAGCACGAGGTAGCGTCCAGGCATCGAGATCTGCGTCGTGACCCTCGGCCCCTTCGTGCTGATCGGCTCCTTGGTCACCTGCACCATGATCTCCTGCCCCTTCTGCAGCAGGTCCTGGATCGGCGCGTCCGGAGCGACCATCCGCTGACCGTCCTCCACCTCGTACGACTCGTCGGACACGAAGTCGGCGAACTCCGCGGTGATGTCGCGCATGTCCGAGACGTGCAGGAAGGCGCTCTTCTCGTGGCCGATATCGACGAACGCCGCCTGCATGCCTGGCAGGACGGCGCCGACCTTCCCCTTACAGATGTTCCCGACGATGCGGTCGCCTTCTCCGCGGTCGACCATGAGCTCGACGAGCTGATGGTCCTCGAGGACGGCGACGCGCGTCTCGCCGGGCGCGTCGTTTATGATGATTTCCTTATACACGGAACTCCTCTTTGAACTCGCTATCTCAAACCGGCGCTTCGCCAACCGGGCTCTCTCTCGCGGTCCAGTATAGTCGCCTTACGCAACAGGCTCAAGCCCCGGTCGAGCCGAACTGTCCTTCAGAAGACCGGTCCTGTGAACCTCGGCCAGCGACGCGGCCGCGGCCCCTTCCCCCTCGATGAGCTGAAGGACGTCCGTGGGCCGAAGCGCCCCTTTCTGGCCTACTCCAAGGCGCATTCTGAGAACCGGCGGGTCGTTCTCCGCCAGCTCGAGGTCGAGGATGCCTTCCCTGGGCCTGACCGTCTTCGGGCCGCTGCCCCGCTCGACCTCCGCCTCCTCGGTGCGCCGGACGCGCTCGATGGCCGCCCGGATCGCCCGGGGCGACATCGCGTCAAGGGCCGGGGCGTTCCGGACCGAGTACTCCGCGGCCCGCGCCTCCGCCGCGACGGCCGTCTTCCCGGAGAGCGGTCTCGCCTCGAGAAGCCTGAGGCCTCTCGGGAGACCACTGGCGATCCTCCTGTGGACCTCGTCGGCTTCGACGGCCTTCGTGAAGTCGACGTCGAAGAACTCAGCCTCACCTGTGCCGCCCACGGGCAGCGACGGACTGAACGAGATCCTGGGGTGAGGATTGAAGCCGTGCGTGTAGGCGACAGGCAGCCCCGAGGTGGCGAGCGCGCGTGTCACGGCGCGGAGGATGTCGAGGTGCGACAGGAACCGGGCCTCGCTGCCCTTCTCGTAACGGATGCGGAAACGCTCTCCCGAGCCGTTCCGGACGCGGCGGGATCTCCGTCCGAACCGCCTCGTCCCCTCTGTCGCGGGTTCCGGCTCCCTCGCGGGCATCGGCCGCGCCGCCGAGGCGTCGACGGGACATGCGCCGCACTCGACACAGACCGCCTCGCGACAGTCCTCCGTCGTCTCCGCACGATACGCCCTGCGCCGTTCCTCGAGAAGGAACGTCTTGGACACGCCCGCCGAGATGTGGTCCCACGGAAGCGGCGCTTCGATGTCGCGCTCCCTGAGCGTCTCCGCGGGGTCGACGGCCTCCGCCTCGAACGCTCTCTCCCAGACGCCGGCGTCGAATGTCTCGGTCCACCCGTCGAAACGCGCCCCCAGCTTCCAGGCGGCCTCGATGACATCGGCGTGCCGTCGGTCGCCGCGGGCCATGACGCCCTCGAGCACCGAGACCTCGGGATCGCGGGTCGAGACCTTGACCCCCTTCATGCGAAGGCGCTCGCGGAGGAAGAACTCCTTCGCTCTGGTCTCCTCCGCCGTGTCTTGCCGCTCCCACTGGAACGGGGTGTGCGGGCGCGGTACGAACGGCGACACGGAGACATTGACGGCCGCGCCCTTTCTGGCGCCGCGGGCCCGGTCCCTGATGCGCCGGACCAGTCCGACGATGCCCTCCAGGTCCTCGTCGGTCTCCGTCGGGAGGCCGATCATGAAGTAGAGCTTGACCCTGTTCCAGCCTGACTCGAACGCCGCCTCGACCGTCTCGAGGATGTTCTGCTCGGTCTCGTTCTTGTTGATGACGTCCCTGAGTCTCTGCGTGCCGGCCTCGGGCGCGAAGGTGAGGCCCGCACGCCGCACGCGCCCCAGCCGGTCGGCCAGCTCGACGCTGAACCGGTCGGCGCGGAGCGAGGGCAGCGAGATGTTGACCTTCCTCTCGAAGAGCTCCTCGTTGAGCTTTCCGAGAAGCTCGTCGAGCCCGGAATAGTCCGACGAGCTCAACGAAACGAGCGAGACCTCGTCGTAACCCGTCGCGTCGATGCCCTCACGGATGGCGGCCGCCACCTCTTCGACGGGGCGCTCGCGCACGGGCCGCGTGACCATTCCGGCCTGACAGAAGCGGCAGCCGCGGGTGCAGCCGCGCATGATCTCGATCGAGAGACGGTCGTGGGTCGCCTCAGTGATCGGCACGATGGGACGGAGCGGATGGCTGTCGGCGCCGAGCGCCGGCTCGATCCGACGGCGGATTTCGTCGGGAGCCGTCTCGTCTATGGGCCGGGTTCCCAGGTACTCGCCGTTCTTCCGCGTCTCGCGGTAGAGCCCCGGGACGTAGACGCCCGGGATGCGGGCGGCCTTCTGAAGCGTCTCAGCGCGCGGCCGGCCGAGCTCCTTCGCCTCGAGGACGAGGTCGGCCACGTCGAGCACGGGGCTCTCGCCGTCACCGATGACGAGCATGTCGAAGAAGGGAGCGATGGGCTCGGGGCTCATGGCGTTCGGACCGCCGCCCAGGATGATCGGGGCGCCCTCGGCGCGGTCCGCGGCGCGGAGCGGGACGCCTGCGAGGTCGAGCATGTTGAGGATGTTCGTGTAGTGAAGCTCGTACTGGAGCGTGAAGCCGAAGAGGTCGAACGACGCGGCCGGAGCGTGGGACTCCAGCGAGAAGAGCGGAATGCCCTTCTCGCGCATCAGGGATTCCATGTCCACCCAGGGCGCGAAGGTCCGCTCAGTCGCGATCTCTTTCCGCCGGTTGAGGATGTCGTAGAGAACGCGCAGCCCCAGGTGCGACATCCCGATCTCGTAGACGTCGGGGAACGCGAGGAGGACGCTAAGACGAACGTCCCGGGGATCCTTCCTCGGGACGTTCCGTTCTCCGCCGATGTACCGGCTCGGTCTCGAGATGAGCGGCAGGACCTCGCGCTCGAGCCGCTCTCTGAGCTCGCTCATCGCCTCGCCCTGCTCGTGAGGGGACGCCTTCAGCCTATTCGGCCAGAGCGGCGCCCCGTCGCATCGCTTCGCGGTTCATCTCCATGATCTTGTCGCCCTTGCCGGCGAGCATCACGTCGAGTGCGCCCAGAAGCGACTCGACCGAGACGACGCCCAGCTTCTTCGCCACTGCGCCGAGCATCACCATGTTGGCCGAGCGCGCGGTGCCGACGTCCTCGGCGATGTTGTTGGCCGGGACCTCCATCACGTTGACGTCGTCCCGCTCGACGTCGCGGTCGATGAGCGACGTGTTGTAGAACACCCAGCCGTCCGGCGCGACCGTCGGCTCGAACTTGACGAGCGAAGGTCCGTTCATGATGAGGATGACGTCCGGCGTCTCCACCATCGGAGAGGCTATCTCCTCGTCGGAGACGATCACCGAGCAGTTCGCCGTCCCGCCCCGCATCGCCGCGCCGTACTGCGGGAAGAACGTCGTGTGCTTGTCCTCCATCATGCCGGCCTGGCCGAGGAGCTTGCCCATGAGGACGATGCCCTGACCGCCGAACCCCGCGCATCTGATCCGATGTGTCATCCGATGTCTCCCGGCTCCTGTGCGTCGCCCCGCCGGCGCTTCGTTCAGGCGCGCGGCCCGGGGCACGTTCTTCTCCGCCGGGCGGCCCTCCGCCGCGACGGCCGCCGTCCCGTCGACTACTCCGCGGTGCAGTCCTTGAAGACCCCAAGCTCGTAATGCTCGAGCAGGTTCTCCCTGAGCCACACGAGCGCCTTCTGAGGCGTCATGCCCCAGTTCGTCGGACAGGGCGACACGACCTCGACGAGGCTCCATCCCCTGCCTTCGATAGCCATCTGGAAGGCCTTCTTCATGTGCTTCTTCGTCTGGATCACGTTCTTCGGCGTGTCGACCGAGCCGCGCGCCAGATAGGCCACCCCCGGAAGCTCGCGCACGAGTTCGCACACCCTGATGGGATGTCCCATGATCTCGGGGTCGCGGCCGAGCTGGCAGGTCTGCGACTTCTGGCCGCAGAGCGTGGTCGGGGCCATCTGCCCGCCGGTCATGCCGTAGATGGCGTTGTTCACGAAAATGGTGACGAAATGCTCGCCGCGGTTCGCGGCGTGGATGGTCTCGGCGGTGCCGATGGCGGCCAGATCGCCGTCCCCCTGGTAGCAGATGACGAAGCTGTCGGGGTTCCCCCGCTTCATCCCGGTGGCCACCGCCGGCGCCCGTCCGTGGGCGGCCGAGATGACGTCGAAGTTCCAGTAGCGGTCGGCGAAGACGGAGCAGCCGACGGGAGCGATGCCGATGGCGCGCTCGCGAAGGCCGAACTCGTCGACCAGCTCGGCCACGAGCCGGTGCGCGGTGCCGTGTCCGCAGCCCGGGCAGTAGAGCGTCTGCTCCACCTTCATCGCGTCGGGCCGTGTGAAGATCCTCTCCATTGTTCCTCCCTGTCTCGAAATCCGGAATCCGCGACCCTCAGAGCGCGCGCGGACCGCCCGCCCGGGAGGCCGCGCCGCGGCCGCTAGAAGTTCCGGATGATCTCATCACCCTTGGAGGCCTGGACCTTCTCGAGATGCTCGACGACCTCGCTGACGACGGGAACGCCGCCGGCCGTCCGACCGTGGAGATGAACGCGCGCGTTCCCCTCGACGGCGAGCCTCACGTCCTCCCACATCTGCCCCAGGCTCATCTCGACGACCAGGAAGTTCTCGACCCGGTCCGCGAGTTCGCGTACCTGCCGGTACGGGTACGGCCAGATGGTGATCGGACGGAAGAGCCCGGCCTTGATACCCCGCTCCCTCGCGACCGCGAGCGCCGTCTTCGCGACGCGCGCCGCCGTCCCGTAGGCGACCATGATGACATCGGCGTCGTCCGTCATGGTTTCCTCGTACAGGACCTCGTTCTTCTCGATGGTCTCGTACTTCTTCTGGAGCTCGAGGTTGTGCTCTTCGAGCTTGCCCTCTCCCAGGTGGACCGACGTGATCCAGATGGGCTCCGGCGTGCTCGGGTCGCCCAACCGCCACGGCTGCTTCGTGGGAAGGTCGCCCGGGTCCTTGTACTCGTGGAGGACCAGAGGCTCCATCATCTGGCCCAGGATGCCGTCGGCGGCGATCATCGCCGGGTTCCTGTACCGGTCGGCGACGTCGAAGCCGAGCATGGTGTAGTCGTAGAGCTCCTGCACGTTCGAGGGAGCGTAGCAGACGACGCGGTAGTCGCCGTGACCCCCGCCCCGCGTGCACTGGAAATAGTCCGACTGCGCCGGCGCGATGTTCCCCAGTCCCGGTCCGCCACGCATCACATTCACGAAGAACATGGGAAGCTCGGCGCCGGCCATGTAGGAGATGCCCTCCTGCTTCAGGCTGATGCCCGGACCCGAGGAGGAGGTCATGGTCCTGGTCCCGACGGCGGCCGCGCCGAAACACATGTTGACGGCCGCGATCTCGCTCTCGCTCTGGATGAAGACCCTGCCCTCCTCGATCATCCGCTTCGACATGTACGCGGTGAGCTCGTTCTGCGGCGTGATGGGGTAGCCGAAATAGCACTGGCAGCCGGCCTGCACGGCCGCCTCGCCGATGGCTTCGTTCCCCTTCATGAAGACCTTCTCACTCATCCCCCGCTCCTTGCTCGAAGCTCTCTGGATTACTTGTAGACCGTGATCGCCAGGTCGGGACACACGAGCGCGCAGAACGTGCATCCGGTGCACTTCTCCGGGTCAACGCACTCGACCGGATGGTAGCCCATCTTGTTGAAGGTCTCGGCGAGCTTGAGGATGTCCTGAGGGCACGCCTCGACACAATACCCGCAGCCCTTGCAGCGATCGACGTCGACCTCGATCTTCGGCACGCAGGCCTCCTTGGATGGAACCTGTTGGTGAAAACGGGTCTGAAAGGCTCAAACCTTGAACAATCTATCACGTGAACGGGCGCATTCCAAGGGCTTTTCAGGCGTTTCAGGAGCCTCTGGCGCAGTCCTCGACGTCCGATGCGGCGAGCGGGGCCGGCGCTGCGGCGAGGCCTCGCCGCGGCGGGCAGCTAGCGCTCCAGTACGACCTCGCCACCCCACGGGAACACCGCGCGCGAGGTCTCTGAGTGCGGGTTCGAGAGGAGCCCCTCGGTGCGTCCGGTCGTGACGGCGATCCGGCGAACGAGCGCCAGGAGCTCCTGGTCGCCCTCCCGCGGCGGTTCGGCCATGCGCACGCGCCAGCGCGACCAGCGTCGCGCTCCGCTGACCGCGGTCACGCCGAGACCCGTCAGCGTCTCGATGATCGTGGTCCCCTCGTCGCTCCCCCGCTCGGCGACGAGCACCGCGACCTCGTCGAGCTCGAGGGGCGTTCCGGCGACCCCCGGGAGGCCGATGGCCGTCCGGTGCTTGTTCGGGTTGGCGAAGAGGTTCGTCGTCCGGACGAGGTCCGTCACGAGCGCGACGGCCTCATCGGTGTCGCACGCGTCGACCGTGAGCTCCCAGACGTCGTCGCGCGCGAGGTCGCGGACCGCCTCCTGAAGCCCCATCTTGACCTGCAGCGCCTCCAGAGCGGAGCGCGCTTCGTTGTCGGTCACCCTGAGCGTGACGACGAGCTCGACGGCGTGAGAGGCCACGTTCGCTACGCTCCCTTCCTGACGCGCTCCGCGTACGCCACGAACCCGGCGAAGACGTCCGAGCCGGGTCCGTCGTCGTCGAAGCGGTCGACCGACGCCTGCCGGCGCCGCTCTCCCCATGCTCCGGGCAGCGATTCGGGCACCTGCCCGAGCCTGGCGGCGCGCTCCGGATGCGGCATCATGGCGACGACGTTCCCCCGCCTGTTCGATACGGCGGCCACGTCGTCCGTCGAACCGTTGGGGTTCTCCGGGAAACCCGCCGGTGGGCCGCCGTCGGGCCCTGAGTAGGTCATCACGATCTGGCCGTTCGCCGAGAGTTCCTCGAAGAGCCCGGAGGTCCGCGAGACGAACCGACCCTCGGCGTGCGCGACGGGGATCGGGAGCACGTCGCCCTCCGTCGACGTCTCCGTGGCGCACGAGCCGGCCGAGGCGACGCGAAGATGACACCATCTGGCGTGATAGCCGTCGCTCCCGGGCATGGCGTTCGTGGCGAGCGCCATCTCCACGCTGCCAGGCTCGATGCCGGGGACGAGACCCGCCTCCAGGAGGACCTGGGCCCCGTTGCAGATGCCGAGGACGGGCTTGCCCGCCGCGGCCTCCTCGACGAGACGGGACAGAACGGCGTCCTTCGCCGCGATGGCGCCGGCGCGAACGCGGTCCTGATACGAGAACCCGCCGGGCAGAACGAAACCGTCGTACGCTCCGAGCTTCTCCGCCGGCGCGTTCCACATGACGATGTCGCATCCCGCCCCGGCGCTTCGCAGCGCTCGGCGCGTCTCCTCCTCGCAGTTCACGCCGGGGAACCTGACGACCGCGATCGTGATGGGCGTCAACGCAGCACCTCCGGGAGTCTCGAGTCGTAGCGTTCTCGCAGCCTCGCAAGGTCGATGTTCGCGACCTCCTCGAGGCCCAGAACGCGCAGCGACGCCGCGCGGGTCGTCCTGCCCACGACCACCGCCCAGGCGCCCCGCTCCCCGAGGCGCGCGAGCGTTTCGTCGAGCGCGTCGTCGCCGACTTCCAGAACGTATCCCCCGTTCTCGCAGAAGAGCGTTCTCGCCGCCTCGTCCAGTGAAAGGGGCCCTCTCGCGCCGGCTGCCGCCCGCGCGTCGAGCTCCACGCCGATCTCCACGTCGGACGGGGCCGCGAGCATCATCTCGGCGACCGCCGCGAGGAGACCGCCGTCCGAGATATCGTGGCACGAGTGGAGGAGTCCTCGGGACGCGAGGTCGGTCACGCCGAGCATGCCGGCGCGCTCCTCGTCGAAGCGGACGGGCGGGACGTCTCCGGGCGGAACACCGGCGACGCGCGCGAGCGCCGAACCGCCCATCTCGCCGCCACGACGCCCCACCAGAACGAGCGCGTTCCCGGGTCCCTTGAAACCCATCGTCACGACCCTGGCCACATCGTCGATGCGCCCTACCGCGCAGACGATCGGCGACGGATGGATGGCGCTGCCGTTCGACGACTGGTTGTAGAAGCTGACGTTGCCCGAGATGATCGGAATGGGCGCCGCCGCGGCCGGGCCTGTGGCCCCCGGAGCGTTCCCCACCGGACTTTCCGCGTCTTCGTCCTTGAGCCCGATGCCGCGGGCCGCGTCGCCTATGCCCCTCACCGCCTCGACGAAGTCGTGGAAGACCTCAGGAACCTCGGGGCTCCCGAAGTTCAGACAGTCGGTGAGCGCGATGGGCACGGCGCCCGTCGCCGCGATGTTCCGGACTGACTCCGCGACGGCGGCGGCGCCGGCCTGGTATCCGTCGAGGGCGCCAAGGAACGGGTTCCCGTCGGCCGCGACAGCGACCCCGACGCGCGAGCCGGGGACGGGCGCGATCACCGAGGCGTCCGCCTCGCCGGGACGGATGTAGGTGTTGCCCTTCACCTCGCTGTCGTAGTGGCGGAAGACGTGCTCTCTGGAACAGATGTTCAGAGAGCCGAGGACGTCCAGGAGAGCGTCCTCGATGTCGACCTCGAAAACGGCGTCCCCGCCTTCCCTCTCCCTCTTCCGCTCGACGGCCGGCCGCTCGTAGCAGACGCCGGTCGTGATGGCCTCGGTCGAGGCGTCGCAGACGACCGCCCCGCCGAGCTCGATGACGAACCGCGGCTCGCCGATGACGCGGCCGATGACGGCCGCTCTCGCGCCGTGGCAGAGTTCGGGCAGCTCATAGCGGTCGTTGAAGACGGCGAGAACGTCGGGCGCGAACCCCTCCGGCACCACGAGGCAGTAGCGCTCCTGCGTCTCGGAGCAGGCGATGACGGCGGGCTCCATGCCGCTCTCGGCCACCGGCACGTCGTCGAGGACGATGCGCACGCCGAGCCCGGCGGCCGCGCCCAGCTCCGATGTCGCGCACGCGATGCCGCCGGCGCCCAGGTCCTTGTAGCCGATCTCGAGTCCCCGCTCACGCGCCAGTTCGAGGACCTCGGCCGTGGCGACCGTCAGCATTCGCTTCAGAAACGGGTCGGGCACCTGGACTGCGTACTTGTCTTCGAGCGCGCGCTCCTCATCGAGTACCCGCGACGCGAAGGTCGCGCCCCCGAAGCCCGACGGATCGGTCGGCTTGCCGACCAGCACGAGCACGTACGGTTCGTCCGCCGCCCTCGCCGGCGCGCGGCTCCGCAGCACGCGCGATTCCTCGACCAGTCCGACCGCAACGACGTTGACCAGACAGTTGTCGTCGAACGACGCGTCGAAGTAGACGTCGCCGCCGAGGTTGGGGACGCCGAGCGCGTTCGCGTACTGCCAGATGCCCTCGACCACGCCGTGCGCGATCTCTCGCGTTCTCTCGGCGTAGCGGCCCTCCGGATCTCCGAACCTCAGGGGGTCGAGCACGCCCACGACGTCGGCACCCATGCAGTAGACGTCGCGCACGATGCCGCCGATGCCGGTCGCCGCGCCCTCGTTGGGCACGACCTGCGAAGGGTGGTTGTGGCTCTCGTGGGCGATGACAACGCACCAGGTGCGGCCGTCGTGTTCGCAGAGCCGGACGACGCCCGCGTCCTCGCCCGGACCCAGCACGACGTCCCGACCCTCTGTCGGCAGATGCTTCGCGAGGACGGTCCTGCTGCTCTTGTAGGAGCAGTGCTCGCTCCACATCGTGTTGAAGATGTGGGCCTCGACGACGGTAGGATCCCGCCCGACGAGTTCCGCGACGCGGTGCGCCTCGGCGATGGTGAAGGAGAGCCCCTCGGCCTGCAGACGTTCGAGGAGCTCGTCGTCGGTGGAGTTCGTGACGGGAAGCGTGCGGACGGACCCGGCGCCGGCGGGGGCGCCGGCCGGGGGCGGGCCAGGGCTCCCGGTTCTCACCTGGGGACCTCCTCGAGCTTGACGTCGAAGTCGTGCCGCTCGCCGCCCCGGAGCACGTTGAGCGTGATGATGTCGCCGACGCGCGCGCCGAATATCGCTCGTCTCGCCTGTCGGATGTTCTCTACGGCTTCGCCGCCCACTCCGATCACGACGTCTCCCGCCCGGATGCCCGCGCGGTCAGCAGGGCTGTCCTCCTCGACGTACGACGCGAACACGCCGACCGAGGCGGGAAGGTCGAGCCTGCGCGCGAGCGTCGGCGTGATGTCCTGGACCCGGATCCCGACCCAGACATCGCGCACGCTGCCGTACTCGATCATCTCGTTGATGATGAGTTTGGCCACGTTGATGGGGATCGCAAATCCCATCCCCTGCGAGCCGCCGCTGGACGTGAAGATGAACGAGCTGATGCCGATGACCTCGCCGCGGGAGTTCACGAGCGGTCCGCCCGAGTTACCCGGATTGATCGCGGCGTCGGTCTGGATCATGTCCTTGTAGACGGCGCCGGTCTCGGTCTCGGAGACGATGTCCCTGTGGACCGCGCTCACGACGCCGGCCGACACGCTGGGACTGGGGTCGTTCAGCAGGTAGCCGAAGGGGTTGCCGATCGCCACGCACCACTCGCCGATGAGGAGGTCGTCGGAGTCGCCGAGCGGGGCGACCGGGATGTCATCCCCTCCGATCTTGAGGACCGCCAGGTCGAACCTGGGATCGCCGCCGAGGAACCTGGCGTCGAACTCCCGTCCGTCGGTCAGCGTCACGCGGATCTCGCTGGCGCCGCGGACGACGTGGTCGTTCGTCAGGATGTATCCGTCCGGGTCGATGATGACGCCCGAACCGAAGGAGTGGTACCGCTGCTCGTACTGCCTCTCGGGGAAGGCGCCGCGGAAGAAGCGCTCGAAGTACTCGCGCCCGGCGAGCGGGGTTGCGCGGATGACCCGCGTCTGCACGACGCTGATGGACACCGTCGCCGGTCCGACACGCTGGGCGGCCTCCACGATGGCGGTGCGGCGCGAGTCCTCGGCGGCGTCTGACGCGCTGCGCGGCGTCTGTTCACCGGCGCCGGTCGCCGGCTCGACCTCGACGGCCGCGGAAGGCGCGGTCGCCTCCTCGAGCCGGCGCGTCGTCAGATAGAGACCGGTCGAGACGCCGGCCAGAAGGAAGACGAGCGCTATGATGATGAATCTGGCGAGTTTCGAGTCCAGGAGCGTCCTCCGTCCGCTTCCCTCGCCGGCGCACACAGGGCGCGCCTCTGAAGACACCGCCCCCGCGGCCGGTTCGAGAGGTCCCGCTGAGACCCCGCTACCTGTTCTTCACCTTCTCCCAGTCGGCCAGGAAGGCCTTGAGGCCCTTGTCGGTGAACGGGTGCTTGAACATCTTCTCGAAGACAGCGAACGGCAGCGTCGTGATGTGCGCGCCCTCGACCGCCGCCTCGACCACGTGAAGCGGGTGCCGGACGCTCGCGACGATGACCTCGGTCGAGAAGCCGTAGTTCTCGTAGATGGCCATCGACTCGCGAACGAGGTCCATGCCGACGTGTCCTGCGTCATCCAGACGGCCGATGAACGGACTCGCGTAGGTGGCCCCCGCCTTCGCCGCCAGGAGCGCCTGGTTCGCCGAGAAGATGAGCGTGCAGTTGGTCTTGATCCCCTTCTCCTTCAGGATGTGCAGCGCCTTCACGCCCTCCTTGATCATGGGGATCTTCACCACGACGCACTCGTGGATCGCGGCGAGCTTCTCCGCCTCAGCGACCATGCCGTCGGCGTCGGTGCTCACGACCTCTGCGCTCACCGGGCCCTGGACGATCTCGCAGATCTCGCGGACGATGTCCTCGAACCTGCCCTCTTCCCGCGAGATGAGGGTCGGGTTCGTGGTGACGCCGTCGAGAACGCCCATCTCCGCAGCTTCGCGGATGTGCTGGATGTTCGCCGTGTCCAGGAAGATCTTCACAGCGTGCCTCCTCAGTCGTATATGACCCGCTCAAGGTAGAGACCGTGAGCGGGAGCCGTCGGGCCGGCCCGCCCGCGGTCCATGGCTCCGAGGATGTCCCCCATGTCCCCGGGGTCGAATCGTCCTCGCCCGATCTCAATGATCGTTCCGACGATCGACCGCACCATCCCGCGAAGGAACCGGTCGGCCCTGATGTGAAAGATGATCATGCCGCCGTGCTGCGGCACACATTCTAGCGAAATCGCGTCGACCCGGCAACGATGATGCGCGGGTTCGCTCCCTGAGAGGCAGAACGATGAGAAGTCATGCTCGCCCCTGAGGGGTTCGAGCGAGCGGAGCATCGCCTCGTCGTCGAGCCGACCGCGGACGAACCACCGATGGCGCCGCCAGACGGGACTCTCGGTCCGGCCGATGAGATAGACGTATTCGCGCGCGATGGCCGAGAAGCGCGCGTGGAACCCGCTCGGAGCGTCCGACACCTCGTGGATGAACACGTCGTCAGGGAGGCGGCTGTTCACGGCGTCGCGGATGGTCGCCGCGTCGAGCCCGCTCTCCAGGTCCGCGTGCGCGGTCATGGCGAGCGCGTGGACGCCCGCGTCGGTCCTGCCCGCGCCCGCGACGCGGACCTCTCCGTCCACGAGGTCGCCGAAGGCGCTCTCCAGCGTTCCCTGAACGGTCCGCTGCCGGGGCTGGACCTGCCAGCCCGCGAAGTCGGTCCCGTCGTATTCTACCACCAGTTTGAGATGGCGATCGTGCACGCCAGGACACCTCCGGCCAGGATCAGCGCCACTGCGTCCGCCCGGACCAGCCTGAGCTCGCGATACTTCGTCCTGCCCTCGGCCCCGCGGTAGCACCGCGCCTCCATCGCCAGCGCCAGGTCGTCGGCCCGTCGGAAGGCCCCCGCGAAGAGAGGCACCAGGATAGGCACCGCGTTCCTCGCGCGGGCGACGAGACCACCGGAGAACTCGACCCCTCGGCCCATCTGCGCCTTCATGATCCGCCGCGCCTCGTCCAGCAGGGTCGGCACGAAGCGCAGCGCGATGACCGAGATCATGACGAGTTCGTGGACCGGCACGCCGACCTTCGTCAGGGGCGCCAGCGACGTCTCCAGCCCGTCACCCAGATCGACCGGCGTCGTCGTGGAGGTCAGGAGCGTGGCCGCGCCCACCATGAGCCCGACGCGCCAGGCGAAGACCGCGCCGGTCGCGAGGCCCCCCAGGGTGAACCACGGCGCCCACTCCACGAGGGGCGTCCCCTCGCCGAGGAGGCCGTGCATGACGAGCACAACGACGAGCAGCCACTTGAGCGACCACACGCTTCGGGGGACGTAGCCGAAAGGAAGCCCCGCCCGCCAGGCGACGAGACCCACCACGGCCGTGAGAAAGAGATAGGCCCACGGGGCCTTCGTGACGAGCGTCGCCGCGAGAACGACGAGGAGACCTGTGAGCTTCACCCTGGGGTCGAGCCGGTGCACGACCGAATCGGTGGAGAAATATCTGCCGAGGGTCATGTCGTCGAGGAAGCTCATGCGGCGCTCCCCGGTCTTCCTTCCCCCTCGAGCAGAAGCTCGACGATCTGCACCGCGTTCGTCGCGGCCCCCTTCCTCAGGTTGTCCGAGACGACCCAGAGAATGAGGCCTCGCTCCACGGAGGGGTCGCGGCGAATGCGCCCCACCCAGGTGGTGTCGTTGCCCGCGGCATCGAGGGGGGTCGGGTAGACGTCGTCGGACGGAGCATCGAGCACGGCGACGCCCGGCGCGCCCGACAGAAGCTCGCGGCAGTCGTCCGGCGCAAGCGGTCTCTCGGTCTCCACGTTCATCGCCACCGCGTGTCCCCGGAACACCGGGACCCGCGCGCAGGTCGCCGCGATGCGAAGCGACGGGAGCCCGAGGATCTTCCGCGTCTCCCCCATCATCTTCGTCTCCTCGCGCGAATGGCCCTCGTCGTCGAAGACGTCGATGGCGGGAAGGATGTTGAAGGCGATCGGGCGCGGATAGACCCGCGGCGCGGCGCGGCGGCCGTCGAGAACCGCGCGGCTCTGCTCCTCGAGCTCGTCGATGGCCGCGGTCCCCGTTCCCGAGACCGACTGGTAGGTCGAGAGGACCACTCGCGCCAGGCCCGCCGCCCGGCGGATGGGCTCGAGCGCGAGGACCGTCTGTATGGTCGAGCAGTTCGGGTTGGCGATGATGTTCCTGTGGCCGGCGAGCGCCCCCGCGTTCACCTCGGGGACCACGAGCGGGACGTCGGGCTCCATCCGGAACGCCCGGCTGTTGTCGATGACCGGGACGCCGCGAGCGGCCGCCAGGGGCGCGAAACCGCTCGAGATCGCCGCCGAGGTCGCCATGAGCAGGACATCCACGCCCTCGAGAGAGCCTTCGGAGAGCTCGACGACAGGGACGTTCTCTCCGCGGAAGGGGACGGTCCGCCCGCCGCCCTCCGAGGCCATCGGCACGACGCGACCACACGGGAAGCTCCGGTCCTCGAGCACGCGAAGCATCTCGGTCCCGACGGCGCCCGTCGCTCCGGCGACACCGACGGTCAGTCCTTCGGTTCTCATGGCGTCTCCGTCCTCTCGATCCGCTCGATCGCCGACGCAGGCAGCCAGCCCGCGAGGTCGGTTCCGCTGATCGCGATCCTGGACCATTCGTCGCGCGTCTCCCGGACTACTACACGCGTGCCCTCGTGGAGTCGAAACTCGAGGACGAAGTCCTGCCCGGGGCCGGTCCTCACTCCGACCTCGCGCGCCATCACGACGGCCTGGCGAGCGCGGACATCGGACGCCGTTCGGTAGAGCGCGAAGATGGTCGCGGCCGCCGAGAGGATCGCGAGCACGACCGTCAGCCTCACAAGCCATGGCGGGAACGCCCCGCGGAGGAGCCCCCCGACGACGGCGGCCGCGGCCAGCGCGTAGAGGACGCTCGCGAGGACCGCGACCGTCTCGACATCCAGACTGAGATAGGCCCTCTCGACCGTCTCCCCGAGCGGGCCTTCGACGGCCGCCGTCTGCCGGTCGACGAGGTTCTCCCGCACGAACTCGAGGTTCGCGAGCGCGTCGCGGTGCCCCGGATCGAGTCGGAGCGCGCGCTCGTACGCGAGCACCGCCGGTCCCGTCTCGCCGCTCTTCCAGAGCGCGTTCCCCAGATTGTACTGAACGTCGGCGTTCCTGACGCCGCCCTCCACGATAGCCTGGTACGTCTCGGCGGCCTCCTCGTACCTGCCCTCCGCGTAGGCGGCGTTCGCCTCTCTGAAGAGCGACGTGGCCGTCGACGGGTCGAGCCGTGTCGCGTCGTCCTGCGCCCCCGCCGACACGGCGAGAACGAGCATCAGCGCGACCGCCGTCCACGCGGCGGGCCTCGCGTATCGGCCGACGCGGCGCCGGATCGCGTTTCTCGCGCGGACGCTCATCGGCGCCTCCTCCTCGACTGCTTCTCGATGAGACCGAGACATCGCTCGGCGTCGTCGAGAAGCCGCCCGGGCTCGACGCCGGCCGCGCCGGCTGCGAAGCGCCCGACATCGCACTCGTTCAGGAGACGCCGCACGCAGTCGATCACTTCGTCGGACGCTCCCTCGCGCCGGAGCGCCCCCTCCAGGTCGCGCATCGTCATCCCCCGCGCCGGCACGCCGAGCCTGTCGGAGAGGAAGTCGGTCGTGACGCGGGCGAGCGTGGTGCAGAGCTCAGATATCTTCCCCTCGGCCGCCAGCCGCCGCGCCTCCCGAAGCTCGCGTCTCGCCCTGCCGGGGGCGCGCACGTAGCGCTCCAGACCGCTGTCTGCGGCGAAGCGGTCGCGCCGTCTGCGGTAGAGCCAGGCCGCAACGACGGCGCCCGCCGGGACCACCTGGAGCCACAGAAAAAGGGGGCTCCTGTGGACCGGCTCGGCCGCGACCTCCAGCACGCCGCCCGGCTCCCGGATGTAGCGGATGTCCCGGCCGACCCTGGTGATGCCGGTTCTCACCGGCGCCCCGGGGCCGCCGTCGCCCGTCGCCTCCGTCACGGTCAGCCGAAGCGGCGCCGTGCGCGCGACCCTGTAGGTCTCGCTCTCCGGTTCGAAGTGCGGCAGCTCAAGCGCCGGGATGGTCCTCGTCCCCTCGGCCTGCGGCACGAGCACGTACTCGAAGGTCTTCCGTCCGCGGACGACGCCTCCCTCCTTGGATGTGCTGGAGGACGTCCCCGACTCGTAGGTCCGGAAATCCTGGAGCTCGGGCAGGTTCGGCGCCGGGACGGTGCTGATGTTCCCGACGCCCTCAATGGTCACGGTCAGGGTGACCGGATCGAGCGCGGCGACCTCGTTCGACTCGAGACGGGCCGACATCTCGTACGAGCCGACCGCGCCGTCGAAGCCTTCCGGCCTGCCCGACTCGGGAAGCGGCAGGATCTCGACCTCGATGGGCTCGGTCTCGAGCACGCGCTCGCGGCCCGGCCGCGAGAAGAACGTGAACGGCTCCCCCTCGAGACGGTACGCCAGACGCGCCGGACCGATGGTCGCGGTTCCGGGCGCGGCGCCGAAGAGCGCCTTCTCAAGCTCGATGACCTCGTAGCGCTTCCCTTCGATGGTCTCGGTGAAGCGGTCCTCCCCCGGAAGGTCCTCGACCCAGAACCCGGTGAGGTCGGGCGTCTCGTACCTCGGCTGGTCCCACAGGGCCACGCGACGGTAGAACCGGAACGAAAACGTGATCTGCTCGTCGACGTAGGCGCGCTCCTTGTCGACCGATGTCGTAATGAAGACGTCCCGCCCCTCCGACTCCGCCCCGGTCGGCTCGCGCGGCCGTTCTGTCCGGGCGCCGCCGGCCGGGGCGCCGGCCACGACCTCGACCTCAATGGGCTCCGTCCGGTAGATCGCTCCGCCGAACTCGACCTCCGCGGGACCGATCGTGAAGGCCCCGGTGGTCTGGGGGACCAGCGTGAAGCTCCACGTCTTCGAGGAGCTCATCTGTCCGTTGACCCAGCTCATGTTGGTCGACGTGCCGGACGAGTAGACGGTGAAGGCAGGCTCGAGTTCCGGCAGCCTGGGCTCGGGCACGTTCCTCATGGTGCCCTCGACGGTGATGGTGTACCCGAGTCTGCCGTTCAGTTCGACACGGGTACGGTCGACCGACGCCGACACCTCGATGTCGTTACCGAACACGGGTGTCGCCGCGACGAGCGCCAGAAATCCGACGGCGATGAGCTGTCTACCAGTCCTTCTCAACCTTCTCCCTCTTCCGGGCGCGAGCTGCCCGAAGCTCCTCCTGGAGCTCCCGTTCCGCCTCTTCGATGGCGTCGAGCAGACGTTCGGCGTCCTCGGGGCTCATCGCGCTCTGGGACTGCTGCGGCTGTTCCTGCTGCTGTTGCTGGTCCTGCTGGTCCTGCTGCTGTTGCTGGTCCTGCTGCTGTTGCTGGTCCTGTTGCTGCTCCTGGTCCTGTTGCTGCTGCTGGTCCTGCTGGTCCTGCTGACCCTGCTGGTCCTGTTGCTCCTGTTGCTGCTGCCGGTCTTGTTGCTGCTGGTCCTGCTGGTCCTGCTGGTCCTGTTGGTCCTGGTCGTGCTGCTGGTCCTGCTGTTGCTGTTGCTGCTCCTTCATGAGCTGCGCCAGCTCGAGATTGTACTTGGCGTCGGTCGCGCCGGGATTCTCGAGAAGCGCCCGCCGGTAGGCGTCGATGGAGCGTTCGAGGTCTCCGCCCTGGAGGAACGCGTTGCCGGCGTTGTAGTAGGCCTTCGCGGCCAGCGATGAGTCGGCCTCGGCGGCGGCCCGGCGGAACTCGCGGACGGCGTCCTCGAGCTGCCCCTGACGGAAGAGCGCGTCGCCCGCGTTGAACGAGAGCTCCGGGAGCTCGGGGGCGAGGATCTGACCGGCCCGGTACGCTTCGAGAGCCTCCTCATACTGACCGTCGCGGTAGAGCCGGTTCCCCTCGCGGTTGTGGCCCGGCCCCGACTCGCCGAAGAGCGCCGACGCCGGGAGCGCGGTCGCAAGCGCGAGCGCGGACGCAAGCAGGGCGGATGTCAGCGCCGCGTGTCTCATGCGCCCACCTCCCTCGTCCGCACGCGGGCCGGGATGAAGGTGGCCGCGACGAGAAGGGTGAGCCCCAGCGCCAGCGGCACCTGGAAGCGCTCCTCGTAGTAGGCCATCATCCTCGACTCGAGCTCTCCCTGCTGCATTTTGGAGATCTCCTCCTCGATGACGGCGAGCTCCCGGTCGGTACTGCTCGCGCGGAAGTAGCGCCCGTTCGAGGCCTCCGCGATCTCGATGAGCGTGGACTCGTCCAGACGGGACATGACGACGTCGCCCTCGCTGTCGCGCTTGTACCCGGTTCCTTCGGCCGGGTCGAGCGGGATCGGCTCTCCGCTCGCTGAGCCGAAACCGATGGCGTAGATCCTGACTCCCGCCTCGGCGGCCCGCCTGGCGGCCTCGACCGGCTCGGAGCCGTGGTCCTCGCCGTCGGTCATGATCACGAGGACCTTCGAGCGGTCGGGCTGGGTCGAGAGCGCCTCGACCGACACATCGATGGCCTCGCCGAGCGCCGTCCCCGGCCTCTCCAGGGTCCCCGGCCGCACGGCAGACAGTAGCATCGTGGCCGCTCCGTAGTCCAGCGTGAGCGGGCACTGTACGAACGCCTCGCCCGAGAACACGACCACGCCCACGCGGTCGCCCTTCAGAAGATCGATGAGCGAAAGCGCCTGCCGCTTGGCGCGTTCGATCCGGTTCGGCCTGACATCCTCGGCGCGCATCGAGTCCGACACATCGAGCGCGATGAGAAGGTCGACCCCGACGCGTCGGGCGACGCCGAGCCTCGTCCCGATCTGGGGGCGCCCGGCGGCGAGCCCCATGAAGGCGACGGCCAGCACGACCAGAGCGAGCCTGAGGCGCAGCCTGGCGTGCGAGGCGCCCGGCGCGATGCGGCGCATGAGCTCGGGCTCCGCGAAACGCTCGGCCGCACGGCGCCGTCTCGCCAGCGTCGCCGCCGCCAGCGCGATCGCAAGCGTGACAGGCACGGCCAGAAGCCAGACGATCAGCGTCTCTGTGGGAAGCGCGAACCGCACATTGCCTCCGTCACTGGGACCGTTCCTCCCGGGCGTCGCGGCGGCCCGGCGGCCGCCCGCGGAGCCCGACAACTACACGCGGCGCGCGAACGTCGCGCCCGCCGAGCCCGATCACGGCACGCGGCGCGCGAACGTCGCGCCGGCCGAGCCAGGTCACGGCACGCGGCGCGCGAACGTCGCGCCGGCCAGAAGCTCCAGCAGAACGACCACGATGGCCGCGACGATGAAACGTGTCGCGAGCTCCGTGTAGTGGGTGAAGTGCTTCACCTCGATCCTGGTCGTCTCGAGTTCGTCGATCCGCCCGTACACGTCGGCCAGCATGCTCTCCGACGTCGCCCGGAAGTACCTCCCGCCGGTGATCTCAGCGATCCGTTGAAGGGTCTCCTCGTCGATGTCGGTCTCGGCGTGAACGTATCGCCTGCCCCAGACCGGATCGTCCACCGGGATGGGGCCACCCTCCGGCGTCCCCGCTCCGATGGCGTAGATCTTGATGTCGAGCGCCGCGGCCGCCTCGGCGGCGGTGACGGGGTCGATCTCTCCCGCGTTGCTGCGGCCGTCGGTCAGCAGGATGATGACCCTGCTCTCGGCGTCGCTCTCTCTGAGTCTGTTGGCCGCCGTCGCCACGGCCGTCCCGATGGCCGTCTTCCGCTCGTCGATCATCCCGATCTCAACCGACTCCAGAAGCTCGGTGAGCACGTTGTAGTCGAGCGTCAGAGGACACTGCGTGAAGCTCCTGGCCGCGAAGACGACCATGCCGATGCGGTCGGACCGTCTCCCCTCAATGAAGTCGGCCACGACCTCCTTCGCAACGGCGAGACGGTTCCTGGGCTTGAAGTCCTCCGCCTTCATGCTGCCCGAAACGTCGATGGCAAGCATGATGTCGATGCCCTCCGTGAGCACCGTCTCGGTTCCGCGCCCGGCCTGCGGTCTCGCGAGAGCGAGCACGACAAGAGCGAGGGCCGCCGCCCTGAGCGTCGGCGCGAGAAGACGCTTCCACACGCCGCTGCGGCCGGCGACCGACCGCGCGAGGGCCAGGTTCGGGAACGAGACGACGGGGCGGGCCTGCCGCCAACGGACCTCGACCACGACGTAGAGCGGCACCAGCGCGAGAAGCAGAAGAAGGTAGGGGTTCGCGAACCTCACGAGGCCTCCTCTCCTTCTCCCTCGAGCCGGGTGGATTCGACGAAGTCCCACGCCTCTTCGAGGTCGGCGCGCGCTCGCTCGCCCGCAGGTTCGGCCCGCGCGAACTTCGGCAGGTCGGCGTGCCTGAGATACGCGTCCAGCCTCTCCACCGCGTCGGTCGGAACGCTCGCCCGCTCCATCGCCGGGGCGACCTCATCGGTCGTCATGTCGACGACGTCCACCCCGTACCGGTCGCGGACGTAGTGCTTGAGGATCGAGGTCGCGCGAACGTAGAACGCCTCGATGTCGCCGCGTCCGATCGGGTCGTCGCGCTTCAGCTCTCGCAGCCTCTCGAAAGCGACCAGGTGCGCCGCCACGCGCGGCACGGTCGGCTCCTCCTCCACGACCTCACGCGGCCGGCGCCACCACGGCCGCAGGTACTTCCGGAGGAGCCACCACGCGAGGACCGCCGCGCCGACGACCGCGGACGCGAGAACGTACGGCCACACGTCGCGTGGAAGCTCCACGGGCGGTTCGATGTCCCTCGGTTCCGCCGCCGCGGGGTCCAGCGTGTCGGGCAGGACGCTCGCGACGACGACGGCCACCGAGTCCAGGGCAACGGCGAGCGTCTCAGGACCCTCGACCGCCCGAAGCTCGAGCGGCGGGACGACCTGCCGCCCCGTCTCGAAGACGGTCAGCACGTAGTCCCGACGTTCAACAACGCCGCCCTCGGCGCGGCGAGGCGGGTGGTCGACGATGTCGACGACCTCGAAGGGCGCTGCCCCCTCGACGACGTCGGGGTAGATGAGCGCGGTCGACTCTCCCCTGGCGACCTCGATGGAGTAGACGAAGCGGTCCCCGACGGTCCCTGTTCCAGGCCTCACGGAGACTGTGGCCGCGGCGGTGGGCCGCGCGGCGGCGGCCGTCGCGACAGGCGCCTCGCCGCCGACCTCCACGGGAAGCTCGCCCGAGGGCCGCGCCCCGCTCTCCTGAGCCGGCAGACGGCCGGTCGGTAGGAGCGCGATCAGCGCGGCGAGCGCGAGCGCCCGGACCGGGACCGAGTTCGCGGGAGTCCGGCTCATCGCCGCCCTCCCGCCGTGACGAGCGGACCGGAACGTTTGGCCCGCATCCTGAAGAACCGCTCGATCGGCTCGACGTACGGTCGGTCGGTCGACAGCGGTATCGAATCGATCCCGAGCCGCCGGAACATCCGCAGCCGCTTCTCCCTCTGATCCTCCGCGCGCTCCCGGAACGCCCTTCTGACGCGCGCGCTCGAGGTATCGACCAGGGCGCGCTCGCCCGTCTCCGGGTCCTCCATCTCGATGAGACCCGCGTCGGGCAGCTCGGTCTCCCGAGGGTCGGTGATCTCGACCGCGATGAGGTCGTACCGCCTGTTCGCCACGGCCAGTCGCTTCTCGGCGCCCTCATCGAGAAAGTCCGAGACGAGGAAGACGACCGCGTGGCGTCGGACCACGTTCGTCAGGTAATCGAGAGCGCCCTGAACATCGGTGCCCTTCCCCTCGGGACGATGGTAGAGGAGCTCACGGATGACCCTGAGAACGTGCCTCCGTCCCTTCTCGGGCGGGACGACCTTCTCGATGCGGTCCGTGAAGATGATGAGACCGACGCGGTCGTTGTTCCGCGTCGCGGAGAACGCGAGAAGCGCGCAGAGCTCGGCCGCGAGTTCGCGCTTCAACCGGTTGACGGTCCCGAACGTTCCGGAAGCGCTGGCGTCGACGAGGAACATGACAGTGAGCTCCCGCTCCTCGTCGTACTTCTTGATGTACGGATGCCCCATGCGCGCCGTGACGTTCCAGTCGATGGCGCGCACGTCGTCGCCCGGAAGGTACTCGCGCACCTCGGTGAACTCGATGCCCCGGCCCTTGAACACGCTCTGGTACTCGCCCGAGAACACGTCGTTCACGAGTCGCTTCGTCCGGATCTCGATCCGGCGTATCTGTTTGAGGATCTCCCTGGGGATCATCGTCGTCCTCGACTACGGGACCTCGACACTGTCGAGAATGCGCTGGACGACGTCCTCGGAGGTCATCTCCTCCGCCTCGGCCTCGTACGTGATGATCACGCGGTGCCGGAGGACGTCCATGGCGATGGCCTTGATGTCCTCGGGCGTCACGTACGCCCGCCTCTGGAGGAACGCGTGGGCCCTCGCGGCGATCGAGAGGTAGAGCGAGGCGCGCGGCGACGCTCCGTACGCGATGAGGTCCTTCAGGTCCGGGTCGACCGAATCGGGCTCCCTCGTCGCGAACACGATGTCGAGGATGTACGACTTGATCTTGTCGTCCACGTAGACCTCGGCGACCAGCTTCCGCGCGTCGAGGATGGTCGAGGGCTCGACGACCGGCGACGCCTCGGGCTCGACGCCCGTGGCCATGCGGTTCATGATCTCGAGCTCCTCGTCCCGCGCGGGATAGCCGACCCTGAGCTTCAGCATGAACCGATCGACCTGCGCTTCGGGAAGAGGATAGGTCCCCTCCTGCTCGATCGGGTTCTGCGTCGCCAGCACCAGGAAGGGTTCTCCGAGGCGATGGGTCTCGTCCCCGATGGTCACCTGGCGCTCCTGCATCGCCTCGAGCAGCGCGCTCTGCACCTTCGCGGGCGCGCGGTTGATCTCGTCGGCCAGCACGAGGTTCGAGAAGATCGGTCCCTTCTTCGTCGAGAAGGTTCCGGTCGCCGGCGAATACACCAGCGTTCCTATGAGATCGGCGGGGAGAAGATCGGGCGTGAACTGGATGCGCTGGAAGTCGGTCCTGATCGCGCGTGAGAGAGTGCGCACCGCCAGCGTCTTGGCGAGACCGGGCACTCCCTCGATGAGGACGTGTCCGTTCGCGAGAAGGCCGATGAGAAGCCGTTCGATCATCGACCGCTGTCCCACGATGACCTTGTCGATCTCGGCGAGAAGCGTCGTGACGAACGCGCTCTCGCGCTCGATGCGCTCACCGATGGCCTTGATGTCTGCGTACAACAAGACCTCCTTTCGCGAGTTCTTACGTTGCGGACGGTCCTGATGGGCGACAGAAGCGGCGCGCGGGCTGGGCGCCTCAGGGGCCCCGGCCTGTTCCCGGGTTCCGGCGCGGCCCCTCACGACAGGTCGCCAGACCGGGACGCGCCCTCCAGAGATAAGGAGCGCGCGTCCCGGGTGTTTCCTCTCTGTTCGATGCGGCAACCGGCCTTCCGGTTGAACGGCCGGCGCGCCGCTGGAGGCGTCCTAGAACTCCGTCGAGCCGGTGAACCGGAAACCCCTGATGAGAAGCGTCGGAGCCGTTACGGAGCCGATGCCGCCCCAGTTCCGGCCCGCCGTCTCACGCTCGGCCGTGACGCCCTCGACGTTGGACAGGGCCTTCAGCATGCTCTCGTTGAAGCGCATGTTCTTCACGGCCTTCGTGATCTTGCCGTCCTCGATAAGGAACGTGCCGTCACGCGTCATGCCCGTGAAGAGCGCCTTCCTCGTGTCCAGCATGCCGTTGACGTAGTGGAACCGCGTCACCAGGAGCCCGCGCCGCACGGCCTTCATGAGGTCGTCCTTCGAGTCCGAGCCGGCGGCCACGAACAGGTTGCTCGGGCTGGGCCCCCCGCGGAAGACCGCGGGCGTGGCGTGCCCCGTCGATGTCGTCCCGTCCTTCGCGGCCGTCATGGTGTCGTACACCGGCCCTCCGACCACGCCGTTCTCGACGAGCATGACCTTCTTCTTCGGCACGCCCTCATAGTCGAACGGGATCGGGATGCCGTCCGTGTCGAGGCCGTCGTCGTAGATGGTGATGTTCTCTCCCATCACCTTCTTGCCCTTCCGGCCCGCCATGAAGCTCTGCCCCTCCTGGACCTGCTTCGCTCCGAACGACGTGAAGTTGAGCCACTCGAGGATCTCCGAGATGGCCCGCGGCTCCAGGATGACGTCGATCGGCTCGGGCGGCACGGCCACGGGGTCGACGGCGGCCCGGCACTTCTCCACCGCCACGGCCGCGAGCCCCGCCGGGTCGAGGTCCTCGGCGCCGACGGCGTAGCCCGACGCGGAGCCCGAGATACCGTCGTCGTCGATGGCGAAGACCGACAGGAACGCGTCGGTGCCGTCGTACGCCTGGTTGGTTCCGCTGGTGTTCGTGACCACCAGACGCGTCGTGCTCACGCGATACGCCCCGTAGAGCTTGATGCTACCGTCGCCGGCCTCCGCGACCGCCTTGGCCACGCCGTCGGCGCGGTCGGCGGGCGCCATGCCGGCGCTCTGCGCCGAGTACGCCTGTACTTCGGGCGCGGGGTCCGCCTTCGGGAGGCCCGGGAAATCTGGTTCCTCGGGCGTGTTGTTCGCGATCTCCACGGCGCGCGCCACGGCCCGGTCCACCGACTCCTCGTCCAGCCGATTCGTCGAGACGACCCCGACCCGCTTGCCGACGACGACGCGGACGATGACCGACGTGTCGTCCTCGTGCACGTTCTGGTGAATGGTCGACCCGGCGAACCTTGTGAGCGCCGAGTCGTAGCCCCTCGCCACGAGCTCCGTCTCATCGGCGGGGGAACGCTTCAACGCGCCCTCGAGGAGGGCCGTCAGGTCCTTGGTGCTTCTCATTTCTTGACCCCCACTTCGACGTTCCGGAACCGCGCGGGCGAGACGCCGTGGCCGACGTGCGCCGCCTGGCCGGGCTCGCCCTTGCCGCAGCTCGGGATGCCCCAGATGTGCCATTCCTCCATGCCGGTGATCGCGTCGCACGACCCCCAGAACTCCGGCGTGATGCCTGTGTAGACCGGGTTCTTGAGCATCCTGCCGAGCTTCCCGTTCTTGATCTCGTAGGCGATCTCGCAGCCGAACTGGAAGTTCAGCCGTCGCTGGTCGATGCTCCAGCTCTTGTTCGAATCGATGAAGATGCCATCGTCCGTGTCGGCGATGAGGTCGTCGAGGGACCCCTCACCCGGAAGCAGGTTGATGTTCGTCATCCGGATGAGCGGGATGCGGTTCCAGCCGTCGGCCCGCATGGTGCCGTTCGAGCGGAGCCCTATCCGGGGCGCCGTCTCCCGGCTCATGAGATACCCGACGAACACGCCGTCCTTCACGATGTCGGAGCGCTGCGCCGGGACGCCCTCGTCGTCGTAGCCGAAAGAGCCCAGGCCTCCGGGCGCCGTCGCGTCGGCGACGATGTTCACGAGCTTCGAGCCGTACTGGAGCGACCCCAGCTTATCGACCGTTATGAAGCTGGTTCCCGCGTACGACGCCTCCGTGCCGAACACGCGGTCGAGCTCGATCGGATGTCCGCACGATTCGTGGACCTGAAGCGCCAGCTGCTGCCCGCCGATGATGATGGTCGTCTTCTTGTGCGGGCACTCGTCGGCCTTCAGGAGCTCCGCGGCCTCCGAGCCGGTCCGCGCGGCGTGGGCCGGGAGGTCGAGGGACCTTGTGAACTCGAACCCGCGGGTGGCGTAATCGCCCCGGAAGCTCGCCGGGTACGAGCGGGTCTGCCGCTCGTCGCCCTCGATGGCCGTCGCGGAGATGCCGCCGCCGGCCTCCGTGATGACCTGTTCGATCTCGCTCCCTTCCGAGTTCACGAAGAGTTTCTCGGTCCGGAAGTTCATCATCGACGCGGTTGCGATGGCGACCGCCTCGGTCTTCTTCATCCCGTCGCAGCACGTCGAGAGGATCGCGAGCTTGTCGGCGAGGGGCACCTCGAAGGGGTCCTCCTCCATCTCGGACCGGTAGGTGTCGACCACCACATCCTGGCCGTCCAGGACGATCGTCGCGTCGCCGACCTTCGCGCTGGCCTTCGCGATCGCGAGCGCCTCCTCGGCGACGCTGCGAACGCTCTCCGGTGTCAGTATCGAGCTCGACGAGAAGCCCCAGGCTCCGTCGTTCAGGACGCGGATGCCCACGCCCTCCGACTCGGCCACGGACGCCGTCTCGAGCGTTCCGTTCTTCATGACGAGGACCTCCGTCAGGCCGCGGACGTGCCGAGCGTCGGCATACTCCGCGCCCTTCTTCTTGAGGAAGTCCATCGTCTCCTTGAGAAGTTCTCTCACGTGTCACCTCCTGGCGACGTCAATGCGCGGCGTGTCTCATAATGGGCCCCGCGCTACCAGACCCCTTCCTCTACGAACCGCTGTCCAACGTACGCGGCCGTCGACGCGTCGCCGACGGCCGTTGCTATCTGACGCAGCGTCTTCGCCCGGCAGTCTCCCGCCGCGAGGACGCCCCGGACGTTCGTCTTCATGTCCTCATCGGTGATGATGTAGCCGCGCTCGTCGAGTTCGAGGAACCCCTTCAGGAAGTCGGTCTTCGGCTCGAGCCCGACGAACAGGAAGACGCCCTCGACCGGCAGGTCTCTGGTCTCGTCGGCCTTCAGGTCCCTCAGCGTGACCGACTCGACGCCTCCCTCGCCGTTGATGCTCTCGACGATGTGGCTCAGGACGCATTCGATCTTCTCATGCGCGCGCACGCGTTCGACCAGCACCTCGACCGCCCGGAACTCGTCGCGGCGGTGGACAAGGTGGATCTTCTCGGCGAACCGGGTGAGGTAGAGCGCTTCCTGGAGCGCGCTGTCGCCGCCTCCGACGACAGCGATCGTGCGGTCCTTGTAGAACGGGCCGTCGCAGGTCGCGCAGTAGGAGACGCCGCGCCCGAGAAGCTCCTCCTCCCCGGGAACGCCGAGCTTCCGGTAGTTGCTCCCTACCGCGACCACGACGAGCTTGCCGGGGTAGTCGTCGGCGCCGCCGTGGACAACGAACCCGTCGTCGGTGCGTTCGATGGACGACACCTGGTCCTGCGTGTACTCGGCGCCGAACGACTGTGCCTGCTCGAGCATCCGGGCCCCGAGCTCGGCCCCGTTCACCGGGCCCACGCCGGGGTAGTTCTCGATGAGCTCGGTGGTCGCGGCCCAGCCGCCCGGGGTCATCATCTCGATGATGAGTGTCGAGAGCCTGGCGCGGCTCGTGTTGAGGCCCACGGTCAGGCCCGCGGGGCCGGCACCCACGATGACGATGTCGCGTCGGTCCACTCTGCCTCCCGGACTCCGGGGAAACGGAACGCGCAAGTATAGCGGAAGCCGAGCCCTGCCTCAAGGTCGGTGAACGACCGCCGCTCGGGACGGGTCGGCTTCGGTGGCGGCCGCCCCGGACGCAGAACGCCGGGACCCCCAAGGGGCCCCGGCGCCTGTGGATCGAACGCTGCGGTTCAAGCTCTACGAGATGATGCTCGGCGTGATCTTGATGATGAGATCGGTCGTCTTCGTCTCCTGGCGCGTGTGCCGGAAGATGTGCCCGAGGATGGGAATATCGCCCAGAAGCGGGACCTTGGAGACATCGTCGGTGGTGTCCTCTGTCAGAAGCCCCGCCAGCATGAAGGTCTGACCGTCCTTGACGCGGACCTGGGTCGTGGCGCGGCGCTCCTTCGTCCACGGGATCTCGTTGTTCGGCCCCACGAAGCTGACGATCGAGCTCACGTTCGGCTCGACGATGGCCGTGATGTGACCGTCGCCCGAGGCGCGCGGCGTCACGGTCACCTCGACACCCACCTCCTCGCGCTCGACGCTGACCTCGATGACTCCGCCGGTCGTGGTCCCGGTGACCGTGTACGGAATGACGTCGCCGATGTGGATCTCGGCCTGTCTGTTATTGAGCGTCACGAGGTTCGCCCGGGTCAGGATCTTCGCCCTGCCGTCGCTCTCGAGGAAGTCGAGCGCGACCTCGAGGAGCTGAGCCTGCCGGTGGATGTCGTCGCCGTCGAGCCCGAGACCCTGGTACTCCATCTCCGCCGGGTATTCGTCCGGAGCCGACGCGTCAGGCATTCCCTCGGTGAAGAGAACGGTCTGCTTCGCCAGCTTCGACCAGTCCAGTCCGAGCTCCAGCAGGTCGGTCGTCGAGACCTCGATGACCTCGGTCTCGAGCATGATCTGGACCGGCGGCACGTCGAGCTCATGGATGATCGCCCGGATCTGCTCGATGGTCCCGGGGGAAGCCACGACCACGAGGCGGTTGCCGCCCGGGTCCGCCGTGACCGCCTCGGTGATGTTCTGGACCACATCCACCAGTTCGAAGGCGTCCGCAAAGTGAAGCGGGATGACGTACGTCGAAAGGCCCGTCTCCTTCTCGAGGACGCTCTCGTCCGCGACGAGGATCGAGTTGCCGATCCGCTCGTAGCCCAGCCCCGCGGCCCGCACGATCAGGTTCAGGGCCTCCTCGACGGGCGTCGACTTGATGCGGATCGAGATCAGCCGGTCCTGAACCTCCGTGCTCGCGACGATGTTCAGACCGCTCTTCTCCGAGAGGATCTGGAGCACGTCGGAGAGCGGGGTCTCCATCGCGTGGATGGTCACCAGCTTCTGCGTCATGTCCTCTGCGGCCGCGAACGGCGACAGGAGGCTGACGGCGAGAAGCGCTGCAATCGCTATCATGCAAGTCTTCACGTTACCGTCCTCCGTGCCTAGTTGGAACGCGACAGCACGATCTTCTCGGTGCCGTTCGCGCTCTCGAGCGTGACTCCGTCGGCTTCGATCGCTGTCACGCGGCCGCCTTCCAGTTCGTCTCCGAGATGCACGATCAAGCTCTGGCCGCCTGATTTCATGATCGCAGTGGGGTCGTCCTCATCGAGGATGACCGCCGTCACTTCATACCTCGGTCGAGCGGGCGCCGTCGTGGTCGTCGCGCTCGCGGTCCTGCGTGGCGCCCTGTACGGAACCATCGGGTCGCGAACCTCCTCCGGCTCGCTCTCGAGTTCGGAGGCGTTGGCGAGCGTCGTAACGAGCCCCGTCACCTCCTCGCCGCGTGACTCGATGCTGCCGGGGCTGTCCGACGCGAGCTCCCCGGCCCCGCGCATGCGCGACACCGACCCACTGAGGGAACGAAGTGCCACGACGCTTGAGATGGCCGTCAGCACTATGACCAGCGCGAGAATGGTACGGTCGCTCTTCTTCATCGGACCCTCCGGTCCCCTCAGTATCCGATCGCCGACAGCGTGATGGTCGCGCGGTGCGTGCTGCCGGAGCTGATGCTGCTCGAACGGTAGTCGTAAGAGTGGATGATGACGATCTCGGGGATCGTCTCCAGGAACCGCATGAACCCCCGGAACTCCTGAAAGCCCCCCTCGAGCGTCAGTTTGAACGTGCGCTGCATGTAGTCGCCCTCGGGGCTTTCGCCGAGAGGCTCGACGCGCGTGATGACGGCTCCCAGCCGTCCGGCCGCGCCGTTGACAAGCGCCAGGAAGCGCTCCGCGCCCTGGACATCATCCTCGAGCGGCACGGGGAGAAACTCCTGGATCCTCCCGAGCTCCTCCTTGTGCGCGACGACGTACAGGAGCTCCTGCTCGGCGCGGGCCGCCTTCCTCTGCACGGAGGCCAGCGCTTCTCTTCTGGGTCTGTAGAAGACGGCGTCTCCGACCAGAAGGGAGGCGAGGACGACAGCGGCCACGATGAGCTCGGCCCTAGGACGCAAAGCTCCCCTCCTCCAGTTCGATGACGGCGGATGTGTCGCCGCCGTCCGGCTCGAGGTCGTCCGCCTCGTCCGGACTCACGTAGTCGTCCGCTCCGACGTTGCCCGCGGACCGCCGCTCGACGACGATGTCCGGGTCCGTGAGCGGACAGAAGATCTCGAACTCCAGGTACTCGTCGTTCCCCTCAGTAAGCCACGCCGAGTCGACCAGACGGGCCTCCGAGAAGTGCTCGCGGAAGCTCCGGTCCTCGCGGATGGCGGCCAGGAACGACATCAGGTTCGTCAGCCCCTCTTCCTCGCCGCCGGCCTTGATGCGGCCGGTCAACCTGAGCCCGAGCGAGCCCGAACCCGCGGCGCCGCGGCGCTCGGCGAGTCTGATCCTCGGGAACCACATGTCCGCCGGCGTCTCGGTCGCGACCGATGTCAGGACCTCGCTCCAACGCGTCTGCATGGCGCGCTTCCGGATCAGGCGGACCTCTTCCTCTGTGGCGGCGCCGCCCTCCTCGATGACGACCTTGGCCAGCGCCCTCTCGGTCGCCTCCAGTCGATCGGAAGCGACCGCCACGTTCCTCGCCTGGACCATCACGGCCACAACGAACATGCCGATCAGCACGACGTTGATCCCGACGATGGCCGAGGCGAAGATGATCCGGCGCATGCGCTGCCGCGCCTTGATGCGCCGTTCCTTGCCCAGCCTGTGTACGTTGACCCTGAAGAGCACCTTTACGTCCTCCGCGCCAGACCCATGACGAGTGCCAGCCTGGGTCCCTGAGACGACAGAGAGCCGAGATCGACGGCCGAGGTCTCCACCTTCTCGAGGGGGTTCATGATGTTGGTCGCGATGCCGGTCTTCTCCTGAAAGGCCGAACGCACGCCTTCGTCCATCGCCCGCCCGCCGGTCAGGTAGACCCGCCCGATACCTTCCTTGCCGGTCTCGTTGTTGTAGTAGTTCAGGGACCGTCTCACTTCATTGAGCGCCCGCTCGACCCACGAGCCGTCGAGAGGAACGGTCGTCGGTCCCCGGCTCGCGTCGTTCGCGTCCCGGCCGAGGGGCACGTTGCGGGTGAAGAAGAGGCCTCCCCGCCTGTAGACCGCCAGCGTCAGGGCGTCGGAGCCGACCTCGACGACCGCGATGGCCTCGCCGTCGACAAGCCCCTCCTCGTCGGCCTCGTTCATGAGCGCGAGCGGAGCGATGTCGATGGTGTCCGGCTCGATGCCCGCCTCACCGAGGATCTTGAGAAGCCGGTTCACGGCCTTCGTCTCGACGGCCGCCAGGAGCACGCTCATCTGGCCGTCTCCGTTCACGCCGTTCATGACCTGGAAGTCCAGGATGAAGTCCGAGTCGCCGAACGGGACGTGCTTGCGCGCTTCCCAGTGGATCGACTCGGCGAGGGCCTGCTTGGACATCTTGGGGAAGACGACATGCTTGACGCTGACGTTCGAGCCTCCGATCGAGGCGACGAGCATGTCCTGTGTCGAGCCGCCCACCTCCGCGAAAACGCGCCGAACGGCCGCGGCGAGCTGCTGCCCGCGATCCGTCGTCCCGGCCGGCTGCGTCTCGTCGCCCGCGAGTTCGGCGACCGCGGCGCCGAGGAGCGTCGGCCTCTTGCCCTTGTGGGACAATCTGACGGCCTTCACGCTCGAGGCGCCCACGTCGATGCCGGTCACGACTCTGGCATTTCGACCGAACACTCTTCCCCTCCTGTCGCTTCCCGTTCGTCGCTAGTAGAGCGACCGGTTCCTGCACACCGCCACGGTCTCGAGCTGAATGGACTCATCGTCCGTCTTGAGCGCCGGCGTTCCGGGGTCGTCGTACAGACTCATCTCGATGCGGACCTTGACGCCGTTTCCCGATGTGAACGTGAGGCCAGTGACGTTCTCCGCGAGGACCGTGCCCGAGGCGTTCGTGATCTCGTCGTCCACGAGCTGGTAGGCCGCCAGAACGCTGTCCCCGGTCGCCGTCGCGCGGTAGATGGTCATCGCCGTTCCGCCGCCCGTTATCTCGACCCGGCTTCCGTCCCTGATGTCGGTGACGATGTTCTCCATGGCCAGGTCCCCCCGGCGTTGTATTGCAAGTCTCGCGCCAGAGCGGTCCCAGGCCTGCATGGACGTCAGATAGATGCTGATGACGGCGAGCAGGATGATGCCCGCGATGATGCTCGCGACCAGGAGCTCCGTAATGGTGAAGCCCGTCTGACCGCCGAGCAGGGCGCGTGACCTTCGAAGCGTTCCCGTCATCTCGTCACTCTCCGACCACCGTGACCAGGCGGACCCGGTCGCGGTTCCAGTCCTGCGGGAAGTTCACCGTGACCACGACGATCTTCCCGTCCACGGTGACGCCTCCGCCGGGCCATGAGGTGTCGCGCACGGTCCACTGAAGGTCTCCCAGGAGGTCGTCCGTCGCCGTGTCGGTCCCGCGATCGTCCAGGACGACCGTCGGGTCGTCGGGATGTGACCCGAGGTCCATGTTCACGCTGGTCCAGTCCGAGTCGTCGCCCGACGACGCGTAGCCTGCGTACTTGAGCTCCTCCATCTTGAGCTCGGCCATGCGGAGAGCGATCCTGCGCTCTCCCTCGAACGCCACCGTCGTCTCGCCGCTGAAGAGCATCTGGTAGACGAAGACGATGGCGATCGAGAAGACCACGACCGCGACGATGAGCTCGATCAGACTGAACCCGCTCTGGTCCGTGCGCCGAAGCTCCACGGCACGAACTCCCTTCGTCAACTGCGTTCGAACTGATGGGTGCGTTCCCCGGTCGCCTGCCGTACAGGAGGGGCGCTCCATCCCCTCACCGGGTCCGAACCGGGGCCCCGGTCGTCGGGGCCCCGGTCGCCCGGAACTTCTACCAACCGGACTCCGAGAAGGTGCCCGTCCCAGCGTCACCAGCCGACGCGTCGGCGCCGGTGTGCGTGTAGACGATGGTGGCATCCTCCGGACCCCACGTCCCGCTCACGGTCGCCGTGACCGTGAAGCCGTTGGCGTCCTGGTCGCTCAGCGCGTAGTCGAAGTACGTGGCGTTGTCGACGTCATCCTGCGCAAGGAGATCGTCGAAGTCGGTGCTCGCGTACGTGTTGTTCTTCTGGAAGTACACGAGCGCGCCGCTCACCACCGAGTCGATCACCGCGTACGCCTCGCTCTTCTTGCCCTCCTGGATGTAGTGCATGTAGACCGGGACGGCGATACCAGCGAGCACGAGGACGATGATGACGACGACCATGAGCTCGACCAGCGTGAAGCCCTTACGGTTTCTGAAGACCTGCATTGTTTCACCTCCTTTCGCGGTCCATTTGAGGCCCTGGTTTCAATTCCTCAGTCCGTCGTTCGCACGAAAAGCCCTACATCCCGCTTCTGACAGCCCCGCCGAGATGGAAGACGGGAAGGAACATCGCCACCAGCATGATGGCGATGATGCCGCCGATGAGCACGATGAGAAGCGGCTCGATGACCGACGCCAGCCCCTCGACCGCGCTCTCTACCTCGTCGTCGTAGTGGTCCGAGACGGTCGCGAGCATGTCGCCCAGCGAACCGGTCTCCTCGCCCGTCGCGACCATCTGCACCACGATCTCCGGGAAGATCCCCACGCCGGAGAAGCCGAGCGAAAGGCTCGAGCCGCGCTCGACCATCTCGGCGATCCGGTGCGCCGCGTTCCTGATGACCTCGTTGCCGGACGAGTTGCCCGAGAGCTCGAGCGACTCGATCATCGGGAGCCCGCTCACGATGAGCGTTCCGAGCGTTCTCAGGAACTTCGCGATGACGACCTTCCTGAGAAGCGACCCGAAGATAGGGATCCTGAGCTTGAGCTTGTCGAGCATCAGCCTGCCCTCATCGCTTCGGCTCATGATCTGGTACACCGCGACGAGCACGGCCACGGCCGCGACGAAGACCCAGAGGTTCGAGCTGACGAACCGGCTCGTGTCGATGACGAGCTGCGTGGGCGCGGGCAGGTCGGCCCCGAGCTTGTCGTAGACCTCGGCCATCATCGGCACGATGCGGATGAGGAGCACGACCATCGCGATGATGGAGAAGCTCACGACGAAGACGGGGTACGCGAGCGCCGAGCGGACCTTCCGTTTGATGGCCTCGGTCCGGTTCAGGTAGACCACCAGCTGGTCCATGATCATGTCGAGCGTGCCGCTCTGCTCTCCGGAGCGGACCATGCCGACGTAGAGCTTCGAGAAGGCGTTGGGGTGCTTCGCGAGCGCGGCCGACAGCGAGTCGCCGCCCTCGATGTCGTTCGCCGCCTGAATGAGGACGTCACGGAAGGTCGGGTTGTGCTCCTCACGCGCCAGCGCGTAGAGCGCGCGGATGAGCGGAAGGCCCGCCCTCAGCATGGAGGCCAGCTGCTTTGTGAACAGCGCGATCGTCTTCGAGGACACGCGTCCGCCGAAGAGCGACCGCGAGGAGAGCTGGTCGCGCAGCGATTCGCCGGCCCGGCGGATCGAGAGAACGACGAGGCCGTCGCGATGCAGCATGTCGGCCGCGGCCTCGGGCGACTCCGCGTAGACGAAGTCCGACTTCTCGATGCCCCCGGTCGTCTTGGCTATGTACTGGTAGCGCGCCACTCGCTCTCTCCTTTTGGTCCGTTTCCACGGACGCTGCTGCTCTCAGGCGCCGCCCTGCGTCCTCTCGCCGGGCGGCTAGCTCATCACGACGCTCAGGGCCTCCTCGGCGGTCGTGATGCCGACCCGGACCTTCCGGATGACGTGGTCCCTCAGGGTGATGAATCCCTGCTCGAGCGCCTTCTCCCTGAGAACGTCCGCGGAGGCGCCGGCGGTGATGAGCTTGCCCAGCTCCGGATTGAGCTCGAGAAGCTCATAGACGCCGGTTCTCCCCAGGTATCCCCTGCCGCGGCACTGCTTGCAGCCCGCTCCGTGGATGAACTCGACGCCCTCGAGTTCCTCCTTCCCGATGGCCTGCACGGCCTTCGGATCGGGCTCGTACGGCTCCTTGCAGTGCGGACAGATCACCCTGACCAGCCTCTGCGCCATCACCAGGTGAACGGAGCTCGTGACGAGGTACGGCGCGATTCCGATGTCAACGAGCCTGGTGGCCGTCGAGGGCGCGTCGTTCGCGTGGACCGTGCTGAGAACGAGGTGGCCCGTGAGCGCGCTCCTGACGCCCAGCTCCGCCGTCTCCTGGTCCCGGATCTCGCCGATCATGATGATGTCCGGGTCCTGACGGAGCAGCGATCTCAGTCCACCTGCAAAGGTCATGCCCGCCTTGCGGTTGATGCTGACCTGGTTGATTCGTTCGAGGTGGTACTCGACCGGGTCTTCGAGCGTCGTGATGTTCTTCGCCGCGCGGTCCAGCTCGCTCATCCCGGAGTAGAGCGTCGTGCTCTTGCCGGAGCCGGTCGGACCGCTGATGAGCACCATCCCGTAAGGCCTTCTGAGCGCGTTCCGGAAAGTGGGCAGCATCTCCTTCGCGAAGCCGAGTTCGGCGAGCTCCACCTGGAACCCGGACTTGTCAAGGAGCCGGAGCGCGACCTTCTCGCCGTAGATGGTCGGAAGCGTCGAGACGCGGACGTCGACGTCGCGGTTCTCGAAGCTCGCGGTGAAGCGCCCGTCCAGCGGAACCCGGCGCTCGGCCACGTCCATGTCCGAGAGGATCTTGATGCGGACCACGATGGCCTCGTGGAACCGCTTCGGAGGCGTCGAGCTCTCGTAGAGCACGCCGTCGACGCGGTACCTCACGAGCGTGCGGTCCTCGAGGGGCTCGATGTGGATGTCTGTCGCGCGCTCGGCCATGGCCTGCGCGAGGATGAGGTTGACGAGCCGGACGATCGGCGCGTCCTCGGCGCGGCTGCGAAGCTCCTGCTCCGTCAGCTCCTCGAAGCTCTCTCCTTCGGGCGTGCCCAGCTCAAGCCTGGCCCCCTCGATGGCGTCCTCGAGGTGCTGGGTCGCCATCGCGTTCCGGTAAGCTATGGTGACCGCTTCCTCGACGTCCTTCCTGAGAGCGACCTCCAGCTCGAGCTCCATCCCCGTCGAGGCCCGGATGTCGTCGATGGCGATGAGGTCCATCGGGTCGGCCATCGCGACCGTCAGCCGACCATTGTCCTTCGCCACCGCGAGGACGCGGTGCTTCCTGGCCATGGCCTCCGGGATGGTGAGGATGACGTCGGGTTCGATGGTCGGCAGCTGGTCGGGGTCGAAAACCTCGATATTGAGCTGGCTGGCCAGCGCGGACACGATGTCCACCTCGCTCGCAAGCCCGAGCCCCACGAGCGCCTCGCCGAGACGCTCACCGGACGCGCGCTGTCGCTCGAGGGCCTTCTGGAGCCCGGCCTCGTCGATGACGCCCGCGTCTATGAGGAGCTCGCCGAAGCGCTTCCCACCGAAGAGCTGTCCGTCGTTGCCCGAGGTCGTCAAACCCGTCTTCCTCTTCTCTTCCGATGCCGCCACGGATCCTCCCAACGTCGCTGCAGGCCCTGTTCCCCGGTCGTCCGTCTCTCGCCCGCCGACTGCGCTCATTCGTTCCCGAGCGGCCTCATGCGCGGCGGGCGCGGCGTCAGCCTTCGCCGAGCGGCCGGTCCTCCCAGTCGACGACGATGTAGTCGCCCGTCTGGGGGTACGCCGGCGGCGACTGCGAGCTGAAGTTCCGGTCGAAGTGGTAGTCCTTGTTGTAACCGGTGACGACACCGTAGCCGTGATAGAAGGTGCCTATCGGCCCCATCTTCTTCTGCGCGAACCCGCCGTGGATCGTGAGGTCGCCTCTCGGGGAGCCCCAGTCGTAGTTCTCGACGGTGAACGACTTGTTGAGCGCCATCATATGCGCGTGGATCTCGACGTCGTTCCGGTTCTCCGGCGTGTCGGCGACGATGATGTTCTTCGCTGAGACGAGCCCCAGAATATCGTCCGAGCCCGGGTTCGGACCGTGCCCCGGCGTCGAGTCCGCGTAGAGGATATTGTCCGTGATGTACATGTCCTCGTTCGAACCGATCGTGACCTGGCCGTCGAGGGTGCCTTCGACGTAGACCTTGTCGTGGAACCAGAAGACGCCGTTCGTGTCCTCGATGCGGACGTGGCTCCAGTCCGAGTAGTCGTACCACCAGCCGCGACTCTCGTAGGAGCGGTAGCTCAGATAGCCGTCGTTGCCGTCCATGCCGATCACGACCTCGTAGTGGGCGCTCCCGCCCCTGAGCTTGCCCCCGTGGACACCGCCCGAACTGGCCATGTCGCGCATCGTGCCTCGGATGTCCCCGACCTTCGGGAACGGGATCGTGTCGACGCCCAGCTCGTACCCGCCCTCGAAGACCGGGTTGCTGCCGTCCTCGATGACCATCTGCGAATGCGAGGAGGTCATCTTCATGCCGAACCACGGGTCGCCGCTCAGTCGTATCTTCCCGTTGATGTGGACGCGTCCATCGAGGCTGTCTCCCGTGGTGAACCAGATGTTCGAGGCGTTGTGCGCGAAATAGACGTACTGCGCGAAGGTCTCACGGCGAATGCGCGTCACGATCTCGCGCTCCACCCCGTCGACCTCGCCTCTCGAGGTTATCTCGTACTCGACGAGCCACGGGTAGATGCCGGTCACCTTCTGGACCGTGACGTCGTATGACCCCTCGCCGAGCGGCTCATCGGCGACGGAGGCCGTCTCGGGGTACTGTCCCTCATCGGAGACCTTCTCAAGCCAGACGCGGGCCCGCTGCTGCCCGGCCTCCGCGATGTAGAACGCCTTCGCCGAGTCAACTGAATGTTCGACAAGGTCCCCCTCGCCGACGGCCATGATGTAGAGAGCCGACGCGACGAGAAGCACGGCGGAGATGATCACCATCACCGTGACGAGGGCGGTGCCGCGTTCGCCGCGGCGACCGCGACGAACGGAGGGCGCTCTGTCGCGATGCAACCGTTCCATGGTTCCATTCTCCCGACTGCGCGGTCGGCGGACAGGCCTCCAGCGTCCGGAGGCGTCCGCCACTACAGGACCGGCGGGTAGATCTCCTCCCACAGGAGCACGTTGTACTTCCCCGTGGTCGGATACCCGGGCGGCGAGTTCGTGATGAGGTTCGGGTCGTAGTGATAGTCCTTGTAGTACCCGTGGATGATGCCGCCGCCGTGCTGGAACATGCCCACCGGCGCCTGGTTCGTATGCGCGAAGCCCCCGTAGATCGACAGCTTGCCGCGGGGGTCGCCCTGGTTGTAGTCCTCGACCGTGAAAGAGTGATGGAGCGCCATCATGTGCGCGTGGATCTCGACGTCGTTCCTGTTCGCGTACGTGTCGGCCACGATGACGTTCTCCGCGGAGATGATCCCGAGGATGTCGTCCCCGCCCGGATTCGGTCCCTCGCCGGGCGTCGAGTCCTCATACGTGACGTCATCGACGATGTAGATGTCCTCGGAGCTTCCGATGGTCAGCTCCCCGTCGAGTACACCCTCCATGTAGACAGGCTCGTCGAACCAGAAGACCCCGTTGGTCGTCCCGATCGAGACGTCGATCCAGTCGGACCACTGGTAGCCCCACCATCCCTGCCGCTCATACTTGCGGTAGCTCAGATAGCCCATCGCGCCACCGCGTCCCAGGATGACCTCGTACTTCGACTTGCTGCCGCTCAGGCTGCCCGCATAGTGCCCGCCCGACTGCGCCTCGCCGCTGAGTCCGCTGATGAGTTCGTTCGTGATCGGGAGCGGTATCTCGGGGACGCCCAGCTCGTACCCGCCCTCGAAGATGGGGTTCGAATCCTGCCAGATGATGAAGTTGTCCGCCGACGATGTGACCTTCATGCCGAACCACGGAGAACCTGAGAGCCGGATGTGGCCGTTCGCGTGCACGCGCCCGTCGAGGCTGTCCCCGGTGATGAACCAGATGTCGTCCATGTGAGACGCGAAGTACATGTACTGGGCGAACGTCTCGTGGCGGAGCACGACGTGTATCTGGCGCGTCACGCCGTCGACCGTGCCGGTCGCCACGACGTCGTAGTCGGCCACCCACGGGTTGCCTGCGACCTTATTGAGCGTGACGTCGTACTCCCCGCCGCCAAGAGGCTGGTCCGAGACCGATGCGCTCGCGGGAAACTGAGGGGGGTCCTCCTGGGCGTTCTGCTCGAGCCAGCTTCTCGCGCGGTCGACGCCGGCCTCGGCGAGATAGAAAGCCCGCGCCCCGTCGACGCCGTACTCAACCACGTCGCTCTCGCCGGTGCCGAGGATGAAGAGCGCCACGCCGATAAGGAGAACGGCCGCGATGACCACCATGACCGTGACGAGCGCGGCGCCGCGCTCACTTGACAAGAGAGCGGTCGGAGGACCGTTCCGCGTCAGCTCAAGGCTGTTCTTCTCTCCCATACCCCCTCCTGCACTGGTCCGGGCCTTGCCCGAACAAGAGAAGCCACGTGACGTGTATGCAAGGACCATGCCACGGCCCGTTCTGAGCCTGGGCGTGTAAGTAGCTGTGATGCTGAAAGTTAGAGACGAGCCGGGAGCAGGAGGGCTTGGTTGCCGTTCCGCGGGGGCTGAGCCGCATTCGCATCCGGCTCGGAATGCAGTTCCGTGAAGCGCGGCGCGCCGCCGGGAACCGGCGGAGCATCCGGTCGGGAGCAGAACCGCTCCGGTCCCGGACGCGTCCGCCGGAGCACGCGCGGTGAGTGCCGGCGCCGGCGGGTCCTGAAAGCGGCAGAGACGCCGCGCGCGCCGTCCAGAGAGACGGCGCGTCAGGCGGAGCGGTCCTTCGGTTCGTTCCAGCCTCTTCCATCCGGACGCCTCATGCGGGCGGACGCGGTCTCCGCCGCCGGGGTGCCTGTCATGACGTCCATCCTACATGATGGTAAGAGGGCAAGGATAAGGAGGCAAGAGCGAAGTGCGGCGCTTCATGGGTCGGAGGGGGGCTGAGCGCCCTGCCGGCCCGCGGCTCCTCCCGGGACCGCCAGCGCGACGAGCAGCAATGCGGCGCCGAGCATGAGCCACGCGATGAGCCAGCCGTGGCGCGTGTAGAAGGTGCGCTCGGCCGAGACGGGCAGGTCCTCCACGAGAACGGCTTCCTCGAAGATGCCGGTCTTCGAGATGACCCGACCGTACGGGTCGGTGAACAGCGAGATGCCGCTGTTCGCGCTCCTGGCGAGGCTCCGCCGGTTTTCGATCGCGCGCATCACGGCCATCTGCGCGTGCTGGAAGGGCATGGATGTCCGCCCGTACCAGACATCGTTCGTGATGTTGACGAGGACCCCGGCCCCCTCGTCGACGAACTCCCTGACGAGACGAGGGAAGATCGCCTCGAAGCAGATGAGGACCGAGAAGCGCGCGCCGTCCGTCTCGAACACGAGACGCTCGCGGCCGCGGCGGAAGTCGGCCTCGCCGAAGTCGACGCTCCTCAGGACCGGGAACGCCCTCTCGAAGGGGATGGCCTCGCCGAACGGCACCAGGTGGATCTTGTCGTACTTCCCCAGCACGACGCCCCGGGCGTTCACGAGGAGCGCCGAGTTGTACGAGCAGTAGCCGCCCTCCTCGGAGTCGAACGTGAGATCGGGAAAGCCCGTCAGGATGGGAGCTCCGGCGGCCCGGGCGGCGGCGCCCACGCGCGAGAGGTCTTCCTGCTCCCGCAGCAGGTAGCTCGGCGTCGCCGTCTCCGGCCATACGATGAACGCGGGCTCCTCCTCCCCCGCCGCCAGCGAGAGCCTCTCGAGTCGTGAGAAACTGAGCTCCTTGAACTCCGGGTCCCACTTGAGCCGAGCCCCGATGTTCGGCTGCACCACGGCGACGCGGACTGTCCGCTCCCACGAGTCGTTTCCGAGCGTCAGGACCCCGTGGACCAGCGGCAGGGAGAGCAGGAGAACGAGCGCCACGAGCCGCGGGGCCCGTGGGCGGCCGAGCACGACGCCGAGCACGAGCGCGTTCACGACGGCCATCCAGAGAGACACTCCGAAGACGCCCGTCACCGAGGCGAACTGAACGGCCGGGACGATGCTCGTCCCCGCGTATCCGAGCGCTCCCCACGAGAAGCCCAGCTCGAAGAGCGACCGAAGCTGCTCGGCGGCGACCCAGAACAGGGGGAATACGACGAAGGAGGGAATCCTCGTCCTGCGTGACACCAGGACCGCGCCCGCTGAGAAGAGTCCCCAGTAGAACGACTGGAGCAGCACGAGGAGCGCGAGGGCCGCGCCCATGAGGACGTGGTTCTCGCCCTGCTCGGAGCCCAGGAAGACGATCCAGTAGACAAGAGTCAGGAAGAAAGCGGCGCCCGCGAGGAAGCCGGGACGGAACGCGCTCCAGAACCCGGTCACCCTGGTCCGCTCGATCACGTAGAAGAGCGGCATGAGGCCGACAAACGCCAGCGGCCAGAGATTCACCGGCGGAAACGCCAGAGCCAGTGCCGCGCCTGATATGACGAGGAGCGCGGACTCGCGGCCGCGGGACATCGCGGGGCTGCGACTCTCCATCACTCGCGTCGCGGTTCGTTCGGGCGGCGGTGCCACCTGGACTCCCCCGGGGACCGGTCAGGCCCCGAACTTGTCGAGTCGGCCGGCGTGCGCCAGCATGAGCGGCATGATATCGACCGCCCGGATCATCCCCAGACCACCTCTCAGGCAGTGCGACTCGCCGAACGCCTCGACCGCGTCGACCCGCGCGCTCTTCGCGCGCAGAAGGAGCGGCACCGGGTGCCACGAGTGCGACGCCAGCGCCGAGGGCGTCGAGTGGTCGCCCGTCACGACGAGGACGTCGGGGTCGATCTCGAGAATGCCGGGAATGAGCGCATCCAGCTTCTCCGAGGCCTCCACCTTCCGGTCGAAGTCGCCGTCCTCTCCCGTCGAATCGGTCTTCTTGAAGTGGAGGAAGAGATAGTCGTGGTCGTCGTACGCCTTCCGGCCCGCAGCGATGAGTTCCTCAGGCGATTCTGCGGGAGGCAGGACGTTCATGCCCACAAGTCCCGCCACGCCGCGGTACATGGGGTAGCCGGCTATGGCGCCGGCATCGATGCCGAACCGCTCTGTCACGGTGGGGATCGGGTCGCGGCTGGCGATGCCGCGCATCAGGATCATGTTGGCCCTGGGCTCCTTCTTGAGCATCTCGGCGGCGGCGCTCACGAACGCGCGGAGCACCTCCGCGGTGCGTTCCTGCTGGGCGCTCCCGGCCTCGACGGGCTTCGGCGCGACGCCCGTCTCCTGCGGGTCGGTGTCCTCGAGACCGCCCACGAGCCCCTCTCCCCTGAGGACGATGACCGCGCGGTGCTCCTTGACCGGCCGGACCATGATCTCGACGCCGGGAACCTGGATGTCGTTCAGCCTCTCGGCGAGCTCCCGGCACTTCTCGGTGGATATCCGCCCCGCCCGCCGGTCGACCACGAGACCGTCGTCATCGATCGTCGCGAAGTTCACGCGGATGGCGACGTCGCCCGGCTTGAGCTCGAAGTCGATGCCCAGCGCCTCGAGAACGCCCCGTCCGATCACATACTCGACAGGATCGTAGCCGAAGAGCGCCATGTGCGCCGGACCGCTTCCCGGTGTGATGCCGGGAGCTATGGGCGTATGAAGCCCGCAGACGCTCTGTCTCGCGAGAGCATCGAGATTGGGGGTCTCGGCGGTCTCGAGCTCGGTGAGCCCCGTCTTCGGATGCGGCAGTCCGCCGAGCCCGTCCGCGACGAGCAGGACCATCTTCCCGCCCGACGCGTCGATCAGTCCTTCCGCGACTCTCGGGTCGTTCGCCTTCATCATCCCTCCCGCTCGTCATCCATGTGCGCGTCAGGCGCCCGCCGCAGTCCACGGCCCCTGTCCGAGGAAGGCGGAGCGCCACGCGTTGAACCGTCCGCCGATGATGGCGTCGCGCATCGAGCGCATCATCGACAGGTAGAAGCTGATATTGTGCACGGTCGCGAGCCTTCCCGCAAGGCTCTCCTCCGCCTGGAAGAGATGGCGGAGGTACGCGCGGGAATGCGTGCGGCAGGTCGGACAGCCGCAGGCGGGGTCGGGCGGCGCGTCGTCGCGGGCGTACGCGGCGTTCTTCACGACGAGCCGTCCCTCGGAGGTGAAGAGCATGCCCTTTCTCGCGTTCCGCGTCGGCATCACGCAGTCGAACATGTCGATGCCCTGGGCGACGGAGCCGACGATGTCCTCGGGGAACCCCTGCCCCATGAAGTACCGCGGGCGCTCCGGCGGTAGCTCGTCGAGGCACGCGTCGACCATCTCCCGCATGACGCCGACCGGCTCTCCGACCGCCAGCCCGCCTATGGCGTACCCGGGGAAATCCATGTCCGCGAGCCTCTTCGCGGCGTCGCGTCTGAGGTCCTCATAGGTCGCCCCCTGGACGATTCCGAAGAGCGCCTGGTCGGAAGGCTCCTCCAGCCACGCGCGCCGCGCTCTCCCCGCCCAGCGGAGCGTGAGCTCGTGGGAACGCTCGACGTAGGACCTCTCGGCCGGGTAGGCGACGCACTCGTCGAGCGCCATGATGATGTCGGCGCCGATGGCCCGCTGCAGGGCGACGTTGTCCTCGGGCGACATGAAGTGGCGCGCGCCGTCGAGGTGAGACTGGAACTCGAGACCTTCGTCGGTCACGCGGTTCAGGCGCGCGAGGCTGAAGACCTGGAACCCTCCGCTGTCCGTGAGCACGGCGCCGTCCCACGCCATGAAGCGGTGAATGCCGCCGGCCTCCCGGATGACGTCCGCGCCCGGCCGAAGGAACAGGTGGTACGCGTTCGCAAGGATGATGCGCGCTCCGAGCTCCTCGAGGTCCCCGGGCGACAGCGTCTTGACGGTCGCCTGCGTGCCGACAGGCATGAAGACCGGAGTCTCGATGACGCCGTGCGGCGTCGTGAGCTCGCCGGCCCTCGCTCCGGTCTCGGCGTCCTCGGCAATGACCCGGAACTCGAACACGTTCCCTCCGCTTGCGTGAGGCCACGGCGCAGGCGTTCCCCGCCGCGACATCCGGACGCCGCCGGCCACGTCCCGTTCACTCGCGCGGCCCCGGCGCTCAGATGATCAGCATCGCGTCGCCGTAGCTGTAGAAGCGATACCCCGCCTCGACGGCCTCGCGATAGGCCGCCAGGACCTTCTCCCGTCCCGCGAGCGCCGAGACGAGCATCAGGAGCGTCGACTTCGGAAGATGGAAGTTCGTGACCAGCGCGTCGACCGCCCGGAACTCGTAGGGCGGCCTGATGAAGAGCCCCGTCGAGCCGGAGCCGGCCCGGACCTCGCCGCCCTCATCCGCCGTGGACTCGAGCACGCGCACCGCCGTGGTGCCCACGGCGACGATGCGTCCTCCGGCGGCCCTGGCCTCATTGATCTCGGCGGCCGCCCCCTCCGGCAGTTCGTAGCGCTCCTCGTCCATGTGGTGCTCTTCCGGGTCGTCGCTCGCGACCGGACGGAACGTGCCGAGCCCGACGTGGAGGATGACCCGCGCGGTCCTGACGCCCTCGTCCTCCGCCCGCTCGAGCAGCTTCTCCGTGAAATGAAGCCCCGCCGTCGGCGCGGCCACGGCGCCCGGAACGCGCGCGTACACCGTCTGGTATCGCTCGACGTCGACGGGCTCGGGTTCGCGGTCGATGTACGGAGGGAGCGGAACCCGCCCGACGGCCGAGAGCTCCTCGAGCGGGTCCCCCTCGGCGAGGAGGCGGACCTTCCGCTTCCCTTCGTCGAGCGTCGACTCGACGACCGCGGAGAGGTTCTCGGAGAAGACGATCGTCGCGCCGTCCGCGACGCGCGCGCCGGGCCGGACGAGAGCCGTCCACGTGTCGTCCGTCCCGGGCTCGAGCAGGAAGACCTCGACGCGGCCGCCCGTGAGCGCCTTGCGGCCGATGAGCCGAGCCGGTATCACGCGGCTCTCGTTCAGAACGAGGCAGTCTTCGGGACGGAGATACTCGAGGATGTCGCGGAACCGCCGGTGCTCGAACTCGTCCCGGTCCCGCCTGAGAACGAGAAGGCGCGACTCGTCGCGCCTCTCCGATGGGTACTGCGCGATCAGCTCGCGCGGCAGCTCGTAGTCGAAGTCGGAGGTCCTCACGGAGACTCCCCGGCGGGTTCGACCGGGGCCTCGTCGAGTCCCGCGGCGCGCCGGGCCGCCTTCAGGGCGCGCTCCGGTCTCATGTCGCGGTAGCGCTCCCACTCGCTGAAGACGCATCCGCAGTACTGCTGCCTGTAGACGCCCATCTTCTTCGACTCCTCGACGCCCTCCATGACGCGCGGGCGCCAGTCGCGGTAGAGGAACCGGACGCCGTGACGCTCCGCCGCCTCCTCGCCGGCGCGGCGGACGGCTTCGTGCTCCTGCTGTGTGCTCACGAGCATGGTCGAGGTGAAGGCGTCGAACCCGAGCTCGGCCGCGCTCTCGGCCGCGCGCTCCATCCGCATCCGGTAGCAGACGCCGCAGCGCTCCTCCATGCGGCCGTCGATGGCTCTCAGGAAGCCGACCAGCCCGTAAGGGTCTTCGCGCACGACCTCCACACCGAGCCGCGAGCACACCTCCCGCGCCGCCTCGCGGCGGCGGAGGAACTCGAGGAAGGGGTGGATGTTCGGGTTCGTGAGCGCCACGGCGACCTCGTGCCCGTCGTCACACAGGCTCCGGATCGGCACGATGCCGCAGGGCCCGCAGCACATGTGAAGCAGCACGCGCATCGCCGTCTCTTTTCGGTCGCATTCGGCGAGAGGACCCCGCGCGAAAACCCTCGCGAAAAGAAGGCCTCGCGCGCGGTCCGCCTGGGCCGCGCCTACAGGAGTTCGCTCTGCTCGCCCGGCGCGGCGCGTCCGAAGTACTCGTACGCCCGCGGCGTCGCCTCCCGCCCGCGCGACGTGCGTTTGAGGAGCCCCTCCTGGATGAGGAACGGCTCGTAGATCTCCTCGAGGGTCTCGGCTTCCTCGCCGACAGCCACCGCGAGGCTCTTCACCCCCACGGGCCCGCCGCCGAAGCGCTCGATGACGGCCTCCATGATCCTCCGGTCCATCTCGTCGAGGCCGCGCTCGTCCACCTCGAGCCTCAGCAGAGACTCGTGGGCGACCTCGGCGTTGATGCTGCCGTCGCCCATGACCTCGGCGAAGTCGCGCACCCTTCTGAGCAGGCGGTTCGCGATCCTCGGCGTCCCGCGGGAGCGGCGCGCCAGTTCGAGAGAGCCTTCCTCGTCGATCGGGACCTCGAGGATCCGCGCCGAGCGCGTCACGATGCGTGAGAGCTCCTCGGGCTGGTAGTAGTTGAGACGCTGCGCCACGCCGAACCGCGACCGGAGCGGCGACGTGAGTAGTCCCGCCCGCGTCGTGGCGCCGACCAGCGTGAAGTGTTCCAGATTGAGCCGGACGCTTCTCGCCGACGGACCCTTGTCGAGCACGATATCGACCGAGAACTGCTCCATCGCGGGATACAGGTACTCCTCCACCACGTGCTGCAGCCGGTGGATCTCGTCGATGAAGAGCACGTCGCCCCGCTTGAGGTTCGTGAGAATGCCGGTAAGGTCGTAGGGACGCTCGATGACCGGGCCCGAGGTGGAGATGAGCTCGGTGCCCATCTCGGTCGCGATGATGTGCGCGAGCGTGGTCTTCCCGAGACCCGGCGGCCCGTAGAAGAGGCAGTGGTCCAGAGGCTCCTCGCGCTTCAGAGCGGCCTCGATGAAGACCGACAGGTTGGCCTTCAGTGTGTCCTGCCCGACGAACTCGGAGAAGTTGGTCGGGCGGAGCTTTCGGTCGTAGGTCGCGTCGTCGGTGGCGATGCCCGGCGCGGTCAGCCTGTCGGCGGGGGTCATCGTGCGTCTCCCCTTCCGTGCGGTTCAGATGTGGAGCGGCCCTGCGGACGTCATCGCCCGCCTCCCTTTCGGAGCGCCCTCTTGATGATCTCCTCGACGGGGAGGTCGGGGCCGCACTCGCGCTGGACCGCCAGCACGGCCTCGCGCGCCTTCTCCCGCTTCACGCCGAGCGACATGAGCGCGAGGACGGCGTCGCCCGTGTCCTCGGCCTCGCCGGTCCCGCCTATGGTCGCGACCTCGAGCCCCGAGAGCTTCTCCTTGAGTTCGACGATCATCCGCTGCGCGGTCTTCCTGCCGATGCCCGAGACGCTGGTCAGAAGCGCCAGGTCCTCCTCGACCACCGCGCGCTGAAGCACGTCGGGCGAGAGACCCGAGAGAACGGCCAGACCCAGCTTGGGGCCGATCCCCGAGACGGAGATGAGCGCGCGGAACATGGCCAGCTCGGACGTCGTCACGAAGCCGAAGAGCTCGAGCGCGTCCTCGCGGACGTGGAGGTGTGTGTGGAGACGGACCTCGGAACCGACGCGCCCGAGTTCCCGGTAGGTCGAGAGCGGTACCAGCAGGCTGAACCCCACACCGCCCACATCGACCACCACGCCAGCCGGGGTCCGCCGCAGAAGTGTGCCCGAAAGCTCGGCGATCATCGTGAGACGGCTCCGGTTCGCTTGTGAAGATGACAGACGGCGATCGCGACGGCGTCGGACTCGTCCTCTTTCATGCCGCTCACGTCGATAGAGAGGAGACGAGACACCATCGAGGCAACCTGGGCCTTCGAGGCGTTTCCGTGGCCGACCACCGACAGCTTAACCTCTCTGGGAGCGTACTCGAAGACCGGAATGCCGGCCTGCGAGGCGGCGAGCAACACGACGCCCCGGGCATGTCCGAGCATGAGAGCGGAGCGGGCGTTCTTCGCGTGGAAGACGTTCTCGACCGCGATCTCGTTCGGCCGGAACTTCGCGATCTGCTTCGAGATCTCGGCGTGGATGACGGCGAGACGTTCGGCCAGGGGCTGCTTCGAGGAGGTCGCCACGAAGCCGTGCCCCACCGGGTGAGCTCCGGCGTCGTCGATCTCGATGACGCCGAAGCCGGTCACGATGCTCCCGGGGTCGATTCCCATGACGACAACGCGACCGGGCACGTCGTTACACCTCGTCCTCGACTGCCTCCATCACCTCTTCCGGAATATCGAAGTTCGCGGAAACGTTCTGGACGTCGTCGTGGTCATCCAGCACGTCCATGAGCTTCAGGATCCTGCGGGCAAGGTCCTGGGTCTCGACCCTGACGGTCGAGCCGGGGACCCGTGTGATCTCGGCGCTCCTGACCTCGATGCCGGCGGCGTCGAGCGATTCGCGGACGTTCATGAAGCTCTTCGGGTCGGTCGTTATCTCGTAGGAGTCGCCCTCAGTCTCGAGGTCCTCGGCGCCCGCTTCGAGAACGGTCTCGAGGACCTTGTCCTCCTCGTTCCCCTCGACGGGGACGTGGATGATGCCCTTCTGGGTGAAGTTCCATGCCACGCTGCCGCTCTCGCCGAGGTTGCCGCCGTGCTTGGTCAGAATGTGCCTGATCTCGCCGACGGTCCTGTTCTTGTTGTCGGTCAGCGTGTCGATCATGAGAGCTACGCCCTCGGGCGCGTACGCCTCGTACGTGACCTCCTCGTACTGGACGCCTTCGATCTGGCCCGTGCCCTTCAGGATCGCGCGTTCGATCTTGTCGTTGGGCATGTTGGCGTCGCGCGCCGCCTGGATCTCGGTACGAAGCCTCGGGTTCTTCTCCGGGTCGCCTCCGCCCTGACGGGCCGCCACCTCGACGAGCTTGGCGTGACGGTTGAAGATCTTGCCGCGCTTCGCGTCGGCCGCCGCCTTCTTGTGCTTGATGCTGTGCCACTTCGAGTGTCCTGACATCGGCACCCCCTCGCAAGGAGACCTGCCGGGCCCGGTCTCGGGCCCTCGAGGCTACTCCTCCTCGGTCTCCTGCTCGGCCTCGGCCACGAGTTTCGCCTGCACGTCGCCGGGCACTTCCTCGTAGTGAGAGAACTCCTGCTCGTAGAAGCCTCTCCCCTGTGTGATAGAACGAAGGTGCGTGGAGTACTTGTAGAGCTCGGCCAGCGGGACGAACGCCCGAACGACCTGTGAGCGTCCCTCCTGCGCCGTCTCCTTGATGCGGCCCCGCCTCGACGACACATCGCTCATGACGTCGCCCAGATACTCGTCTGGCACGCGGACCGTGATGAGATAGACCGGCTCCAGCATGACCGGCCGGGCCTCGTTCGCGGCCAGGCGGAAGCCGATCGAACCGGCCATCTTGAAGGCCATCTCCGACGAGTCGACCGGATGGACCTTGCCGTCGTAAACGGCCACCTTGACGTCGACGACCGGATAGCCCGCGAGAATGCCGCGCCCCATCCGCTCACGAACGCCCTTCTCAACCGCCGGGATGAACTTCGAGGGAATCGAACCGCCGACGATCTCGTCGAGGAACTCGAGGCCCTCGCCCCGCTCGTTGGGCTCGACCCGGAGCCACGCCACGCCGAACTGCCCCCGACCGCCGGACTGCTTCTTGTACTTCCCTTCCGCCTTCGCCGTGCTCTTGATGGTCTCGCGGTACGGGATCTTCGGCTTCTCGAGGTCCACGTCGACGCCGTACTTCTGCTTCAGCTTGTCCACCATCACGTCGAGATGGAGGTCGCCGAGCCCCGAGATGATGGTCTGCTTGATGACGGGATCGAACTGGACCGTGAAGGTCGGGTCCTCCTCATGCAGGGCCTGAAGCCCGCGCGTGATCTTCTCCTCGTCGCCCTTCGACTTGCCCGAGACCGCGACCGAGAGGACCGGCTTCGGGAACTCGATGGGTGGAAGCACAATGGGATTCGACTTGGAACAGAGCGTGTCTCCGGTGGAGGTCTGCTTGAGCTTGACGACGGCGCCGATGTCGCCGGCCGAGACCGACTCCATCTCCTCGCGCTCGCGGCCGTTCATCGCGTAGACGGTGCCCATCCGCTCGCCGGCGTCCTGCGTCGTATTGACCACGTCGTCGCCCGACGACACGGCGCCTGAGTACACGCGGAAGCACGACAGCTCCCCGACGTGCTGCTCGGCGACGGTCTTGAACACGAGCGCGGTGAAGGGACCATCGGGCTTGGGCTCTACCTCGACCTCGTCCTCGCTGCGCGGCTTCGTCCCCTTCTCCGGACCGACGTCGGCCGGCGAAGGAAGAACGCCCTCGATGAGGTTCATCAGCTGCTCGATGCCGGCCATCGACGGCCCGGCGACCGGAACCACCGGGACGATGTTCGTGGCCATGACGCCCTGCCGGAGCCCTTTCAGGATCTCGTCCGGCGTGAGCGCTTCCTCGGCGAAGAACTTCTCCATCAGGGCCTCGTTCGCCTCGGCCGCGGCCTCGATGAGCTGGCCCTTGAGTTCCTCGACCTGATCGGCCATGTCGGCGGGGACATCGCCCTTCGTGACCTTGCCCGAGCCGTCGGCCATCCACGCCGTGCCGGAGATGAGGTCGACCACGCCCTTGAAGGACCCGGCCGCGCCGATGGGAAGCGCCATCGGCACGAGCCGCGCGCCGAGGGCCTCGGAGCAGTCGCCCACTGCCTTCTGGAAGTCGGCGTGCTCCTTGTCCATCTTGCTGATGCAGATGATGCGCGGCAGCGACGCGCTCTCGAGGAACTGCCAGACGAGCTCGGTCCCGACCTCGACGCCGGACGGCGCGGCGACGAGAAGCAGCGCGGCGTCGGCCACGCGGAGCCCCGCCCGCACGTCGCCGTAGAAGTCGGCGTATCCGGGACAGTCGAGCACGTTGACCTTGATGCCGTTCCGGGTGTAGTGACCGAGTCCCACGCTCAGCGTGATCTGACGCTTCTTCTCCTCTTCGGAATAGTCCAGCGTCGATGAGCCGTCATCCACCTTCCCGAGCCGCGGCACGGCCCCTCCGGCGTACAACAGAGCGTCAGCGACCGACGTCTTCCCCGCGCCACCGTGCGACACCAGGGCGACGTTTCTGATCTTCTCGGGAGCAGGTGACTTCATATGCCTTCCTTCCAGCGCGAAGCACGTACGGATCCGTCAGATTCTCTCTCATTCATGGTCGTACTGGTGTGCGCGCCGCGGCGCCGCGCGCCATCGGTAACAAACGCTAGAAGATACCAAGGCAAGGGCCCTTCGTCAACAGGAAACGGGACATTCCGCTTGCGCGGCCCGGGAGAGCATGGTATTTTAGCAGTTTGACCGAGGCCTCTACTCACATGGCTCGTCCATCGAGATACGATTTTCCAACAGGGAGGCACGAACCCGATGCTTGCCGCTCTTCGTAAGAACACCAAGGCCTTTCTCTGGGTCGTCGTCGTTGCCTTCGTCGGCTTCATCTTCGCCGCATGGGGGCGCGGGCTCCAGCGCTCGCAGCGAGGACCGGAGCGTGGTCTCATCGGACGCGTCGAAGGCACGCCGATAGAGTACCGCGAGTTCAACGAGGCGTACCGCCAGAACCTCCAGACGTACGCGCAGAGGACGGGGACCGAGGTGGATGAGCAAACGGCCCAGGCCATCAGGTCTGAGACGTGGAACCAGCTCGTCAACGAGGTGCTCATCCAGCAGGAGATCGAGCGGCTGGGCATCAACGTCCCTGACCAGTACGTCTTCGACACACTGTGGAACCAGCCACCCCAGTTCATCTATGAATCCCCAGCTTTCCAGGATGAAGAGGGGAACTTCAGCTTCGACCTCTACCACCGCGAGATCCAGCTCAACCCGGAGCGGTGGGAAGGCATCGCCGAGATGTACCGGAACACGCTGAAGCAGCAGATCCTGACGCAGGAGATCCAGGCGGGCGCGTTCGTCACGGACGCCGAGCTCTGGCAGGAATGGGTGGCGCAGAACGAGACCGCCACCGTGTCGTACGTCGCCGTCGACCCGAGGACCATCGACCGCGAGGGACTCGCGCCCACCGAGGACGAGGCCCGGTCCTACTTCAACTCCAACCGCAGGGACTACGAGGTCCCCGAGCGGGTCGTGCTTGAGTACGTAGAATTCCGGCGCGAGCCCACGGAGGAGGACGAAGCCGACGTGAGGAATCGTCTGGCAGACCTGGCCGAGTCGGTCCGCCAGGGCGAGGACTTCGCCGAGCTCGCCAGCATCTACTCCGAGGGTCCGAGCCGCGCCGAGGGAGGCGACCTGGGCTGGTTCGGAAGAGGTCAGATGGTGTCGGAGTTCGAGGAAGTCGCTTTCTCCCTCGAGGAGGGCGAGGTCAGCGACCCGTTCCGGACCGAGTTCGGCTACCACATCGTCCTCGTGGAGGACACGAGGACCGAGGACGGCGAACCGATGGTCAAGGCCCGGCACATCCTGATGGAGGTCGTCCCCAGCGAGGAGACGCTCGTCGCGGTCGAACAGGCGGTATCGGAGTTCGCCGAACTTGCCACCGACGAGGGGCTCGTCGACGCGGCGGACGAGAAGAACTACGAGGTCCGGACGACCGAGCCGTTCGCCGACGGGCGCATGATCCCCGGCATCGGCGGTCTCAGGCCGGCCGTCAAGATGGCGTTCGATTCCGAGGAGGAGACCATCCTCGGTCCCTACGTGACGCCGGACGCCTACTACGTGTTCGAGGTGGCCGAGAAGCTGCCGAGCCGCGTTCCGACATACGATGAGCTGGCCCGGGAGGCCGAGGAGACAGGCGGCCAGCACCCGGCGGTCCGCGACCTCACGAGGGAGCGCATGGCCGAACGCGCCAGGCAACTGGCCGAGGACGTGGAGCAGTCGGTCGCGTCGGGCAACCGCCTCGAGGAGGCCGCGGCGCTTCACGACCTGACGGTCCGCGAGGTAGGTCCGTTCACGCGGCGCGACCCGGTCCCCGGCGTCGGTCAGCAGAACGCATTCGTAGGGACGGCTTTCGGCCTGAGAACGGGACAGACGAGCGGCGTCGTCGAGGTGGACGAACCCACACGGTTCTACGTGCTGCGGGTCGAGAGCAGGACGGCCGCCAACCAGCAGGCGTTCGAAGAGCAGAAGGAACAGCTCCGTCAGCAGCTCGTGCAGGTCGAGCGGATGGAGCTTTTCGCCGCGTGGCTCGAGGGGCTTCGCGACGGGGCCGAGATCGACGACTTCCGGGACCTCTATTTCTAGGCCCTCGCGAGCGCCGCCTCGAAACGACGAGAGACTGAGAAGGCCGCGGGAGATTCCCGCGGCCTTCTTCTTGGTCGGCTGTGCGCGCTGCGGCAGGTCCGGTGTGCGCGCTCCCGGTGATGCGCGCTGCGGCAGGTCCGGCGTGCGCGCTCCCGGTGGTGCGCGCTCCCGCAGGTCCGGCCCCGTCATCCCGTCCGGCCGCCGCCTGCTACGTCCCCTCGAGAAAGCGTCCGTAGTCGCTTCCCACAACGAGAACGAGGTCCACGAGCGGCGTCCTGGGAATCTGCTGGATCACCTGCACCAGGTCGAGGCGACGGGCCAGTCGGACGGCCGAATCGAAGTCGCCGGTCCTGTCGACGACGAACGTCTCGTCGTAGTCGAACCTGTCGGCGTTCCTGTAGTCGACGACGTCGTAACCGAGCTCCCGGAGCGCGCGCGCCGTCCGCTCCCCCACCCCGGACGCGCCGCAGCCGTTCAGGACGAGCACCGTCTGGGAGCCGACCTTCCTGGGCGCCGGCTCGAAGAGACCGGCCAGGGTGATGCCGACGAACACGACCGCCGCGAGGAGCACGAGAATGCCCACCGTGTAGGCCGCTGAGGCCGGCTTCCGCTTCTTCCTCCGACGTCTCGCCATCTTGAGTCTACCGTTCGAGGTTCTCTGCCAGCTTGTCGTATGTCTGCTGAAGTAGCTCGGGGATCACGCGGGTCTCGCCCAGCACGGGCATGAAGTTCGTGTCGCCGGTCCACCTGGGCACGATGTGGACGTGGAGATGTCCGACCACCCCGGCCCCGGCGCACTCACCGAGATTCACGCCGACGTTCATCCCCTGCGGATGGAAGGTGCGCTCGATGAGCGACTCGGCGAGAGCGACCTCGTCCATGAGGTCCGAACGCTCCTCCGACGAGAGCTCCTGGAACGAGCCGACGTGACGGAAGGGGGCGACCATCAGATGCCCGTTGTTGTAGGGATAGGCGTTCATGATGATGAACGAGCGGTCCGACCGGTGCAGGATGAGCCTCGCGCGGTCGTCGTTGTCCGCGGGCTTGTCGCAGAAGATGCACCCGTCGCTCTTCTCGGCCATCAGGTACTCCATTCTCCAGGGGGCCCAGATCCTGTCCATGCCGTCAGCCTCTCCCCGTCCGCATGCTCAGCCGATGTCGACCGCCTCGCCGAGAATGACGTTGTCGATGAGCCGCGTGTCGCCCACGAAGACCGCCGCGGCGACCATGACGCCGTCGGCGAGCTTCTCGACGGGCTCGAGCGTCCTCGAATCGACCGCCTCGACGTACTGCACACGAACGTCGGGCTCCTCCTCGATGCGCCGGCGGACCTCCGAGAGAAGCGCCTCCGGGCGTCGCTCGCCGCGCTCGTACTGCTCTCTCGCCACCCTGAGGGCGCCCGGGAGCACCCGCGCGCGAGCGCGCTCGTCCTCGGACAGATACCTGTTCCTCGAGCTCAGCGCCACGCCGTCGCTCTCGCGGACCGTGGGGGCCCGGACGATCTCGACGCGGAGATGCAGGTCCTCGACCATTCGTTCCATGACCGAGGCCTGCTGGCCGTCCTTCTGGCCGAAGACCGCGAGGTCCGGACGGACGATGCCGAGGAGCTTCGCCACGACGGTGGTGACGCCGTCGAAATGCCCGGGACGGTACGAGCCACAGAGACGGTCCGTCAGGTCGCGGACGTGCACGATCGTGGAGAATCCCGGCGGGTACATCGCTTCGACCGACGGGGCGAACACGACGTCGGCGCCCGCCTCGTCCGCCAGCGCGGCGTCGCGCTCGACGTCGCGCGGATAGCGCTCGTAGTCTTCGTTCGGGCCGAACTGCGTCGGGTTGACGAACACGCTCACGACGACGGCGTCGGCCTTCTCCGCCGCCAGTCGAACGAGAGACAGGTGCCCCTCGTGGAGCGCGCCCATCGTCGGGACGAGCGCGAGGGTTCCCTTCGCGCGGAGCTCGCGCGCGAGGCGCTCCATGGCGGTGATGTCGTGGACGACCCGCATGTCAGTCGTAGGTCTCCCCGTCGGAGGGATAGGCGCCTGAGCGCACGTCTTCGACGAACCTGCGCGCGGCCTCTCTGACGACGCTCTTTGCGTCCCCGTAGACCCGCGCGAACCGCGGCTTCGGCCCATCGTCCGTGTAGGCGATGATGTCGTTCACGACGAGCACCTGGCCGTCGCAGAAAGGCCCCGCTCCGATGCCGATGGTCGGCACATTGACCGCCTCGGTGATGGCGCGGCCCGCGGCGCTCGGCATCGCCTCGAGGACGATCGAGAAGCACCCGGCCTCGTCGAGCGCCCTCGCGTCCTCGATCAGCCGGTCGCGCGCGTCGCTGGTCTTCCCCTGCACGCGGTACCCGCCGAACTCGTTGATCGACTGCGGCGTGAGCCCGATGTGGCCCATGACGGGAATGCCGGCCTCGAGGATGGCGCGGACCTTCTCCGCCACCTTCCGGCCGCCCTCGAGCTTGACGGCGCCCGCCCCGGCTTCCTTGACCATCCGTCCGGCGCTCCGGACGGCGTCTGCGACGGACGCCTGATACGACATGAAGGGCAGGTCGCCCACCACCAGCGCCGCGGGCTTAGCCCTCGCGACGGCGGCGGTGAGCATCAGCATCTCCTCGAGCGTGACCGGGAGCGTGCTCTCGTAGCCGAGGAGCACCATGGCCGCGGAGTCCCCCACCAGGATGGCGTCGACCCCCGCCTCGTCGACGAGGCGCGCGGTGACGGCGTCGTAGGCCGTCAGCACCGCCACCTTCCGGCCGGACTGCTTCATGGCCGCGATGCCGGGCGCGGTCCGCTTCTTCCGATCCATGACGCCTCTGTTCCTCAGGATCTCGTGCCGATCGGGACGTAGTACGCGGTGCCCGTGTCGTGCTCCTCGATCTCCTTCGCCAGCTCCTCGAAGTCGGCGGAGCTCTTCACGAAGTCGATGTCGTTCGTGTTGACGACGATCAGGGGCGTGTCCGTGTAGTGGAAGAAGAAGTAGTTGTAGGCCTCGTTCAGCGTTTCGATGTAATCGCGCGACATGTCGCGCTCGAAGTCCCTGCCGCGGCGCCGGATGCGCTCCATCAGGACATCGTCGGAGGCCTGGAGGTACACCACGACGTCCGGCTTCGGGACGTCGCGCTCGAGCAGGTCGGCCAGCCGTTTGTAGAGGGCCAGCTCGTTGTCGTCGAGCGTGATGTTCGCGAAGATGCGGTCCTTCGCGAAGAGGTAGTCGGCGACGACGCGCTCCATGAACATGTCGGACTGCTTGAGTTCCAGCTGCTGGCGGTGTCTCGAGAGAAGGAAGAAGAGCTGGGTCTGGAACGCGTAGCCGCGCATGTCAGCGTAGAACTGCGCGAGGAAAGGGTTCTCCTCGACGACCTCGAGCTTGAGGTGCGCCTTCCACTTCTCCGCCAGAAGCCTGGAGAGTGTGGTCTTTCCCACCCCGATGACGCCCTCGATGGCCACGTAGTTCTTCGCCGGCACGCTCTCTCCTGGTCTAGGCCGGTTCGCCGACGCGCGGCGCGGCGCCGATGCGACGGATCTCGGACGCCACGTCGCCCAGGCGGTCCAGATGGTCCCGCACGCTCAGCTCCGTTCCGGGCACGGTCATGTGGCCGGCCAGCTCGGCCAGCGGGACCAGAACGAAGGCCCTCTCGATGAGCCGCGGATGCGGGAGCCGAAGCTCGTCGGTGTCGAGCTCGACGTCGTCGTACATGAGAAGGTCCAGATCGAGCGTCCTCGTGCCCTTGGGCTCGCGCCGGATGCGTCCGCACCGGTCCTCGATCGCGAGGAGCTCGCGTAGGAGCTTCGTGGGCTCGAGCTCGGTCTCGATCTCGGCCACGGCGTTCAGATAGCGAGGCTGTTCGTCGACCTCGAACGGCTCGGTGTCATACAGCGACGAGACCGCGGCCAGGCGCGTTTCAGGAAGCTCGTCCAGGAACGCCAGCGCGCGCCGGAACGCTCCGAGGCGGTCTCCGAGATTCGATCCCAATCCGATCCACGCGCGGGCCAGAGAAACACCTCCCCTTGGGGCTCCGTCACCTCTGCGCTGCCGTGGCGACCGGCGGCCGCGCAGCCGCCGGGGCACGCTTATCCCGGCGTCACCGAGCCCGTTCATCCCGGCGTCACCGAGCTCATTCATCTCGGCGTCACCGAGCCCGTTCATCCCGGCGTCACCGGGTGTGCGTCACCTCGACCTGTACGTGGTCGATCGCGCCCGCGATCGGCACGTTGGGCTTGCGGATGCGCACCAGCACCTTCGTAGCGTCGAACGTCTTGAGGACGTCGCGCGCGATCTTGTCGGCCATGGTCTCCAGCAGATGGTACTTCTCCTCGACGACCTCGCTTTCGACCAGCCGGTAGACCTTCTCGTAGTTGACGGTCTTCTTCATGGAGTCCTCGGCCACGGCTTCCGACAGGTCGGCCGTGATCTCGACATCCACCTCGAATCGCTGCCCGAGTTCGCGCTCGGACGGGGTCGCGCCGTGGTACCCGTAGAGTCGGATGTTCTCGAGCGCAATGCGATACTCGGCCATGTGTCTCACCTCCCGGGAAACCCTACAGGATTCGACGAATCCTCGCAACGGCCTCCGCCAGACGCTCCTCGGTGGTCGTGAGCGCCATGCGGACGTACCCCTCGCCGGAGGGACCGAAGCCGGAGCCCGGCGTCGCGACGACGTGCGCCTCGTTGAGGAGCCTGGCCGCGAAGGTCGCCGAGTCCTCATCCGTGGGCACGTGCGCCCATACGTAGAAGCTCGCGTGAGGTCTCCTGACCTGCCATCCCGCCTCCCACAGCCCGTCGACGAGGACATCGCGGCGGCGGCGATAGAGCTCGACCTGCTCGTCGATCCGCTCCTGTGGAAGCGACAGCGCAACCATGGCGGCCCGCTGGATGGCGGTGAAGGCGCCGGAATCGACGTTGTTCTTGACGGTGGCCAGAGCGTCGAGCACGTCGGGGTTCCCGACGGCGAACCCGATGCGCCAGCCGGTCATGTTGAACGTCTTCGAGAACGAGTGGAACTCGATGCCTGTCTCTCTCCCGCCGTCGGCCTGGAGAAGCGAGATCCGCGGCGTGTCGAAGACGATTTCGGAGTACGCGCCGTCGTTGACGGCGACGAAGCCATGCTCCTCGGCGCGGTTGACCAGCAGCTGGAAGAACTCGGGGTCGGCGGCCGCTCCGGTCGGGTTGTTCGGATAGTTGACGGTGACGAGCTTCGCCTCGTCGAGGACACGCCGGGGCTGGCAGTCGAGGTCGGGACGGAAGCCGAGCTCGGGGTCGAGCGGCATGTGAACGACCTCGGCCCCCGCGAGGATGGCGGCCGACTGGTACACGGGGTACGCCGGGTCCGGCACGAGGCAGGTGTCGCCCGGGTCGAGGACGGCCAGCGGAAGGTGTCCCAGCCCCTCCTTCGTGCCGATGAGCGCAAGAACCTCGCGGTCAGGGTCGAGCGCGACGCCGTAGCGCCCCTCGAACCACTCGGCCGCGGCCCGCCTGAGCGCCAGCTCGCCGCGCTGCGAGGGGTAGGTATGCGTCTCGGGGTCGGTGCAGGCCGAGCGCAGGGCCTCGACGATCTCCGGGAACGTCGGGCAGTCCGGGTCACCGATGCCGAGGTCCACGAGGTCGACGCCCTGGTCAGCGAGCCTGCGCTTCGCCCGGTCCATCTCGACGAAGAGATAGGGCGGGACGCGGTCGAGACGCTTCGCGCGCCGGAACGTCTTCACCTTCGTCATGCGCTTTTCCCCCGCAGAAGGCCACGTTCGCCTCCCTCGAACGCAGACCACCGTGGCCCGCGGTGAGGCCATCGCGGGCCGCTTCAGCCCGAAGGCTAGTCTCCGTCCCGAAGGGGTGTCAAGAAGAAAGGCCCCGTGGGTCGTGACAGCGCCGCAGCTCCGTCCGGCGACGCACTTGAGCCGCGACGCCTCACCTCGCGGTTCGACGAGCGTGCCCCACGACGCGGCCGGCGGCTGCTCCGGCTCGCGAGACGGTTCGGCGAGGGCTACGCTCCCGACTCCCCGAGGGCCGTCCGGAAGGCCTCGAGGACCATCTCCACCTCCTCGGGCGTGATGACGAGCGGAGGCATCCAGCGCATCGTGCTTCCCGTGGAGAGCGAGGTGTGCGCGTGGTGCGCCTTCATCCGGCGCTGCACGTCCTCCACGCGGTCGACGGAGTCCAGGTCGACGGCGACCATGAGTCCGATGGTCCGGAACCCCTTCAGCGCCGGGGAATCGACCTTTGCGAGCCCTTCGGCGAACTGCTTCGAACGCTCGACCGTTCTCCGGGTGACATCGAGACGCTTCATCTGACGCGTCGCGATGAGGGCTGCGGTCATGGCCATCGGATTGCCGCCGAAGGTCGAGCCGTCGTACCCGCCCACCATCGCATCGGAGATGGCGGCGTGCGTCACGACCGCCGTCACGGGGTATCCCCCGCCGAACGACTTGCCGATAGCCATGATGTCGGGCACGACATCGTAACGGTGGCTCGCGAACCACTGTCCGGGCTTCTCCGCCACGCGACCGAAGCCCGTCTGCACCTCGTCGGCGATCATGACGGCGCCGTGTTCGTCGCAGAGCTTCCGAAGGCCCTGCGCGAACTCCTTCGTCGCAGGCCGCATGCCGCCCTCCTCGCCCTGAACCAGTTCGAGGATGACGGTCTTCGCCTTGCCCTCAGAGAGCAGCTTCTTCACGCTCTCGAGGTCGTTGAACGTCGCGAAGTGGACCCACTCTTCGTCGTCGAGGCCGAACGGCTTCCGGTACGCTTCGTTGTACGTCACGGCGACGGCGCCGTGGGTGCGACCGTGGAAGCCTCCCTCGAAGGCGATGACGCCGGTGTGTCCCGTGTACGCCTTCGCGACCTTCAGCGTCTTGTCGACCGCCTCGCCGCCCGAGTTCTGCCAGTAGAAGCGGTCCAACCCCTCGGGAAGCATCCCGTGGACCTCCTTGAGGAAGCGCGCCCGGGCGACCTGGATGCGGTCCTCCTTCTGGGACACCAGGAGGCTGGCCTGGTTCATGAGACCGACCGCGAGCTCGGGGTTGGAGTTCCCGAGGTTGGTCGCGCTGTAGTTGCTGTCGAGGTCGATGTAGGAGCGCCCCCAGGAGTCGTGGATCCACGCGCCGTCTCCCCTGACCGGCAGCAGGTCGTCCTCGAGATGCGACACGGGGATCTTGTACTGCTTGTGGAGGTCGATGACCTCGCCCGTGGAGAGCTCGGACTCGAAGAGAAGCTGCGCCGCCCTGGCCGAACCGTCTGCGTCGAGCCGCTCGCCCAGCAGGGCCGCCAGGCGTACGGAATCGGACACGCTCAGAGGATCGCGAGGCCCGGCCGCTCCGGAGACGGCCGCTCTGGCCTCGCCCGCGAGGTGCTCGCGGCTCGTCTCGTCCTCGACGACGATGCCTATGACCTCGAGCACGCGCTCGAGGGTGGGCGCGCTTCGCTCGGGGAACTGCTCGGGTTCGAGAGCCAGCACGTCGATGAGCGAATACTCGAAATTGGTGCGCTCGGAGCGCTCTTCGCGCTCCGCTGGTTTCGTGTTCATCAGAACCTCCTGGTAGATGTGACTGCATGTACGAAGGAGAGGAACGAACGCGGCCGGGTGTCCTCGGTGGACAGCGCTCCGGTCCGTCCGGGCGTCCTTGCGGCGGGGTCAGTCCCGCTCCACTTCCTCCACTTCCCGGTACCACTTGACCCGATCGCCTACCTTCGAGCGGAGCTTCCACGCCATGCTCTTGGGCTGGTCGTCGATGAGACGCGCGAGGACCGCCAGCCGGTTTCGGACGGGCGCGGCCTCCTCGACGCCGAGGTACTCCTCCGCAAGGCGGTCGGCCTTTCCGATGTTCATCGTCGCGGTCCGCCAGAATCCCCAGTCGCCGCCCAGGAGCCGGGCGATGTAGGCGCCGTCGACGGCCGAGTTGTCGCCCTCGGTCTCGGAGACGGTGTGCTGCCGGAGCAGCATCATGACGTCGATGAGGTCCTTGCGGTTGATCTCGACGATCTGGAGCTTCTCCAGCATCAGGTCGGCCAGCGTGATGGTCGGCTTGTCGAGCTCGAGTCGTCCGCGGAAGTCGATCTCGTGGCAGAACCTGAGCTTGTCGATGAAGACGTCGGTGTGCACCGGCTCGGTCGGGTGGTAGAAGATCCTGCGCTTGTCTCCGAACAACCGGAGGACGTTCTGGTTCTCCTCCCACCCCAGGTCGAAGAACGTGTCCTGGACCCGGTCGATCTCCTTCATGGCGGCGACGAAGTCGATGTCTGTGAGGACGCGCTCGTTCTCGTACTCCATCCACTTGTAGTCGGGGCACTTGATGCGGAACGCCAGCGCGCCGAGGACACGGATGGTCGCACCGCGCTCGTCGGCCTTCGCCACGAGCTCGTCGAGGATCTCGGTGAGACGTCTCTCCTGCTCCTCGAGAACCTCCGGGGTGAGCCTCGCGCCCTCGGGGATGAACGGGATCGGATGTGAGCCTTCGGGAGTCATCTACCCCTCGACCTTCCAGTGATTGCCGATGCGGCCGTCCTCGATCTCGATGAGATACCCGCGCAGGATGCCTTCGCCGTACTCCGAGCCCGGGTTCACGACCGGCGTCTCCCCCAGCTTGTCGTGACCGTACGACTCGTGGATGTGCCCGTGGAGACCGATCATCGGCTGGTACTTCTCGATGGCCTTCCTCACGGCGACACTCCCCACGTGAACGAAGTTGACCTGCCCCGCCACCGTGACCGGCTTCTTGTTGGCGTCGAGCTCCGGCGCGAGGTCGAGCATCGTGCCGTGAGGCGGCGCGTGGAGGTTGAAGATGGCCCCTGAGGGGTCATCGAGCTCTCCGACGAGCTTCTCGATGCGCTTCGTGAGGCCCTTCTCGCTGTCCTCGCGCGGCGTGTCCCAGGGCGTCGGATTGACGTAGTCCAGGCTGATGGTCGGGGCGCCGAGCACCTCAATCGCGCCCTCGAGCGGCCAGCGGATGCCCCGGTCGGTGAACGACTTGATGACCTCGTCGATCTCCCAGTCGTCGTCGTTCCCGGGCATGACGAGCACGTCGACCTTCGCCAGGTCGACCGAGTCGATGAGCGACTCCATCCACATGGCGATCCTGTCCTTGATCATCGACATCATGAGGGACTCGACCTCGGTCGGATCGTTGGAGAGCTCCTCGACGCGCGCCTTGTCGCACCGGAGCGTGTAGGCGCCGGCGTCCTGGATGCGCTGCTCCATCTCATCGACCTCCGAGCCCTCCTGGAGATTCCAGTTCCGGCCGAAGTAGAACGCGTTCCAGGTTCCGTTGCCCTGGTCGATGATCGGCACGAGCGACTTGCCCGTGAGGTCGCCGCACAGAAGGAGGGCGTCGACGTCGTAGAGGTCGGGCACCTTGAGCCACTTGCGCCACACGCTGTTCGCGCCGTGCACGTCGACCGAGAAGAAGAGCTTCGCCATGGAGTTCCTTTCGTGTTGAGATGCCGGGCGGCGCCGCCTCCCGCCGGCGCCGCCCGCGGCCGCGACCCGCTACTCCGGCGGGATCTGCGAGTAGATGCGGCTCACGTCGACGCCGTCCTGCTTGTTCCTCCACTGCTGGTAGAGGTAGACGATCATCCCCGCCAGCATGACGGCGATGAGCGTCAGCATGACGACCGGCGTGAACTCCTTGAACGAGAGGTAGATGAAGAACCACCCGGCGACGAACGTGAAGGCGCCGAGGATGGTCATGACCGGCACGCCGAAGAGCTCCTTCTTCACCGGTGAGCGGTCGTAGATCTCCGGTTTGTGGTACGGCAGGAGCATCGCCGAGAGCCCGTACGGCCAGAAGATGAAGAACACGGTGAGCGTGAGCACCGCGAGAATGACGTTCACCGAGAGCGTCATCATGATGACGCCGAGGAAGCAGAAGACCGCGTTGAGGTGCACCGCGTTCGTCGGCGAACCGGTTCTTCTGTTCACCGCGGACAGGGCCTTCGGGAACGACTTGTCCATCGACATGGCGAACGCCAGCCGCGAGTTCGCGAGGAAGCCGGGCAGGATCGAGTTCGCGAACCAGAGGGCTATCGACACTGCCACGACCAGCCCGAACCAGACGTTCCCCGCGATCGACATGAAGTAGAAACTGACCGACGGTTGCACGAGCCCGCCCATGAGCTCGGTGAGGACCTCCGGGTGGTTGTCGTGGAGGAAATCGTAGCTTCCGATGAAGCCACCGAACGCCCGGTAGACGGCGAACACGATGACCATGTAGAAGAGCCCGACGAAGATGGTCCCCGTCAGAAACCCCCTGAGCATGCTGGTCTTGGGCGTCTTGATCTCACCGCCCGCGTAGTTGATGATCGTGATGCTCGTGTAGGCCCAGATGACGACGATGAGCGCGCTGACGGTCGAGGGCAGCGAGAACCCCGGCGCGTCCCAACCCAGCGCGAGAGCCCGAGCCTGGATGGCCTGGAAGACGCCCTCTCCCCAGACGGCGTTGAACGAGGCCGCGACGCTCTCGATGCCGCCCGAGGCGAAGAACCAGATGACCGCGATGATAGTTCCGACCATCGGGATGAAGAACATCGCGCGCATGATGTTCTTGACCTTCCGGATGCCCCGGTAAGCGATGTACCAGAAGAGCACCACCCAGACGGCGCCCCCGATCGTCTGCCAGAGCGGCGTCTGCATCGCCGCCCCAACGCGAGCCAGGACGTCGCTTCCTCCCGCGAGGCCGGCCGTCGAGCAGCCGGAGCCGATGAGCCCCACGACGATGTAGCCGAGGACGCCGCTCGAGATGCCGTAGCCGACGAACAACAGCCACGCGCTCATGTAGCCGATGGTCGGCCCGAGCACCCGACTGACCGCGATGTAGAGACCGCCGGAGCGCGGCATCGTGGCCGATGTGATGGCCACGAGGATCGTGATCGGCAGGAAGATGCCGAGCCCGATGAGGAACGCCAGCGGCAGGCTGGCGCCCGGGAAGTCTGCAGCCGTCGACACGGAGTAGAAAATGACGCCGGAGGCCGCCGGCCCCGCGACGACGAAGATGAACACATCGAACCACGAAAGCTCCCGGACGAGGCCGGAGGCGCGTCGTGTGAATATGACACCCTGTTCGTCAGCCATGGACACTCCCGGTTCGAGGCCGAAGCACGTGGACGCAAGTCGAAGCGAGCGGATGACGCACTTCGTGGGGAGAACTGTCAGCGGAAGGCCGCCTTGCCGGCAGGGTGGTTCACCGGGGCGACCTCATGTGGACCATACCGCATGAGGCGGAATCTGTCAAACGCGCCCCCCGCCCTGACTTGGAGGCGGCCTCCCTTCGCGAGGGTCCTTCCGTCACCCCGTGGCCCGCCCGGCACGCCGGAACGCGCCTGGTCCCGCCCGACGCGCCGGAACGCGACGGGGCCCGCCCGACGCGCCGGAACGCGACGGGGCCCGCTCTCACGAGCGGGCCCCCGGGATATCGCAGACTCCTGTGTGCTGATGCGGCGTGAGCCGGAGCGCGCCGTTCTCAGCTTCCGGTCGGGTAGTATACGGCGACCATGTGACAGTTGTTGAACTGGTCGGACGCGTCGCCCCCGCTGTCCATCCGTCCGACAAGATAGAACGTGTGTGTGCCCGCCGACGCGACGGCGTGACTCGAGAGGACCGTGAAGGTCCTGTCGAGGTTCGAGACGGACGCATACTCCGAGGGCACTTCCTCGTAGACGAGCGTCGCCGTCGCGCCCAGCGTCGACGAGCTGTCAGAGTGATTGAGCAGCAGCCTGTCGATCGTTCCGGTCGTGTGTGAGAGCGTCACCCAGACCTTGGTCGTGATGACGATGAGCCCCGGTCCGGGCGCGGTCAGCGACACCTGAGCTGCCCCGAGCTGCCCCACGCTCGTCGGGATCGTCTGCGGCGTCTCGGTCTCGAAGGTGTCGACGACGTGCTGCGGCTGCCACGTCGCGTTGCCCGAGGCGTCCGATGTCAGCGCGTGTCCGGAGGCGGCGCCCGTCGGCATCTGGATGGCGTCGGCCTTGATGCCGCCCGAGACATGGAGCGTCGTGTCGGGCGCCGTCGTGCCGATGCCGACCTTGCCTTCGGTCGTGATCCTGACCTTCTCGTCGTTCGCCGTGATGAAGTGGACGGGCGACGCGCCCTGCGAGCCGAGGAGCAACCCCGTGGACGACGTCCCGGTTGTGACGGCGCCGAGTCCGGCGGCGGGAACCCCGGTCACGAAGTCGCCGCTCACGCCCGACCCCATCTTCTGCAGGGCGACGAGGTCATAGACGTCGCTCCCCGCCTGCACAAGCATAGTCGCCGTCGCGGAATCCGAAGGCGCCTGGTAGAGCGACATGTACGGGCCGTCGGCCACGATGTGGAGCGGGGCCCCGGGCATTGTCGTGCCGATGCCGACGTTCCCGGTGAGGGCGGTGTAGATGTTCTGGCCGCTGATGACCCAGTCCCCGTCGCCGCCGCCGGCCGCCTGCCACGACGCGTTCCCGCCGGCGTCCGAGGTCAGCACATATCCGTCGGTCGCCCCCGTTTCCATGGTGAAGGCGCTCGTCTTGACCGCGCCCTGCACATGGAGCGTGGTGTCCGGAGAGGTCGTCCCGATTCCCACATGCCCGCTCTGCGTCACGCGGAGTGCGTGGTCGGCTCTGTCCGGCTCCATCGAGCCGACCAGCAGGTCGATGGGTCCCGATTCCGAAGCCAGCACGAATCCCTCGGCGCCGTAGCCCGTGAAGATGAGCCCCTTCCCCGCCATCGGCACGCCGCCGATGACCAGGGGGAATCCGGGGGCGGCCTTCGCGATGACCATCGCGTCGTTCGTGTCGACGCCCGCGGTCAGATGAAGCGACGCAGCGCCGGTCGTGCTCGACGTTCCAAAGAACCCGAGCGGGCCGTCGTGCCCCTGCTGCACGTGGAGCGTCGCCATCCCCTGCGTGCCGCCGATGACCAGCGTCTCGGCGGTCGCCGGGTAGAGTGTGCCTCCGGAGACGATCCAGTCGCCGTCGTCGGTCGTCTCGGCAGCGTCGGCTCGGAGCGCGAACGGAACGCTCGCGAGCTTCATGCGCGGCTCGAACGTCTCGCCGTCGACGGCGAGCTCGACGTAGTAGGGCGGCGTGTCCAGTGAGGGCAGCGGCGTCACCGAGCCGAGTTCGACGATGAACCACCCCGCCGCGACCGTCACGGGGCTGTGGCTCTCAGGCCCCCAGACCAGGGTGCCGTCGAGCGCCGCATCGTAGATCGAAACGGAGACCGCGTGATCCCCGTCGATCGGGTCGCCCGTCGTCTGGTCCGCCAGATACCCTTGGAACCAGACGGTCTCGGCGACGTCGCGCCCGGGGGAAAGCTCTCCCCCGGGCGCGAGCGCTTCAGCGTGAACTGGTGCCGCAGCAAGGAGCGCTCCTGCCACCAGCAGAAGGAAGGTCGAGTGGATTCTCATGCTCCCTCCATTGGTTCGTGATCGGGCGGCCGCAGCGTATCGCCGCGCGACGCTACTCGTTCAGAAGCGCCTTCTTCTGCTCGATCAGCTCCAATTCGTGCTGCTGTTCGGCGGACATCGCCGGGATCGTGTACGGGTAGTAGATGGCCCGCGTCTCGGCGTAGTAGAACTGGTCGCCGAAGCCCTGACCCGAGATCATCTGACCCACAAGGTAGTAGGTGTACGTGCCGCTTGAAGTGATCTCATGCATCGACGAGACAGTGAATCCGACGTCTATCTCACTCGCCGACGGGTAGCTGGAGGGTATGACGTAATTGAAGGTGGAGTACGGTGACGGAGCATCCCCGAGGTCATCAGTGTGCCCAACCAGAAGATGGTCCTCGGTCCCGTTGAAGTGGTCGAGGAGCACGTGTACCGAGGAGGTCACCATGACGTAGCCGCTGCCGGGGACCGTGACCGACACCTCAGCGTCGTCGTACTGGTTCCAGCCCGTGCCGCCGATCGACGTCGTCGAGCCCTCGACCCATTTGTCGATGATGATGCCCGACGTCCCGACGGTCGGAGCATCCCAGACGGCGTTCCCGACCGCGTCCGACGTCAGGATGTAGCCGTTGCCGGCGCCCGTCGGCATCTGGAACGCGTCGGCCTTGATGCCGCCCGAGACATGGAGCGTCGTGTCGGGGCTCGTGGTCCCGATGCCGACCTCGCCATCGGCCGTGATGCGCATGGCGTCGATGTCACGCGCAGGACCGTCCGTGCCGAGCGTGAAGTCGATGTAGCCGCTCTCGGCGCCGATCTGCAGCCCGAAGTTGTCCGGTCCGGACGTCAGATACGCCTCGCCGGGACTCGAGAGCGTTCGCGCGCCTCTCGCCACCGGACCGAGCGTGTTGACGCCGAGCATCAGGTGGTTGTCCTGGTCGTCGTCGGCGAAGAGCATGACAGACGCGTCCTCGCTCTCCTGTCCGTAGAACGTGCCCTGAGGCAGCACACCGTCGCCCGTCACGGTCAGCGGTCCGAGTCCGACGGTCGTACCCACGACGATGGTCTCGGCCGTCGCCGGGTACATCGTGGCGCCGGACATCGTCCAGTCGTTGTCGGTCGGGGCGCTGGCCTCCCAGCTGGCGTTGCCGCTCGCGTCCGACGTCAGGACATGCCCGTCGGAGGCGCCGGTCGGAAGCTGGAACGCGTCGGTCTTGATGCCGCCGGAGACGTGGAGCGTCGTGTCGGGAGTGGTCGTTCCGATGCCGACCTCGCCGTCCGACGTGAGGCGCATGATCTCGCTGCTCCCGATCATCACGTACATCGAGTCGCCGCTCCCGGCACTGAGAACCAGACCGTCCGAGCCCGTCCCGGCCTGCACGACGCCCTTGCCGGCCAGCGGCACGCCGTTCATGGTGCCGGACGCTGTGGGTCCGAAGTGCTGGAACCTGAGGTAATCGTTCAGCCCGGTGCCCGCCTGAATCAGAGCGGTCGCGGTTCCCCAGTCGTCGGACGAGTTCACCGTAACGCCCATGTGGCCTTCCTCGGTGACCTGGAGGCGCGCATCGGGCATCGTCGTTCCAATGCCGACGTCCCCGGCCTCCGTGATGGTCATGGCGTGGTCCTGTCGAGCGGGGCCCGATGTGTCGACGTGGAAGTCGATGGGACCGTTCTCAGACATGATCTGCAGACCCGTCGCGGCCGGCCCGGAGACCATGAAGCCCTTTCCGGCGTCGCCGAACTGACGCTCGCCCTTCTCGGGAGTCTCTCCGGTATGTCCTATGACCAGGCCGGACGGGACATCATCGCCAGCAGCCAGGAGGATGCTGGCCGACCCCATAGCGGTCGGCGTCGAGAAGTACGCGTTCGGGAAGAAGCCGTCGCCCCAGACGGTCAGCGGGCTCCAGCCCGCCGTGCCGCCGATGACGACCGTCTCGGCCGTCGCCGGGTACATCGTGGCGCCGTCCACCGTCCAGTCGCCGTCGGACTCGCCGCCCTCCTGCCACGTCCCGAAGCCGTTCTCGTCGGACTTCAGCACGTAGCCGTCGGCGGCGCCGGTCGGCATCTGGAAGCCGTCGGTCTTGATACTGCCGACAACGTGGAACGTCGTGTCAGGCTCCGGGGTACCGATGCCGACCCTGCCGTCGTGCGTGAAACGGACGAAACCTGAGCCCGGCTGCTTCTCGGGACCGGAGATCACTCCGCCCACGTGGAAGTCGATCGGACCGGTCTCGGTTCCGATGACGAGTCCGGACGACCCCGGGTCGGTGAACAGGATACCCTTGCCCTGGCCTCCGTCCGGCCAGATCGGAGCGAAGGCATCGTCGCCGAACTTGGCAAGCAGCATCATGCCGTCCTTCTCCTCGTACATGTCGCCGAAGTAGAGCGTCGCGATGCCGTCTGCGTTGTCCGAGGTGATGACGACACCCGGCTCGTACCCGTCGGTCGCAACATGTAGCTTGCCGAACGGATCGGTCGTGCCGATGGCCACGGTCTCCGCCGTCGCCGGGTACATCACATTGCCGTCAACGATCCACGCGCTGTCGGACTCCTCTGCCGAATTCGCGTGGAACGCGAACGGGACCGAAGCGATCCTGATCCGCGGGTCGAAGACCTCGCTGTCAACCGAGATCTCGAGGTAGTACGGCGGATCCTCGAACGCGGGCAGGGGCTCGTCGATGCCCATCTCGACGCTGAACCAACCCGCCGAGAAGATGGTCTCGTCGTGGGCCTCGGGTCCCCAGATCTCGTTCCCGAGAACCTCCGCGTCGAGGATCGTGATCTCGACCGTGTGCTCGCCCTCGATGGGGTCGCCCGTGACCTTGTCGGCCAGATAGCCCTGGAACCAGATGGTCTGGGCGATCTCGCGCCCGTCGGGCGCGGCGTCCGGGGCGGTCATCTGCTTCGCCATGTTGAAGAAAGGCCCGGCCGCGCCGACGACGGTCAGCGCGAGCACGAGAACCGCTGCAAGAACAGAACTGGTGTGTCTCATGTCTCCTCCAGAATGGCCGTGTCCGTATCGCATCCGAACATCGGAACCGTGTCCGGCGCCGAGGTGGCTCCCCGCGCCGAGTGTGTCTTCTAGCGCAGGAGCACCATCGAGCGGGCCTCGCGGACACTCCCGGTCTCGAACCGGCAGAAGTAGACTCCCGACGCCGCCTGCTCTCCTGATTCACTGCGGCCCTGCCAGACGAGCTCGTGGCGGCCGGCGGGCATCGGGCCGTCGACCAGCGTCTTCACGAGTCTGCCTGAGACGTCGTAGATGCGCACCGTCGCGGCCTCGACGTCCTGGGCGAGGTCCATCACGAGCCATGTCGCCTCGCGGAACGGGTTCGGCCGCGCCATGTGAAGCGTCGTCACGAGCTGGCCGCCTGTCTCGACGCGGACCGGCGTGTCGGGCGCTGTGGTCTCGGTTCCGTCAAGGCCGATGACGACCATCCGGTAGTAGAACGTGGCGCCCGGCCATACATCGACGTCCTCGTAGACCCCGGGAGAGACCGGCTCGAGAGGCTCCTCGGTCAACCGTGTGAAGGGTCCCTCTTCCAGGAGCGCTCTCTCGATGTGAATGCCGGCGAGGATGCCCGGCTCCGCCACGGTCCATCGGAGCACGACCTCGTTCTCCGCTGTGGCTGTCGCGATGAAGGCGACCTCCACAGGTGTGTACGCGCCTCCCCCCCACAGAAGGAACGACGCGCTCTGTGACTGCCCCACGAACGGGGGCGCGACGCGCGGACGCAGCATGTAGGTCGGCGACTGACATGTCGGACCATCCACGGGAGCCCCGGACTCGATGGCCCAGGTCCGCAGGATGTAGCTGTCGCTGTCGATCTCCACGTCCGCGATCGAGGGAGAGACTGCTCCCCCGATCAGAAGCGTCGCTGTCGCAAGGAACAGCAACTGCCTCATGCCTTCCTCCCTTCGGGAGCTCAGCCTGGAGAGCCCCCACTGAGACCGGCGACCACGCTGGGTCGCCTATTGAAGCGTGACCAGGACGTCGATCATCCCGGTTCCGGATTCAAGCCTGCCGAGCGCCTTGCCGAGCACGGTGCCGGGCGCGGGCGTCTCCGCCTTCATCGCATGTCCTGGGGTCCCCGCCGTCACCAGAAGGTCGCCGGGCTCGATCGGACCGTTCTCCGCCGAGACCTTGCACGGGACGATGCCGACGAGCGCGACAGGCACTTCATCGAAGAGGACCGCCATGTCATCAATACGGAGTTCCTGTGGCTCGTCGAAGCCCTCCCGCGGAACGTCCCAGTCCCTCTCTGACCCGAGGAAGCCGGGCTTCTCGCTGACGACGCCGAGAACGGCAGCGGAACTCGGTTCGTTCGAGAGCACGACCGAGCGGGTTCGGGTCCTGTCGACCGCGACGACGTCGCCCGGTTCGAGCGACCGCGCGCCCCCGGACGCCCGGATCATCTCGGCGAAATCAGCGCCGCCGCCAGTGAAGGTCCCGTCCGCTGTCACGTCCCCGTTCTCATGCACGCGGAAGACGACGTCGTTGGCCAGATACTCGAGAGCCGTGCATTCGAGGAACTGGAACTCGAACGGATTGATCTTCGGGGCCTCGAGCTGAAGCAGGTCGTCGTAGATGTCGAACCAGCCGGTCGATGTGATCCGGGCGACGCGTGACGAGTAGTCTCCGCTCTCCACACGCAGCACCTCGCCCCCGGACGACGAGGAGACGTGGAGCGGCACCGCGGGCTCGGCCGTGCCGATGCCCACCATGCCGCTCGAGCGGTGGACGTCGGGCCCGTCGACGCTCCAGGAGCCCTGGACCGCGTTCATCGCGGCGGGCACGCTGCCGAGCTTGAGCCTCGGCGCAACCGTCTCACCGTCGACGGTGAGCTCGAGGTAGTGGGGCGCGCTGTCGAAGGAGATCATCGGTTCAGCAACTCCCAGCTCCAGCTGGAACCACCCCTGAAGAACGTCCACCGCGCTGTGGCTCTCCGGCCCCCAGAGCGGAGATCCTCCGCCCTCCTGGCCGTAGACGGCCGCCGTCATGTCGAGTGTCGAAGAGACCGGCTCGCCGGTTGATGTATCAGCCAGATACCCCTGGAACCACATAGTGGTCGGCAGTGCGCGCACGTTGGAGTCAAGAGGACGAGAACGGAACGCGTGAAGCGGACGTGCAAGCGGGATAAGAGCGGTGGCAAGAAGCAGCGCTGTTGCCGCGAAGGACGGGCCTCGCAACACAGACACCGGACCTCCTCACACGATAGGGTTGGCGCGTGGAACCCCCTGTCACGCCGCGTTTTCCGCGGGCAACATATCAGAAAGAACGCTTCTGTGTCGAGGAAAAACTGGCAGGCGCGGGGGCGAGCGGGACACGCGCTGATACGGCCGGCGGCGGCCGCAACCGGAACACGCTTCACCGCGTCTGATGTGATACCCTTGTCCAACACGCGGTCACGCTTCCTGCAGAAAAGGAGTTCGTCCATGCGTTCACCTGTCGGATGCTCCCGGGTCGCGGCGCTCGCGGCACTCACTCTGACGTTCATGCTGGCCGGCGGCGCAATGGCCGCCGACCCACCTCCCCCGCCCGAGGCCGAGAATGAGATCCGCGGGATCCTGGAGGAGGTCGATCCGTGGGTCGTCTCAGACACGACTCGGATCCTCGCTTTCATCGGCGAGGAGACCGAGGTCACCGAGAAGCACATCACGTCGTCGCCTCACTGGCAGCCGACCGTCGACGCCCTCTCCGAGATCCTCGGCATCGATTACCTCGGCGGCCCGGACATCGACAACACGGGCCGCATCTACTTCTCCATGCGCCTGACGGGCGATGAGTCGGCTTTCTTCCGGATGGATGAGCCGATGGGCTGGCCCATCCAGATCACCCCGAACGACTGGACCGAGCAGGGCCTCCAGACAGGCTACCACCGGCTCGATCCGAACGGTGACTACCTCTACATGACGGTCATGAAGCACGGCGACGAGGACTGGGACATCTGGCGGTTCGAGCGGGACGGCTCGTACGAGCCGCTTCTGGTCGACCGCTCGATCTCCTACGGGACACCCCACATCATCGACGACAGGTCCTTCTACTTCACCATCGACAACACCCGGCAGATCTGGTTCGCACGGTACGACCTCGAGTCGGGCGCCGTGGACACGCTCTACACCGAGCCGGGCGCCTTCTACCTGCTCGACCACACCGACAGCAAGCTCCTCGGCATCCGCTTCATCTCGTTCTCGGAGTCGCAGCTCATCGAGGTCGACCTGGAGACCCGCGAGGCGACCGACCTGACGGATGTCGGGCTCTTCTGGACGGGCGACTATCTCGAGGACGGCCGGGTGCTCACCCTCTGCGACCTTCTCTCCGACGAGGAGGAGTTCCTGAAGCTCGTGACCATCGACCCCGCGTCGGGCGACGTCGAGCTCGTCCACGACCCCGGGACCGAGGTGGACGACATGGAGCTCAACAAGGAGCTCGGTCGCGTCGCGCTCATCCTGAACCGGGACGGATACTCGGAGATCTCCGTCCTCGAGTTGGACGGCACGGTCACGAGACCGCCCTCCCCCGGCATCGGCATCATCTCGACCGTCGCCATGAACGACCACGGCGACATGGTCTTCGACTTCAACTCGCCCTCGACGCCGCCGACCGCGTTCTACCTCGCGGCCGGGTCGAATGAGCTCGAGCAGATCGGGAAGGTCTCGACGTTCGGGTTCGACTTCGAGGGTATCGATGTTCAGCTCGTCAGGTACCCGAGCACCGACGGAACGATGATCCCGGCGCTCCTGTATCTGCCGGCGGACGCCGAGCGTGACGGCGAGACGCCGTTCATCGTCGACTACCACGGCGGTCCTCCCGGACAGAGCCGCCCGTACTTCCAGAGGAACAAGGCCTTCGCCCTGGCACAGGGCGTCGGGTTCCTCTACCCGAACGTGAGGGGCTCCACCGGCTACGGCCCCGCGTGGGAGCGGGCCGACAACCTCGAGGGGCGGTTCCAGGCGCTCGAGGACGCGGAGGCCGCGCTCGACTACCTCTTCGACGAAGGCTGGACATCGCCCGAGCGAACGGCCATCTGGGGCGCCTCGTACGGCGGCTACACCGTGAACTACCTCGCGGTCCACGCCCCGACGAAGTTCGCGTGCGCCGTCAGCGAGGTCGGCGTCGCGGACGTCGACTGGAGCACCGAGAAGGGCGACCAGACGTTCCGCGAGGGGTGGGAGCGCGAGATGGCTCCGGTCGGAAGCGAGCTGGCGAAGCAGCTCTCCCCCATCTACTACGCCGACCAGGTGGCGCGTCCGATGCTCGTGACCGCGGGCTTCAACGACCCGCGGGTCGCGCCGTCGGGTCCGCGCCGGTTCGCCTACCTCCTCAAGCGCATGGGCAAGGACGTGCTTTACTTCGAGGACGTCGAGTCGGGCCACGGCGCAAGCGGACGGAGCGACGTCGTCCGCGACCTCGCCAGGCACTACACCTTCACGTTCGACCACATTCTGGACTGAGAGAACGGAACCGGGACGTGACGATGAGCTCTCCCTTGTGACAGCTGGCGGGAGAGCATAGAGTGGCAGGAGGTATCTTTGCCTTACGCGTCGGGAGGGGAGGCCGCCTTGCGGGAGTTCACGGAGAAGGACGCGCTCGTCATCGTCGACACGCAGAACTGCTTCATGCCTGACGGTCCGGTGCCCGTTCCGAAGGGCGACGAGGTCGTGCCGGCCCTGAACCGCTGGATCGAGAAGGCCCAACAGGAGGGCGCGCTCGTGGTCGCGTCCCGGGACTGGCATCCCGAGGACCACATGAGCTTCAAGGAGCAGGGCGGCCCGTGGGAGCCGCACTGCGTGAAGAACACCGAGGGCGCGGCGTTCCACGAGGACCTCGAAGTTCCGGACGACGCGCTCATCATCTCGAAGGGCGACAGGCCCGACAAGGAGGCCTACTCGGCCTTCGTCGACACGGACCTGGCAAAGAAGCTGAACGAACGGGGCATCGAGACGCTCTGGGTGGGCGGTCTGGCCCTCGACTACTGCGTCAAGGAGACCGTGCTCGACGCGAGGCGCGAGGGCTTCGAGGTCCATCTCATCAGGGACGCCGCGCGGGCGGTCAACGTCGAGCCCGGCGACGACGAGAAGGCTCTCGACGAGATGCGGAGAGCCGGCGCCGTCATCGAGGAAGGCGCCGGCTAGCGCGGCTCGGTTCTGCGGGTCATCTCCGCGACCGCCTCAGTTCGGTTCCGCGAGTCATCTCCGCGGCTGGCGCGGCCCAGTTCCGCGAACCACCGCTCTCGGGCGGGTCCGGCCTCTGCCGGGTCCTCCCGAGCTCCGTTTCGGATCAGTCGAACCCGTACAGGAGGCCGATCTCGACCTCGCTGAGCGCTCTCTCGATGATGGCGACCTGGTCGAGAGCCCCGACGTACGGGTCTCCGTAGACCGTGCTCCCCATCCTGAGGTTCACGTCCGACGGAGCGGGCGACGATGTCTTGACGACGCTTCCGACGAAGTTGCCGTTCACGTAGAAGCTCCCGCGGTCGCTGGCGTCGTTGAACGAGAACGCGATGTGCGTCCAGTTCTCGACACCGACGGGAACGAGGTCGCCGATGCTGTACGACACGCCCGCGATGTAGGCCTTGATGCCGGCCAGGGTGTCCGGCGGGGTCACCGACGTGATCCCCAGCGAGTACGCGACCTCGCGGTCCTTGTCGATAACGGCTCCGTAGGACGACACGGCGCTCTGAGGCTTGATCCACGCGGCCAGCGTCACGTCTCCGACAAGGTCGAGCTCCGGATGGTCCGGAACCCAGAGCGTGTCGACGACGCCGTCCACGAAGATGGCCTGCTGCACGTTCTCGTTGTGGTCGTCGACGAACGGCAGCCCGGTCGTTCCGGTCGTCGCGTCGTGGCCGCCCTCGGTCGCGTCCTGCATCGTATTGTCGAAGCTGTAGAAGGCGACGATGCCGGCGATGTCGGGGAATCCCCCGGCGCCCGTCGGGTCAGTGACCTTGTCCTCGCACCCGACGAGGAGCACGAGCGACAGAACGGCGAACAGAATGATGGTCGTCTTCATGGTCGTTTCCCCCTTCTGAAGAGCTGCTCGCCACGGCAGCGGTACGGCGCGTCCCGCCGGCGCGCGGCGTCTATTCATTCGTCTACGAACAATATCAGATGGATATATAGCTGGCAAGGGGAATCGACAGGGACGGAGCGTCGCAGGCCGGCGCGGCGTCGGCTCTGCTCAGGAGGCGCGGACCGCCCTCAAGGCGTCGAGAACGGTGGCCGGGACCGGGATCTCCCCGATCTCTATCTGGGGCTTTGACGTGCCGTGGAAGTCGGTCCCGCCGGTGGGCACGAGGCCGTGCCGCTCCGCCGTTCGCTGGTAGTGGGATACGAGCTCCGCGAGCCGCTCCTTCGTGATGAGCGCCTCGCCGTCGTGGTAGGGCCGGTTCTTGTCGTACGTGTAGTAGACCTCGAGCCCGCGGACGCCCGCCTCGGCGCAGACACCGATGGCGCGGTCGACCGACGGGTCGATGAGCTGTCCCGTCTTCGAGAACAGGGCGTTGTACGCCCCGGGGTGCGCCAGCGACGACACGCCTCCCGCCCGTTCGATGAGGTCGGCGGTCGCCTCGAGCGTCAGGGAGAAGTCCTTCGTCACGTGCCACTCGCCGCCGTACGAGGTCCGCTCGAAGAAAACGTCGGCCCGGAAGTCGGGATGATGCCTCTTCAGGACCTTCCAGATGTGAGGCCGCCTGACGGTGTCCCCCGCCGCCTCGGCGAGCACCTCTTCCTCGGGTATCGCGAGGTCGTTCTCGGCGAGCACCCGAAGCTGCTTGGCGAGCTTTCCGTTCTTCGCTTTCTGCAGAAGGTCGAGCGCCTCCACCAGGTCGGGATGGGTCGGGTCGACGTAGTACCCGAGGATATCGATCTCGACGAGGTCGCGCTCGGGGTCGTGAGCGATGCCTATCTCAACGCCGGGCACGACCTCGATGCCCGCCCTCTTCCCCGCCTCGAGTCCCTCCAGAACGCCGCCGACGGTGTCGTGGTCCGTGATGGCGATGGCCTGAAGCCCCTTCGCCTTCGCCCTCTCGACCAGAGTCGCGGGCGACTCGGAGCCGTCGGACGCCGTGCTGTGCATATGGAGATCGACAAGGCCGGTCGTGGACACGGAGGCCCCCTAGACGTCGATGCCGAACACGCCCTTGAGAGCGAACCCGGCCGCGACCGATACCACGAAGAAGATGAGCAGCCAGTGGACGTTCAGACCGAAGAGCGTGCCTTCCCGGGCCGGATAGGACACGTGGATCGCCCGGACGGCGGTCCCTCCGGGAAGCGGCGGCTCCGCCGGGTAGAGAAAGGCGTCCCATGTGTTGGCGCGGGGACGCACCTCGGAAAGCGGCCGAATGGTCCGTTCCGGACCGACGGCGACGTCCTTCGTCACGGGGCCGTCGGGCGTGAGTATCGCGAGCTCGTGAACGCCGGGGATCTCCGCCCTGAACTTCCACTCGATCGCGCCCTCCTGGTCCATGCGCAGGGCGGGCGACATAAGCTGGATGCCCTGCGGCGCCTCGATGGAGATGTCGACCTGGGTCGGTCTGACGCCCTCATCGAGGTCGACCCGGACGACGCCCTCGTTGCCCGGGGTGAAGGGCTCGAAGCCGTACCTGATGCCGAGCTGCACCATGATGATGAGGACCGGGATCAGGAGGAACACCAGAGGTCGAAGGGAGTGGCGGAGGTACTGGATGTTGTTCCGGACGACGTTCCCGATGGCGCCGAACATCACGCGGGTGTCGTTCCGGAAGATCCACATCTCCATGATGTAGGCCTTGAGCTTGTCCTTCGTCGCCGTGATCGCCTTCTGGTTCGATGTCCTGCCGAAGATGAGCAGCATGACGACGCCCGTCACCACCGAGATGACAAGAAGGCCGACCGCCGGCTCCATGCGGGAGAACGGCGCCAGGATGACGTCGAAGGCATTCGTGATGGCGTTCAGGATCGCCCACATGGTCTCTTGTGAAACCTCTTCAGGAAGTGGTCCGCGCCGAAGCGATCGGCGGCCGCGCTACGAGATGTAGCCGAGCCCCTTGAGCTTCTCCTTGATCTCGTCTTCTGAGTCCGATTCCTCGAGCTTCGATATCTCCTTCTCGAGGGCGTGGGTCACGAACTCCTCGGGCGACGAGTAGCCCGCGATCTTCGAGTACTTCTTGACCTTCTCGAGAAGCTCCTTGTCGATCTTGATGCTCCCGCCTCCGAACATCCCTGCGCTCCCTTCGCTTGTTGCGCCTTCTCGCTCGACCCTACTCGAACACCGAGCGTCCGACCATCCAGCTCGTCTTCTTGACGCCGAGTTCGTTCAGAATGGTCGGCGCCATGTCGTAGAGCGACGGCGCGTCGTGCGTGATCGGCTTGTTCGTAAAGAGCACTCCCGGCACGTGGTGGTAGTCCGCGCAGTGATCGCCGCTCCACTTCTTGAAGTTGTCCGCCACGATCTCGGCGGGGATGGCCCCGGTCGCGGTCGCGTCGGAACCTCGGTACCCCCAGCCGTACCCCATCACGATGTCGGGAGCGTTCTCGGTGTGCGGCCCCCGGTAGGTCTCTCTCGCCTTGTACGCCTTGATGATCACGCGCTTGTCGTTCTTCGGGTCGCGGTACGACTCGAGCTTCGCCGCGATCTCGTCGATGAGTTCCTCGGCCTCCACGCCCGGCCGCACGATGCCGTTCTTCTCGCGACCCTTGAGGTTGAGATACAGGCCGTTGATGCCGAGACCGTAGGCTCTCGTCCGGCTCCAGTCCACGCCCATCAGCCACTCGACGTTCGAGGGACGCACGCCGTCCTTCAGAACCAGGTAGCCCTCGTCGTGGAGCCAGCGGTTCAGGTGGAACTCCCGGTACCACGGCGCGAACCCGTGGTCGGAGAGGACGATGAGCGTCGTGTTCTCGTCCACCTCCTCCATGGTTCTCGCGAGCACGGCGTCGAACTTCTCGTACAGGTTCTCGAGATAGTCGGCGAACTCGGCGTCCTCGCGCGGGTCGTAGGCGGGATGCGCCGGGTCCATGCAGCGCCACATCGCGTGCGAGCTCTGGTCCAATGAACCGAAGTAGAAGTAGAGAAGCCCCTCATCGAAGTTGTCGAGGCACCACTCGTAGGAGCGGAGGCGCTCGTCGAAGACGATCCCTGACTGCTTCGTGAACTCCTCGTTCCCGAAGACGCCGTGCTCGAGCGCCTTCGTGTCCTCCGGCATGTTCTGCGTGTAGAAGTGTCCGCAGGCCTCGACGATCTCCTTGCCGTACTCTGGCGGGTCGGTGATGGGAAGCACCTGGTCGGCCGGGTTGATCTGGATCGGCGAGACGTAGAGCTCGAACTCGGGATGCGCCTGCTTCAGGTAGAACCTGGCGATCCCGGATACCGACACCAGCGACGGGACCATCGTGAACTCGATCTCGACCCAGTCCGAGAACTCGCCGACGTTCAGGATCTCCTCCTGATCGCCGAGGACGACCTTCGCGACGTCGTTCTCGGGGTCGACGTGGACCTCGAAGTCGACCGAGACCTTCTTCTCGTTGTACGGGACCCTCTCCCCCGTCCTCTCCTCGATGGCCTCGTAGTCCCTGAAGTCGTTCGGCGGCCCGTAGAGCGTGGCGCGCACGACGCCGTTCTCGACCTCCACAGGATAGACGTAGCCGCCCGAGATGTCCTCCGAGCCGCGCCACGGGTCGGTCGTGTAGAACGAGAACGTGCCGTAGGTGCCCAGGATGTCTGGCGTTCCCATGCCTGAGATGCTCTTCACCAGCCCGCGCTCGCTCGGGACCGGCGGGAAGTTCGACGGGATCTTGAAGATGGTGCAGGGCACGCCGGCGCGCTCCAGCACCTGCCAGAACGCGACGCCGCGCCGGAGGTTGATGGTGGCGCCTCCGGCGAGCGGGAAGACATAGTCGCTGAACGGCACGGCGAGCCTGTTCCCGACCTCGATGCCGAGGACCTTCGCCTTCTCGGGCGCGGGCTCGACCTTCGACGTCGAGAGATACGGAAGATAGGTCTGCGGGTTCCTGTGAACGAAGTCGAAGATCCCATGACCGCCCGGGTCTGCGCCCGTGATGAAGTTCGACCACGCGACCGGACTCTGCGGAGGGATGCTCGAGAGAAGCGAGCTGAAGCCGCCCTCCTCGGCGAGCTTCCGGAAGTGCGGAAGCCTGCCCTGGTCGAGAAGCCGGGAGGTCACGAGATAGTCCATGCCGTCGATGCCGAGCACGAGAACGCGGCGCTCCGGACTGACCTGCCCCGGGCCCTCGCCGACGTCGCGGGTGACATAGCCGAGGGACGCGAGCGCCTCGCGCTCCTCCGCCCCCAACGCCCCCTCATCGGGCTGCTCGGTGGAACACCCGGCGAGCGCCGTGAGCGACGCCAGGAGAACGACGAGGAACTTCGTCAGGTGACGTCTCATCTACTCCTCACCTCCACCCGGCGCCTCCGTCCGCGCGGACTCGCGGAAGATGGAGCGTCCCTTCATGAACGAAGGCGGTGTCACGCCGAAGAGCTCGAGAAGGCTCGGGCCGATGTCGATGAGGCCCGGCCTCTCGACCGCGATCTTCCGGTTCGAGAAGACCACGCCCGGCACGAGCTTGTAGTCGATGCAGTGGTCGCCGCTCCAGGACTTGACGTTGTCCTCGATGACCGTCGCGCTGGACTTGCCGACGGCCGCGTCCCACGACGCGCGGTAGCCGACGTTGTAGCCGATGATGAGGTCGGGCGCGTTCCCGACGTACGGACCGTTCATGATCTCCTCGGTGTCGTAGACCGAGGTGATCGCGACCTGTCCGGTCTCCGGGTCCCTGAGCCCCTGGAGCTTCTCGATGAGCTCCCTCTTCAACGCCTTGTACTCGTCCGACGTGACGATGCCCTTCGCCTCCCGGCCCTTCCTGTTGATGTAGATGCCCGAGAGACCGAGCTGATAGACCTTCGTGCCCGCCCAGTCGACGTCCGAGAGGTACTCGCCGATGGCGCTTCCGTTGCCGCCGGTCCCGGCGCAGTACCCGCCCAGGTCGCACGCGGCGTCGGCCTCGGCCTCGGCGGCGGCCTCACCGGACATGCCGCCCATCCCGCCGACGGTCTCGACGATCTGGTCCGGCAGCTCCTCCCCCTCGCCGAGAGCGGCCGCGCCCTTCGACGTGGGCTTCGCCGTCATGTAGCCGTTCTCGAGCGCCCAGGAGTTGAGGTTGACCCCGCGGGCGAACTGCTTGAACCCGTGGTCCGAGATGACGAAGAGCTGGGTCGAGTCGTCCACGTGTTCGAGAACGCGCGAGAGGAGCCCGTCCATTCTGATGTAGAGCTCCTCGATGGCCTTCGCGTGCCGCTCGGTGTCCTTGCCGCGGTTCGAGGGGTTGGCCGGATCGAGATAGCGCATGAACATGTGCTGGATGCGGTCGGTCGCGTCGAAGACGACGACGGTGAGTCCGTTCCTGTTCTTCTTCAGGGAGTTGAAGAACATCTTCTCGCGTTCCTCGTGGATGAGCCACGTCTGCTCGAGGAACGCCTGTTCGTCGATCATCCGCTCGTTCAGCGCCCACGTGTCCTCGGCGAGTCCGAGGGTGGCGTACGGCCCCTGGAGCTTCGAGAGGTAATCGGCGAACATCGAGGGCTCGCTCACGGGCATCGCCGGACTCGAGGGGTCGATGTTGATCGGCGTCACGTAGAGCTCGAACTCCGGCTTGATGCGGTTGACGTAGATCTTGCAGATGCCCTTGACCTTGACGCCGAGCCCGGCGTTGAACTCGACCGTCAGCCAGTCGGAGTACTGCCTCGGCTCGAGGACGACCTCCTCGCCGTCGAAGTCGAAGGTCACCGCGTTCGAGAACTCGTCGATCGTCGCGGTCCAGGGAACCGTCATCGGCTCGTGGACATCGGTGAAAGGCGACGGCGGACCCGGCAGCTCGCCGGTGACGACGTTCCCTCGCTTCTCGACCAGGATGACCGTGCCGCCGGTGTACGCGCCCGCCTTCTCGCGGTCCGACGTGAAATAGGTGAAGCTCCCCTGCGTGCCGCGGATGTCGGGGACGCACATGGCCGAGAGCAGCACACCGTTCTTGAGCTTCTCCGGAGGGAACGTGATGGGCACGCGCAGGATGTGGCACGGGATGAAGCACTCGTCCAGGATCTTCCAGAACGTCTTCGACTTCCGCATGAGCCGGATGGACGGCTTGCCGAGCGGGATGGTGTACTTCCCCAGCCGGATCGACCGCTCCGGGTTCGAGATGCGCGTGGAAGAGAGGATGGGAAGATAGGTCTTCACGTCGCGGTCGAGGAAGTCGAAGATGTTGTGGCGGCTGGCGTCGA
>CAZQSB010000004.1:0-16362 GCA_964596015.1 uncultured bacterium | reverse complement strand
ATTGTGCTTGCCGGGATTCATGCCGGTGGCGAAGGTCGACCAGGCGACCGGCGACATCGAGGGGCACGCGGTCTGGAGCTTCCGGAAGTCGCCCGATTCGGCCAGCTTGCTGAAGGTCGGGAGCTTCCCCTCGTCCATGAACCGCTTGACGAGGACCGGGTCGAGACCGTCGAGCCCGAGGACGATGGCGCGCTTGATCTGAGCCGGACCGCGGAGCTTCCTCGCCTTGATGGCCCGCGTGAGCGCCCGGAACGGCCACGATATCAGCGAGCCGAGCGCCAGGAAGAACGTCACGAAGACGATCGCCAGCGAGCCCACGACGGCGAACCCGGCGCCTGGCCCCACGTAAGCGTGGGCGGCATCGGGATATACGAAAACCGCGGCAACCGCGGTCGCAATGAGTAAGGTCGAACTCCCGTGCGTCAACATCGTGCCTGTTCCCACCTCCCCTAGCTATGATAGCCTTGCCGGAAGCAAGAATCAAGCCGCACGACCGACCGAGCAGACGGCCGAACCCTGCGACCAGACGGGAGTTAAAGATGCAGCGAGAAGGCCTGTACCGCAGGCTGTCAGACGCACTCGAGCGAACGACCGGAACGGCGCGCCGGAACGCGCCGCGCGTGGGTTCCCCGGACGCCGACCGACGAAGTCCCCGGGGCGGGCCCGGACGGTTGCTCGTCCTGATCGCCGCCGCTGCTTCCCTTGCGGGCTGCGGCGGCTCCACCGACCCCTCAACCCCGGCCGACCGTCACGCGGCCATTCCACAGGACGCCGTCAAGGTGACACCCCAGACGGACGTCTTCCCGCCGGTCGTCCACGACCCGGCGTGGTCGGACGCTGTTCCGCTCGAGGGCACCGTCAACACGGCGGGCGGCGAGGACTCCCCGTTCGTCTCGCCCGACGGGAGCGTCTTCCTCTTCTGGTTCACGCCCGACGTATCGGTGCCGGCGGAGAACCAGGTCGGCGACGGCGTGACCGGCATATGGGTGGCGCTCGAGGACGGGGTCCGCGCCGGCCACGCGGGGTTCGGTCGCGCTCTCGACGAGCCGACGTTCGTCGACCTCTCCGACGTGCCCTCTCTCGAAGGATGTCCGACGCTCTTCGGCGACGACCTCTGGTTCTGTTCCATCCGCGGGGGGAACCACGGCGAGCACGACGTGTGGTTCGCGGACAGAGCCGGAGCGCGGACCTGGTCGAACTGGCAGAACGCGGGAGCGCGTCTCAACGCCGAGATCGACGTCGGCGAGTGGCACCTCGACGCGTCGGGCGACACCCTCTACTTCGGCGCCGACATTCCGGGAGGCTACGGCTCGTCCGACCTCTATTACGTCGTGAGGACCGGGACGACCTGGTCGGACCCGGTGAACCTGGGTCCAGACGTCAACACTGCCGCGTCGGAGAGCCGTCCGTTCGTAACGCCTGACGGCGCCGAGCTGTGGTACACCGGCGCGAGCGGTCTCGGCTACCACGGCCCGGCGGTCCTTCTCTCGAGGCGCACAGGCTCGGACTGGGACCCACCGATTGAGGTGATTTCCAACTACGCGGCGGAGCCTTGCGTCAACGAGGCCGGCGACATCTACTTCGCCCACCACTTCATGGACTCGAGCGAGGTCATGATCGAAGCCGACATCTATGTGGCCAGAAAGCGCTGACGGGCGGAGTCCGGAGACGCCGCCCGTCGCGTGATGGTTCGCTGGAGAGCGGACCCGCCCGGGGCCCCGCCATCCCTGTTTCCTTCCGGCGCCTACGCGCCCATCGTCTCATCGTCCGCCGCCTGGCGCATCCCCGCCACCATCTCCAGATGTTCCTTCCGCCGCTCGGTCTGCAGGAACTCGCGGTAGATGGCGCAGCGTTCGAGAAGCTCCTGATGGGTTCCGCGGTCCACGAGCCTGCCCTCGTCGAGCACCAGAATGGAGTCGGCGCGCTGGATGGTCGTGAGACGGTGCGAGACGACGAACGTGATCCGCCCGCCGAACTCGGTATCCAGCCGACGCCAGAAGCGGTCCTCGTTCCGCGCGTCGAGCGCCGCGGTGCTGTCGTCCAGCAGCAGCACCTGAGGCCATCCGGCCAGGGCGCGCGCGATGGCGATCCGCTGCTTCTGCCCTCCGGAGACCAGCGCTCCGCGCTGACCGACGACGGTATCGACTCCGGCCGGGAACGTCTTGAGGTCGGCGTCCATCTGGGCCACCGAGAGACACCGCTCGGCCCAAGCCGTCTCATCGGACTCAGGCGCCTGGTCCGGCACCTCGCGACCGAAGAGCACGTTCTCCCGCACGGACTTCGAGAAGAGCACGGCCTCCTGCGGCACGTACCCGATCTTCGTCCGGTAGTCGTCCCAGTCCGCGTCGGACAGAGGCAGGCCGTTCACGAGGACACGCCCCTCGGTCGGGCTCATGACGCCCGCGATGAGCTTGAGGACGGTCGACTTCCCGCAGGCCACGGGTCCCACGATGGCGACGCGCGACCCGGCGCTCACGGAGAACGTCACATCATCGACGTGTCCCCTGGAGCCGTCGTACGAGAACGACACGCCCTCGAAGGCCAGCTCGTCCACGCGGTTCAAGGGCCCGCCCGCGGTCCGGACCTCTGTCACCGGAAAGCGCCTCAGCTCTTCAACTCGGTCGATGGAGACGAACGCCTGCTGCCCCGTCATGAAGAGCCACGGGATGTCCATCATCGGCGCGGTCAGCATGTCGAGGTAGACGTAGAACGCGAAGATGGTCCCGACGGAGAGCGTCCCCTCGATGACGAGGTAGCCGCCGTACGCGATGACGATCATCTGCCCGAGCCTGCTCGCGAACGTGTCGAGCGACCACATGATGACCTGCGACCTGATGAGCCCCAGCAGCACGTCGAACCGTCGTTTCAGGACGTCGCGGAGCCGCATGGCCTGCGCCTCCTCGGCCCCGAACGCCTTGACGATCCGCACGCCGGTGAAGACCGACTCGAGGACCTCGTTCGTCGCCGAGACGCTCTTCTGCGACTCCTCCATGTAGTACTGCATCCGGTGACGCAGGCTGTAGAAGACCCACATCATGATCGGAAGCGGCACGATGGAGAGGAGCGTCAGCCTGCCCGACAGGTAGAACATCGCCCCGAGACAGAAGATGAGCTTCGAGCTCGACTCGACCGCCCGGAAGATGCCTGAGCACGCGAACCAGGCGACCTTCGGCCACTCGGCGATGTCGTCGGTGAGCCTCGTCACGACGTCGCCGGTCCTGAACCGGTTGTTGAACCGGTAGTCCTTCTCCATGAGCTCGCCGAAGACGCGGTCGCGGATGTCGCGCTCGAGCCGCGCGTTCACCATGGCGCGCGTGGCCGGGTAGAGCCTCGAGATGAAGTGACCGAGGAGGATCGCCCCCAGGATCAGCATCACCTGCGTCAGGCCCTGCGCCTCTCCGCCTTCCTCGAACATGCCGGAGACGCGATCGATGACCCACCGGAACACCAGCGGATAGGCCACGGCGACCGACGCCGACACCAGCGTGAAGAGCCCCAACGCGACGAGCACCCACCGATGGGGGCGCCAGAAGTCCCACAACCACGCGACGTGCTCGCGGAATGTGAGCTTCGGCAACCCGTCCTCACGGGTCTCGGCGCGCTCGGTGTTGTCCGGTGCCTGTTCCATGTCGTTCATCCGTTCTATCGCTCACGCCTCCATCGCGTGGGACGCGAACTGGAGGTCGAAGAGGTCTCGGTAAATGCCGTCCTGCCGGTAGAGCTCCTCGTGCGTTCCCTGCTCGACCAGCTGCCCCTCGTTCATCACGAAGATCCGGTCGACCTTGATGATGGTCTGCAGCCTGTGGGCGACGATGAGCGCCGTGCGCCCCTCGAGCAGGTGGTCGAGCGCGTCCTGCAGCCTCTGCTCCGTCGCCGGGTCCACCGACGACGTGGCCTCGTCGAGGATGAGGATGTCCGGATCGTCCACGATGGCCCTCGCGAAGCAGAGGAGCTGCCGCTCCCCCATCGAGAGGTTCGTGCCGCCCTCCGAGAGCTCCGTCTCGTACCCCTCCGGAAGCCTGTCCACGACCGCCCCCGCCTGCACGACGTCCATCGCGCGGTCGATGTGCTCTCTCGGGATCTCGTCCCGCATGACGCGGAGGTTGTCCATCAACGTGCCGGGGAAGAGATGGATGTCCTGAAGCACCAGACCGAGCTTCTTCCTCCAGGCGCGCTGCTTGAACTCGCGGATGTCCCTTCCGTCGATGGTGATCCTCCCGCTCGTCGGCTCGTAGAATCTGAGCAGCAGGTTGGTGATCGTCGTCTTGCCGCCTCCTGAGAGTCCCACCAGCGCGATCTGCTGCCCCCGCTCGAGCGTGAAGCTCACATGGTCGAGCGCCCTGGTCCCGCCCTCGTACTCGAAGGTCACGTCCTCGAAAGCGATCTCTCTCCACTCGTCCGGCACGTCCTCCGTGGCGTCGGGCCTGTCGGGCGTCTTCGACGGCGTGTCGAGCACGTCGAAGACCCGGTCGGCCGAGGCGAACGCCTGCTGGATGAAGTCGAGCTGCTCCGAGAACATCACCAGCGGCCAGAAGAGCCGGCGTGTGTACTCGATGAAGAGCACGAGCGTCCCGACGGTCATCACCACACCGAAGACATGCCTTGCGCCGACGTAGATGATGATCATCACGGCCGCGATCTCGATCGACGAGAAGGCGCCCCAGAAGGCGTACTCGCGGAAGAAGACCCGCACCTCCTTCGAGTACTTGTCCCGGTTGAGACGGGCCAGGTCGAGGATCGCGCGCTCCGTGTAACCGAAGATCTGGAGGATCGGGATGTTCTGGACGTACTCAGCCAGGAACGTCGAGACCCTCGCGTAGAGCTTTCGGATCTGACGGAACGCCCTCCGGATGTACCGGAGGAAGAAGTAGGTCGCCACAACGATCGGCGCCATGATGATCACGATCGTGAGCGTGACCTTCGCGTCCGCGAAAAGCATCACGGCCAGCGTTCCGAAGAGGAGCACCGCGTTCCGAAGGAGCGCCAGCGCCACCTCGCTGAAGAGCATCCTGAGACGCTCGATGTCGCTCTCGACCCGAGCCATGAGGCGCCCGGGCGGGTTCTTGTCGAAGTACCCCAGCGAGAGCGTGAGGAGATGCGAAAGCGCCTGCTCGCGGAGCTCCATGATGATGGAGAGCCCGACCCTCGAGACCATGACGACCTGGACGTAGGCCGCCGCCATGCCGATGGCGAAGAGCCCGGCGTAGAGGATGCCCTGGTAGAGGACGCCCCTCTTGTCGCCGTCAGGGATCTCGACGTCGAGAACGTGTCGGATAATGAGCGGTCCCGCGAGCTCGGCCCCGACAGCGACCACCATCAGGGCCGCCGCGATGATGAGCGTGCGGCGGTGCGGCCGGAACATCGGGAGGACGCGGGCCATCATCTGCCGAAGCGGCAGATGCCGGACCTGCTTCTCGTCCTCGTCAGGGATGTAATCTTCGTGCCACATGGTTCTCTGCCTTCTCGCGATGGTGCTCGTGGATTCTCAGAACGGTCGCCACGGTTCCAGGATGCAAAAACGCCGGAGGCTCGTAGCCCCCGGCTGCGATACCCCGATGGAGTGTTCTCCTGGACCTATGTGATGGAGCCAATCGCGAGAATCATAGTCCTGTTGGTCCGTCCCGGACTGCTGGCCCGCCCCGCAAAGGGGCAAGATACGATGTATGTGCGAGTTTATGGAATGGTGTCGGGCCTGTCAACCTCGAGTTTTCTTCGCCCGCGCGTGACCGGCGGCTCAGTCGTCGAGGAGTCGGAGCCGGGCATTGGAGCCGGTGGTCGGCGATGTGACCTCGGTGCCCGGGCATGGGCGCCATGAACTCCGTCCGCGGGCGTCGGCGCCATGAACTCCGTCCCCGGACATGGGCGCCCAGAAGTCGTTTGACAGGAAAGGCCCTGTTAGTTATAGTCGGAATCATGCTACTAGGAATCAAGTGAGCGACTCACGACCAGGGAGGTAACGGATGAGACGCAGGCTGATCGCGCTGTCGGCGATAGTCATCGGAGCCGCGGCGCTCCTCATGAGCTGCACGTTGAGCGACGACCCGGCCGGCCCCGGTGACGTCGACGACGGCATCGACCAGGTCGTCGGCCCGCTCGGCGGCGAGTTCAGGATCAAGGACGGCGTGACGATCCGCATTCCGCCGGGTTCCCTGAACAGAAACGTCCGCTTCAGCGTGACCGAGAACAACTCCCCCGCCCAGCCCACACGTGACCTCGATTTCGCCTCGGCCGCCTACACGGTCGAGCCGTCCGGGACGGAGTTCCTGACGGCCGCGAACATCTCCATCAAGTTCGATGCTCCCACCCGCCGGGGAGCGGACCGGGTGGAGATCGTCATCTGTTGTGACGAAGGCGACGGCTGGGTGGAACTGGAGACGGAGGTCGACGTCGAGGGCGGATGGGCGTCCGCCGACATCGACCACCTCTCGGATTTCGCGGCGATGCTCAGGACCGCGAACCAGGACTGACGGACCGGTCCGGCGGGCTTGGCCGCCCGCCGCTCCGGCATCCCGGCGGAAGCCTGGACCGCCGGAAACCCGGGGCGCTCACTCCCGCACAGCCGGGAGAAGGGCGTCCCGGATCATATCCAGGGGCGCCTGATGAAGCCCGTTCGTCACGTTGCGCCCCGTCGTGACGACGACCATGTCGTAGTCGGGAAGAACGGCGATGTAGTTGCTCCCGAGGCCGCTCGCGAAGACCGCGTCGACCGTGCGCCCGCCGAACTCGTAGGTTCCCGTCCACCAGAGATAGCCGTAGCCCCGGTTCGGCCCCTCCTCGACATGTGTGGCCGTCGAGCGCTCGATCCACGACTCGGAGACGACCTGCTCTCCGTTCCAAGCGCCGTCTCGAAGGACCAGCAGCCCGATCCTGGCCATGTCGCGCGGCTTCAGGTGAAGCGACCCCCCCATGTGCGGATGGCCCTGCCACCTCAGCTTCGACCAGTCGTACTCGGTTATCCCGAGGGGCGCGAAGAGCGCGTCGCGCGCGTACACGTCGGCGTTCACGCCGGTCGCCGTCTCAATGACGCCGGCCAGAAGCTCGACATTGAGACCGACGTAGTCGAACCGGGTCCCCGGCTCAGCGGTCATCGGTCGCTCGAGGACGCCCGAGAAGCGGTCCGCCGGAGCGGGATAGGCGCCCTCCCTCACCTCGGCGGGCCACTCGACGCCCGTTGTCATCGTCAGGACGTGCTCGAGCGTGACGTCCTCCCAACCGTCGGCCGCGTCGCGCCGCCGCTCGGGGAAGAACGAGAGGATCGGCGCATCGACGCCGTCGATGAGACCCCCGTCGATAGCCTGTCCGACAAGAAGCGACACCACCGACTTGGTCACCGACATCGTGGGCTGAAGCCGGCCCCGGCCCGAGCCGTAAAAGTACTCCTCGAGCGCGAGTCTGCCGTCGCGGACGACGAGCAGCGACGTGATGATGCCGTGCTCTCCGTCAAGGACGCCCCGTACCGCCTCGGTAGCGACGTCCGGGACGAAGCCGGCGTCATCGAGCGAGGCGACGTCCCACCCATCGTCCAGCTTCTCAGGCCTCTCGTAGACATAGTCCGCTCCCGCGACGCCCGGCCGGGGGGATAGCTCCTCGAGCGTCCCGGAGCCGACGTGCGTCATGAGGAGCGTCTCCTCCTGCTCGGGGAAGCTGAAGGTACCGCGCGCGATCCCGAGCTTCGGGTCGACGCTCGCATCGTATGTCACGTCGCCGTACGCGAACCCGAGCGAAGCATCCTCGCCGCGGTAGACCACGCGCGCGACCGGGAACTCGTTGTTGACCATGCCGTCCTCGAGCCAGTAGCCGATGGCCTCGAGGCGCCCGGGCCCGGCCTCTCTCACGTGGAACACGAGTTCGAGCCCGGCATCCCGCTGGGACGGAAGCGTGCCGCGCCAGTAGCCGGTCACGTCACCGAGGTCACCGGTGCTCTTCTCGGCTCCGCACGAGGGAAGCAGGATGAGAGCGCACAGGCCGTACGCGAGAACGAGAAGACGTCGTGTCATGGGTTTCTCCCGGGCTGGAAGCTGAGCCGCGACCGGCGTGTCTCATCGCAGGAACGCTCTCTCAGAGCGTGGCCTCGATGATGCCCGCCAGCTCCGTGATGTTCAGGTCGTCCGGCGGCGCGTCCTTCGACCAGAAGAACGCCTCGTCCCACGTGTGCATGCCCGTCAGGTTCGTGCGGCCGAAGACGTCCTTCTCCCTGATGGTTCCCTTGAGGTCGAACCCATGGTGGCCGACAGGGATCATGTCGGGAGCGTTCGGCGTCTCCGGGCCGGAGTAGACCTCATCACGCATGAAGACACGCTCGATGACGGGCTGTTCTCCGTAGCAGAGTTCGAGAAGTCCCGACTTGATCTCCTCGAGGATAGCCCGCGCCGAGTCGTCGTCCACAGAGCCCTTCGGAAAACGTCCCTTGCGGTTCAGGTAGATGCGACCGGGGTCGAGGACGAACGCCCTGGAGTCGGTCGAGATGTCCTCCAGCGACTTCGGTTCGTCGGTCTCGAACGAGAGGTAGCCGTTGTCCATCAGCCATCGGGCGATGCGCACCTCCTGAATGATCCCGCAGAACCCGTGGTCGGAGAGCATGAAGAACCCCTCGCCCTCCTCCTCCCTGCCGGACACGTCCTGAAAGCGGTCGAACATCCGTCCGATGAAGTCATCGACGCGGCCGTAGTATTCGAGGAACGGCGTGTGGTACTCGTGCGAGGCGTCGTCGTAGGCGGCCCAGATGTAGTGCTGGAGCCTGTCGGTGCCGGTCACCACGACCTCGAAGAGGTCCCAGTCGCCGTCCCAGAGAAGGTCGACCGCGGCCATCCGCCCCTCGAGCGTCTCGTGGAGCGCCCTCATGAGGTACTCGTGGTCCTCGCGCGCCTGCCTCGTGTCGATGTCGATCTCGTAGCCCGCGTTGTCGAGGTCGTCGGCGATCTTCGGCGGCCAGACGGCCTTCTTGAGGCTCAGCGCCACAAAGCCCGCGACCAGCGTTCCCGGGATCTCGCGCGCCGGATAGGTCGACGGCTGATTGATGACGACGCTCGTCTTCTTCCGCTTCCCCAGCCGGTCCCAGATGGTCGGCGCCTTCAGGTCCCTGAAGTTCGGGAAGCGGATGTCGTAGCTCCCCGGCTTGGGGTCGACGAAGCCGAAGATGCCGTGGGTTCCCGGGTTCGTCCCCGTCATGAAGCTGGGCCAGCTCACGGCGGAGATCTCGGGCAGCGTCACCTTCATCTTCGAGAGATGCCCCATGCCCTTGAGCCTCGCCACGTTCGGCATGATGCCGTCGTCGGCGAGCCTGTTGATGAGCGGGTACGGGACACCGTCCAGACCGATCACGAGCGTTCTCTGCCGCTTTCCTCGTCCGAAGAGTGCCAAGGAGGTCCTCCGTTCACAGCGTCGTCACTTGCTTGCGCGCCTCCGGGTGCTTCGCGGCACTCAGACACCGGCCGCCTGCGGCGGCCGAAACTCGCGGCGTCGAACCACCCGGAGCCGCGCTCCAATTATCGCTCGATCAGAACGTACTCGATCTCCTCGTACTCTCCGGACGAGGAGCGCTCATACTCGCCCATGCCGGCCTTCTCGGCGAGGACAAGATAGTCGTCCGCCCAGTCGGGGATGTCGCCGGCCGCCGAGAGGGCGTCGCCGACGACGCAGTCGAGCGCGACCGGGTCCGCCGAGAGGTAGACGCTGTTCGGCGCGCCGTTGCACGTCGGCCACGGGACCGGTTCAGACCAGAGATGTTCGCAGTTCCCGAAGAGCGCGTCGCAGACGGTGAGGACCGTCTTCCCCCCGATGTGCTCGCTGGCGTAGAGGTCGACGAGCGGGCTGTAGTCCTCGCGCGTGCCCCCGTAGCGCGCGAACACGAAAGGATGCAGAAGGTCGCACCGGTCGATGGAGCCGAAGTGGTTCTTGAAACCGATGGACATGCCGGCGTAGTCGTGCGCCTTCGCGATGGGCAGGTTGATGAGATAGTCTGCCTCGACCAGACAGCGCGCGAGCGGCCGGTCCGTGATGTCGGTGCCCGGCGCGTTGAACGAGACCGTCTCCTCGGAGAACGGTCGGGGGTTGTCGAGCCACGCCTCGAACCTCACGCCCTCGTAGTCGCACCGCTCCGCGAAGCGGTCCGGCATCCTGCCGTCGTGGGCGGCGTGGGTGACATCGAAGACCGTGATGTCCGAGGGCTCGAAACCGAACTCGATGAGCCCGGCAAGAAGCGCGTTCACGGGCTCGATGACGGCGTCGATGGCGTCGCCCGGCGTCTCGGACTGCGTGTTGTTGAGGTTCACCTTGATGGCGAGCTTCTTCCCCGGCTCGAACGCCGGGATGAGTCGCGACCACGCTCCGGTCACGGACGAGGCGCCCGTGAGGCGCGTGAGCCCGTCCTCGACCATCCCGGTCACGACCTCCTGATCGATGGAGTCCCCGTACCAACCGGTCTCGAAATCCCAGAACGTCGCGCCGTCGTCGCGCACATGCACCACGCGACCGGGGATGGCCGGAGTGACCGCCCGAGCCGCCACGAGCTCGGTCCAGACGTCGCTTCGCCAGTTCGGGTCGTTGACGGCGGCCCCCGAGGTCCCTCCGTCCTCCATGGCCCAGAGAACGATGAGAATGCCGACGAGGATGATCGCGGCCATGATGGCGGGCCAGATGATGGGACGGTTCGTACGGATGCGTCTGCGGCGGTGCGGCGGCATGGGGATGAAGGGCGCCGCGAGGAGAATCCATGAGGTCCTTGCGGCCGACTGCTGACACGGATAGCTCAGACGGCGAGGCTCGGTGCCCGAGCGGATGAGAAGCCAGGCCAGCGCGCCGACGCCCGCGAGCGCCAGAAGAACACGCGCCGGGACGCGCTTCGCGAAACGACTCAGTATCTCTTTCATCCCTCGCCTCCCCGGGGACGGTGGCCGGCAGCCGTCTGCCGACCGCACGGAACCCCTCGCGACCGTATCGCTCACAGTATCGCCAAACGGCCGCCCGGACAAGACGCAAACGGGACGTCGCCGGATGCCGGACGCCGGACATCCGTCCGCCCGAACATGCGCGCCCGTTGCCGGCCCGCGACAGAACACGCCGCCCACAAATCATTTGACCACGTATCAAATGCGTGGTAGTTCTCGGTTATCGGGGCGCTGCGTCCGAACGAGGGAGGTCACATGCCCTTCACACAGAGCGAGTTCTTTGAGGTCTTCGCGGAGTACAACGCGGCCGTCTGGCCGATGCAGTTCGTGCTGCTGGGACTGGCGATCATCACCATCGGGCTGGTCCTGACGCGGCCCATCACGTCGAGACGGACCGTTCCGGCCATCCTCGCCTTCCTCTGGGCCTGGATGGCGATCGCGTACCACTTCATGCAGTTCGCGGCCATCAACCCCGCCGCGACGGCGTTCGCCCTCATGTATCTCATCGAGGCGGCGCTGCTGCTGTGGGCGGGAACCATCGCCGGGAGAGTGCGCTTCGGCCCGACACCGATGGGACGTCAGCTCGTCGGCTGGCTGCTCATCATCTACGGGCTTCTCATCTATCCGATCATCGGACGGCTGGCGGGGCATGTCTACATGGCCTCACCGACCTTCGGCGTGCCCTGCCCCACGACCATCTTCACGGTCGGCATTCTCTTCTTCTCATCGAGATTCCCGAAGTACCTCCTGGTCATACCGATCATATGGGCCGCCATCGGCACGAGCGCCGCGGTCAACCTCGGAGTCCCGCAGGACTTCGGACTCGCGGTCGCCGGCATCGCCGCGTTCGCGCTCGTCTTCCTGAGACAGCAGGAGGAGCGAGCGACACCGACGCCGCCCTCGCCGCGTCCGTAAGGGTCCCATGAACAGAAGAGGGGCTCCCCCACCGCGGCCCGGGCCGAAACCCGACCGCGCGCTGGGAAGCCCCTCTTCACGCTTCGCCGTGCGGCGCTACTTCAGGAAGACCATCCGCGCTCTCGCCTCGCGACCGCCGGAACAGAGTCGCGCGAAGTAGACCCCGCTCGCGACAGATGCCCCGTCGCGGTCGTCTCCCCGCCAGATGACGCTGTGAGGACCGGCCTCGAGCCGCGTGTCGACCAGCTCCCTGATCCGCCGTCCTGTCACAGAGAAAACCTCGAGCTCCGCGTGCCCCGCCTCGGGCAGTTCGAAGCTGATGGTCGTCGCCGGATTGAAGGGGTTCGGCGAGGCGCCGACGATGCGGAGAGCGAACGTCTCGTTCTCGATGCCGGTCGACGGTTCGAGCGTCACGACCGACGTCGCCAGAGGCCCCACCGATGAAACAGCGACGACGACGGTCCCGTCCTGAAGCCGCCGGAGGAGCATCCCCCCGGAGACGGTGTAGTCGGTCGCCGGGTCGGCGGGGACGTAGTGACGGACGTCGTACCAGGTCTCGTAATGGAGGTTCTCGACGGAGGACGTGATGAGACCTGACGTGTCGGACACGACGGAGAACACCAGGTCTCCCGGCATCCAGGGATACTCGGTGTTCCGGTAGCCGTCGCCGTCCGTGTCGGCCGAGAAGAACGTGACGTCCGTCCCGTCGACCTGCACCCACCGCCAACCGCAGCCGTCCCCGTCGTCCTTGCCCAGCGCGGACGTCTGAACATGGAGAGGGTAGCCCGGGAACGCGACATCCCGCAGCCAGTCGTCGGCGTTCTGGAAGTCGTTCCGGCCGAGCGAGTTGGTTCCGGAGTTCAGGAACGTCTCGAACCGGTGGGTGTGCCCGGCCAGCGCAAGGTCGAACGCACCAGCGGACATAAGGTCCCGCACCGAGGACACGTTCGCCGTGTTCCAGACGAGCCAGTCGTAGTTCGGGCCGTGCATCAGAAGGAACCGCGGGCGGTCCGATGCTCCGAGGCCGTCGATGTCGGCCGCGATCCAGTCGAGCGCCGCGGTCGACGGACCGTGACACCTGTAGAACTGGAAGAGCCCGTGGTCGTACTGCGTATCGACGCCGTAGAACCGCGCGCCGCCAAGCGTGACGACCGAGTTATGGAACCGATTGATCTCCGAGAAGTACCTGAGAGGCTGTCCTGAGTCGTAGCTCTCGCCGTCGTTGTAGTAGTCGTGGTTCCCGGGGATGACATAGACGGGCACGTGAAGCTCGGACACCGCGCCGAGGAACTGCTGCGGCCAATCCGTTCCCGGATTCTGATGCTCGCAGAGGTCGCCGGTGACGACGACCAGCTCCGGATCCAGGAAGTTCGCTTCCGTCACGAGGGACTCAAGTCGCGAGAGCGCGCCGCTGTACCCCACGTGCGTGTCGGTGATCTGGATGAAACCCCAGCTCAACGGGTATGCGTCGTAGACCCGCACGGCGGACACCGACTCGTACATGGTTCCTTCCATGTCGATCTCGATGCCGTAGAGGTCCGCGGGCGTGCCCGGCGGAAGTTCGAAAACGACTTCCTGGACCGTCCCGAGCGCCGTCGGATGGAGCATGACCTCGAGGTCGCTCCCGGCGACGGTGCGGGGCGTCACGGAGACGGTCGTGAGGGGGTAGGTCACGCCGTCGGGCGCGGTGAGCCGCCCGGAGACCTGCCCGGCGTCGTACGGGCCCTCCAGCGCCAGATGTGCGACGAAGGTCTCCCCGTCCTCTCTCAGGACCGGCTGGCCGATGCGGGGTTGGAGGAGCTCTGTGGAGAAGTACGACTCGCGTGGAGAAGAAACGGGCACGCCGCCTACCGCGCGGAAGCTGTCGCGCAAGATGCCGGACTCTTCGGCAGACGACGCGCCCTGTCTGGTCGATGCGATGGCGGACCCGTCCGGGCCCGACATGTCGGAGAACGCCAGGATGGCCATCGCCAGAAGCGATGAAGCCACGAGGGTACAGCGAGAACGGCGACTGAACACACGGCGCACGCGGCGGGCCATGACGTCCTCCTTGACTATAAGTCTAATACCTCCGGGACGTCAAGCAAAGCCTCGAATCGCCACGGCCGCCTGCGGAACTACTCCCCTGCGGCGGGCATGCTCTTCCAGAGCGCCACCGCGGTCTCCCGGTAATCGAGGCCCGTCTCGAGGTAGTAGTCCGCGTGCTCCATGTCCGGCGCGACGTCGAACTGCTCGATGACGCCGCCCAAGGACTCAACGAGCGTCGAGCAGAAGCCGAGCGACGCGCAGCGCAGGCTGTCGAGGTCGGCCGTGCCGCACCACATGTAAAAGCGGCTGTCGGCGATCGGCTCGGGCCCGTACGCTCCGTCGAGGAGTTCCTCCATCGGCGGGTAGGTCGCCGTGCAGCCGCCCGAAACGGCCATGAAGAAGGAGAAGTAGTCAGTACCGGTGTGGCGGTCGAGGTGGGCATGGACGGCGCAGCGGGTCGAGGCGATGCTGAAACCGTCCCACCCGGAAAGGTGCTCGTCGACACCATACTCGTGCGCGAGGTAGTCGAGCGCGGTCGCGATGATCTCGTGCGTCTCGTCCGGGTCGAGATAGACGTAGTCTTCGTCCCACGTCGGCGGCCAGCCCCACTGGATGGCGCAGACGCCGAACCCCTCGTCCTCGGCCAGTCCCGACATCCGAAGCAAGCTCCGGTACGCGACGCCGTCGCTTCCGTGGAGCATCACGAGCACGCGGCGTTCTCGCTGAGACTCGAATCCGGGCGGAAAGTAGAACGCGAAGTAGGTTCCCGGGTCGTCGAGGTTCACGACGGCGACGCCGAGGTCGACGGCCAGTTCGTGCACGTCCGGATACTCGAGGTAGAACCCCAGACTGTCCCGATCGGTCTCGACGATGTCGGCGAACGGGTCGTCCGGACCCGAGGCGGAGTCGGCGGCGCAGGAGACGAGGACGAAAAGAAGCGGAGCGAGGCAGACGGAGGCGGCTCTTCTCGGCAGCTCGGGCATACGCTCCTCCAGGATGCGGTTCCGCGGGCGTTCACGGGGCGGCAGTCTATCACCGCCTCACTCCCCCGCCAAGCACGACGAAGCCCGCGCCAAGCACGACGAAGCCCGCGGCAGCGCGCCGAAGTGGCGCGTCACCGCGGGCCTGCGTGCCGTGCCCTGCCTGGAGGCTCCGACCGGGCTCCTGCGCTACTCCGAGGCGGGCGGTCGGGTCGCCATCGTGATGCCTGCGGCGACCAGACAGAGAATGCCGCTGATGATGAAGGCCGGGAGCCAGGCTGCGAGGTCTCCCGCCTCAGCCCCGCGGTCTCTGAACATGCCTGCCATGATCGGTCCCACGATGCCGCCGACTCCATACGCCGTGAACATCCACCCGTAGTTCTGCCCCACGTGCTGCGGGCCGAAGAAGTCCGCGGTCGCCGTGGGGAAGAGCGAGAAGTTCCCGCCGAAGTTGAAGCCGATGATAGCGGCGCCGAGGTACAGAAGCCACGGCGTTCCGCCCATGTAGTAGAAGACCAGCATCATGACGCCCTGCGTGGCCGTCATGAGGAAGATGGACTTCTTCCGGCCGAGGCGGTCGCTCAGCGTGCCCCATACGATGCGGCCGATACCGTTGGCGAGGGAGTAGAAGACCGCCATCGCCGTTCCAGCGATCGCGCTGGCCTCGACCACGCTCATCCCGTTGGCCTGCAGCGCGTCGATGCCGAAGAGCTTGATGATCCCGATTGTCATCAGGCCGGCCATGCCGCTGAAGATGAAGACGATCCACAGCAGGTAGAACTGCGGCGTCCTGAGCATCCGGCCGGGTTCCATCTCGATGCCGCTGATGCCCTTCTTCTTGTCGCCCCCGGGCGCCGGCGGAATGTAGCCCGCGGGGCACCATCCCTTCGGCGGGTTGACCATCGCGAGGCTGGCAAGCGATATGGCCACCAGGAAGATGACACCGTAGAGCCCGAAGACGTTCAGGACACCCATCGACTGGATGAGACCGCCCCACGAACCGGCGAGCTTGATCCAGATGAGCGCTCCGAATCCGAAGCCGGCGACTGCGAGCCCGGTGATCATCCCCTTCTTGTCGGGGAACCACTTCATCCCGCAGGCGATCGGACAGACGTACGCCAGACCGATTCCGGCGCCGCCGATGAGGCCGATGCAGATGACCTGCCCCGCGAACGACGCGCCGAAGAACTTAGCGAGGATGTAGCCGGCGCCGAGCGTGATGCCGCCCACCAGTGCCACGATACGGGGGCCGACCTTGGCCTGCCATCGCCCGGCCAGCACCATCACGATGGCGAACGTCGCGAGTCCGACGGCGAAGACGGCCTGCGTCTGCGTTGCCGAGAACCCGAATCCGCCCTCGGCGACCGGCAGTCTCAGCTGAGGCGTGAAGACACTCCATGCGTAGATCGCGCCCAGACACAGCTGGATGACCAGCGCGCTGATCACGACAAACCCTCGGTTCATGCACTTCTCTTCCGCCATGACGTCTCCTTGGCTCTGGTGGCGGGAGTCGGTGTCCGGGATGCCCACTCACGCCGCGGATCGGCCCACGT
>CAZQSB010000003.1:93586-106999 GCA_964596015.1 uncultured bacterium | reverse complement strand
CCCCATCGCGTCGGGTCGCCTCCCTGTGCCGGTCGCCGCGGCGGTGGGCGCCGTGGCTGCGGCGGGAGGTCTGGCGGTCGCCTATCGCGTCAATCCGCTCTTCGGACACGTCGCGACGACCTACCTGGCTCTCAACGTGCTCTACAGCGTCGCGCTCCGCCACATGGTGATCCTCGACGTGATGGCGATCGCCGTGGGCTTCGTGCTCCGGGCGGTCGGCAGCGTCGAGGTCCTCACGCCGGAGCGCCCGTTCATCCAGCTCTCGCCGTGGCTTCTCGTCTGCACCTTCTTCCTCGCGCTCTTTCTGGGACTGGCCAAGCGGCGTCACGAGGTGCGGGTGCTCGGAAACGACGCCCAGCGCCACCGGAGCGTCCTCGAGCACTACCCCCAGCCTCTCATAGACGCTCTGATGGGCGTGGTGACCGCTTCGACGGTCGTGTCGTACGCGATCTACACCATCTGGCCGGGCACCGTGCAGAAGGTCGGGAGCGCCAGGCTCGTCTACACCGTGCCGTTCGTGGTGTACGGTGTGCTCCGCTATCTCTACCTCGTGTACGGCCGCGACAAGGGAGGCCAGCCGGCGCGCTCACTTGTCAGGGACGCGCCGCTCGCCATCAACATCGCGCTCTGGCTCGCCGCCGTCGTTCTCGTCATCTATCCCCGCTAGCCGCGTCCGGCGCGCCTTCTCGAACACCGCGGCCCGCTTCAAAGGGCTCTCCGAGGTACCCCCATGCCGGAACCGGTCAGGATCGCCGTCGAAGCGCACGCCAAGGTGAATCTCGGCCTCGCTGTCGGTGACGCCCGCGACGACGGGTACCACGACATCGAAACCGTCTTCCAGTCCATCTCGCTGGCCGACACGCTCGTCATGGAAGCCGCCGACGAGGAGAGCGACAGTCTCTCGGTCGGCGGCCTGACCGTGAGCGACGGGCCCGACAATCTCATCGTCGTCGCGCTCGGGAGACTCCGGTCCAGGACCGGCTTCCCGGGGGTCAGGGTGTCTCTCAGAAAGCGGATCCCCGTGGCGGCGGGGCTCGGGGGAGGGAGCTCCGACGCGGCCGCGGCCCTCGCGGGCGCCAGGGCGCTCTTCGGACTCGACGTGGATGACGGGACGCTGGCGGATGTGTGTCTCGAGGTCGGTTCGGACGTCCCGTTCTTCCTCACGGGCGGCACGGCGCTGGGAACCGGACGCGGGGAGCTGCTCGAGCCGCTCCCGCGGCTCGATCGTGGGTTCTTCGTGATCGTGGCTCCGGAGACGCCCGTGCGGGCCGCGGAGGCCTACGGGCGGGTCAGAATCGGGTTGACAGATGATGCGGGGTTCATTAGACTCATTTGTTCAGCTATCCGGGAAGGGGACCTCCGGGCGCTCGCGAGAGCGCTCCGGAACGATCTCGAGCCTGGAGTCGTATCATTGTGTCCGCGCGTGAGCGCGGTCAAGAGCGAGCTTCTCAGGGCGGGCGCGCTCGGCGCCGTCATGTCGGGGAGCGGCCCGACGGTTCTGGGAATCTACGAGAAGGAGGAAGACGCGCGCGCCGGAGCGTCGCGCCTGAGGGAACGCGGCCACACCACATACGTCACAGTGCCGATCGACGTCGGGTACAGCATCTCGACTCCTTGAGCGGACCGCGCAGGAGAGGAAGCGCGGTTCATCGCAGCAGCGGCCGGTCGGTCTTCTAGTCCCTTGTTCCAGGCTGAGGGCGGTGAGACGCATGGAGATCACTGAGGTCAGGCTGACGCTGCGTGACGAGGACCGGTTGAAGGCCTTCGTCAGCATCACCTTCGACAACGCGTTCGTCGTGCGTGGTCTCAAGGTGATCGAAGGGAACACCGGGCTCTTCGTCGCAATGCCGAGCCGACGAAGGAAGGACGGGGAGTTCCGGGACATCGCGCATCCGATCAACAACGAGACGAGGCAGATGATCGAGGAAGCCGTCCTCGGCGAGTACCAGCGGCAGCTTGATCTCGTCTCTTCCGGAGAGGCGCTCTCCGACGCGCAGCTGGTGCACGCCGACGACTGGTCCGACTAGTTCGAGACTGGGGCGTCGTCAAGTGGCAAGACACGGGACTTTGGATCCCGCATCGGAGGTTCGAATCCTCCCGCCCCAGCCAGACGACAGGCCACGGGGTCGGGACCAGGAGGGACCGCGCGAGGACCCCCGACAGACGGAGACGACCGATGCCGAATGACATCATGCTCTTCAGCGGGAACGCCAACAACGCGCTGGCCCGCGAGATCGCCGGATACCTCGACCTCAAGCTCGGCGACGCTCTCGTGGGGAGGTTCTCGGACGGCGAGATACGCGTGAGCATCGCCGAGAACGTCCGCGGAGTGGACGCGTTCGTCATCCAACCGACGAACCCGCCGGCGGAGAACCTGCTCGAGCTTCTGGTCATGATCGACGCGCTGAAGCGCGCGTCGGCGCGGCGGATCACGGCGGTCATCCCGTATTTCGGCTACGCGAGGCAGGACAGGAAGGACCGGCCGCGGGTCCCGATCACGGCGAAGCTCGTGGCGAACCTCCTGACGACGGCCGGGGCGAACCGGCTCTTGACGATGGACCTTCACGCGTCGCAGATCCAGGGGTTCTTCGACATCCCGCTCGACCACATCTACGCGGCGCCGGTCCTCCTCAGGTACTTCGATAAACACGCGTCGGGAGACCTCGTCATCATGGCTCCCGACGTCGGCAGCATCAAGATGGGACGCGCGTTCGCGAAACGTCTCGGAGCCTCCCTGGGCTTCGTGGACAAGCGGCGTCCCAGACCCGACGCGACCGAGGTGATGAACGTCGTCGGCGAGGTCGAGGACAAGCACGTCATCATGGTCGACGACATCATCAACACCGGGAACTCCATGATCCAGGGAGCCGCCGCCATCAGGAAGCTCGGCGCGAAGCGCATCACGGCGGGGGCGACACACGCGCTCTTCTCGGACGAGGCGGTCTCGAGGCTCGCGGACTCCGAGATAGAGGAGATCGTCGTGACGAACACCATCAACCACGGCGAACGGGTCGGCGACAAGGTGATCGAGCTGTCCGTCGCCGAGCTCCTCGGAGAGGCGATCGACAGAATCCACGGAGAGCGGTCCGTGAGCTCGCTCTTCATCTAGGACCGGCACGGGCCCGACGGGGGCCCGGCTCGGACTCGCGAGGCCACTGACACGAAGGGAACCGGAGACACCGCATGGCAACAGTGACACTGTCCGTCCGCAGGAGGACGACCACGGGGAAGCAGGCCGCGAAGCGCCTGCGCGAAGACGGCATGATACCCGCCATTCTCTACGGCGAGAAGCAGGACAACATTCCGCTCGTCATCGACGTCCGCGAGCTCCGGACGGCCCTCTCGACGCCGTTCGGAAGGAACGTGATCATCCAGCTTGGAGTGGACGGAGAGAGCGGCACGACCCGGGCGGTCGTCAGGGACATGGAACGCGATCCCGTTTCGCGCGACGTCCTCCACGTCGACCTTCAGCGCATCTCAGAGAACAGACCTATCACGATGCACATCCCCGTCGTCCTCGTCGGCGAGTCGCCGGCCGTGAAGGAGGGACGCGGCATACTCGACCACACGATGCGCGAGCTCGAGGTCCGGTGCCTCCCGAAGGACATTCCGGAGCACATCGAGGTCGACATCACGACGCTCGAGGCGAGGAACGCGATCCACGTCTCCGACCTGTCGGTCCCCGATGTCGAGCTTCTCGACAACCTGGATCGGCCGGTCGTCGAGGTGCTCCAGCCGACCATCTTCCGGGAGCCGGAGGAGGAGGCCGCCGAGGCCGCGCTCGCCGAGGGCGAAGCGCCGCCGGAGGGCGGGGAGGGCGCCGAAGGCGAGAAGAGAGCCGAGAGCGAAGAGGCCGAGGAAGAGGCCGCTTCCTAGACGATGGTCATTGTCGGCCTCGGAAATCCCGGGGAACGCTACGTCGGCACGAGACACAACGCGGGGCGCCTGGTCGTCGAGGAACTGGCGCGCAGCACCAGGTCGCGTTTCGCGTCGGGACGAGGCGACTACCAGAGAACGAGAACCCGGATAGGCGGGAGGAGAGTCGACCTCGTCCTCCCGCTTGTCTACATGAACGAGAGCGGTCGGGCCGTGGTCGCGGCCCTCGAGGAGGCGGACGCAGAGCCGTCCGAGCTCCTCGTCATCTGCGATGACGTGAACCTCGACCTCGGGAGGATCAGACTTCGTCCCTCGGGGACCGACGGAGGGCACAACGGGCTGGCTTCCGTCATCGAATGTCTGGGAACGACTTCCTTCGCCCGTCTGAGACTCGGGGTCGGAGAACCGCCGGACGACGTCGACCTCGCGGACTACGTCCTCGCGCCGTTCCGGGAAGACGAGGAGAGCGAGGTCGAGGAGATGGTCCGGCGGGCGTGCGAGGCCGTCCGATGCGCGATGACGGAAGGCCTCGAGCGGGCCATGAGCTGGCACAACCGGAGGGCAGGTTCGGAACCGGAGCCTGACGCCTAGGAGGTCACATGGGACAGGTCGCGGTACCCTTCGCGGCCGGCATCGTCGGTCTCGGATTCGTCGGCTATCTCGTCTGGGAGGTCCTGAGGCGGGATCCGGGGAACGAGCTGATGGTGCGCATCTCGTCGTCCATCCAGGAGGGGGCGCGCGCGTTCCTCAGGCGCGAGTACTCCTACGTCTCCGTGCTGGTGCTGATCATCGCGGCGTTCATCGCGCTCGCGCCTGTTCTCACGGGACGCCCCGATCTCCCTCTCGGCTGGAGAACGTCGATCACCTTCATAGTCGGCGCGGTGGTCTCCGCGCTGGCCGGCTACATCGGGATGAGCATCGCGACGAAGGCGAACGCCCGGACGACAGAGGCCGCGCGCCAGGGCGGCGTCAAGGGAGCCCTGGGCGTCGCCATCTCGGCCGGAGCGGTCATGGGCATGAGCGTCTCCAGTCTCGCGCTTCTGGGTCTCGCCGTCGTCTACTTCGTGTTCCGCGAGCCGGTCATCGTCAATGGATACGCCATGGGCGCGAGCCTTGTCGCGCTGTTCGCGCGCTCGGGCGGCGGACTCTTCACGAAGGGCGCCGACATGGGCGCCGACCTCGTCGGCAAGGTGGAGGCCGGCATTCCCGAGGACGACCCGCGGAACCCGGCGGTCATCGCGGACAACGTCGGCGACAACGTCGGCGACGTGGCGGGTCTCGGGGCCGACCTTCTCGAATCATACGTCGAGTCGATCATCGCCAGCATGGCGCTCGCCGCCGCGCTCGTTGCCGGGGCCGCGGTGTCCGAGCAGCTCATGGCGCTTCCCCTGACGATCGCCGCGGCGGGCATCATCGCCTCTATCCTCGGCATCCTCTTCGTCAAGGCCGTCGGCCGGAAGAACCCGCAGGGAGCGCTGATGGGCGGCACGTACGTCGCCGCGGGGCTCACGGCGGCCGCGAGTTTCTTCATCATCCGCGGCATGGGAACGTCTTTCAGCATCGGCGGCAACGAATACGGTGTGATGGGCCCCTTCTACGCGACGCTGGCCGGTATCGCCAGCGGCGTCATCGTCGGCTTCGTCAGCGAGTACTTCACCAGCTCGAGGTACAGACCGGTCAGAAAGATCGCGGAGTCCTCGCAGACGGGACCCGCGATCACTGTGACGAGCGGCACGGCCGTCGGCATGGAGAGCACGGCCGTCCCGGTTCTCGTCATCGGCATCGCCATCGTTGTGGCGCACCACTTCGCCGGGATGTACGGCATCGCCATGGCGGCCTTCGGGATGCTGGCCACGACCGGAATGGTCGTTGCGGTCGACTCCTACGGACCCGTCGCCGACAACGCGGGCGGCATCGCCGAGATGGCCGGACTCGACCCCTCGGTCCGCGAGATCACGGACAACCTGGACGCCGTCGGAAACACGACGGCGGCCATCGGCAAGGGGTTCGCCATCGGCTCGGCCGCATTCGCCGCCATCGGTCTTCTCTCGGCCTACATGGTCTCTGCCGGCATCACGGTGGCGGACCTCTCGAGCCCGAAGGTCATGGCGGGTCTTCTCATCGGCGGCATGCTGCCGTTCTTCTTCTCGTCGATGCTCTTCCAGGCGGTATCAGAGGTCGCCTTCAAGATGATCGACGAAGTCCGCCGCCAGTTCCGGGAGATCCCGGGACTCCTGCAGGGCGAGGTCATGCCCGATTCGGCCACCTGCGTCGACATCAGCACGAAGGGCGCCATCCGGGGCATGCTCCGACCGGGCCTTCTGGCCATCATCGTACCGGTCGTCGTCGGCTTCTACGACAAGCACACCCTGGCGGGGCTGCTCGTCGGCTCTGTCGTGACGGGCGTCGTCCTGGGGATCCAGACGGCGAACTCCGGCGGAGCGATGGACAACGCGAAGAAGTACATCGAGGAGGGCCACTTCGGCGGGAAGGGTTCCGACGCCCACAAGGCGGCGGTTGTCGGAGACACGGTCGGCGATCCTCTGAAGGACACCGTCGGCCCGTCGATCAACATTCTGATCAAGCTCATGTCGGTCATCGCCCTCGTACTGGCGCCGCTCTTCGTGAGGTAGCGACGGCCGAGAGGTCCGGGGGGATCCCGTGGCACTGGCGCTGGGCATCATCGGACTTCCGAACGTGGGGAAGTCGACGCTCTTCAACGCCCTCGCCGGGACCGCCGTCGCCTGCAGCAACTACCCGTTCTGCACCGTCGAGGCCAACGTGGGCGTCGTGCCGGTGCCGGACGAACGACTGACGAGGCTCGGGGAGCTCCTCGAGCCCGAGAAGCTCACGCCGACGTCGGTGCGGTTCGTGGACATCGCCGGCCTGGTGCGGGGTGCGAACCTGGGAGAGGGACTCGGGAACCGCTTCCTGGCCAATATCCGCGACGTCGACGCGGTCGCGCACGTGGTCCGGTGCTTCGAGGACCAGTCGGTGGCGCACGTCGAGGGAGGGACCGACCCGGAACGGGACATCGACATCATCGAGACCGAGCTCAAGCTCGCCGACCTTGAGACGGCCGAGAGGAACCTCGAGAAGGCCGCGAAGGACGCCGGTCGAGGCGACAAGGCCGCCGGTGAGCTCGCGGCCTCTCTCGAGAGAGCGCGCGACGCCCTCGACTCGGGGGTACGTATCAGGGACGCCGGGCTCTCGGACGCGGACAGGGAACGCCTCGAGACGTATCGTTTCCTGACCGACAAGGAGATGCTCTTCGTCGCCAACATCGGAGAGGACCAGCTCGAGGAGAGCGGGCGCTGGGCCGAGCGGCTGGCCTCGGCGACCGGAGAGCCGCGCTGGAAGGTCGTGCCGCTCGCGGCGTCGCTCGAGGCGGAGCTGGCCTCGCTGCCTGATGGCGACCGGAACGAGTTCGTCTCCGGCTGGGGGCTCTCGGAGGCGGGGCTCCCGCGGCTCATTCGCGCGGGCTACCGCCTGCTGGAGCTTGTGACCTTCTTCACCATCAAGGGGAAAGAGGTCAGGGCCTGGACCGCGCGCGGCGGCGCCACGGCCCTGGAAGCGGCGGGGACGATCCACACGGACATGGCCGACGGGTTCATCCGGGCGGAGATCGTGCCCTTTGAGAACCTCGTCGAGGCCGGCTCGATGCACGCAGCGCGCGAGCGCGGCGAGGTGCGGACCGAAGGCAGGGACTACGAGATCCAGGACGGGGACGTCATGCTCGTCAGGTTCAACTGAGAGCGACTCCCCGAACGAGAACGTCGTTGTTCGCGCCCCGGGCCGAAGCCGTCCGGGGAAGAAGACTCCTCGCCTCGGGCGACGCCCCGGGGCCGGGAAAAGACCGAGAGGAGGCCGTCATGGCACGGAAGTACGAGGGGACGTTCATCTTCGTCCCCGCGCTGGAGGACGCGGCGCTCGACGCCGCGATAGAGCAGGTCGAGAAGACCATCAGCGAGGCCGGAGGGACGCCCGGCGAATGGGACCGGTGGGGCAAGCGCCGTCTGGCCTACGAGATCAAGGACCAGCGCGACGGGCACTACACGTTCCTGACGTTCGAGTCGGAACCCGGCGGCATCGAGACCATGGAGCGTCTGTTCCGTCTCGACGACAACATTCTGAGACATATGATCATCGTCAAGGACGAGGAGACCGACTGACAGGTCGACCGGAGGAAGAACATGCCACGTCGAACCCGCGGCGGAAAGGTCTGCCGCTTCTGCCAGGACAAGATCGAGAAGATCGACTACAAGGACGAAAAGCGCCTGATGCGCTTCATCACGGAGCAGGGGAAGATCATCCCGCGCCGCGTGACCGGCACCTGCGCGAGACATCAGCGCCAGCTCGCTCACGCCGTCAAGCGCGCGCGTCACATCGCGCTCCTGCCGTACGCGGGCAAGCACTACCGCCACGGCTAGAGACACCCGGGGAAAACCACAAGACGAGGGAAGCACCATGAAGGTCATTCTGACGGAGGACATCCCCCGGCTCGGAGCGAGGGGAGAGCTCGTGACGGTCAAGGACGGGTACGGGAGGAACTACCTCATCCCGAGCGGCAAGGCCCTCCTGGCCACGAAGACGAACCTCTCGAAGCTCGAGACGAGGCTCAGGAAGGAAGAGGCGAAGGTCAGGCGCGACAAGGCCGCGGCCGAGCGGCTCGCGGAGCGTCTGAGCGGCGTCTCCTGCACCATCCGCGTGCAGGCCGACGAGGGAGACAAGCTGTACGGGTCGGTCGGCCCCCGGGACGTCGCCCAGTCTCTCGCCGACCAGGGCATCGAGGTCGAGCCGACTCACGTCCTGATGGACGAGCACATCAAGATGCTGGGCGTCTACCCGGTCGAGATCGAGCTCTTCAAGGACGTCCGCGGCGAGGTCAAGGTCTGGGTGATCCGGGAGTGACCCCGGACCGTGGCGGCAACGCGCTCGCGCGATGCCGACGCCGTGCGTCACGTAGAGCGTTCGACCAGAGCACAACACCGGAGGGGCTATGAGAACACGTTCTGTCATCCTCCTCGTCATCGTCTCCGCCGCGGTGGTCATCGCGATGACGGGGTGCGGCGCGGAAGAAGAGGGCGCGGTGCTCGCCCGTGTGGGAAGCAGCGAGATCACCGAGCTGGAATTCCGCAGACGGCTGGAGGAGCTGCCGCCGTTCGCTCGCCAGCAGTTCTCCGGACCCGAGGGCATGCTCGCCTTCCTCGACAGACTGGTCGAAGAGGAGGTCATCTACCAGGCGGCCAAGGACGCCGGGTACGAGGACGATCCCGAGGTCAGGCGAACCGTCGAGGCCGTGGAACGCCGCACGATGATCCAGAAGTTCTACAGCGAGCGGATCGAAGGCGAGGTCGAGATCCCCGAAGAGGAGGTCGTCGCCTACTACGAGGAGCACGACGAGCTCTTCCAGCGGCCGGCGCGTATCCAGTTCCGGCACATCATGACCTCGAGCAGGGCTGCCGCAGAAGCCGCGCGGCGGCGCGTGCTCGCGGGCGAAGGCTTCGCGGAGATCGCCCGCGCCGTCTCGATCGACACGGCTACCAAGGGCGCCGGTGGTCTGATGTCGCCCGTGTCGCGCGGCAACGGGGTCCCCACGCTCGGCATGGACGCCGACTTCGTGGACACCCTCTTCGATTGGAAGGTCGGAGAGATCACGGACGTCATGCGCTCCAGCAAGGGCTGGCACCTCTTCAGGATCGAGGAGAAGACCGAAGCGGGAAAGAAGCCTCTGGAAGAGGTCCGGGAACAGATCGTCAACAGCCTCAGGCCCGCAGCGGCCCGCGAGCGCTACGACAGGATGCTCGAGGAGTACAAGGACCGCTACCGCGCCACCGTGAACGAGGAGCACTTCCGACAGAGACCCAGGACGGAGGAGGAGCTCTTCACGCTGGCGCAGGAGGCGGAAGACCCGATCGAGCGACTGAACTTCTACTCGGAACTGGTCTTCAACTACCCTGAGAGCGAGCACGCCGCCGAGGCCCAGTTCATGGTCGGGTTCATCCAGGCCGAGGAGCTTCAGAACTACCCGGCCGCCAGGAACGCCTTCGAGCGCATGCTCGAACGGTACCCCGACTCCGAACTGGCGAAATCAGCGCGCTGGATGCTCGAGAACATGGAATCCGAGAGTCCGCCGTTCGACGAGTCGGACGTGCTCGAGACCGAGTAGCGACCGGCCGCTTGAGAGGACTGGATGCTCCAGGTCGGTATCGTGACGGCCATTTTCGTCGTCACGTACTTCTTCATCGTCACAGAGAGGATCCACCGAACGACGATCGCCCTGGCGGGAGCCCTGGCAGTTCTGCTCGTGCCGGGGCTTTCGTTCACCCAGGAAGAGGCGGTCGATTTCGTCGACTTCAACACCCTGGGTCTTCTCGTGGGCATGATGATCATCGTGGCGGCCCTCAAGCGGACGGGCGCTTTCCGCTCCATGGCGCTCATGGTCGCCAAGTGGGGCCGAGGACGCATCTTCATCATCTACGCCGGCTTCGCGGTCGTCACGGCCGTGGCCTCCGCGTTCATCGACAACGTCACGACGGTACTGATGATCGTCCCGGTCATCTACCTGATCTCCGACTTCATCGGCAAGAGCGCCGTCCCGTTCCTCATCATGGAGATCATGATGGCGAACATCGGGGGGATGGCGACCCTCATCGGCGACCCCCCGAACATCCTCGTCGGAAGTCGAGCGGTGGTCCCGCCGCACGGGGGAAGCCTCTCATTCCTGGACTTCCTGCTGAACCTCGGACCGATCGCGGTCGTCTGCTTCGTCGCCGTTCTCTTCTACCTTCGATACCGTGAGAGAGGCGAGTTCCTTGCGAGGCCCAGCGAGGAGAAGCTCAAGGCGCTTGACGCGATGGACGCGCGCTCTGCCATCAAGGACCCGAAGCTTCTGAGGAAGTGCCTGCTGGTGCTCGGGCTCGTGCTGGTCGGCTTCCTGCTGCACCACCAGATGGGTCTTGAACCGGCGACGGTCGCTCTGGCGGGCGCGGCGCTCCTGCTCATCGTGACCAGGATCGACCCCGAGGAGCTTCTGGTCGAGGTCGAGTGGACCGTGCTCTTCTTCTTCATCGGCCTGTTCGTGCTGGTCGGCGCGCTCGAAAAGGTCGGTGTCGTCGGCTTCCTCGCCACACGGTTCATGGCCCTATCCGACAGCCCGACCGTGCTGGTGGTCCTGCTCTTGTGGCTCACGGCCATCGTGAGCGCGTTCCTGTCGGCCGTGCCCACGGTCACCGTGCTCATTCCGCTGGTCCAGGTCGTCGTGAATCACATGTCCAACGCCGGCATGCCCGACGTCGCGCCCGCCTTCTGGTGGGCCCTCGCCGCCGGAGCCTGTCTCGGAGGGAACGCGACGGTCGTGGGTGCGGCGTCGAACATCGCGGTCGTGGGGCTTTCCCACAAGGAGCGCGAACCGCTGAACTTCAGAGCGTTCGCCTCGGCAGGCGTCCCGGTCACGGCCATCTGCCTCGTGCTCACGAGCGTCTACATCGTGTGGCGCTACCTCTAGCGCGGGAACGCCTTCACGAGGGATGAGGCGGAAGCCCCGGGGGCCGGGGGACGGCGACGAGCCACGCTGCGGCGGACAAGAGAAACGGGGCGGCCCGATCAGGGCCGCCCCGCTGGCTTGCAGTAGTCGTCGGACGCCGTCGGTCCTACCTGAACATCGACTTGACCGCGCCCCAGGTCGTCTCCTCGACGGGCGATCCCGTCCAGTCCTCGAGCCAGATATCGTCCAGCATGATGCCCGCGCCGCCGGCCGCACCCGGGCCGCAGCCGTTGTCGGTCGTGTAGAAGGACAGGCGGAACTGGAAGGACGTTCCGGGAAGGAGCGGCGAGAGATCGGTACCGTTGATGCCGCTCGTGCCCCAGCCGTCGCACTGACCGAAGTCGCCCCACCAGGCACCCGTCATGGTCCAGGTGGCGCCGCCGTCGACCGTGACCTCCTCGGTCCAGTAGTCGTCGTCGACCGTCGGCACCTCGGCGTGGAGCAGGAACCTCAGCGTGCAGACCGAGCTTCCCGCGATGTTGACCGCAGGAGAGATCAGTGAGTTGTCGAGGTTCGGCGGAATGAGCGTCGTGTCGGCGGGGTCGCCGCACCACCAGCAGTGCGGGTCGGAGTAGGCCGGGCACGCGCGCGACGTGATGTGCCACCAGTCGCCCGCGGACGAGGGGATGGACGGTGTGCAGAGCCCGCCCGTCTCGCCGTCATCGTAGAAGTACGTGGAGCCGCCGTAGAAGTCGAAGATCTTGATGTTGTCGACCATGAACGCCCCGCCGTCCGAATCGTAGAGGCCGTCCGCATCGGACCAGGCGCCGTCGGAGACGAAGCGGAAGCGCGCGGTGACCGGATTGTCGTACGGCGCGAGCACGAACCCGTATGCGCCGATGTCCTGCCAGCCGCCGCTCGAGCCGTCGTAACCGCGGTTCAGGTCGACGTAGACGCCGTTCGACTCGGCCTGAACATACGTGAAGTCGAAGCCGGGCTCAGAGTCGTGGCGGAAGGCGTAGGTCAGCACCGGGTAGGAGGCCGCTGAAACGTCCGTTGCGGGGATCTCGAGCCGCTGGTCCCAGGCGTTCCCGTAGCCGTCGCCGCCGGCGAAGCCCGCATTCAGCTCGCCGCACCACCAGGAGTACGATCCCTGGTAGGCGTAGTACGTGTCGAGATGGAACTTCGGCGTTGCGGTCGCCGTGTTGTCGACGTGCGTCCAGCCGTTCACGCCGCTCTCGACGTCGTCGAAGAACAGGATGATCGGGCTGCGGCTCTTCTGCGTCTCGACGACCGTCGTGTACGTGGCGACGTCCTTCATCGCGAACGCGGGCGCCGCGGCGAAGAGAACCAGCAGCGTGATCATGAGAACAAAGCTCGCTCTGCGCATGGTCCTACCTCCATAGCAAATGCTCGTGAAACCATCGAGGCCGCCCGATTCCATGGGGCCCCGCTCACACACTCGCCGGCGCACGGCGGCCCGGCGGCAATACCAGTTCCGTCCTGATTCACCTCCCTCGCGTTCCGGCAACCTGCCTGCAAGGCTCTTCTTCTGTTGCGCCGACCGCGCCAAAGTGCAATCGACGTGCCAAGATGAGGCGCTTCAAGACCCTCGCCGCGCCGTCTGCAGGACGGCCCTGCGGTCGGTGGGGCGCCGGCGTCCCTCGGTACGACGCACGTTGCACTCCCAGCCTTGCGAAGTCGTGCGGCGCGCATGGGGTCCTGCTCACTTTCCGGTGAGCCCCGCGAGCGGGCAAAACCCGCTTGACCCTCCCTTCCGGTGGGCATATCCTGAGCCGCCGGACCGGTCCACCAATTGCCCGTCCGGCAGCCGCGTTCGCGTCGTCGCGCGACGGCGGACCGTTCCCGAACAAAGACGGAAGCGTCCATGGATCCTGCGAACAGGCTCAAGGCCCTGCCGTCGGTCGAGGCAGTGCTGAGAAGGGCCGAAGAAGAGGGGCTCTTCGACGTCCTGCCGCGCCCGCTGGCGGCGCAGGCGGTGAGGCGCGCCCTCGCGCTCGAGCGGGAACGGCTCATGACGGCCGGCCCCA
>CAZQSB010000003.1:36417-93576 GCA_964596015.1 uncultured bacterium | reverse complement strand
CTGGGCCTGGCCGGTCTTGGTCAGGTAGGCCTGGTGCAGCGATTCCAGCGTCTCGAGGCGGGCCTGGGTGACCTGTCTTTCGCCCTGGCTCATGACGGCCGGCCCCACCGACGGCGACGACGAGGAACTCCGGGAAGGCGTGACCGAGAGGGCCCTGGCGGCCATCAGGCAGGCCACCCTCCGCGGACTCGTTCCCGTCATCAACGCGACCGGCATCATCGTCCACACGAATCTGGGACGCGCGCCGCTCTCGAAGAGAGCCCTCGACGCCCTCGTCGAGACCGCGTCGGGTTACTCGACGCTCGAGTACGACCTCGCAGCGGGCGAGCGCGGCAGTCGCCACGACCTCGTGAGGGACGCGCTCGTCGAGCTGACCGGGGCCGGCGACGCCATCGTGGTCAACAACAACGCGGCCGCCGTCCTTTTGGCCATCAACACGCTGGCGGCGGGACGAGAGGTCGTCGTCTCCCGCGGCGAGCTCATCGAGATCGGCGGTTCGTTCCGACTGCCCGAGGTCTTCGCCAGGGGGGGAGCGCGGATGGTCGAGGTCGGAACGACGAACCGTACGCGCGTCGAGGATTACGCCTCGGCCGTGCGACAGCAGACCGGCTGCCTGATGAAGGCGCACTGGAGCAACTATACGATCACGGGGTTCGTAGAAACCGTCTCGGTCGCCGAGCTGGCTGCGCTGGGAGAGCGTACGGGCGTTCCGGTGCTTCACGACCTGGGCAGCGGGCTCATCGGGGAGGCCGACGAGCTGGGCCTGCCGGGGGAGCCGACGGTCAGGGAGAGCGTCGAGGCGGGCGCCGGCGTCGTGACCATGAGCGGCGACAAGCTCCTCGGCGGGCCCCAGTGCGGCATCGCTGTCGGGCGGAGGGACTTTGTCGCCCGCATGCGCGAGAACCCGCTCATGCGGGCGCTCCGTCCGGGGAAGCTCACACTGGCGGCGCTCTCGGCGACGCTCGAGGCGTACCTGGACGGGACGGCACTGGATGAGGTGCCCGTGCCCTCGATGATCACGACACCCGTTGAGCAACTTGAGCGTCGCGCCGACGAACTGGCGCGACGGCTGGGCGACGCGCTCGGAGAAGGGAGCGCACACACGGTGCCGGTCGAGTCGCGCGTCGGGGGCGGTGCCGCCCCGGAGTCGGCTCTTCCCGGTCGGGGAGTCGCCGTCGCGGTCCGGGACGGCGTGGACCTCGTCGAGGAACGTCTCAGAGCGGGCGACCCGCCGGTCGTGGCGACGGTCAGAGAACAGGAACTTGTGCTCGATCTCAGAACGGTGAGGCCCCAGGACGACGAGGTCCTCCTCGGCGCGATCATCAAGGCGGTGAATGAATCGTGAACGACCACGGACTCTGGAAGGATCCCGACCCGGAACCGACGGAGCTCGAAGGGCTCGTTGAACGCGGCCCGTTCGACGCCGCGGTGGAGCTTGAGCTCCCCGCCGTTCCGGCACCTCCCATCCTCGTCAGACCTCTTGTAACGGAACCCGAGGCCGCCTGGGTGGCGCCCCTCAGGAGCGTCGTCCCGCCGGACGGCGGGCAGCGGATCGGCGTCGTCTCGGCCGACACGCCGCTCGCCGCCAAGCTCGCCGCGGACGCGGCGGTCTGGTTCGCGGACCGCGGGAGGCGGACCGTCGTCGTCGACGGGTGCGTCGTCTCGCCGGTCCTGGGAAAACCCCTTCCTGAGGACGGCGACGAGGGCCTCGTGGACGCGGCTCTCTTCGGAGTCTCGACGTCGCTGGCCGCGCGCCGCACGCTGGCGTCAGGCGTGAGCGTCATGACCGCCGGCTCGTATCCCGTATCGGTCGAGGCCGTGCTCGGCGGAGACGAGATCGAGCGCGTCCTCGGAAGCTTCGCCAACGACGTCCTCGTTCTCGTCGTCCTGCCGCCCGACTACGTTCCCACGGCGGCGCACGCTCTCACGGGCGTCATCGTCGCCGGAGCGTCCGTCGCGGACGTGAGGAACGCCGCCGACCGGGCGGGGCTCGCCGTCGCGGGGACGATGGACGCCGCGGCGGTCGTGGTCTCGCTCCCGGGAGCCCGTGAGGCCGCTGTCGAGTTCACGGCGCAGCGACCGACCGGCGCTCCGCGCGAGGTGGGCGCGCAACCGCGCGAAGCCGGGGAGGAGCGCGAAGAGCAGGCCGCCGGAGTCGTGGAGGAACGCGAGCCGGCCGAGGACGAACGCGAGCCGGCCGAGGACGAGCGCGAACCGGTCCTCTCGGAAGCCGAGGACGAGCGCGAACCGCCCCCCGTCGAAGCCGAAGAAGTGGGCGAGCCGGCCGCCGTCGAAGCCGATGTGGAACCCTGGACCGAGGCGGAGACTGAACCTGAGATCGGAGCCCCCGAGCCGCGGTCGGGACCTGCGCCGTTCGGCGGGACCGTCCCGGACGACGAAGCCCGTTTCAGTGCCGGGAAGCAGCCCGTTCCCGGGGAGGCGAGCGAGCACGAAGGACCGGCGACGGAGGAGACCGGTGTCCCGCCGCGTCCCGAGGCAGCTCCGGTCCTCATGACCGCGTCGAGGACGCCCCGCCGCCGGCCCCGCAGACGGAGCCGCGCCGGCATTCTCATCCCAATCCTCATCATCGCTGCGGCGGTCGGCTGGTGGCTCCTGAGCGACGGCCCGCTCGCGCCGACAGGAGGCGAGCAACCCCCTCAGAGGACCGCGGACGTCGGAACGGGCGCCATCGAGACCGGGACCATCGTGGACGCGGAGGAGGAGCCGGCCGAGGAGGCCGCCACGGGCGACGCCGCGACGACGCCGGATGAGGCGCCCGGCGCCGGCGTGACGACTCCGACGGTGGACGGCGAGCGGCCCGACGGCGCCGGAGCGACGCCGGCCGGTGAGCGTCGGGAACAGGTCGCCGCTGCACAGGAACAGACAGACGATGACCTTGGTGATGAGCCGATATCGCTCGTCGGACCCGGCGGTCGCTACGTCGTCTACATGAGTTCACACTCGAGGGCCGAGCTCGCGGAGCTCGAGGCCGAGCGCGTCGAGCGCCGCGGCATTCCCGCGGAGATCGTGGTCGCGGAGCTCGAGGACGGGAGCATCTGGCACCGGCTCGCGCTGCCCGGCGGATACCCGACGCTGGCGGCGGCGCGGCTTGCGCTTGACAGATTGAACGAACTCGGATACGAAGGAGCGTGGGTCGAATATCGGTCCGACGCCTCCCGGGAGGGTTGATGCACCTCAAACGCCTCGACGTCTTCGGCTTCAAGTCGTTCGCCCATAAGCTGTCGCTGGAGTTCGGTCCGGGGATCACCTGCGTCGTGGGACCGAACGGGTGCGGCAAGACCAATGTCGCGGACGCCATCCGATGGGTCCTCGGTGAGCAGAGCCCCTCGGAGCTCCGCGGCTCCAGCATGTCCGACGTCATCTTCAACGGAACGAAGAAGCGCCGGAGACTGGGCATGGCGGAGGTCACGCTCGCGATAGACAACTCCGCGGGGTATCTCCCGACCGACTACTCCGAGGTCCTCATCGGGCGCCGAGTTTTCCGCTCCGGCGAGAGCGAGTACTCCATCAACAAGACGCCCTGCCGTCTGCGCGACATCAAGGACCTCTTCCTCGACACGGGCGTCGGCACAAGAACGTACTCGCTCATCGAGCGGAAGATGGTCGACTCGGTCCTGTCCGACTCGACGGGCCACCGGCGCTTCATGTTCGAGGAGGCTTCCGGGATCATGAAGTACAAGGTCCGGAAGCGCTCGGCTCTCTCGAAGCTCGAGGCGACGCAGACCGACATGCAGCGCGTCACCGATATCATCTCGGAGGTCGAGAAGCAGGTTCGTTCTCTCAAGCGCCAGCTGGCCCAGGCGCGGAGGCACAGGCACTACACGGACGAGCTCAAGGAGCTCGAACTCGCCGTCTCGAGGCGCGACTTCTCCGTCTGGGAGGACGAGCGCTCGCAGGCGGCCGCCGCCGCGGGTGCGCTCCGCGAGTCGCTGGCCGAGTCGGCCGGCTCGGTCCGCTCCTCGGAGGATTCGGCGGCGTCGCTCCGCGTGTCGCTGGCAGACAAGGAGGAGGCGCTGGCGTCGCTCGAGATCGAGGCGGCCGAGCTCGAGTCGCGGGCTCGCACGCTGGCCGACGGCCTTCTCGTCGCACGGGAACGCAGGAGTTCCTCGGCTCGACGCGTCCAGGAGCTCGCGGGCGAGATCGAAGAGCTCTCCAGGGTTCTCGAGGAAGCAGCGGCCAGGGCGAGGAAGCTCGAGGAAGAGGCCGCGGGGGTCACCGAGCGCTCGGAGACGCGCGACGCGGCGCTGTCCGAGCGGGCGCGGCTCGCCGCCTCGATCGAGCAGGAGTACAGGAAGCTCCGAGAGCAGCTCGCGGGCCGGAAGCAGACGAGGATCGAGGGGCTCGAGAGCTCCGCGGGACTCAAGGGGGAGCTCGAGAGCTACCGCAAGCGACTCGACGACCTCATGTCGGAACACGTGGAGATCGAGCAGCATCTCAGCGAGACGCGCGCCGCGCTGGCCGACCGCGAGCGGACGGCGCTCGAGACGCTGGAACAGGAGCGTCGCCTGAGAGAAGCCGCCGCCCAGGCCCACGCCGAGGTCCGGTCCGCGGACGAGCAGCTCGAGAAGTCCCGCGACGCCCTCGCGAGTGCCCGCGAGGAGCGGACCCGGCTTGAGAGCGAGCTCGAGGGCGCCCGGCACAAGCTGGACCTCCTGACCGAGATCCGGGACGGATACGGAGGCTTCGAGGAGGGCGTACGTTCGCTGCTCTCGGACCGCTCGCACGGCATCGAGGGACTCCGCGGAACGGTGGCGGACCTGCTCGAGGTCGATCCCTCGAAGGCCTCCGCGGTCGAGGCCGCTCTCGGAGCCACCGCGCAGTGCATCGTCACCGACGACATCGGAAGCGCCCGCCGGGCGATGCGCCACCTCGAGGAGGCCGGGCTCGGAAGAGCGAGCTTCCTCCCACTCGACAGGCTCTCGAGGTTCGGCCCCGAGGCGGTGTCCGGACACGTCCTGAGCGCGGAAGGCGTGATCGGGGCCGCGACGGATTTCGTCAGGGTCGACCCGGGACTCGAGAGGCTGCCGCGTTTCGCGCTCGAGGGCGTCGTCGTAGTACGCGACCTGGAGACTGCGATCCGACTGGCGTCCGACGGCGACGGTCTCGCATTCGCCACGCTCGCCGGCGAACTCGTGACGCACGCGGGGCTCCTCACCGGCGGGCGCGCGCGCGGCGGAGAAGAGGCCGGGCTGCTTCGTCGCGCCGAGCGCCTCGAGGCCGCCGAACGCCAGGTGACCGCTCTGACCGAGAACCTCGCGAGCGCGCGTCGCCGCGAGGGAGAGGCGGCCCGCCGACTCACCGAGACGACGGACGCCGCCCGTGCGGCCGAAGAGGCCGCGGAACGGGCCGACGGTGAGCTGTGGGAGGTCAAGCGACGTCTGACCGAGCTCGAGCTGGCCCGCACGAACCTCGCGGAACAGGCCTCCGGACTGGCGTCGCGCAGGGACGCTCTCGCGGAGAGGGTGAAGACGGCGCGCGCCGAGATCGACGGACTCGCCGGCCGGCTCGATTCGCTCTCGAGGGGAGAGGACGAACTCGGCGAACAGCTCGAGGAGCTCGAGCGCCGCTTCAGAACGGTCGAGCGCGAACGCGCGAAGGCCTCCGAGGAGGAGAAGCAGGCCGAGATCGAAGCGGCCTCGGCGCGCGCCGCGCTCACGGCCGTGAAGAACGAGCAGGCCGGGCTGGAGGAGTCCGTCCGGAACGCCCGCGCCGCCATCGAGAGGAAGACGTCCGAGCGGACGGAACACCAGCGGACCGTCTCGGAGCTCGAAGGCAGGATCGAGGCGGACGCACGGGCGCTGGAGCAGTTGAACGCGGAGAAGTCGGCCGTCGAGAGAGACCGGGACGCCATGCGCGCGGAAGCGCGCGAGCTGAGACGCGCCATCGACGAGCTCGAGGCGACCGTTCGTGACGCGAGAACGGCGAGGGAACGGAGACAGCAGGAGCTCCACGAGCACGAGATCCGCGAGACGGAGCTCAGGGGGCGCGCCGAGTCGCTCAGGGAGCGCATCCTCGAGGAGTACTCGGTGGACATCCGCGACCTCGGCAACTTCGAGACGCCCGAGGGAGAACCCCCGTTCGACGCGAAGGCGGCGCGCGAGGAGGTCGAACGCCTGCGTGCCAGGCTCCGCTCCATGGGGCCAGTGAACCTCCTGGCGCTCGACGAGTACGACGAGGAGAGCAAGCGCCTCGAGTTCCTGCGCGGGCAGCACGAAGACCTGGAACGCTCCCAGGCCTCGCTCCGGGAGGCGATCGAACGCATCAACAGGACCGCCAGGGACATGTTCCTCGAGACCTTCACGGAGATCCGTTCGAACTTCATCGCGACCTTCCAGCGCCTGTTCGAGGGAGGAGAGGCGGACCTCAAGCTGCTCGAGCCCGACGACCCGCTCGAGTCGCCCATCGAGATCGTCGCCTCTCCGCGCGGGAAGCGGTTGGGCCGTCTGAGTCTGCTGTCCGGGGGCGAGAGGGCGCTCACGGCCATCGCGCTCCTCTTCGCCATCTACCTCGTCAAGCCCTCGCCGTTCTGCATCCTCGACGAGGTCGACGCGCCGCTGGACGACGCCAACGTCGGACGGTTCGTGCGGATGCTCAGGGAGTTCTCGGCGCGGACGCAGTTCATCATCATCACTCACAACAAGCGCACGATGCAGGCGGGCGACAGGCTGTACGGCATCACCATGGAGGAGTCCGGCGTGTCCAAGGTCGTCTCCGTGCGCCTCGACGCCGTCGCGACCGCCGAGGACACGTCACGTGAAGAAGTCACTCTCGAGGCTCTTTAGGGGCCTTCGCAAGACGCGCGAAGCCGTTGTTCAGGGCATCTCCGGCGCGCTCTCCGGCGGACGACCGCTGGACGAGGACGCCCTCATGGACATCGAGGAGACGCTCATCCAGGCGGACCTCGGTGTCGACGCCGCCGCGCACCTGACCAACCACCTCAAGGCGCACGCCGCGGAGATCGAGAAGGGCGGTGTGGACGCCGCGCGCGACGTTCTGGCCGACGAGCTCGTCCGGATCGTCGGCGAGGCGGCCGGGGGCGGCGGGAGCGTGGCGGCCGGGAAGCCGCGCGTCGTCATGGTCGTCGGCGTCAACGGGGCCGGAAAGACGACCACCATCGGGAAGCTCGCGGCGCGGTTCCGCGCCGACGGCGAGTCGGTGCTCCTCGCTGCCTCGGACACTTTCCGGGCCGCGGCCGTCGAGCAGCTGGCCATCTGGGCCGAGCGAAGCGGGGCCGATCTCGTCGGCGGGCAGACCGGCGGCGACGCCGCGGCGGTCGCGTTCGACGCGCTCGAGGCCGCCCTGTCGCGGGACATCGACGTCCTACTCGTCGACACCGCCGGACGTCTGCACACCCAGCGGAACCTCATGGAGGAACTCAGGAAGACGCGCAGGGTGCTCGAAAGGCGTCTCGGGCGGCCGCCGGACGAAGTGCTGCTGGTCATCGACGCCAACACCGGCCAGAACGCCATGTCGCAGGCCAGGCTCTTCAACGAGGCCCTCGGGCTCACGGGCATCATCCTCGCAAAGCTGGACGGAACGGCCCGCGGCGGCATCGTCGTGCCGATCGCGCGGGAACTTGGCCTCGCCGTGCGGTACGTCGGGGTGGGCGAGGGCGTCGACGACCTCCTGCCGTTCGACGGGGAGGCCTTCGCCCGGGGACTCGTGGAGTCCCCCGAGGGAGCGTGACGCCCGGTCGGGCATCTTGACGACGGGCCCTCCGCATGGTAGATTCTTAACGTACAGCAGTCCTTCGGGGCGGGGTGCAATTCCCCACCGGCGGTGACAGCCCGCGAGCGGAGCATTCCGCAGAGCCCGTGGAATCCGGGCGCCGACAGTTACAGTCTGGATGAGAGAAGGACGAGAGACCGTGAAGGGCCCGTCGGCGCGAGGGCCCGGTCCCGTGCCCCGGAGCGTGAGCTTGGGGGCGTTTTTGTTTCCGGCGGGGCGGTCGGAACCGCCTCCGTGAGGACGGGCTTCCCGGAGCGACCCGATGAACTGGACGGCGGAAGACAGGCGCTTTCTCGAAGAGGCCTTCGCCGTTGCCGAGGCCGGACGCGGGGCGACGAGCCCCAACCCGGTCGTCGGGGCGCTCCTCGTCAAGGACGGACGCGTCGTGGGGCGCGGCTATCACGCGCGCTGCGGGGCGCCGCACGCCGAGAGGATGGCGCTCGACGAGGCGGGCGACGAGTCCAGAGGAGCGACGCTCTACGTCACTCTGGAGCCCTGCTCGGTTCACGGACGGACCCCTCCCTGCACCGACGCCATCATCGACGCCGGGATCGTCCGCGTCGTGGCCCCGTGCCGCGACCCGAACCCGCATGTCGACGGTGGCGGGTTCGAGCTTCTGAGGCTGGCCGGGATCGAGATCGACTGCGGTCTGCTCGAGGAGCGCGCGGAGCGCGAGAACGCGCCGTATCTCACGTTCCAGAGGAAGGGGCGTCCCTACGTACGGCTCAAGCTCGCGTGCTCTCTCGACGGCCGCATAGCCGGTCCGGCGTCGGGAGCGCGCCGGATATCGAGTCCCGAGTCGCAGGAGGAGGTGCACGCGCTCAGGTCGCGGGTCGACGGCGTGCTCGTCGGCGTCGGCACCGCGCTGGCCGACGACCCCATGCTCACCGACCGTCGCGCCGTCGCCGGAGGGCGCCAGCCTCGCCGCTACGTCCTGGACACGGAGGCCCGTCTCAGACCCTCGTGCGCGCTTGTCCGGACGGCCGGAGAGATCGAGACGTACGTCGTGTGCGCCGAGGACGCCGAACCCCATCTCGCAGCCGCGCTCGAGGAGCGCGGCGTCCGCATCATCCAGACGCCGCGTGGTCCGGGTGGGGTCGATCTCACGGAAGCGCTTCGGAAAATCGCCGGCACCTCGACGCTCGACCTCCTCTGCGAGGGCGGGGCGGGCGTGGCCACGTCGCTCCTGTCGGCCGGGCTGGTGGACAGGGTGATGCTCTACATCGCCCCGAGGGTCCTCGGTGAGAGCGGCACGCCCGCGTTCTCCGCTCTTCCCGAGGGCGCTCTGATGGACGGGAGCGCCTTCCAGAACGCGACGTGGACGACATCGGGGCGCGACATGCGCTTCGAGGCCGACGTTCGGCTCGACGCGCCGGGAGAGGCCGGCGCCGACCAGGGGAACAGGGAGGCGACCGGATGTTCACGGGACTGATCGAGGCCCTGGGCTCCGTCAGGAGGGTCACGCCCCGCTCCGGGGGCGCCAGGCTCGCCATCGAGGCGCCGTTCTCCCGGGAGCTCGCCGGCGGCGAGAGCGTCAGCGTCGACGGCGCGTGCCTGACGGTCGTCGCGTCCGCCGGCGAGACGTTCGAGGCCGACGCCGTCGCCGCCACCATGGAGCGCACGACGCTCGGTCGAACGCGGCCGGGCTCGCGCGTCAATCTGGAGCGCGCGCTCCGGATGGGCGACCGCCTCGGCGGACACTTCGTGGCCGGACACGTGGACGCGACGTCGCACATCGTCTCGGTCGCGGACTCGGGCGCCGGGCGCATCGTGTCGGTCGCGCTCGAGGCTTCGGTGGCCCGCTACGTCGTTCCCAGAGGCTCCATCGCGATCGACGGCATCAGCCTCACCGTGAGCGAAGTGGAAGGTGACGCCTTCCGTGTCGCTCTCATCCCCGAGACCCTGGAGAGGACGACGGCCGGCTCCTGGCGCCGCGACGACGCGGTCAACCTCGAGGCCGACCTTCTGGCGAAGCACATCGAGGCGCTTCTTGACGCGCGGGCGGAGGACCCGGACGAGAGCGGCAGGGGAATCACACGTGAGCGCCTCGCGGCGCTCGGCTTCCTGGAGCGGACCGGACGATGAAGAAGGCCATAGAACGGGTTGAGCGGGCGGTCGCCGACATCCGCGAAGGCAGGATGGTCATCGTGGTCGACGACGCGTCCCGCGAGAACGAGGGCGACCTCATCATGGCGGCCGCCCGAGCCACGGCGGACGACGTCAACTTCATGTCGAGGGAGGGACGCGGGCTCATCTGCGTCCCGATGACGGGCGAACGGCTCGACGAGCTCGACCTGCATCCCATGGTGGGCAAGAACACATCGAAGATGGGGACGGCGTTCGCCGTCTCCGTCGACGCGGTCGAGGGCACGACGACGGGCATATCGGCGCACGACCGGGCGCTCACTATCCGGGCCCTGGTCGCCCGCGACACCAGACCCGAGGACCTCGCGCGGCCCGGTCACATCTTCCCTCTGAGAGCGCAGGACGGCGGCGTTCTCAGACGCGCCGGCCACACTGAGGCGGCCGTCGACCTCGCCCGGCTCGCCGGTCTCCCGCCCGCAGGCGTCCTCTGCGAGATCATGAGCGAGGACGGGACCATGGCGCGGCTTCCGGAGCTTCGCGAGATGGCCGAACGCTTCGACCTCCACCTCGTCAGCGTGGAGGACCTCATCCACTACCGGCAGAGGACCGAGCGACTGGTCGAGCCGGTGGCCAGGACGACGCTTCCGACGATGTACGGGACCTTCAAGCTTCGCCTCTACGAAAGCGCGGAGAAGCGCCTTCTCCACGTCGCCCTCGTGAAGGGAGAGCCCGGACCGGACCACGACGTTCTCGTCCGCGTCCACTCCGAGTGCCTGACCGGCGACGTCTTCGGCTCTCGCCGCTGCGACTGCGGCGACCAGCTCGCCGAGGCCCTCAGGATGATCGAGCGCGAGGGAGAGGGGGTCTTTCTCTACATGCGTCAGGAGGGCCGCGGCATCGGCCTCAGGAACAAGATGCTCGCCTACATGCTGCAGGACGAGGGACGGGACACCGTTGAGGCCAACGAGGAGCTCGGTTTCGAGGCCGACCTCCGCGACTACGGAGAGGGCGCGCAGATCCTCGCCGACCTGGGCGTGCGCCGCATCAGGCTCATCACGAACAACCCGAGAAAGGTCGTCGGTCTCGAGGGCTACGGGCTCCGGATCGTCGAGCGCGTGCCGCTCGAGATCCCGCCCTCGGAATGCAATGTGAGGTATCTCGAGACGAAGCGCACGAAGCTGGGGCATCTTCTGGAGCCCGCGGACCTGCCCGTCGGCTCCGAGTCGTGTCCGAAGGGAGAGGACGAATGAGCACCGTGTTCGAAGGAAACGTCACCGGCGAGGGAAGGACGTTCGGCATCGTCGTGTCGCGCTTCAACGAGTTCGTCTCGCTGAGGCTCCTGGAGGGCGCCATGGACTGTCTCCGTCGCCACGGAACGGCGGACGACGACATCACCATCGCATGGGTCCCCGGCGCGTTCGACATCCCGGGCATCGCCAAGAGAATGGGTGACTCCGGTAAGTTCGATGCAGTACTATGCTTGGGGGCTGTCATCCGCGGCGCCACGCCGCACTTCGACTACGTCGCGGCCGAGGCCGCGAAGGGCGTAGCGCAGGCCGGCATGTCGACCGGCGTCCCGGTCGTCTTCGGCGTCATCACGTCCGACACGCTCGAACAGGCGGTCGAGCGGGCCGGCTCGAAGGCCGGGAACCGCGGATGGGACGCGGCCGTCTCCGCCATGGAGCTCGCCGATCTCGTTTCCCGTCTCGATTAGTCCGGAGGCACGATGGGCGTCCGACGCGAGGGCAGAGAGCTCGCTCTGAAGCTCCTGTACCGCGAAGAGGTCACCGGTCTCGTCGACGACGCGATCCCGGGAATAGAGGACGTGCGCGGCGAAGCCCGGTCGTTCGCGGAGGAGCTGACGTCCGGGGTCCGCTCGAAGCGCGAGGACATAGACCGGGCGATCTCCAAGGCGAGCGAGCACTGGGACATTTCCCGGATGGGCGCCGTCGACCGGAGCATCCTCCGCATCGGCGTCTACGAACTTCTGTTCATGCCCGACGTCCCCGTCGGCGCCATCATCAACGAGGCCGTCGATGAGGCGAGGAAGTTCAGCTCCGCGGAATGCGGGCGCTTCGTCAACGGCGTGCTGGACCGCATCGCCCGCGAGACCAGGGGGCGTCCGGACGCCGCGACCGGTCGTTCGGCGGGCGACCCCGAAGCGCCTCGCGGCAAGCTGGGGGAAGAGTGCGCTACGGGATCCTGAGCGACATCCACGGCAACATCGACGCCCTGGAGGCCGTGATCCGAACTCTCGAGGGCGCCGGCGTCGACGCGTGGATCTGTCTCGGAGACCTTGTCGGCTACGGAGCGGAGCCTTCGGCTGTCATCGACCGCGTTCGGAAGCTCGGCATGGTCGCCGTCCGGGGAAACCACGATCACGCCGCGACCGACCCGGCCCTCGACAGCTCGTTCAACGTCTGGGCGGCGAAGGCCATCGCCTGGACCCGGGAGCGCCTTGACGACGACAGGATCAGCTACCTCGCTGAGCTTCCGCTGACCCGCCGCGTCGACGACGTCCTGCTCGTTCACGCGGCGCCCTCGGACCCGATCCGGTGGCCCTACATCCTCGACGCTGCGGGCGCCGACCGGGAGCTCGGGGAGTTCGAAGAGCCGCTCTGTCTCTTCGGTCACACGCACGTGCCACTTCAGTACTCCGATGCGGACGGCCCGGGTCCGACGGGCGACGGTGTGACAGCGGCGTACGCAGGCGGGCGCAGGGCCATCGTGAACGTCGGGAGTGTCGGCCAGCCCCGCGACGGGAACCCGGCCGCCGCGGCGGGCGTGCTCGACTCGAGCGAGCGGACCGTCCTGTTCCAGCGCGTCGAATACGACGTCGGACGCGCGGCTGAGCGGATCCGCGAGGCGGGCCTGCCGCCGTTCCTCGCCGACCGCCTGCTCGAGGGCAGATAACGGAGGCACAACGTGAAGGTCAGCGTCGGTGTCATGGCCTACAACGAGGAGCGGAACATCGCCCGTCTCCTCCGCGCGCTGGTCGAGCAGCGTCTCTCCGACGCGCAGATCGTGGAGATCTTCGTCGTCTCGAGCGGCTCGACCGACGGAACCGACGACATCGTCCGCAAATGGGAACAGCGGGACCCTCGAATCAGCCTCATCAGACAGGACGAGAGACGAGGCAAGGCGTCGGCCATCAATCTGTTCCTCGCCAAGGCGACGGGAGAGGTGCTCGTCCTCGAAAGCGGAGACACCGTTCCGGACCCGGACTGCGTCGAGCGCCTCGTGGCGCCCATGACCGACCCGACCGTCGGAATGACGGGCGCGAGACCCGTCCCGGTCGACGACGAGAGCACCTTCATGGGATTCGTCGTACACATGCTGTGGCGTCTGCATCACAGGCTCGCTCTCAGACATCCGAAGCTCGGAGAGATGGTGGCGTTCAGGAGCTTCGTCGCGTCGATCCCGGAGAACACCGCGGTCGACGAGGCGAGCATCGAGGCCATCGTCGACCACGAGGGCAAGCGGCTCGTCTACGTGCCCGAGGCCGTCGTACGCAACAAGGGAGCGTCGAGCGTCGGCGACTTCCTCCGGCAGAGGCGCCGGATCTACGCCGGGCATCTGTGGCTCGAGGCCAACGAGTCCTACGAGGTCTCCACGAAGAACGTGGGCGGGATCCTCGGCGTGCTGCTCGAGGACCTCGAGTGGAGGCCCAGGAACGTGCTCTTCACCGCCGGCGGCGTCTTCCTCGAGTCCCTCGGTCGCGCTCTGGGCATGTACGACTACCACGTGCGAGGAAGGAACCCCTCCACCTGGGCGATCTCCGAGTCGACGAAGGACCTCGGCAGCCTTGACGCGCCGGTCGACGCGGAAGGCCGGTCATGATCGGCGTGGTCGCGCGCATACCGCTCTACTGGTGCATGAGGGCCTTCGGCCGTCCTCGGATGCTGCCCCTGAACCTGACGGTCAGCGTGACGTATCGGTGCAATTCCCGGTGTCTCACGTGCAACGTCTACGGCAGAGAGGCCGACGAGCTCTCGGCGGAGGAGTTCGACCGCGTCTTCGAGTCGCTGGGGCGGGCCCCGTACTGGTTCACGATGAGCGGCGGCGAGCCGTTCCTGCGCACGGACCTTCCCGACATCTGCGCCAGCGCCCACGACCGCGCGCGTCCGGGCATCATCAACATCCCGACGAACGGCATTCTCGTCGACCGCATCCCCGACATGGTCGGCGAGATCTGCGACCGCGCTCCCGACACGCAGGTCATCATCAACCTCTCGCTGGACGAGGTCGGAGAGCGTCACGATAAGATCCGGGGCGTCCCGGGGAACTTCGAGAAGGCCGTCGGAACGTACGAAGGCCTGCGCGCTCTCGGCAGGAAGAACCTGGCGATCGGGGTCCACAGCGTGATCTCGGTCCACAACGTCGACCGCATCCCCGAGATCTACGAGACCATTCACAGAGAGCTCCGGCCCGACTCGTTCATCACCGAGATCGCCGAAGAGCGCGTGGAGCTCGACACGATCGGCGCGGGCGTGACACCTCCGCCCGAGCAGTACGCCAGAGCGGTCGACTATCTCATCGAGCGCATCCGGCGCGAGACGCACTCGGGCATAAGCCGCGTGACCCAGGCCTTCAGGGTCCGCTACTACGAGATGGTCAAGCGGTATCTCAAGACGCGCAGACAGATCATCCCCTGCTACGCAGGCGTCGCCTCGGCGCAGATCGCGCCCGACGGCGACGTCTGGTTCTGCTGCATCGAGGCGGCCTCGGTCGGGAACCTGCGCGACGTCGACTACGACTTCCGCAGGGTGTGGTTCAGCCGGGAGGCCGCGAGGCTTCGCCGGCACGTGAAGCGGGGCGAGTGCGCCTGTCCGCTGGCCAACGCCGGCTACACCAACATGCTGATGCACCTGCCGACCCTGAGCGGGGTGGCGTTCGACGTGGCCGGCGGCGGCGCGAAGGGGGAGCGGTGAGCGTCTTCTTCGAACGGTCCCGGGACTACAGCGTTGAGGAGATCGCCGGCTTCGTCCGTCGAGCTCTCGACGTGATCGGTCTCGAGATCGAAGGCAGGAAGACGGCGCTCGTGAAGCCGAACCTCGTCATCGCCGCGAAGCCCAGGACCGCCGTCGTTACGCATCCCGCGGTGACCGAGGCGGTCATCTCCGTGCTTCGTGAACGCGGCATCGACAGGATCACGATCGCGGACGGTCCCGGGGTCGGTCTCGATGTCGCCGAGGTCTTCCGGGTCACCGGATACGCGGATCTGGCGGCCCGGCTCGGTGTCGAACTCGTGAGCTTCAACGACGCCGAGCGCCGCGAGCGCGAGTGGAAGTACGGCACGCTGGGCGTGCCTGCCGCGCTCGAGGACGCCGACCTCTACGTCAACATCCCCAAGCTCAAGACGCACGGCTACACGAAGGTGACGCTGTCGGTGAAGAACCACAAGGGGATGCTCTCCGAGCCGGACAAGAAGCGCGACCACCAGCTGGGCCTCCACGACCCGCTGGCGCAGCACGCCGCCATCTGCCCGCCCCATCTGATCATCGTCGACGGCATCGTGGGGCTCGAGGGGGACGGTCCCCTGAACGGCCGGCCCATCCGTTCACGGATGCTCGCGGCCGGGACCAACATGGTCGAGGTCGACGCGGCCTGCGCGCGGTTCATGGGCTTCGACCCCGCGGAGATCAGACATCTGGCGTTCGCGGAGGAGCTGGGCGCGGGGTCTCTGGAACCGGAGGTGGTCGGCGAACTTCCGCCGGTGCGGTTCGAGCCGGCGAATGAGCAGTACGGCCGGGTGATGAACATCTACTCGTGGCGCGACTGCACCGCCTGCTCGATGTGCATCGACTCGTTCAGCGCGGCCGTCCGACTGGCCGTCCACGAGCCCAGATACTGGCTGACGCTGGTGCCGAAGCTCGTGTTCTGGGGCTTCTTCGGGAAGCTCCACATCGTTCAGGGGAAGAAGGCGACCATGCCGCCCGAGCGCGGGCGCGTCGTGTGCCTGGGACGCTGCACCAAGGGACTGGCGCAGAAGGAAGCCCTCGTGCACATCCCGGGCTGTCCGCCGTCGGCCCGCGACGTGGCCGAGACACTCAAGAGGGAGCTTTAGCGAACGTCATGCCGGCCATCGAGAAGGACACCGGGCTTGGAACCACGTACGAACGCGTCGCGCTGGCGCGGCTTGTCGAGGAGCTGGCCGATGAGCTGTCCGTCGAATCGGTCCTGGAGGGCCCCGCGGACGGGATCACCGGCATCCGGGGGCTGAACAGCGTCCCGTTCGCGCAGGCGGGCGCCGACGTCGAGGTCGTTCTCTCGGACGCCGACGAGGTCGCGCTCGCCCGAAAGGCCTGGCGGACACTGCGGCTGGCGGACCGCGTCACGTTCAGACACTCGCGCGACTTCCGTCTGGAGCGCGCCGGGGCCCGCTTCGATCTCGTCTGGAACTTCAACGCGCTGCCGCAGGCCCCGGACCCCGAGGGGCTCATCGGGGACATGTGCGAAGCCTCGAGGCGGTACGTGCTCGTCTTCGTGTCGAACACGCTGAACTACGGCTTCCCGGTCCACCGGCTCCATCACCGGGCGGCGGGAGAGGCCTGGTCGCACGGCAACATCGAGATGATGAACGTCCGCCGCATCGGAAGGATGCTCGAGGAGAACGGCTGCCGGGTGGTCCGTCGTCTCCTGGTCGACGTCCCGTGGTGGCCGGACATCGACTCGCCGATCGAGGAGGTCGCCGCGACCTTCCTGCCGTTTCTCAGGGGGCTCGCCTCCGGCTCGAAGCGTCTCGAACGCTACACCTGGTCGGCCGACGCCCTCCCGTACTTCGAGGGGCCGAGGCGTGAGGAGCTCATGAAGAATCTCGAGCGGCACTTCTTCATCGAGCGCCGGACGCGTTCGCCGCTCCGGATCCTGTTCGCCCATCACCGGGGGGTCCTCGCCGAGAAGGAGCGACCTCATGGGTCGTAGAGCCAGGCTGACACTCGCTCTCGTCGCGGGCGTGGCCCTTCTGGCCCTCGCCCTTTACGGGATCGACATCTCCGAGGTCCGCGGCCACATCGCGCGCGCGGACTGGAGATACCTGGCGCTCGCGGCGTTCCTCTATCTCTTCGCGTACCTCGTGCGCAGCGTCCGCTGGCGCGTCATCCTGGCGCCCGTGACGAGGGTCAGCGTCCGCGACAGCTTCTTCATGCTGATGGCGGGCTACTTCCTCAACTACGTGATCCCGATTCGCGCGGGGGAGCTGGCCAAATCGTTCTTCCTGAAGCGCCTGAGAGGCGTCCCGATCGCCACGAGTCTGCCGACGGTCTACGTCGACAAGCTCTTCGAGCTCGTGTCGATCGTCTTCGTCGTGGTCGCCATCCCGGTCCTCTCCATCCGCGTCGAGGGTCCTCTGGCGGCGCTCATCTACTCGGTGCTCGCCATCTTCCTGATGGCGGTGGCCGTCCTGGTGCTCGCGTTCCTTCGCGGGGACGCCGCCACGAAGCTCCTCTGCGGGCTCTTCGCGTGGCTTCCGGAGAAGCCAAGGGCGCGGCTGACGCACTGGATCGGCCTCTTCGTCGAGGGAATGGGCGTTGCGCGCGAGAATGTCCGGGCGCTCGTGCCTCTCGTGGCGCTGACCGGCGCGGCGGTCCTCATCGACGCCGCCTACTTCTCCATGATGTTCCGAGCGTTCGACATCGCGGTGCCGTTCGTGGCCGTGCTCTTCGGCTACACGCTGCTCACGCTGTCCTACATTCTGCCGACGCCGCCGGCTCAGATCGGGTACAACGAGTTCGTTATCCGGCTCATCTTCGCGGGCGGCATCGGCGTGACGGCGATCCCGAAGGCCGAGGTCCTCGCCGTCATTATCGTCGCGCACGCCCTCACGGGGCTCCTGATCACGGGCGTAGGCCTGGGCTCCTTCGCCGCCATGGGCATCCGGATCTCGGAGAGCTTCCGCGCGACGACCGGGGAGACTCCCCCGGACGCCTGTGAGGCCGTCGACTGACCGGCGGCGCGTCACGGCTTGGAAGGACAACCGACGGGAGAGGTCATGCGCAGGGTTCTGGTCACGGGCGCGGCGGGGTTCATCGGCTCGCACGTATCGCGCGCGCTTCTCGGTAGAGGCGTGAGCGTCCGCGGCGTCGACGCCTTCACCGATTACTACGCGAGGTCGCTCAAGGAAGCCAACGTCGCCGACATCATCGGGCGCGACGACTTCGAGCTCATCGAGACCGACCTCGCGACGGCGGAGACGGCGCATCTGCTGGACGGAATGGACGCCGTCTGTCACCTGGCGGCCCAGGCCGGGGTCCGGGCGAGCTGGGGGAAGAGCTTCGAGACCTACATCGACTGCAACATCCGGTCGACGCAGAGGCTCCTGGAGGCCGCGAAGGAGCTCGCGCTCGAGAGGTTCGTCTGCGCGTCTTCGTCGTCGGTCTACGGCGAGACGAAGGACCTTCCCATGAGGGAGTCGGGGCGGACGAATCCGGTCTCGCCGTACGGCGTCACGAAGCTCGCCGCCGAGAACCTGGCGGTGCTCTACCACAGGAGCTACGGCGTCCCCACGGTCTCGCTGCGCTTCTTCACCGTCTACGGACCGGGCCAGCGCCCCGACATGGCCTTCCACAGGTTCATCCGCGCGGCCCTTGAAGACGAACCGATCACGGTCTACGGTGACGGTGAACAGACGCGCGACTTCACCTACGTGGACGACATCGTGCGCGGCACGGTGTCCGCGCTGGAAGACGGACCGCCGGGGGAGGTGCTCAACCTGGGAGGCGGCAGCCGCGTCACGCTGAACGCCGCCATCGCGACCATCGAGAGCGCGCTCGGCACGTCGATAAGGAGGCGGTACGTCGCGAAGGCGAGGGGGGATGTGACCGACACGCTGGCGGCGAACGAGAAGGCGGTCCGCGAGATCGGCTTCACGCCGGAGGTAGGACTCGACGAAGGCATCCGGGCCCAGTGCGCCTGGATGAGGACACTGGTCTCATCGGGCGGGGCCTCAGGGAGTCTGGACTCATCATGAAACTGACGATCGTGATACCGCTCTACAACGAGGAGGAGAGCCTGTCTGAGCTCTACGGGCGCATCGCCGAAGCCCTCGAGCCGACGGGATGGGACTGGGACGTCCTCTTCATCGACGACGGGAGCACCGACGACTCGATGACGGTGCTCCGAGCGCTCCACGAACAGCACGAGAACGTCACGGTTCTCTCGTTCGGCAGGAACCTCGGCAAGTCGGCGGCGCTCGCGCTCGGGTTCAGGGAGGCGACGGGGGACGTCGTCGTCACGATGGACGCCGACCTTCAGGACGATCCTTCGGAGATCCCGAAGATGGTCGAGCTGATCGATGCGGGCTACGACCTCGTGAGCGGCTGGAAGAAGGAGCGACACGACCCTCTCTCGAAGCGGCTGCCGTCGAAGGTCTTCAACGGCGTGACCTCGGCCGTCTCGGGACTGAAGCTCCACGACATGAACTGCGGGCTCAAGGCGTACCGGCGCGACGTCGTCAAGACCATCCGCGTCTACGGCGAGCTCCACCGGTATACGCCGGTCCTCGCTCACTGGTCGGGATTCCGGGTGACCGAGACGCCCGTCCGTCACCACGCCAGGGAGTACGGGACGTCGAAGTACGGCATCGAACGCTTCATGCGGGGGTTCTTCGACCTTCTGACCGTGCTCTTCCTGCACCGCTACGTCACCCGACCTCTTCATCTGTTCGGGATGGTCGGTTCGGTGCTGTTCACCGCGGGCTTCGCCATCGGCGTCTACCTGACGATCATCAAGCTCATGGGAGAGGCCATCGGCAGACGCCCCCTTCTCACGCTCTGTATCCTGCTCATGGTCGTCGGCGTGCAGTTCGTCTCACTGGGACTTCTGGGAGAGATGATGGCGCACGTCCGGGGCGGCGAGCCCGAGTACCCGGTCCGTGAACGGCTCGACGCGCGGGGGGGAGCGTGATGGCGGCCAACGGCACGGCCGGAGGGAGCGCGAGCGGATTCGCCCCGGACACCACGGCCAGGATCGCGATCGTCGGCCCGTCGTATCCGTTCCGGGGCGGGAACGCGCTCTTCGTCGCGCACCTGTACGAGAGTCTCAGGAGAGACTACGACACCTACATCACGTCATTCAGGCGGCTCTATCCCGAGCTTCTGTTCCCCGGCAGGACACAGATGAACCTGAGCCACGACCCCGTCAAGACGACGCCGTCGAGGCAGATCATCGACTCCATCGGACCGGCGTCATGGTGGAGAGCTGCGCGCTGGATGTCGGAACCGGCCAGACGGCCCGACCTCGCGCTCTTCGTCTGGTGGAACCCGTTCTTCGGGCCCGCCTACGGCACCATTGCGAGGCTGCTCAAGAGGAGGACCGGCTGCGGCGTCGTGTTCGTCGCCGAGAACGTGGTCTCCCACGAGAACCGCTTCGTGGACCAGTATCTGACACGCTACGCGCTGGGGACGGCCGACTACTTCCTGGTGCTCTCGGGCGTCGTCCACAGCCGGATCCACTCCCTCTATCCGACGGTGCCCATACGCCAGGCCGCGCTCCCCATCTACGACTGCTACATGCCTGACGGTCAAGACCGCGAGGAGGCCCGGCGCTCGCTGGGGCTCACGCGGCCGACCATCCTCTTCTTCGGCTACGTCCGGGAGTACAAGGGTCTCGAGCACCTCCTCCGGGCGATGCCGAAGGTGGCGTCCGAGACCGACGCCGAGCTTCTCGTCGTGGGTGAGTTCTATGACCCGAAGGAGAAGTACGACCGCCTCATCGAGGCGCTCGGCATCGGGGACCGCGTCAGGATCGTCGACGAGCACGTGCCGGACGAGGACGTCGCCCGCTATTTCTCCGCGGCCGACGTGGTGGCGCTCCCGTACCTCTCCGCCACGCAGAGCGGGATCACGCAGATCGCGTTCGCCTGCGGCGTGCCGGTCATCAGCACGAACGTGGGAGGACTGCCCGAGGTCATCGCCGACGAGAGGACGGGCCTCATCGTGGAGCCGGGGAACCCCGACGCGCTGGCCCGGGCGATCACGAGGTACTTCAACGAGGGACTGGACGCCGCCCTGCGGGCGAACGTCGCCGTCGAGGCCAGGCGCGACCGCGCCGGCGAGCTCCTCAGAGAGGCGGTCCACGACTTCCTCGAGATGGAGAGGTCGACGTGAGCGGCCCCAGAGTCGAGGCGCTCGTGGTCAACTGGAACGGGCTCGGAGTGATCGGCCCCTGTCTGGAGACGCTTCTTGCGTCCGACTATCACGGGCTCTCGGTCACGATGGTCGACAACGACTCGACCGACGGCTCGGTTGACTTCGTGCGGGATACCTTTCCGGCCGTCCGTATCATCGAGACCGGCGACAATCGGGGCTACGCGGCGGGGGTCAACGCGGGCGCCGGGGTTGCACTCGACGACGGCGCCGACTACTTGTTTGTATTGAACAACGATGTCGAGCTCGCGCCTGAGTGCGTATCGAGGCTCGTGGACGCCGCGTCGAAGCGAGCGGACGCGGCCTTCCTCGGACCCCTCATCTACTACCATGACCGACCGGACATCATCTGGTCGGCCGGGGGACGCATCGGTTGGTGGTCCGGCCACATCCATCACGTCGGCATCCGCGAGCGCGACCTGGGGCAGTACGAAGGCGTTCGTGACGTCGACTACGTGACGGGCTGCGCGGCGCTCGTGAGCGCGCGGGCCGTTCGCGAGATCGGCCTCATGGACACGGGCTACTACATGTACAACGAGGACACCGACTGGTGCGTCCGCGCGTCGCGCGCCGGGTTCGCGGTCGTATGTGTCGGCGACGCGCGCATGTGGCACAAGGTGTCCATGAGCTCGGGCGGCGGACTCACGCCGTTCAAGATCTATCACAGGATCCGCTCGAGCTTCAGGTTCTTCTCGAGGCACGCCCGTCCGTGGCACTGGCTCGGCATCGCGCCCTCGACGGCGGCCCGGTCGTTCGTCTTCTTCGTGTCGCAGCTCATGAAGGGCTCCGGCAGGAACGCGGCGGCGGTCGCGCGGGGCGCCGTCGACACACTGCGCAACACGCCCAGGGGATAACGGGGAGTGGAGGAGGAGTCATGATCCGAGGCATCGTCCGAACGGCCGTCGCGCTCGCCGCGCTCGCGCTCATCGCGGGATGCGGGGGCGATGAGGGCACGACGTCCGAAGGACCGTCTCAGGTTCTCATCTTCGCCGTCGACGCGGCGACCTGGAACGTCATGACGCCGATGATCGAGGCCGGAGAGCTCCCGACCATCGGACGACTCGTGAACGAAGGGACCTACGGCGTTCTCATGAGCGGCGAGCCCATCCAGTCGCCGCAGATGTGGACGTCGGTCGCGACCGGGATGGTCCCCGAGAAGCACGGCATCACGCGATTCACCGCCGAGGTGCCCGGGACCGACCGCGAGGTTCCGGTCACGAGCAACATGCGGCTGGTCAAGGCTTTCTGGAACATCCTCTCGGAGCACGGGGTGTCGGTCGGCATCGTCGGATGGTGGCCGAGCTGGCCCGCCGAGGAGGTCGAGGGATTCATGGTGGCGCAGCGCGCCTGGCCGGTGAACTGGAGCCTTCACGGCATTCCGTTCGGCGCGGCGCGCGATGAGCGCGGACGCCTGCGGGTCGAGGAGTTTCCCGGCCGGACGTACCCCGAGGACCTGTACGACGAGTTCGTTCCGTACATCATCACCGAAGAGGACGTCACGGTCGCCGACCTCGACCAGCTCTTCTCCGATTCGCGCTTCACCGACCCCCGGCGCCAGTTCCATGCCCGCTGGGTCTACGCCAAGGACCGGACTTTCGCCGAGGCCGGGCTCGCCCTCTTCAAGGAACGCGAGCCCCGCGTCTTCGCCGTCTACCTTCAGGGAACCGACGTCACGGCGCACTACTACTGGGGATACCGGCGCGAGGAAGGGTTCGACGTCCCGGACCAGGACTGGCGTCTGTACGGGAACGTCGTCAGGAACTACTACCGGTTCGTCGACGGCGTGATATCGCGGTACCTGGAGGCCGCGGATGACGACGCCGCTGTCATCATCGTCTCCGACCACGGGTTCGAGACGAAGCGGGACCTCAAGGAGCGCTGGGAGCGCGGCGAGGCCATCCGGACGATCGAGGGCGGCAAGGACGTTCCCTGGGACCACGCCGACGAGGGAGCCTACATCATGGCGGGCCCCGGCATCAGGAGCGGCCACCACGGCGAGACCGCGTCGGTCGTGGACATCACGCCCACGCTTCTAGCGTACCTCGGGCTGCCCGTCGCGGAAGACATGGACGGAGAGCCCATGGCGCATGTGTTCGGGGAGAGCTTTCTGGCCGAGAACCCCGTCCGGACCATCCCGACCTACGAGTCGGGAGAACCGAAGGACCAGGAGGCGCCCATGGAGTCTCCCATGGACGAGGGGATCAAGGAGAAGCTGAGGTCTCTCGGATACATCGAGTAGGCCCCCGGAGAAAGGCGCTCATCGCCGCCCGTTCGACGAGGCGGGGAGGCGACGGCGCTGCCGGCTCGGAAACGGACGAAGACGGATGACGGAGACACCGAGGCTCGACTGCAGGCACTACATCGGCGACCGGCCGTGCGCGTTCGGCGGACCGTGCGACATGACGTGCGAGGACTACGCGCCCTTCGGGACGCGCATACTCGTGGTCAAGCTCGCGGCGGCCGGCGACGTGCTCCGCTCGACCGCGGTGCTCCCGGGCCTGCGGAGCGTCCACGGGAACGCGCACATCACGTGGGTCACGGAGAGCCCGGCCCTCCCGCTCCTTCTGAACCACCCGCACATCGACCGTCTCTCTCTGTTCGGCTTCGACGCGTGGCTCGAACTCGGCCGGGTCTCGTTCGACCTGGTCGTCTGCCTGGACAAGGACCCGAGAGCGGCCGCCTTCGCCGACTCGATGAAGGCTCGACGGAGACTGGGCTTCGGACTCTCGGAGCACGGGACCGTGCGGCCCCTCAATGAGGGCGCAGCCTACGACCACGCTCTCGGTCTCTCGAACGAGATGAAGTTCCACGAGAACGAGCTGACCTGCCCGGAGATCGTCTGCCGGATCGCCGAGGTCCCGTACGACCGGGAACCGTACGTCATGACGCTCGACGAGGACGACGTGAGCGGGGCGGCGGCCTTCCTCGAATCGCTCGATCTCCGGAGCCCGTTGGTGGGGCTCAACGTGGGAGCGGGCGCGGTCTTCGCGAGGAAGGCGTGGACCGTGGAGGGCTACGGCGAGCTCGCGCGGCGCATCGCCGCGGAGCTCGGAGGCACGGCAGTCGTGCTCGGGGGGCCCGACGACCGCCGCCGCATGGAGGCGGTCCTCGCGCGTTCCGAAGGGGCGGCCGTCGACGGCGGTCTTCACGAGCTCGGAGAGTTCGCGGCGCTTCTTGCGTCGCTCGACGCGCTCGTCACCGGGGACACGATGGCGCTTCACATCGCCGTCGCGCTCGGTGTGCCCGTGGTCGCCATCTTCGGTCCCACCGTTCCGCAGGAGATCGACCTCTTCGACCGCGGAGCCAAGGTGGTGTCCGACGCGCCCTGCGCCCCATGCTATCGCCGTTCGTGCGACGTCGAACCCGACTGCATGAGCGCCGTCTCGGTCGACTCCGTCTTCGACGCCCTGCTCCCGCTCGTCAGGGAGGCCGCGTGAGCTACTCAGCCGACTCGAGACGCTTCGGGACGCCCGGACTGATTCTGGGGGCGGCGACCACGTTCGCGCTCATTCTCGGAGCGGCCCTGGGCCTGGTCGGTCTCTCGACGACCGGCTTCACGCTGACCATCGGGCCGCTTCTCGCGCTCCGGTTCGTCGCCACGGCGTTCGTCGTCTACGCCGCGCTCTCGGCGGCGGCGATGGGCGTGTCGCGTCTTGCCAGGCGACGCTACTCGCCGGACGCCGACCTCAGGCGCCTTGTCCATGGGCTCACGACGCTCACGGCGTGGGCGCTCCTGACGGTCACCTTCCTCCCGCTGAAGGGATCGGAGGCCTTCGTCAGGGCGGGTCGCCTCACGACCATCCAGCTCAACATGATCGGACTGGCGGCGGTCCTGGTGGCGGGATACGTCCTGGGGTTCGTGGTCGCCTGGTCCGTGGTCCGACTGCGCCGGTTCCTCTCGCATCGACTGACGCCGCCCGGCATCAGAACCCTGGCGGGCGCCCTCGCCGCGCTCTGTCTGCTGACGGCGCTGCTGGGACCGGGAGCCAGGACGCCGGCCGCGCCATCGAGCGTGCGACCGGCGGCCCGCGTGGCCGTCATCGGCGTCGACGGGTGCGACTGGGACATGCTGGGGCCGCTCGTCGAGTCGGGCCGACTCCCGACCTTCCAGAGGCTGATGGAGGAAGGCACCTACGGGCCGCTTCTCTCGATGGACCCGCTGGTCTCGCCGCGGATATGGACCACCATCGCGACCGGACGGATGCCCTCCGAACACGGCATCGAGGACTTCGTCAACGCCGACGGCGTCCCGGTCAACGCCTCGATGCGCACCGCCCCGACGATCTGGGAGATCGCTTCGGCGTCGGGCGGCGTCGTGAACGTCATCGGCTGGTACGTCACGTGGCCGGTCGACGACGTCCGCGGGATGATGGTATCCGACCGGATGCACACGCTGGTACGGGGCCCGCTTCAGGCGCTTCACACGCTCAGCGGCGAGCCCACCGACAGGAGGCTCGAGGAGTTCGGCCGTTTCACGTTCGACCCGGCTTACCGCCGCTTCGGAGAGAGCGACCTCACCTTCCAGAGGAACCGGATCGTGGATGAGCCGCTCAGGTGGGGCTTTCTGCGGGACACCATCTACGGCGCCATCGCCGAAGCGACGGTCCCGCGCTACGCCCCGGACTTCGTGGCCATGTACTACCGCGGCGTCGACTTCGTTCAGCACTTCTTCTGGCAGTACGCCGAGCCCGACGCCTTCGCGGGGGTCGACAGCGAGGCCGTCCGGGCCTACGGCGACGTCATCCCGAACTACTACGAGTACCAGGACGCGCTTCTCGAGAGGTTTCTCGAGAAGCTCGGTCCCGACATGAACGTCATCATCGTATCGGACCACGGGTTCAAGGCCCGTCTCGACGCCGACCCGTCGAAGCCGCAGCTCACGGGCATGCACGACGTCCGGGGCGTCTACATCGCGGCGGGGCCCGCGTTCCGTGACGCGGGGCGCGTGGAGGGGCCGACGATCCTCGACATCGCCCCGACGGCCCTGGCCGTCATGGGGCTCCCGGTGTCGGACGAGATGGACGGGCGCGTGCTCGAGGAGGTCATCCGTCCGGAGCACCTCGCGGCGCATCCGGTCATGAGCGTTCCGTCGTACGGTGAAGAGGTTCGCGGCGAGCGAAGCGAGGTCGAATCGACGATGGACGAGTCGATCCGCGACCAGCTGCGCTCCCTGGGGTACATCGAGTAGAGCGACCCGGTCCTCCACCACCGCATGATACGAGGAGGCCCCTTGACGGACCGCCGTTCGGGCGGGTCTGCCAGGCATTCCGCCATCGGCGCCACGCCGCGCCGGGTGGCGCGCGTGTTCGCGCTCGTCCTCGTCGGCGCGGCGCTGCAGCTTCTCGTCCAGACCATCATCGCGCGGAGGCTTCCCCGCGAAGAGGTCGGACTCATCTCGCTGGTCCTCGGCGCCCTGCCGCTCCTGTCGACCCTCACCATCATCGGCCAGGACTCGTCGATCGTGCGCTTCCTGTCGCGGGGCGGCGAGCGTTCGTACGACGTGCGGCGGTACGTGTCGCGGGTCCTTCTGCTGACCGTCCCGGCGGGGGCCCTCGCCGGCCTGGCAGCGGCGCTCTACTACGACCTTCCGCCCCTGGCGGTCGCGGCGGCCGTTCTTCTGGTGGCCTCACAGAACGGGCTCACCGTGCTGACCTCGGTGGCGAGGGCCAATCATCGCTACGAGCGCGCCATGCTCGGCACCAGGCTTCCGTTCGCGATGGCGGCCGTGGCGCTGGCGGCGCTCTGGGCGCTCGGCGCACTGACGCTCGTCTCGGCCCTCTGGACGCTCATCGGCGCCTTCATCCTGGCCGCGCTCTCCTTCGCCGCGGCGTCGCGCGACGATGTCGCGGCGGGGGAGGAGCGGGTCCCCAGAGCGGTCGTCTTCGAGGGGCTCCTCTTCTTCGGGCTCTCGCTCTCCTTCTCGGTCATGACGGCGGCCGACAAGCTCGTGATCGGCCGGATGATGCAGCTGGACGACCTCGCCGTCTACGCCACCATCTTCGCCATCATGCGCGGCTTCGACTTCATCTTCTACTCCATCGGTTACGTCCTGATGCCCCGCGTCAACGCGCTCGGCCGCGTCCCTCTGGCGCGGCTCAACCTGTGGATCGCGCCGATAGCCATCGTTGTGACCGCGCTCTACCTCCTTCTCGGTGACCAGGTCGTGCACCTCCTCTACGCGGGCCGGTACGACGGCGGCACCTATCTCATCCTGCCTTTCGCCTTGTCCGGAGTGCTCAAGCTGTTCTACTCTGTACCTTCAAGCGTCATCGGCGGCAGGCTGCCCAGGACGGCCTTGAAGGGATTCCTCTGGTTCAACATGGGAGGAATGGTCCTGAACGTCGTCCTCGACATCCTGCTGATCCGTTCCATGGGCCTTCTGGGCGCGGCCGTCGCGACGGCGATCGCGTGGGGCGTCCGTCTGCTGGGCGGGTACGCGATCATGTTCGCGCACAGAAGGGACCTCGGACCCGGACGGACAGGAGCCGAGGCCTGACGGGGCAGAGGAAGGACACCGACATGCCAGGGAGCGCGAAGAGGGCGCCCGACGGCGGGAAGAAACGGAAGAAACGCGCAGAGGGCGCGCCGCCTCAGGCGGAGCGCCCCGTGAACGGAGCGGACATCGATCCCAGGGAACTCGGGAGGACGATCGCGCTGGGGATCATCCTCGTGGTCGCGCTCGTCTTCTTCAGGCGGATCGTCTTCTTCGGCGAGATCCTGACGGGCGGAGACGTTCTGGCCGGCGCGGCCATCTTCGAGGACTACGCCATCGAACGGATGGCCGCCGGGGGACTCCCGCTCTGGAACCCGTTCATCTTCGCGGGCATGCCCTTCTTCGAGAGCATGACCTGGAGCGCGTTCGTCTACCCGAGCTACTGGATCTGGGTCGTCATCGAGCGCGGCATCGGCGTCGACCTTCCGAGGCTGTTCTTCCTCTTCCTCCACTACGTGCTCGCGGGCTTCGGCACGTACTTCTTCCTGCGCTCACGGAACGTCGCGCGGACCGGGGCGCTCGTCGCGGGTCTCGCGTTCATGATCTCGCCGCATCTGGTCGGGCTCGCGACCATCGGGCACGGCGGCAAGATCCTCACGGCGGCGTACATCCCGCTCATCCTGATGGCGGCCATGAAGGTCCTCGAGACCGGCACAAGGCGCTGGGCCGCCGCGCTGGCTCTCTTCGGCGGGCTTCAGTTCCTCGCGCGGCATGTCCAGGTAAGCTACTACACGTGGCTCGTGGTGGGTCTCTTCCTCGTCTTCCACGTCATCCTTGAGCTCAGGAAGGGACGGCGCGCCGCTTCGCTCGCGCGACCGGTCGGCCTCCTGCTGGCCGGCGTCGTGCTGTCCGCCGGGCTTGCGGCGGTGCTCCTGGTCCCCGTCCGCGCCTACTCGGAGTTCTCGACCCGCGCGGCCCAGGCAGGAGGCATGGGCTTCGAGCAGGCCGTGATGTGGTCGTTCCACCCCAAGGAGATGATGAGCTTCCTCGTGCCCTCGTTCCACGGTCTCGCGAACGAGACGTACTGGGGACCGATGCCGTTCAACCAGGTCTCGCACTACTTCGGGTACTCCGTTCTGGCGCTCGCGGCGCTGGGGGTCGCGTTCAGGCGCGGTCGCGACACCGGCTTCCTCCTGCTTCTCTTCGCCCTCGGCGTCTTCCTTTCGTTCGGGCGCTACATCGAGCCGGTCTACCGCCTCATGTACAACGTCCTTCCGGGGTTCAGCCGCTTCAGGGTACCGGCGCTCTTCCTCCTTCCGGCTCAGTTCGCCGCCGCCTGTCTGGCGGGACACGGCGCGCACGCGCTCCTCTCGTCACGGGGCGACGGACAGCGGCGACTGCGCTGGGGCGTGGCCATCGCCGCGCTGGGGGTGGTCGTGGGCGTGGTCGTCGCCCTCTCGGAGAGCGCCCTCGCGCGCTCGGCCGCGGCGACGCTCATGAGCAAGCACGCGGGCGTGGCGGCCATGTACCTGAGGGAGCTCGGGGCGCGCGCCGCGTCGATGGCGGCGCGGGACGCCTGGGTCCTGGCGGGGATAGCGGCCGCCACCGGCGGCATCATCGTCGCGGCGGCGAAGCGCCGCCTCACGGGGTGGCTGGCGCTGGCCGCCGTCGCCGCCGTGGTGGTGGTCGACGTCTGGGTGGTCGACGCGCGCTTCATGCACCCCGAGAGAATGAAGCCGCTGTCGAGCTACTACCCGACGACGCCGGCCATCCAGTACCTCCAGCGTCAGGAGGGGACGTTCCGCATAGCTCCCGTCGACGAGACGTTCTCGTCGAACGCCTGGATGTATCACCGGCTCCAGACCGTGGGCGGGTACCACCCGGCCAAGCTCAGGCTCACCGACGATCTCATCAACAAGGCGGGGATCTCGAACCTGAAGGTGCTGGCGCTCCTGAACGTCCGGTACGTCGTGGGGCCGGAGACGCTCGACCACCCCGCGTTCGAGACGGTGGCGCCGGGAGTTCACGAGTTCAAGTACTCGCTCCCGCGCGCGTACCTCGTGGGCGAGGCCCGGGGTGTCGAGAGCGACGCCCTCGCGCTCCGCGAGCTGGGCGTCGACAGCTACGACCCGTCGCGCTACGCTCTCGTTCACGGGGAACTTCCGGGACCGGTGGAGTCGAGTGAAGGAAGCTCGGCGCGGCTCGTGTCGTTCGCTCCGCACGAGATCGTCGTGGAAGCGTCGATCCGGCGCCCCTGTCTGCTCGTCTTCTCCGAGATATACTACCCGCCGGGCTGGCGGGCCACGGTCGACGGAGAGGAGACCGAGATCCTGAGGACCAACTACGCGTTCCGTTCCGTCTGGCTCCCGCCCGGAGAGCACCGCGTCGTGCTCGAGCACGTCGCGCCCGATCTCCGGAACGGGACCGTCGTGACGCTTCTCGCCGCGGCGATCATCGCGCTTCTCTGGCTCGTTCCCGCGCGCCGCCGCCCGGAGGGTACCGCATGAAGGCGATGGTCGTCGTGCCGACCTACAACGAGCGAGAGAATCTGGAGGAGCTGATACCCCGGGTCCTCGAGCAGCATCCCGGCATCGAGATCCTCGTCGTGGACGACGGCTCGCCGGACGGGACCGGCGAGTACGCCGACTCGGTGGCGGCCGCGAACCCGAGGGTCCACGTGCTCCACAGGCCCGGCAAGATGGGACTCGGGTCGGCGTACGTTCAGGGCTTTCAGCGCGCGTTGAGCACAGACGCCGACCTCGTCCTGCAGATGGACGCGGACTTCTCACACAACCCCGACGTCATCCCGGACCTCATCGACGCCGCCGACGACCACGATGTCGCCATCGGCTCGAGGTACATCACGGGGGCGAACGTCGTCAACTGGCCGCTCCAGCGCCTGTTCCTGAGCTACTTCGCCAACGTCTACACGCACATCATCACGGGCCTTCCGCTTCGCGACTCGACGGGCGGCTTCAAGTGCTTCAAGCGGCGCGTCCTGGAGGCCATCGAGCTCGACACGATCCGCTCGGACGGCTACTCGTTTCAGATCGAAGTCAACTTCCGGTGCTGGAGGAAGGGCTTCAGTATCGTCGAGATTCCGATCGTCTTCGTCGACCGCCACTCCGGCACATCGAAGATGTCCCGGCGCATCGTCTGGGAGGCGATGTGGCTCGTCTGGCGGCTGAGGCTCGAGAGGATCTGGAGGAGACCGTAGAGACACCGACGGCATACGAGGTCTCGATCGTCGTCGTCAGCTACAACAGCAGGAAGCATCTCGAGCGGCTCCTGCCGTCACTGTACGACGCCCGACACGGGGTCGCGTTCGAGACGATCGTGGTGGACAACGCGTCGGCCGACGGGACGCCGCGGTTCGTCCGCGACCGGTTTCCGGACGTCCGGGTCGTGGAGAACGCCGCGAACCTCGGATACTCGCGCGCCGTCAACCAGGGCATCGAGGCCGCGCGCGGCGCCTACGTGCTCATTCTGAACCCGGACATCGTGGCGCACGAGGGTTCGCTCGAGCGCCTGGTCCGATTCATGGAGGAGCATCCCGACGCCGCCATAGCGGGGTCGAAGCTCCTGAACCCCGACGGGACCGTCCAGCACTCGTGCCGTCGCTTCTACTCGGTCTGGACGCTCCTGCTCCGGAGGACGCCGCTCGGGAGGCTCCTCCCGTGGAACCGGGAGGTCCCGCGGTATCTGATGCTGGACTTCGACCACGAGTCGTCGCGGGAGGTCGACTGGCTCATCGGCGCCTGCATGATGGTCAGGCGCGAGGCGCTCGCCGACATCGGGCTCATGGACGAGCGCTTCTTCCTGTACTTCGAGGACGTCGACTGGTGCTACCGCGCCTGGCGCTCCGGCTGGAAGGTCTACTACGTCGCCGACTCCGTCATGACCCACCGGTACGCCCGGGAGAGCGCCGCCGCGTCGAAGCTCCTTCTGGCGCACATCCTCTCGATGCTCCGGTACTATGAGAAGTGGGGGCGGGTCATCTACGCCATGAAGAAGTACCGACACGTCGTTCTGGTCGCGCTGCTTCTCGGAAGCGACCTCGTCGCCATCAACTCGTCGTTCGCGCTGGCGTACTTCATCCGCTCCAGCCTCCGCGGCCTTCTGGAGAAGCCGATGTTCGGCGTCGGCGTATACCAATCGTTCCTGGTCTTCGCCAACATCGTCATCCTCTTCTCGTTCGCCTTCTTCGGGCTCTACGGACGCAGGATCGAGAGAGAGACCGGTCCCGACATCCTCCTCAGGGTCTTCCGCGCGAGCGTGGCGGCCGCCGTCGTGCTGATGGCCAGCACGTACCTCACGTCGCAGACGGTCTACTCGCGCGTGCTCGTCGCGGCGTTCCTCGTGCTGCTGGTGCTCATCTCGACGCTTCTGAGGGTCGCCGGGAAGAGGCTCCATCGGGCGTTCCGGACGGAGGGCTTCGACCTCGCCCGGGTGGCGGTCGTCGGTACCGGCCCCGACGCGGTGGCGCTGGCCTCGAGGCTGGTCGCGCGCCCGGAGCTGGGCTACGACCTCGTGGGGCTCGTGTCGGTCGGCGAGGAACACCCCGACGCGGGGTTCCCTGTGATCGGCCGGCTGTCCGGCCTTCCGCGGCTCGTCGACGAACAGCGCATCGCCGAGGTCGTGTTCGCCGACCCGGACATTCCGAACGACGAGGTGGCCGGCTTCCTGCTCGCCGCCCGGAAGAGCACGGTCGACGTCCGCATGGTCTCGGGGCTCTCGGGCATCCTGACGAGACGGGCGAGGGTGGAGGAGTTCCTCGACCTGCCGGTCGTGACGTTCGAGCGGGAGGCGCTCATGAAGGCGAGCGCCGGAGCCAAGCGGGCGCTCGACGTCGCGACGGCGGCGCTTCTGCTGGCTGTCTGGTCGCCGGTCCTTCTCATTCAGACCCTGGGTTCGGGCGTTCGCGGAAGGAAACCTCTGGAACGGACGGCCCGACTCGGCGTCGGCGGGACAGAGTTCGGACAGGTCGTCCTCGCCACCGTCGAGAGGCCCGGACCACTTCGCCGCTTCGCGGAGCGGCATTGTCTGTCGCGCCTTCCGGGCGTCATCAACGTGCTCCGCGGCGAGATGAGCATGGTCGGTCCGGAGCCGCTGCCGCCCGAGGCGCTCGACGGACTGGGCCCCGCGGCGCGCGTCCGACTCGACGCGAGACCGGGCATCATGAGCCTCTCGGGGGCTCCGACCGACGGCGTCGAACGGATGAGCGACGCGAACGAGCTCGAGGCCTACTACGTGCAGAACTGGTCGCTCTCCGGAGACGCGAAGATCCTGCTCAGGTGGTTCGGCCGGACGCTCGCCGGCAGATGCGGCACACGGCAGACGAGAACGAACCGAAGGGACACAACATGAGAACCGTTCTGGCGTTCGCCCTCGCGGCGCTGGCCGCGTTCCCGGCGTGCGCCCAGTGGGAGCGCGTCGACATCACCGACAACCGCATCCTCGACTTCGCGCTCGAGGACAACGTGGTATGGCTCCAGGTCAACGGCACAGGACTCGTCCGGTACGACGGCACGTCCATCGTGTTCGACGCCGCCTCGAGCGGGATCAGCCAGAACAACTGGGCGTACGTCGTCTTCGTCGACTCACAGAACAGGAAGTGGCTGACGCGCGACGGGGACAACACGGTCGACAGGCTCGACGACGGCGGGACCCCGTCCGACTTCTCGGACGACGAGTGGTTCTACCTCAAGTACCCGGGCGACGTGGCCAACAAGCGGGTGTTCTCGATGACGGAGGACGAGAACGGCAACTTCTGGTTCGGCATGCGGGACGAGAGTCACAACCGTGACGGGACGCTCGAGCTCTATGTGCCGGACGCGGACACAGTGCTGCACTACGACAACGCCTGGGAGCCGTTCCTGACCCAGTTCTCCGACGACGACGTGCGGGCGCTGGCCGTCGACGACTCCGGTCGTCTCTGGATAGGCTACTTCGCCGCCGGCGTGGACATCTGGGACTACGGGGACTATCAGACCTTCGAAGACGACACATGGACGAACTACGATCTTGGCACGGGTCTTCCATCAAACCGCATCTTCGAGCTGCACGTGGCGCAGGACGGCAGGGTCCTTGCAGGCACGCAATCGGGCCTTGTGATCTTCGACGGCGGGGGCGGCCCGCCCGTGGTCGTCGACGATCTGCTCGGGACGGAGGTGCGTACCGTGACGACCGACGCCCGGGGGTACATCTGGGTCGGCACGGACGAGGGAGTCGCGCAGCTCTACCCGAACGGGGCCGCGATCAGGACGTTCGGCGTGGCGGACGGACTCTCGAATCCGACGGTCGACCGCATCGAGGTGCACGAGGCGACCGGCACCGTCTGGGCGCTGACCATCGGAGAGTCGATCGCGGAGACCGACCTGCACTGGTTCCGCTCGGACATCTCGGTACCGGGACAGGCGATGCCCATCTTCCCGAACCCGTGGCGGGCCGACGGGTCCAGGAGGGAGATCACCATCCTCGGCGTCGATCGGGGCTCCGAGGTCGAGATCTACGACGTCACCGGGGAACGGGTCCGAACGCTTTCGGCGCGCGAGGAGCCGTACGCCTGGGACACTCTGGACGACGACGGCATCGAGGTCCCGAGCGGCCTCTACATCGTGCGGATCGAGAAGCCCGGGGGATCATCGGAGTTCGCGCGGATCGCTATCATCCGCTAGCAGCGACCTTCGTGGCGGGAGACAGCTCGTGAGCGAGAAGCCCAGAGAGACCGTCCGCACGCTCGTGGTCGGCGCCGGCGCCGCGGGAAGCATGGTGGCGCAGGAGTTGGGAGGGCGTCCCGGCCAGGGATACGTGGTCGTGGGCTTTCTCGACGACGACCCGACGAAGCTGGGCAGGACCATTGCGGGCGCGCCCGTCCTCGCTCCGATCTCCGATCTCGTCTCCGTGACCGACGAGCACGACGTCGACCACGTCATCATCGCGATCCCCTCGGCTTCGGGACACACCATCCGCGAAGTCGTCCGGCTCGCCGAGGAGGCGGGACGCGATTTCAAGATCGTCCCCGGAGTGTGGGAGATCATCCTCGGCGACGTCGAGATCAACCAGATCCGACCGGTGGAGCTCGAGGACCTGCTCGGCCGCGAGACGGTCACGCTCGACGCCGAGGAGATGCGCGGATACCTCTCGGGCCGGCGCGTGCTGGTGACGGGGGCCGGCGGCTCGATCGGCTCCGAGCTGGTCCGCCAGGTCGCATCGTTCGAACCGGCCGAGATCGTTCTCATGGGGCGCGGGGAGAACAGCGTTCACGCCATCGACCGCGAGCTTGCGCAGAGCCATCCCGACGTCCCGCGCGTGCCGTTCATAGGCAGCGTCTCGAACGAGACGTCGGTCGAGCGGGCCTTCAGGACCCACAGGCCCGAGATCGTCTACCACGCGGCGGCCCACAAGCACGTCCACCTGATGGAGTACTTCCCGGAGGAAGCCGTCCGGAACAACGTCACCGGAACGCGTCTCCTGGTCGACGCGGCGGTACGCTACGGAGCGGAACGCTTCGTTCTTCTCTCCACCGACAAGGCTGTGAGCCCGCAGGGCGTCATGGGCGCGTCGAAGCGACTGGCCGAGCTCCTGCTGGTCCATCTCGCAAGGCGTGACGACATGGACACGACGCTCGTCGCGGTCCGGTTCGGGAACGTCCTCGGGAGCCGCGGGAGCGTCGTCCCCATGTTCAAGCAGCAGATCCGTCTGGGAGGCCCCGTCACAGTCACGCACCCCGACGTCACGCGGTACTTCATGACCATCCGGGAAGCCGCGATGCTGGTCATTCAGGCGGGCTTCCTGGGACAGGGCGGGGAGGTGTTCGTCCTCGACATGGGGGACCCGATCCGGATCTCCGAGCTCGCGGAGCACCTCATCAGGCTCTCGGGCTTCGAGCCCGGACGCGACGTGACCATCAGGTTCACGGGTCTCAGACCGGGCGAGAAGCTCCACGAGGAGCTCTGGTGCGACTCGGAGAACCTGAGACGCACCGAGCGCGAGAAGATCATGGTCGTCGAGCAGGACCCGGAAACCGACCTCGAAGCGTCGCCCGATGACATCAGAGAGTTGGAGAGACTGGCCCGCGAGGGGGACCGCGAGGGGGTCCTCCGCGCGTTCAACGACATCTTCGACGGAATCGAACCCAAGGGAACCCAATGAAGAACGACCTGCCGGCCTCCGAGGGAGGACGCGCCGTCCGCGAGGAGTTCCTGCCGTTCGCCAGGCCCTCCATCGGCTGCGCCGAGATAGACTCGGTCATCGACACGCTCAAGTCCGGCTGGCTGACCGTGGGTCCGAGAACCCGCGAGTTCGAGCAGGTCGTGGCCGATTACGTCGGCGTTCCTGGGGCCGCCGCGCTCCATTCCTGCACGGCCGGGCTTCATCTGGGCATGGTCGTTCTCGGTGTCGGTCCGGGCGATGAAGTGGTCCTGCCGGCGTTGAACTTCGCCGCCGCGGGAAACATGATCGTCCATCTGGGCGCGAAACCCGTGCTGGTCGACATCGACCCCGAAACGCTGAACGCGGACGCGGCGCGGATGGCGGAAGCGGTGACCGACCGGACGAAGCTGTTGATACCGCTTCACTTCGCCGGACGCCCGACCGACATCGACAACGTCGTGGACCTGGCCCGGGACCGCGGCATCCGTGTTCTCGCCGACGGCGCCCATGCGATCAGCGCCACCCTCGACGGCAGGAAGATCGGCTCCGTCGCCGACGCGACGTCGTTCAGCTTCTACGTGACGAAGGGGATCACCACGGGGGAGGGCGGGATCGTCACCTCTCCGGACCCGGAGGTGACGGACCGCGTCAGGCGTCTGGCGCTCCACGGGATGTCGAGCGACGCATGGAAGCGCTACTCGGACCGGGGCCCCTGGTACTACGAGGTGCTCGAGGCCGGGTTCAAGTACAACATGAACGACGTGCAGGCCGCTCTGGGCCTGTGCCAGATGGAGCGCGTCGACGAGTTCCGGAGGGCCCGGGAGAGGATAGCCTCGGCGTACCGCGAGGGACTCATGGACGACGACATCGTCCGGACTCCGCCCGAGTTCGACCGCGGGCACCACGCCTGGCATCTCTACACGATCCAGATCGAGCCCGAGCGCCTGACCATCGGCAGGGACGCGTTCATCAGGGGGCTTCTGGCCGAAGGCGTCGGGGTCAGCGTCCACTTCATTCCGCTGCACTACCACCCGTTCTTCCGCGAGCACCTCGGGCTCGGGAAAGGCAGCTTCCCGGCGACCGAGGAGTACTTCGAGCGCGCCGTGTCGCTTCCCATCTACCCGGGTATGAGCGAGAACGACGTCGAGGACGTCGTGACCGCGGTGCGCAAGCTGACCCGCTACTACCGGAGGTAGGCCGGTGGATGTCCGGGTCGCACGGCACGACGATCCGCTCGAGTTCGACCGTCTTCTCGCGGAGGACGCCGCGGCGACCTTCTTCCACACGCCCTCCTGGTCCCGTTTCCTCGAGACCGCGCACGGCGACCACGAGGCCGGCCGGCTCGTGGCGACGGACGGCGACCATGTGGTCGGCTATCTGCCCTACGTCAGGCGCTCGCGCATGGGCCTCTCGCTCATCGAGTCCATGCCGTTCGGCACCTACGGGGGACCGGTGCTCGGCCGCAACGCCCCGGAGGGTACGGGGGCGGCCCTTGTCTCCGCGTACGCCGACCTCGCCCGTTCGCCGGGGGTGGCGATGGCGCAGATGGTCGATGTCTCGGGCCGCGACCTCGACCCGTCGGGTGCGTTCGAGCACGAGACGGGGACCATGCAGGTCGTCGACCTCGCGGACGGGTACGAGGCCGCGCTCGAACGTTTCCGGCCATCGGCAAGGAACAAGCTCAAGAAGGCGCGGAAGGCGGGCGTCAGCGTCCGCAGGGCCCGGGGGAGAAGGGACTTTCTCGCGTACCACGCCCTGCTCGAGGAATCGGCCGCCCGCTGGGGGACCGAGCCGCCGCACGACGCCTCGTTCTTCGAGCGGCTGGCCGAGGTGGAGCACGACGGGGTCAGGATGTGGCTGGCCGAGCGCGAGGGCAGGGTCATCGGCGGGGACCTCAACTTCGCGCTCAACCGGACCATCATGAACTGGGGCAATGCCTCGTCCGACGAGGGGCGAGAGCACGCCTCCAACAACCTCCTGCATGCGCACGCGATGAAGCTCGGATGCGAGGAAGGCTACGAGGTCCTTAACCTGGGCGCCAGCCGGGACCTGCCGGGCGTGCGCGCCTTCAAGGCCTCGCTCGGAGCCAGGGACGCGACGTACGTTACGCTCAGGATCACGACTCCGCTCTACCGAGCCGCTCGATGGGCTTCGAGTCTCGGGCGGTGAGGGAGGACGACCGCGTGGACATCTCCCGTGGAAGACTGCTGCTCCTTCTGGGCGTCGCCGTTCACATCGTCTTCGTGGCCTCGCTGGTCGCGCCGACGCACTTCCTGAACCCGCTCTTCATCGAGGGAACGCACAACCTCGAGGAGGGTCAGGGGAGCGACTTCTACGCGTTCTACCAGGCCGGGCGCTACGTCCTCGAGGGAGAGGACATCTATCAGCGCCCGATGGACGACCCGGACCGGGTGGTCCCGTACGCCTACTTCTACCGCTATCTTCCGTTCGTCGCCTACACGCTGGGCGTGGCCCTCAACGCGCTGCCGCCCGTGGCGGCCTACTGGTTCTGGATCGCCGTCGTCGAGGTCGTGCTCCTGCTGTGCGTTCTGGCGACGAGAAGGATGGCCGCGGACCGCGACCTCGGGGACACGCTCGCCGCGATGTGGCTCCTCTTCTCGCCGTTCTACATCGAGCAGTACATGGGACAGCTCACGTTCGTCATGGCGGCGCTCATCTTCGCGTTCGCGCTCACCTACAGCCGGGGCGAAACGAGGAAGGCCGAGTGGGCGTGGATCATGTCGGTCCTCATCAAGCACCTCACCATCCTGTACGCTCCCATACTGGTGAGACTGAGGAGGTTCCGCCCGGTCCTCATCGCGGTCGGGCTCGTCGTCGCGACCACGGTCCCGTACTTCGCTCTCCGGGAGACCGGGGTGGACCAGTTCTCCCACGACAACTTCGACCTCAGTCTGACGCCGATGCCCGGCAACCTCGGTCTCGTCTCGCTGGTCATGACGCTGAAGGACCGGTTCTTCCCAGGGGCCTCGGCGCCGTTCGCTCACGTACAGGGCATCAGGCTGAGCGTCACGAGGCTCCTTGTGCTCGCGACGATGCTGACACCGATCCTCGTGAGCCTCTGGGTCACGTTCCGCAGGAAGCCGGTCGACCTCGTCGAGCTCATCTCCCTCTGGACGATGACCTACTTCCTCATCTTCCGCGAGGTCTGGGAGTATCACTACGTGCTCATGATCCCGGTGCTGGTTCTTCTCTTCGCCCGCACCAGAGCGCGGGTCGTCGCCGTAGTGTTCGCGCTGCTGGCCATCCCGACGCCGTTCGTGTTCTACGACGTGCCCGGACCCGACCCTCAGGTCCACTGGACGGCCTTCGAGCATGTGCTCAACCACTCCTTCAAGATCGCGCCCGTGGTGGCGCTCTTCATCTGGGTCGCCGCCGGATACGCGAGGCGGCACGCCCGCCGCGTGGAAGCGCGCCCGGACACCGGGCTCGCCGTGACGTTCTAGGAAGGGATCGGGACCTCGTGCGCATCGCGTATCTCTCCATAGGCGGCCACATCCACACCATACGCTGGCTCCGCTACTTCGTGGAGCAGGGACACGACGTGCACCTCATGACGGTGCAGCCCTCGCCGATCGACGGGGTCACGGTCCACGACATCCGGACCGGCATCCCGCTGAAGCCGCTCCACTACGCGGCCGCTCTCGGCCGCGTCAAACGGATCCTGCGGCGCGTCCGGCCCGACATCCTCCACACGCACTTCCTGACGGGCTACGGATACTGGGGCGCGTTCTCGGGCTTCCACCCGCACGTCCTGACCGTCTGGGGAGACGACGTCTACGTGACCCCGCACGAGACGGCCCTCAAGAACTGGCTCGCGCGAAGGGCCCTCGCGAGCGCCGACCTGGTCACAGGGGACTCGGAGGACATCATCGAGCACGCGATACGGATGGGAGCGAGGCCGGACGCGTGCCACGTCGTGCAGTGGGGCGTCGACCTCGACCGCTTCCGGCCGGACGCTTCGACCGATGTGAGGGGGAGGCTCGGCATACCGGAGGGCGCGCCCGTCGTCATCAGCACGAGGAGCTTCACGCAGCCGTACTACAACATCGAGCTCATCGTCCGGACCATCCCGCGGGTCCTCGAGCGACACCCCGAGACGCGCTTCATCGTAGCGGGCAACGAGGGCGACGACACCGAGCTTCGGGACCTCGCCGTCCGGCTCGGGATCGCCGATCAGACGACCTTCGTCGGACGCATCCCTCACGGCGACCTTCCTGCATGGCTTGCGGCCTCGGACGTCTTCCTCACGGTGCCCTCGGTGGACGCGACGGCCGTCTCGCTCCTCGAGGCGATGGCCGCGGGCGTTCCGGTGGTGACCTCGGACCTCGAGTCGGCGATGGAGTGGGTCGTCGACGGTGAGAGCGGGCTGGCCGTTCCCCCCGAGGACGCCGACGCTCTCACGGAGGCGATCTGCCGACTCATCGAGTCTCCGGATCTCCGAGTGAGTCTGGGGGCCGCGGCGAGCGAGATCGTCAGGGATCGCGCCGACCACCGGACACACATGGCGCGCATGGAGCTTCTGATGAAGACCCTCCTGGCCGACTGGAGGAAGCACGGTGGGCGATGAGCTCTCCGTCAGCGTCGTCATCCCGACGCACGACCGGCGCGGCCTGCTCGAGCGGACGCTGGCGTCTCTCGCCGAGCAGGACTACCCCGCGAACCTCATCGAGGTCGTCGTCGCCGACGACGCCTCCGGAGACGACACGCGGACTTTTCTGGCCGACCTCGAGACGCCCTGGCGTCTCGTGACGCCGCGTCACGAGACGAACCTCGGCCGGGCCGCCGCGAGGAACACCGCCCTCGCCGAGTGCACCGGGAACATCGTCCTCTTCATCGACGACGACATGCGGTGCGAGCCGGACCTCGTCAGCCGCCACGTCGCGTGTCACCGCCGGCATCCCGGAACGGCCTTCGTGGGAACCGCCCTCTCCGACCCCTCTCTCGGCCGCTCCACGGTGGCCTCGTTCTACGACGGGATGGGCGTGCACCGCATGCCGCCGGGCTCGGAGATACCCCCGCGCTACTTCGTCACCAACAACGCCTCGGTCCCGCGGAGGAGTCTCGAGGCGGCGGGCGGGTTTGACGCCTCGTTCACCCGCTACGGCTTCGAGGACTGCGAGCTGGCCTTCAGGCTCGAGGACCAGGGACTCTCGTTCAGACACTGCGCCGGCGCGTTCGCCTACCACATGGAGCCGGTCACGCTCGAGACGTTTCTCAGGAAGCGCTCCGAGTCGCCCCGGGCCATTCTCGACCTCCTCGCCAAGCATCCTGAGAGGGAAGGCGACCTGCCCTTCGAGGCGCTGATGCCGCCGCGCCCGGAAGACCGTCTTTCGCTTCGCCTGAAGAAGGGCCTCGTACGCCTCCTGACCGCGCGCCCCCTCTGCGTCCTCGTCCGGCGGACGGCGGCCGCGCTCTGGTGGCGTCGTCTCTCGGTGCCGATGGTCACCTACCTCGTCGCGTGCGAATACCGGAGAGGGTTCGCCCACGAGCTGGGCGAGCGGCGTCCCGTGCGCGTCCCCTAGGTCGACCACGGCGACGGGAAGCGGCCGCTCCGGTCCGCGCGGACGCGCCGGTCGAGCGCCTCATCGAAGGCCCCGTCGCCCGCGAACCGAGCCCGCCCGTCGCACTGCCCGCTGCTTACCAGCCCTCTGTAACACACGATACAGTATCAATGGCACGAATCCTGCTCGTGACAGGGGACAGACACTGGACCCCAGGGCTTTGCGTTCCCTGTCATGTGCGTGAGCAATCGCCAGGTCGTGGGCTGATCCCCTAACCAGTGAGTGAGTCGAATCGAACCTGCCGCACGGCATGCACGGGGAACGCACTCTTCCGCTGACGCCGGCCCCAGAAGGCCGGCGTCGGCGCGTTCAGGAACCCCCCAAGCGGCCGCGCCTCGTTGACACCGCTCCGGCCTCGCTATAGACTGTCGGCCACGGGCGCCGCCCACGGCGCCGCGGCGGCCGACCAGACCATCGGGAGGGGACGTGTCGAGCGCAGACGTGGAACGGAAGACGCTGGTGGAGATCGGCCGGCGGCTCTGGCTCAAGGGGTACGTCGCCGCCAACGACGGAAACCTGAGCGTCCGGCTGGGCGACGACAACATCCTCGTTACCCCGACGGGGGTCTCCAAGGGGTTCCTCGACCCCTCCGGGCTCGTGGTCGTGTCGGGGCGCGGCGAAGTCGTCGAGGGCGAGCTTGAGCCCACCTCGGAACTCGGCCTCCATCTTGCGGCGTACGAGACGAGGCCGGATGTCCGGGCCGTCGTGCACGCCCACCCACCCGCGGCCACGGCCTACGCTGTCTCCGGGATCCCGCTCGAAACGTGCTTCCTCCCGGAGCTCATCGTCCTCCTGGGCGAGGTCCCGACGGCCCCGTACGGTACGCCGTCGACCGAGGAGCTCGTGGTGGCGGTCAGCCCGTACCTGGCGCGGCACGACGCCGTCCTGCTCGAGAACCACGGCGTCGCAACGCTCGGGACCGACATCGAATCGGCCTACTTCAGGATGGAGACGGTCGAGCACGCCGCCGAGATCGCCCTCAGAGCGAGGGCGCTCGGAGGACCGAACACGCTCTCAGCGGAACGGGTGGCGCAGCTCAAGCGGCTCTTCAAGGACAGGGAATAGGAGAGGGAGCCATGGCGAACAGAGGGTGTCTCTGGGGTTGGATCATCGGCGTGGTGGCCCTTCTTCTCATCGTGCTCGTCACGGTCATCACCATCGAGACCGTTCTCGGCGAGCGCATCTCGTTCCCGCTGCCCGGGCCCGCCGTCGGGCTCATCCGCGTCGAGGGTCTGCTCGCCGACCCCGGACCCGTCATCTCGGACATCGACGCCATGACGGAGGACTCGTCGGTGCGCGCGATCGTCCTCAGGATAGACAGCCCCGGGGGAGGTGTCGCCGCGTCGCAGGAGATCTACGCCAGGATCGTCCAGGCCCGCGACGAGGGCACGCCGTTCGTCGTGTCCATGGGCACGGTCGCGGCGTCGGGAGGCTACTACATCGCGTGTCCCGCGGAGTCGATCCTCGCCAATCCCGGAACGCTGACCGGCAGTATCGGCGTCGTCCTCTCGTTCCTCAACTTCTCCGAGCTCTTCGGCAAGATCGGGGTCGACCTCGAGGTCGTCAAGAGCGGGCGCTACAAGGACACGGGGTCCTGGGCGCGCGAGATGACCGACAGGGAGCGAGAACTCCTGCAGACGACCATCGACGACATCCACGAGCAGTTCGTCGAGGCCGTCGTGCTCGAGCGCGGACTGGAGCGCGCGCGGGTCGAGAGCCTGGCCGACGGTCGCGTCCTCTCGGGGCGCCAGGCCCTCGACGCGGGACTCATCGACCGGCTGGGCACGCTCGACGAGGCCATCGCCGTCGCCGGCAGACTCGCGGGCATCCGGGGAGAACCCGCGGTGCGCGCGCCTGTCAGGCCAAGGCAGTTGACGCTCTTCGACCTCGTGGGGCGCGCCCTGGGGGGTCTCGTCGACGAGCCGTCGGTCAGGGCCGGTGCGCAATATCTCTGGTGTCCCGGCAAGTGAACGCCACAAAAGCATTTGACAGCCTACGGTATCGTTGCTAGGATATCGTCGGAGTGGGTCGGTTCCGCTCGACCCGCACCGGGGAAGCTCACAGCGACGCGAAGCCTGATGACCGTCTTCCGCGGACGTCGTCGATCCGCGGCGCGGCGGTTTCGATTCCTGACGAAAGCGATCATGTGCCCGCGGGAACGGAGCGGCGAGCGGAGCCGTGCGCACCCGGGGGACCGGGTTCAGGTCTGACGGAGGTCCGAATACCATGACGAAAGCGGATCTGGTCGACCAGGTCGCAGGCAGGACCGGCCTGACAAAGCGCGACGTAGCGCTCGTCGTCGAGGCTCTGCTCGAGGCCATCAAGGACTCGCTCGCTGCGCACAGGCACATCGAGATCCGGGAGTTCGGGACCTTCAAGGTCAAGAAGCGCAAGGCCAGCATGAAGTACAATCCGAGGGACCGTTCCCAGAAGGTCATTGTGCCGGAGAAGGTGGTTCCCGTCTTCAAACCGAGCAAGTTCCTGAAGGAGAGAGTCAACTGGATCGAACCGGAGGAGCAGACAGCGAGCAGGATCCCTCCGGACACGACAACCTGATATCGGGGAGAACATGGCCAGTCTGAAGAAGAAGCGCCGCCGCAAGATGGCGAAGCACAAGCTGAAGAAGCGGCGCCGCAAGGATCGCCACAAGAAGAAGTCGCGGTAGCAGTCAGCGAGGGCGGAGGTTCGACAACCTGTGCCGAAGCGTGGGATCGACATCGGCAAGCTCGCGCGGCTCGTCAATCACGGGCCGACGGTCCTGGTGTCGTGCGCGCATGGGGGTCGAGACAACCTCATCACGCTTGCCTGGTGCATGCCCGTGAGCATATCGCCGCCGATGATCGGTGTTGCGGTCGCTCCGGCACGCTTCTCGCATGACCTCATCAGGGATTCGGGAGAGTTCGCGGTCAATGTGCCGGACGCCCGGCTCCTTCACACCGTATGGCTGTCGGGGACCACGAGCGGCCGCGAGGGGGACAAGTTCCGTTCGACGGGGCTCACGAGGCTCGGAGCGTCCGTCATCGGCGCTCCGCTCGTGAATGAGTGCTTCGCTCACATCGAGTGCAGGGTGAGCGACGCCCCTGTCGCGGGCGATCATACCCTGTTCCTGGGCGAGGCCGTGGCGGCCGCCGTCGAGGATGACGCCTTCGACGGCCGGCTGAAGCTCACTGGCGACCACCGCACGCTCCATCACCTGGGCGGCAGCGAGTTCCTGACCTCGGCCGGCGAGATCATCTCGGCGGCGTAGCGGCTCACGGGAGGTCGAATGAGCGACCGGAAGAAGGCGGGATGGGAAGGCCGTGAGAGACGGCAGTCCCAGAGGATCGATGCCCAGATCGCCCTCCAGCTCTCGGGGGGCGGCGAGGCCTTTCCGGCAGAGTCGATCACCACGGAGAGCATCAATGTCGGCGCAGAGGGCATCTACTGCCACGTCGATCACTTCGTGGCGCCCCTGACGAAGCTTCAGGTGACGATGGTCCTTCCGCTCAAGGGGCGCAAGGGCCAGACGAAGAACGAGATCATCAAGACCGACGGCGTCGTGGTCCGCTGCCAGCCCGCCGGCAGCGACCAGGGCGGCTACCGCATCGCGTGCTTCTTCACGGGCGTCGACGACGCCACGCGGGAGACGTTGACGGAGTACGTGCGGCAGCATCTCGAGACGCCCTGAGCGGCGGCACCGAGGTACGACAGAACGACGCCCCGGGATCCTCCGGACCCCGGGGCGTCTTTTCGTTCAGGCGCGGCCTCGGCCGCGCGGGAGCTTCGGGCTAGAATCTGTAGGCCGCCTCGACGACTATCGCGTTCTCGTCGCGCGTCTCCGAGTAATCGAAATCGGGCCCCGACCGCTCGAATCCGCCGCCCATCCAGGCGACGTCGAGCGAGAAGACCGTGTCGACCAGGATCCCGACGCCGAGCGTGACATAGGACCTGTCGGAGTCGATGTCCAGCCCCTGATAGGCGACCGGCCGGGACATGTACCCGGCCCTGAGCCTCAAAGGCCACGTCGGGACGATGATCTCGGCCCCGACCATCACGTCGATGACCTCTTCGTAGGCCGTCCGGCGGCTCTCGAGAAGACCGTCCTCATCGAGGAACACCCTGCCCGCGTAATCGGTCTCGGACCAGTCCGTGTACCTGACATCGCCTGCCAGGACGACAAGGTCCGTGGGCATGAAAGCCGCGCCCGCGGCGAAGGAGAAGGGAAGCGTCACCTCGTCCTCGAAGTAGACAACCTGCTGGTCTGTCTGGCCGTCGTACCACTCGAGCTCCTCACGGATCGTGCCGTCGAAGCTCAGCGTGACGGGGGACTGGACGACGATGGCCGCGCTCAGCATCTCGTTCACATAGAACAGGCTGCCCAGCGTCGCCCGGAAGCCGGACACGTCCGATGTGGCGTCGGACGCGTAGCCGACCGTGCCGTCGTAGTCGGGCGGCATGTCCCCGGCGTCGGCGGCCCACGCGAAGCGCTGATCGTAACTCCCGCTCAGATACGAGACGGTCGCGCCGAGCGCCACGTTCTCCGACGCCTCCATCCCGGCGGCGAAGTTCCACGACATCAGCACGCCGTCGGCTTCGAACGCCTCGGCCTGCTCGACGATGTTCCCGTCGGTGCCGGTGAAACTGCCGCTGTAGCCGGCGACGAAGTCGCTGTCGAAGTCGTAGACGCGCTCACCGGTGAGCGCGAGAACGAAGCTGCCGCGGAACGTGGGGAAGGGGTAGGCCGCGCGGAGCGCGGTCAGGTCGGTACCCGAGAGGTCCGTCTCGAAGCCGGCGCCGAAGGCCTCTCCGTCGACCGTCATCGCGCTGCGAGCCAGCCCTCCTCCGAGCTCGATCCTGCGCAGCCTCGTCAGCCCGGCCGGATTCACCAGACCGGCCGAGGCGTCGTCGACGACCGCGAGACCCGCGCCTCCCATCCCGATGGCCCGGGCGCCCACGGGAAGCGGCGCCATCAGCGGCAGTTCGAAGTAGCCGGGTGTGATGTAGTAGTCGTACGCCTCCGCGGTCCCGACCGCGACGGCGAGCACACCGAGAATCGAGAGAACGAGCGTCGTCTGCCGAAGCCCAGCCGTATGCGCTCTCATTCGCCCTTCTTTCCCGAACGCCACAGACTGCGCTCCTCGGTCGTCTCCTTCTTCTCTTCCTTCTTCTCTTCCTTCTTCGGTTCCTCCGCGGGTTGTGAGATGGACGTCCCCGGCGGTCGTGACCTCGGCGGCTCAGAACGAACGCCGCTCTCGGGTCTCGTGAAGCCCCATCCCTTCGTCGCCCATCCTCCGGGGCTCCAGAGGTGTCTCTCGCCCTGTTCGACCTCCGGTCCCTCGTAGTCCCCGTCATCGCCGTGATACGGGTCCCACCACCAGTAGTCGTCGTACCACCATGGGGATCCGTAGTAGCCGCTCCACCAGGAGTGCGACCGCCCGTAGCTGTAATATGGATGGTAGTAGGCGGCGTTCGCGTGGCAGTCGGCGCACGACTTGTAGTATCCGCCGGCCTCGACGACCTCAGAGCCGGTCGGATGACGGAGGACCGTGTAGCAGCCCGTCAGCGCGGCGATGGCCACGATGATGACGAGCACGAGTCCTATGCGCCATCGTGTCATTGTCCGTTTCCTCCTCGCATGCTGACCATGACGACAGAGGGTAGATGTCACACACACGGCGTCGAAGCCCCCGAAGGACCTCCGGACGCCTTCGAATAGGACGCCGGTCTCAGCGTCCACATTCAACATACCATGATGTCAAGGTCGGGTCAAAGCGCGCCTGTTCAACGCTCCTGGTCCTCGTGGGCGTTTGTCGGGCGTCAGCATACGTGGTACACTCCGGGCCGTCCGTTCGCCTCGCTTCACGGGGAGACCTCATGCTGAGCAGATTCCGGTTCCTTCGGTGCGTCGTCATCGCCCTCGCGCTTCCCTGTGCCGCGTCGGCCGCCGTCGCCGTTCCCACCGCCGTTCGCGTCGAACGCGCGTCGGAGTTCTTCAGCAGGTACAGCATCGCGAGGCTCCTGGAGCTCGAGGGGCTCTATTCGAGCGCCCTGGTGCAGTACCGCCGCGCCGAGTCCATCGAACCGGGACACTGCGAGACGCGCACCGCGGTCGCCAGAGTGCTGCTTGCGATGCAGCGGTACGATGAGGCCAGGGAGGCGGCGTTCGAGGCCGAGGAGCGCTGTCCCGACGATGTCGAGGTGGCGGCCCTTCGAGCGCGGATAGAACTCGCCGCGGGAGAGCCGGCGGTCGCGGAATCGCTCCTCGCGCCGTTCGTTGTCGGCGAAGACCCTCCGAGACAGACCGTCATCTTGATGGCGGGCGCCCTCATCGGACAGAACCGGGTCGGCGAGGCCGAGGGGCTCCTCGCCGAAGCCGCATCGTCCGACTCGCTGGCGGCCGACCTGGCGTTCGAGCACGCGCGGACGCTGCTCCTTCTCGACCGGACTGAGGACGCCCTCGCGGAGCTTCAGAGGGCTCACCGTCTCGACCCGACCAACCCGTCGGTCGCGGGGCTTCTCTCCAGGCTGCTCATGGCGCGCGGTCGTACGAAGGAGGGCGTTGAGCTCCTCGAGAGGTTCGTCGGCTCGAGGTCGCCCGAATCGGAGTACATCGCGCTGGCCCGGGGATACTCCGATCTGGGGCAGACCGAGCGGGCCCTCGAGGTCCTCGACCGGGCGGCGGAGCTGGAGGGGCCGACGGAGAACATCATCACCGCCAGGGCGTCCGTCCTGTTCGCGGCGGGCGATTCGACGGCCGCTCTCGGCGTCTACGAAGGCATCCTCGATGAGAATCCGGAATCGGTGACCGCGCTCAACTTCGTCGCCTACACGCTGGCGGAATGGGGAGAGAGACTGACCGACGCGCTGGAGTACGCCGAGCGGGCCATCGAACTCGCCCCGGAAGACCCGCGCATCCTGGACACTCTGGGATGGGTCTACTTCAAGATGGGACGACACGAGGACGCGGTCCGTGAGCTCGAACGCGCCGTGGAGGCGGGAGCCTCCGACCCGGTGATCTTCGAGCACCTCGCGCGGGCCTACGAGCGCGTCGGCGACGCCGACGCGGCGCGGCTGGCGCGCGAGAAGGCCTCGCGCCTCGATGGCGGGGAGATGAACCGGTGAGATTCCGCCTGCTCGCCTTCGCGGCCGTCCTGTGCGCGATGCTCATACACGGCTGCGCGCCGCCACCCGGGGTCTACGCCCCACTGACGCGCGACGAGCTGGCGGACCTCGCGGGCTCCCTCGCGCGCCCGCTCACGTCGGCGGGAGCGATCCGAGCGACCGGCACCGGGCAGACGACGGTCTCGGGGCGAACCGTCCGCTTCGGGTTCGCGCTTCTTCTCTCGGGCTCCTCCTGGCTCAGGATCGACTTCCGGCCCGAGCTCATGGGTTTCGGCACGGGACTCAACGCCCTGATCCTCGTGGAGGACGCCTGCGCGCGCGCCTACTTCCCGGCGCGGGTCACCGAGGTCCGAGGCTGCTTCGACGAGATCTTCGGCTTCCCCGCCCTCGAGGGGGCGGCCTCACTGGTCGCGGGCTTCCCCGACTCCGCGCTCCTGGCATCGCTGGAAGGGGCCGCTGTGTCGCGTGTCGATGGAACGATGACACTCCGGGGCGCGCTGGACGGGACCCCTGTCGTGCTGACGATCGAGCCGGAGCTGGGCGTGGTGACGCGCATCGTCGCCGGGGACCCCGACGCTTTCGACGAGGTGACCATCGAGTACACGGGACACGGATGGAAGGACGACATGCCGTGTCCGCAGGCCGTCAGTGTCGTCGCCAGGGAGGGGACGACACAGGAGGCGCGGGTGCGCCTCGAGTACGGGTCGTTCCGCGAGGCTCAGGCGATCGACCGGGAGCAGTACGAGCTGCCGGTCCTGCCCGGAGCGCGCGTGCTGTCGTGGAGCGACCTGTTCGGCGGGAGGGACTGACATGAAGCGTCTGATATTCCTGTCAATCGCGTCGCTGTTCCTCGTGTCATGCACGGGGCCGACCATCTCGGCCGTCGGGGAGTCGGACGACCTCGTCATCGTCACGGCGCGCGGCGCGTCCGAGCGACTGGTCCGGAGCGCCGTCGCGACCTGCGAGCTGCCCGTCCCGTGGCTTCTGGACGAACCGGCCTTCAAGACCACCGTCAGAACGCTCGACCAGATCAGGGGAGTCACGAACCGGCGTCATCTCGTCATCGTCGGGACGTGGGAGGACGAGGCCGGCGAGTTCGCGGGAGAGCGGTTCGACGCGCTCGAGGATGGAGGGGCCGCCCGTCTCGCGATCTCGACGGACGTCTGGGCCGAGGGTCAGGTCGCCGCGGCGGTCGTCGGCCCCGACGAGGAAGCGGTGATCTCGTTCCTCAACGGGAACCGCGAGGACCTCGTCGAGAGGATCGAGCTGGCATCCCAGCGGCGTCTCGCGCGGAGCCTGTGCGCGGCGGACGAGGCGGACGAGATGAGCGCGGCGCTTCTCGAGCGGTTCGGATGGTCGCTCTGTCCGCCGGGCGAGTACGAGCTCTTCACGTCGCCCGAGGACGAGCGATTCGTGTTCTTCCGCCGGACCAAGCCTGACAGGACCGTGTTCGTAGCCTGGAGGGACGGCGACAGCTCGGACGTGACGGAGGACGAGGCGACGGCCTGGCGGGAGCAGCTCGCGAGAACGTACCTCGACGGAGACGAGATCGAGTGGCGGAGGCCGTTCTTCACCGAGCCCGCGCGGCTGGCCGGCTCTGACGCCGTCCGGCTCACCGGCTGGTGGGCGAACCGCGAGCTGGTCGGCGGAGGCCCGTTCGTCTCGTACTGCTTCGCCGTGCCGGAGCAGGGGAGGGTCTACCTCGTCGACGCCAGTCTCTTCGCGCCGAGCTTCGACAAGACCGCTCTCATGCGGAATCTCGAGAGCATCGTCAGGACGTTCCGACACGCCGGGAGCTGACCGGCGCCCGTCCGGAGTCGGCGCCGGGGGCACGAAACGACCACGACCCGCCCGGTGTGACAACCGGCTCACCTTGACAAAGCGGGTCTGTTCTGGTATCTTCCCGGCGGTCAATCGCGCCGCGCGACGGCCCGCCGGTCATCTGTTCCGCGGGAATCACAACCATGATGCTCAAGCCCGAGTCGCTCAGCGGTCTCGTCGCCCACCTGGAGGAGCTCCGGGAGGCGGAGGGACACGGGCGGACGGCCGCGTCTCTCGCCGAGGCCTACCGGCTTCAGGGAAGAGTCGAGGACGCCGTTCGCGTTGCCCGGCAGGCGTCGGACGACCTGCCCGGCAACGTAGCGGTCCGGATAGCCCTTGCGCGCGCGCTGGACGACGCCGGCGACCCCGAGGGAGCCGCGAGGACCTACCGGGACGCGCTGACGCTCGACCCGGAGAACCTCGAGGCTCTGGCGGCGCTCGGAGAGCCCCGGCAGGAGGCATGCCCGGCGGTCGAGCCTCCGACCGAGCCCGAGCCGCGCCGCCCCGGATCGCTCTCGGAAGAGCTCGCGCATCTCTCTGAGCTCTTCGTTGAGTCCCCGCCGCACGCCGGCGAGCAGGAAGGCGACGCCATCGCCACGCTGACGCTCGCCGAGATCTACGCAAGGCAGGGCCTTCTCGAGCGCGCCATCCGGATCTGCGAGGTGCTGGCGGAACGGAACCCGGAGGACGCCTCCGTGAGCGGGAAGCTCGCTGAGTACCGCAGGGAACTCGAGAGCCGGAAACTTGAGCGGGAGACCGCGCCCGGCCGCCGCTGACGCAGGACAAGGGGGCGGTCCTCAGGGGACGCCTGAAGCGGTCGGATGACTCAGAACCGCCCGGAATGGGCGGTTTCGGCGTTCGGCGGCACGCGGAAGCAGGGACATTGGAGTTGACGCTCCACACGTTCCCTAGTATCGTTCCTCTGTTCAGACAGAACCGTCCCATTCACCAGGGAACCAGGGAGAACATGGCTACCAGCAACGACTTCTACAACGGGATGGTCATCCGGAAGGACGGCAAGCTCTACTCGATCGTCGAGTTCCTTCACGTCAAGCCGGGCAAGGGCAACGCGTTCGTCCGCAGCAAGCTCAAGGAGATCAAGACCGGCAAGGTCATCGACGTCACCTGGCGCGCCGGCGAGAAGGTGGACGATGTCCGTCTGGAGCGTTCGAAGGTCCAGTTCCTCTATCGCGACGACTTCTTCCACTTCATGAAGATGGACACGTTCGAGCAGCTCTCGCTACCGCCCGAGGCCGTGGGAGAGAACGCGGACTACCTGAAGGAGAACCTCGAGGTCGAGATGCTCTTCGAGGGCAACGAGCCCATCATCATCGAGCTGCCGACGCACGTCGAACTCACGGTCACGAGGACGGATCCGGGCGTCAAGGGCGACACCGTCTCCGGAGGAACGAAGCCCGCCACCATGGAGACCGGCGCGGTCATCCAGGTGCCGCTCTTCATCGAGGAGGGCGACACGCTCAGGGTGGACACGCGGACCGGCGAGTACGTTTCGAGAGTCTAGGCGGAACGATCGGGAGGCCCGATGGACAAGAAGAAGCTCGAGGAACTCATCAGGCTGGTCGAAGACAGCGATGTGACCGAGCTTTCCGTCCGGAACCTCTTCACGTCAGTGCGGATCGTCAAGGGCGGCCCCCCGCCGGTCCAGCCTGTTCCGGCGTCGGCGGCTCCTCCGCACGTGGTCCACGCACCGGACGCCCCGACCGCTCCGACGGGCGAGCCGGCCGCCGAGGTCGATGAGGACAGCGACCTCGTGCCCATCGTCTCGCCGATGGTCGGCACCTTCTATTCGTCTTCGTCCCCGGAGACCCCGCCGTACGTACGCCAGGGCGATCATGTCAGCAAGGGTCAGGTCGTGTGCATCGTGGAAGCCATGAAGCTGATGAACGAGATCGAGTCCGAGGTGTCGGGCACCGTCGCGCGCATCGAGGTGGAGAACGCTCAGCCGGTCGAGTACGGGCAGACGCTCTTCCTCGTCCAGCCCGACTAGACAGCGCTTCCTTCGGGCGGGGTACTCTATGTTCCGGAAGATACTGGTCGCCAATCGGGGCGAGATCGCTCTGCGCGTGATGCGCGCCTGCAAGGAGCTCGGCATCGCGACGGTCGCGGTCCACTCCGAGGCGGACGAGGGCGCGCTGCACGCGAAGTTCGCGGACGAGGCGGTATGCATCGGACCGGCCCCCGCGGGTCGGAGCTACCTCGACGTCAAGGCGATCCTGGCCGCCTGCGAGCTCACAGGGTCCGAGGCCGTCCACCCCGGATACGGCTTCCTGGCGGAGAACGCCGAGTTCGCGGAGATCTGCGAGACGCACAACCTGGTCTTCATCGGGCCCACGGCCGACATGATGCGGATGATGGGCGACAAGGCCAGCGCCAGACAGGCCATGGCCGCCGCCGGCGTCCCGGTCATCCCGGGAAGCGACGGAGCGGTCGCCGACGAGGAGGCCGTCGAGGTGGCGGAAGGCCTCGAGTACCCCGTGATGATCAAGGCCTCTGCCGGCGGGGGCGGCAAGGGGATGCGCATGGCCGCCTCCCCGGATGAGCTCGAGACGGGACTCCGGATGGCGCGCGCGGAGGCCGAGGCTGCCTTCGGAAACAGCGAGATCTACCTCGAGAAGCTCATCGTGAACCCGCGGCACGTGGAGTTCCAGGTGCTCGGGGACAACACCGGCTCCGTCATCCATCTCGGCGAGCGCGACTGCTCCATCCAGCGGCGTCACCAGAAGCTGATCGAGGAATCCCCGTCGCCCGCTGTCGACGACGACCTCAGGTCGCGCATGGGTGAGGCCGCGACGAGAGGCGCCGGGTCGGTCGGATACCGGAGCGCCGGGACCGTCGAGTTCCTGCTGACGGAGGACGGCTCGTTCTACTTCATGGAGATGAACACGCGGATCCAGGTCGAGCACCCGGTCACGGAGCTCGTGACCGGCATCGACCTCATCAAGGAGCAGTTGAGGGTCGCGGCCGGGGAGGCGCTCCGCTTCACCCAGGACGAGATCACCCTGCGCGGGCACGCCATCGAGTGCCGCATCAACGCGGAGGATCCCGACCACGACTTCGCGCCCAGACCCGGACACGTGTCGGACTTCTACGTGCCCGGAGGGCCGGGCATCCGCGTTGACACGCACGTCTACAGCGGGTACGACATCCCGCCGTACTATGACTCGATGATCGCGAAGCTCCTGGCGCACGGAAACACACGCGACGAGGCCATAGCCAGGATGAGGCGCGCCCTCGACGAGTTCGTCATCGACGGAGTGCCGACGACGATACCGTTCCACAGGAAGATGATGGACGATCCAGACTTCGTGTCCGGGCGGTTCGACACGGGCACGCTCGAGCGGAGGCGGCTGGCCTCCGCGAACGCCTGAGGGAGCATCATGGAGCTCTGCCTGTACACGAGGACCGACGAGATCGCCGAGCCGCACGTCAAGGGCAGTCTGGTCGTCATGGTCGACGTCCTGAGAGCCTCGAGCACGATCCTCCAGGCCTGGGAGAACGGCGTCGAACGCGTGATCCCGGTCGAGGAGGTCGAGGACGCGACGAAGCTGGTGCAGACCCTCGAGCGGAAGAAGAGCCTTCTCGGCGGCGAGCGCGAGGGGAAGAAGATCGAGGGGTTCGACCTGGGGAACTCGCCTATCGAGTACGCGAGCAAGGCCGTCAGGAACAAGACGCTCATCCTGTCCACCACGAACGGGACGTCCGCCATTACCGCATCGTCGGCCGCGAAGGAGATCGCGATCGGGTGTCTTCTCAACCTCTCGGCCGTGGTCAAGCACATCATCGCCTCGCGGTCGAAGCGCGTCGTCATACTCTGCGCGGGGAACTCGGGGCAGCTCGCCCTCGAGGATTTCGTGTGCGGCGGGCTCATCGTCGACCGGCTTGGAGAGTCCTCCCGCGCCAGGCTCGAACTGAACGACGGCGCCGTGGCCGCGCGCGCGGCGGCCTTCTCTCTGAGCGACGTGGCCGAGGTCGTACGCGAGTCATCGCACGGGAGAAGACTCGGGGAACTCGGATTCGAGCAGGACCTCGAGTTCTGCGCGCACATCGACAAGTACAACTCGGTGCCGCTCGTCATCGAGGGAAGGATCGCGGGACGCGACCAGCGAACCCGCTGAGGACCGCGTCGGTCAACCGGCAGGGAGCGTGAACCGTGGCTCTCTTCGACCACATGACGGACGACCAGCGTCGCCAGCTCCTGGGAGTCCTGCTGCTGTTCCTCGGACTCCTCGTGGGCGTGTCCCTTGGGACGCATCTGTATTTCTCCGTCTCCGACGGGCTCGGCCCCGAGATCTGGGCGACCGAGCTCGGCGTCGCCAACCGCCTTCTTTCGAACTGGCTCTTCGACCTTCTGGGCGTCTGCGCGTGGCTCGCCCCGCTGCTCTTCATCCTGTGGGGATGGAACCGTATCGTCGACGGCGACCCCGAGTCGCTGGCGCTCCGGAGCGTGTTTCTGGCGGCCGTGTCGCTCATCGTCGTCTCGCTCATCCACCTGATCGGCGGCGACGGCGTCGCCGGGGTCACGGGGGTGGTCGGCGCCTGGATGGCCGATCTCGGCACGCGCCACATCGGCCGCGTGGGCACGTTCCTGGCGGGCGCCGGAGCGGCCGTCGTCATCACGCTCCTCACGACGGAGCTCGACCTGGGCGAGGTCGGCGAGCGCTTCATGGACTTCGGTCGCTGGGTGATGGGCGCAGGGTCATCCGTCGCCGGGGCCTTCGAGCGAGTGGGCGAGCGGCGGCAGGAACGACGGGCCGAGCGCGCCAAGGCGAAGGGCTCGGCCGGTCGGGAGTCACAGCGGCCCGAGAAGCCGGAATCTCGGAAGACGCGTGAGCGTCGCGAGCCCGGGAAGACCGAACCAAAGCGTGAGCCCGAGGCCCGTCCAGAGCCCAGGAAGCCCAGGGCGCCGACGATCGTGTCCCAGAGGTCGGCCCCGCGACGGGCCAAGGCGCAGCCCAAGGGCCCGGCCGGCGGATACCGGCTGCCGTCCCTCTCGCTGCTCGACGACCCGCCGCCGGACGCCGGACGCGAGGTCTCGAAAGAGGAGCTCCTCGCGCGCTCGAAGCTCCTCGAGGAAAAGCTGGCGGACTTCGGCGTCGAGGCCGCCGTCGTGCAGGTCCATCCCGGACCGGTCATCACCCGCTTCGAGATCGAGCCGGCTCGCGGCGTCAAGGTCAGTCAGATCGCCAATCTCCAGGACGACCTGGCGCTGGCAATGCGCGCGACCGCCATCCGGATCATCGCCCCGATCCCGGGGCGCGGCGCCGTCGGCATCGAGATACCCAACGAGCATCCGGCGGTGGTGTACCTGAAGGACATCCTTTCGTCGGACGTCTTCGAGAAGACGAGGAGCGAGATCCCTCTCGCGCTCGGCAAGGACACGACCGGACGCGTGGCGTGCGCGGACCTCGCGAAGATGCCGCACCTCCTCGTCGCGGGCGCCACGGGCTCGGGCAAGAGCATCTGTCTGAATGCCCTCCTCACAGGTCTCGTCTACCGTTCGACGCCCGAGCAGGCGCGTTTCCTGATGATCGACCCCAAGCGTCTCGAACTTCCGCGCTACGAGGGCATCCCGCATCTTCTGGCCCCGGTCATCACCGAGGCCAAGGAGGCGGCGATGGCGCTCCAGTGGCTCGTCGGCGAGATGGATCGCCGGTACGACATCCTGTCGGTTCTCACCGTCAGGGACATCTACGGCTTCAACAGGAGGATCGAAGAGGGCGAGGAACTCGACGGGCTTGAGCCGGAGGACCGCCACAGACTGCCGCACATCGTTGTGTTCGTCGATGAGTTCGCCGACCTGATGGTCCGCGCTCCGAGAGAGGTTGAAGCGCCGGTCCAGCGGCTGGCCCAGATGGCCCGAGCCGTCGGCATTCACCTGGTCTTCGCGACGCAGAGACCGTCGGTCGACGTCATCACGGGTGTGATCAAGGCCAATTTCGCTTCAAGGATAGCGTTCAGGGTTATCTCCATGACCGATTCCAGAACCGTGCTGGACCGCAACGGCGCCGAGACGCTGCTCGGCAACGGCGACATGCTCTTCCTTCCGACCGGCAAGCCCGAGCCTGTGAGACTCCACGGCGCTTACATCGCGCCCGAGGAGACCGCGCGCGTGGTCGCGTTCCTCAGGAAGCAGGGACCTCCCCGGTATCTCTTCGACCTCGGCGACGACAAGGGAATGGCCCGCATCGCGGCCACGCAGCAGGACGAGCTGTACGACGAGGCCGTCGAGATCGTCGTGGGCACGCAGATGGGGTCGACCTCCATGCTTCAGAGGAAGCTCTCGGTAGGCTACGCCCGGGCGGGGCGGCTGATGGACCTCCTCGAGGCCAACGGCATCGTCGGGCCGTTCAAGGGTTCCAAAGCCCGCGATGTGCTCGTCAGCCCCGAGTACCTCCAGGAGGTCGCCGTCGCGACCGCCGTCGCACCGACCTACGACGAGCCGGACGACGACTGGCCGGTCGGGCTGCCCGTGGGCCCCGACGATGAGCAGGAGGAGCTGGACGAGGACGAAGAGGAACAGGAGGAGGTCGTCGAGGAGGAGGAGGAGGGATACGACCCGCTCCTCGAGGACGACGAGGAAGAGGAGGAGGAAGAAGAAGAGGAAGAGGAAGAAGATGTGTACGGCGAGGAGGACATCGAGATCGACGATGAGGATGACGAAGAGGAGGAGGAAGAAGAGGAAGAGGATGAATACTGACCGGCTTCTCGTCGTGGTCTTTGTGGCGCTGCTTGCTCTCGTGAGCGCCTCTGCGGCCGCGTCGACCGACGAACTCGACGCGTCGGAGCTCACGGAGGAGCTCATCGAACGGTACTCGGCGATGGACTCGTTCGCCATGGAGTTCGACCAGACAAGTCACTGGACGCTCGCGGACTCGACGTTCACCACAAGCGGCACGCTGTCCGTTGAGCGACCCGGCCGCATCGCCGTGTCGTATGCCGGCGGCGGGACGATCGTCATCCGGGGCGACAGTCTCAGGGCGTACGCGCCCGAGACGAACCAGTTCTTCGTCGCCGGCATCGACACGGCCAGCTCGGTCATCGACCCGGCCCGTCTTCTCAAAGGCTACCG
>CAZQSB010000003.1:5653-36407 GCA_964596015.1 uncultured bacterium | reverse complement strand
CCGTCCCGACCCCGAGAACCCGATCCTCTCCACGAGGGACGATCCTCGATTCGATGTTCCCCCGCCGTCCGGGACGGTTTCACTGGCGCTCCGCCCCAGAGAGAGGCTTATCGAGCCGTCGCGCCTCGTCGTGCGCGTCGACCCGGACCAGAGACGCGTCCTCTCGATCCTCGCCGTCGCGGCGTCCGGCGACTGGACCAGGTACGACATCCGCTTCGAGCGTCGCGTGGGTCATCACCCGCCCGGGACGTTCGTTCTCTCCCGTCCGAGGGGAGCCGAGCTCGTCACCGGCATGCCCTTCGGCGGCTTCTGAGCCGGCGCTCCTCACACGGGATGCGGATCGCCCTCATCACACTTGGCTGCCCGAAGAACCTCATCGATGCCGAGCACATGCTCGGCGCGCTTCACGAGGCGGGCCACGTCCTCGTCGGCGATCCGGCGTCGGCCGATGTCGTCATCGTCAACACCTGTTCCTTCATAGAATCGGCCGTGCGCGAGTCGACCGAAACCGTCAACGAGGTCCTCGGCCTCTCGTCAGAGGGCTGGACCGGAAGCGTCGTCGTCGCGGGATGTCTGCCCGAGCGCTACGGTTCGAGGACCGTCGAGATGCTCCCCGGTGTGGACGGCGTTGTCGGATGCTCCGCCGTGAACAGGATCGTCGAGACGGTCGAGGACGCCGCCGCCGGCAGGCGTCCCGTTCATGTCGGGGTGTGGGACGCTCCGGTCGACGGACGGTTCCCGAGGATCCTCGGCACACCGGCGCACGTCGCCTATCTGAGGATCTCCGAGGGCTGCGACAACCGCTGCGCCTACTGCGTCATCCCGTCGATAAGGGGCCCGCTCAGGAGCCGCCCGTCCCGGGAGATCATCGCCGAGGCCGAGCGGCTCTCCGAAGGAGGAGTACGGGAGCTCGTCCCGGTGGCCCAGGATATCACGGCCTACGGCATGGACATTGCTTCAGAGACATCTCTGGCGGGACTCCTCCGGGAGCTTGACGCCGTCGGCGTCCCCTGGCTGCGTCTCCTGTACGCGCATCCGGCCCGTGTGACCGACGATGTGATCGGCGCGATCGCCGGCCTGCCTCACGTGGTGCGCTACCTGGACATGCCCATACAGCACATATCGGACGGCGTGCTCCGCTCCATGGGCCGGGGGATGGACGGAAGCGGGATCAGAGACCTCGTGGCGCGCATCAGGGACCGCGTGCCCGGCATCGCGCTCCGCACGTCGGTGATGGTCGGGTTTCCGGGCGAGGGGGAGGCCGAGTTCGAAGAGCTCAGCGAGTTTCTGAACTCCGGAGCGTTCGACCACGTGGGCGTCTTCGGCTACTCGCCGGAAGCGGGCACGGACGCGGTCGCCCTCGGCGACGGCGCGCCGCGCGAGGTCGCACGGGAGCGGGCGGAGCGTCTGGTCCGGGAGGCGAAGGCGCGGACCGAGGCCAGACACCGGGCGCTCGCAGGGACCGAGATCGACGTCCTCATCGACGAGCCCGGTCCCCGGGCCGTGGGGCGGAGCGAAGCTCTCGCCTGGGAGCTCGACGGTGTCGTCCTCATCGACGACCCGTCGCTCACGCTCGCATCTGGAGACTTCGTCCGGGTCCGAGTCGTCGGCGCCTCCGGATTCGACATCGAGGCCGAGCTGCCCGGTCCGCGGATCTGACCCACATCGGGGCGGGAGCGCGGTCGAGGGGCCCTGACTCAGCTGCTCGGGCGTCGGGGGCGGCCGGGAGCCCCACGCCTCGGGCAGAAACAGCTTGCTGACCGATTTCCGGCTGTGCTAGCTTTGCGCGGGTTGGGAGGCTGGGTGGTGACGAAGAGGGGAACTGCGCCTTTCGACTCCGGACCGGGAGCGTTCGCGGCGGCCGGCAGTGTGCCGCCCGTTGAGCCGACGGAACTCGAGCTTCTGTGTTCGCTCCTCGCGGGCGGAACCGGAGCCGAGCCGGTGGAGAGTGTCGGTCGAGAGCTTCTCGGCCGCTTCGGGAACCTGAGCGCGGTTCTCAGGGAACACCCTTCCAGCCTGACGCGCGTCAGGGGCGTCGGCAGGGGACTGGCCGCGAGGCTCAGGGCCGCGGGGGAGATCGCGCGGCGGGTGCTGACGAGCGAGAAAGGCCGTCCGGTCGTCTACCTGTCCGGACCTGAAGACGTGGCGGACCTGCTGCTCCGTGAGATGGCGTCGCTGGACCGGGAGCACTTCCGGGCGATCCTTCTCAACACGAAGAACAGGATCCTCGGGGTCCGCACCATCGCCATCGGGTCGCTGAACGCGTCGGTCGTTCACGCGAGGGAAGTGTTCAAGGCAGCGGTGGCGGAGAGCGCCCAGGCGGTCGTTCTGGTCCACAACCACCCGTCGGGGATCCCCGATCCGAGCGAAGAGGACATCGTCGTCACGGAACGACTCGCCGAGGCCGGCCGCATCCTCGGCATCGAGGTCCTCGACCACATCATCCTGGGAAGTCACGGATTCGTGTCCCTGAGGGAGCTCGGGCACGTCTGAGCGCCGCAGGAGAATCACTCGAGAGAGGCGACCCATGCTCTTCGATTCCGTTCTCGGTCTGGTCAACGATGTCGCCATCGACCTCGGCACGGCGAACACGCTCGTCTACGTCAAGGGACGGGGCGTTGTCCTGAACGAGCCGTCGGTCATCGCCGTCGAGAAGGCGACCGGGAAGGTCGTCGCCGTCGGCAGCAAGGCCAAGGAGATGCTGGGACGCACCCCCGACGGCATCAAGGCCGTGCGACCGATGAAGGACGGCGTCATCGCCGACTTCGACGGGACCGAAGACCTGCTCCGCGAGTTCATCCTCGCCGTCCAACGGAGAAGACTGCTGGTCAGGCCCCGGATGGTCATTTGCGTTCCCTCGGGGATCACCGAGGTCGAGCGTCGCGCCGTTACCGACTCGGCGGACCACGCGGGAGCGCGAGAGGTCTTCCTGGTCGCGGAACCCATCGCCGCGGCCATCGGCGTCGGACTTCCGGTCGAGAAGCCGTCGGGCAACATGATCGTCGACATCGGCGGCGGCACGACCGAGATCGCCGTCATCGCGCTCTCCGGAATCGTCAACCACACGTCGGTCCGGGTGGGCGGAGACGAGATGGACGAGGCGATCATGAACCACCTCCGAAGAAGCTATAACCTGCTCATCGGAGAGCAGACGTCGGAGCAGATCAAGATCCGGATCGGTTCGGCCTATCCTCTCGAGGAGGAGATGGAGGTCGACGTCAAGGGACGAGACCTGGTCGGCGGCGTGCCGAGGACGCTGAAGATCACCTCCGAGGAGATCCGCGAGGCCCTGCAGGAACCGATCTCCGCCATCGTCGAGGCGCTCAAGCTCTCGCTCGAGGAGACGCCGCCCGAGCTCGCGGCCGATCTCGTTGACCGCGGCATCGTGATGACCGGCGGCGGTTCGCTCCTCAGAGGACTCGACGTGCTCCTGCGCGAGGAGACGAAGCTCCCGATCAACGTCGTCGAGAACCCGCTCACGTGCGTCGTGCTCGGGACGGGGAAGATCCTCGAGAATCTCTCGCACTACGAACCCGTGCTGATGCGCTCCGCGAAGAGGTAGTCCGCCCCCTATGTTCGCTTTTCTCGCGCGGCTCTTCTCGAGGAACCGCGAGCTTGCCGCGTTCGCGGTCTGCGCCGCGCTGTCGCTCGTTCTGCTGGCGCTGCCCGCGCCCGTCAAGAACGGGATCGGAGGGACCGTCTCGACGGTCGTCTTCGGTCCCTTTCGCCGGCTGGCGACCCACACTGCCGTCCTTCAGCAGACCCGCGAGGAGAACGAGAGACTTCGCGAACTCGCGGTCCGGCTCGCAGAGGAACGCTCGCGGCTCCTCGGGTACCGCACCGAGAACCGTCGTCTGAGAGAGCTTCTGAGCTTCCTGGTCAGTTTCCCGGAGGAAGAGCGGTTCCGGATGCTGCCGGCCCGCGTCATCGGCATGCCGGGCGCGCGCGTGGTCGAGCGCCTCGAGCTCGACCGCGGCATCGTCGACGGCGTCAAGGAGAACATGCCGGTCGTGCTGCCGGAGGGTGTGGTCGGGAAGATATCGACGGCCATGCGACGCCGGTCGCTCGTCGAGCCTCTGACGAGCGCCTCATCGGCCGTCAGCGTCGTGGTCGAGCGGAGCCGCGTCAGGGGAGTCGTCCGGCCGCGTTTCGGCTCGTCGAGCGACGTGCTGGGCTGGAACGTGGACTACATCCCGGCGCGTTCGGACGTCCGTCCCGGAGACCGGATCGTCACGTCCGGCCTGGGCGGGGTCTACCCGCCGGGCCTGGCGGTCGGGACGGTGACGCGCGTCGAGCCGGGTCCCCTGACCATGACGGTCGAGGCCGAGCTGGCCATCGACCTCTCGACCATCGAGCAGGTGTTCATCCTGACCGAGCGCACTGCCGCGCCTCACGACTGGTCGGACATCGAAGAGGAGGTCCTGAGGCAGTTCGTTCCCCAGGGTCCTCCGATGGAGGCGCCATGAAGCTCGGTCTCTTCGCCGCCATAGCGTTCGTGGCGGTCCTTCTCGACTCCGCGCTGGCGCCGGAGATCGAGATCCTCGGCGCCCGCCCCGACCTCCTGGTCCTGGTGGTCGTGTACGGAAGCCTCCTCATCGGCGGGAGGACCGCGGTCGTCGCCGGGTTCCTGATGGGGCTCGCGTCCGACGCGGACATCCCGGCGTATCTCGGCCTCAACGCGCTTGCGCTTTCCGTCACGGGGCTTGCGACCTTCAGGATCTGGAATCAGCTTGTGCGGGCATCCGTTCTCGTGCAGTGCGCCGTCATCTTCTCCGCCACCATGCTGCGCGACGTCATCTACTATCTCGGGTATTACAGGAACCATCTCGACATGTTCGGCCGCTTCATAGTCCGCTACAGCATCCCCGGCGCGCTCTACACGGCGGCCATCGGCGCCGTCATCTTCCTGATCGCGCGTCTCATGGGTCTGAGAGAGGTGTCCGGTGGCTCGCTCGGGTGATCCGACCGGCAGAACGGACGCCCTCCGGCAGCGCTCCCGCGTGCTCCGCGTCGCGACGTTCGCTCTCTTCCTGCTCATAGTGGGGCGGCTCGGCTGGCTCCAGCTCGCGCGGGGCACCATCTACCGCGAGCTCTCCGAGGAGAACTACGTCCAGGGCTTCGAGATCCGCGCGCCCAGAGGCCTCGTCCTCGACAGGAACGGCATCACACTCGCCGACAACAGGGCCGCGCTCTCGATCACGCTCTCGAGGGTGAGGGAGCGCGACGACGTCGTCGTCGCGGCCCGGCTGGCGGACCTGCTCGACCTCCCGGAGTCGTACGTAGCCTCGAAGCTCAAGGAGAGCCGCTCCCGCTACTACGGGAGCGTCGCCCTTCTGGAGGACGCCGAGTTCGACGAGGTCGCGCGTGTCGAGGAGCACCGTTCGGAGCTTCCGGGCGTGAAGGTGACGATGACGGCGATCAGACGGTACGCGCAGGGCGACCTCGCCACGCACGCCATCGGCTACGTCTCCGAGATCTCCGAGACAGAGCTGGCGGAGGTCGAGCCGCTGGGCTATGCGTCGGGCGACGTCGTCGGCAAGACGGGCCTTGAGAAGCGCTATGAGCTTCTCCTGAACGGGCGCGACGGGGCCGAATACTGGGTCGTCGACGCCGCGGGACGCGAGATCTACCCCTTCGCCGGCGGCCTCTCGCGCGAGGCGCGGCCGGGGCACAACCTGGTCCTGACGATCGACATGCCCGCCCAGCGGACGGCCGAGGAGCTTCTGGACGAGTTCGAGGCCGGATCGATCGTCGCCATCGAGCCGACGACCGGGGACGTACTGGTCATGGCGTCGCACCCGTCGCCCGACCCCAACGCCATCGTCAGCGGTCTGGGCCGGGAGGAGTGGAACGAGCTTCTTCGAGCGCCTCGGCACCCCCTTCTGAACCGCTCCGTCCAGGCGACCTACCCACCGGGCAGCCCCTTCAAGCTCGTCACCGCGGGGGCCGGACTGGAGGAGGGCGTCATCGACCACGCGACCACCGTGGTCTGCAAGGGCGCCTACAAGTACGGCATCAGGACGTTCCGATGCTGGAAACCGGAGGGGCATGGACTGGTCGACGTCCTCAAGGGCATCGTGGAGTCGTGCGACGTGTACATGTACCAGGTCGGCGCCAAGCTCGGCGTCGCGACGCTCATGGACTGGACCGAGCGGTGCGGATTCGGGGAGAGGACAGGGATAGACATCGGCGGCGAGGTCTCAGGGAACGTCCCGACACCCGACTGGTACGACAGGAACTACGGACGACGCAGATGGAGCAGGGGAGTCGTCATCAATCTCTCGATAGGTCAGGGCGAGCTTCTCGTCACACCCATCCAGGCCGCAGCGTTCGTCGCCGGGATCGTGAACGACGGCCTGGTCCCGCAGCCACATCTTCTCAAGCGCGTCGAGACCTACTCAGGAAGGGTGATCGGCACCGCTCGCACGGGCGCGCTCCACAGACTGCCCTTCAAGGAGAGCACGCTGGCCTTTCTCAGGCGGTCGATGGTCGACGTCGTCGAGGCTCCCAACGGGACCGGCAAGCAGTCGCGACTGCCCGGTGTCGAGGTAGGAGGCAAGACGGGAACGGCGCAGAACCCTCACGGCGAGGACCACGCGTGGTTCGTCGCGTATGCGCCGGCGGAGAACCCGCGGATCGTGCTGGCGGTCATCGTCGAGAACGCCGGCGGAGGCGGCGCCATCGCCGCCCCGATCGCCAGAGAGGTCATGCGCTCATACCTCCGGCTGCCGGAGCCATCTCCGACGCCGCTCCAGGCGCCCCCGCCGGCCGAACCCGATGCCGCGCCGTCCGAAGGTGTCGTCCGTCCGGACGCAGACGCCGGAGCGCCACATGGATAGACGAAGGCTCCGCGACTTCGACTGGGGGCTCTTTCTCGTCACCGCGCTTCTGACGGTGATAGGCATCGTGATGATCTACAGCGCGACGCGCGGGTCCGAGAGCGCCGTCACGTCGGACGCGGTCACAAGGCAGCTCCTCTGGGCCGGCCTCGGCTTCACGGTGATACTCGCAATCCTCTTCATCTCTCAGGACACGATAGAGGCCCTCTCGCCGTTCTTCTACGTCGTGGCCATCGCTCTTCTCGTTGCCGTTCTGTTCGTCGGAGTCGGGAAGACGGGGGAGAGGCGCTGGTTCGACCTCGGGTTCATGCGCTTCCAACCCTCGGAGCTCGCGAAGTTCGCGGTCATCTTCGCGCTGGCCCGCTATCTGTCGAGAAAGCGGACAAGACTCGACCGGCCGCTCCACGCGGCGTTGCCGCTCGGCATCGTCCTCCTTCCGACGGCGCTCGTGCTGAACCAGCCGGACCTCGGCACGTCCGTCATCTACGTCCTCGTTCTCATCCCGATGCTCTACTGGGGCGGGATGAAGCCGCTCGTTCTTCTGCTGCTCGCGACGCCCGTCATCTCGATGCTTCTGTCCTTCAACTGGTTCGCCTGGATAGCTTTCCTCGCCGCGCTGGGGTGGTTTCTCTACGTCTCTCGACTCCTCATCGTTGACAAGATCGTGCTCTTCCTGATCAACGTGGTCATGGGACGGGCGGGCCCGATCCTGTGGCGAAGCCTCGAGGAGTACCAGCGTCACCGAGTGCTCGCGTTCCTGAACCCCGAGAAGTACCGCTTCAGCACGGGCTACCAGCTCATCCAGTCCAAGATAGCGGTCGGCTCCGGTTCCGTGTTCGGGAAGGGGTTCCTTGAGGGAACGCAGAAGAACTTCGCCTTTCTCCCTGAGAGGCACACCGACTTCATCTTCTCGGTCCTGGCGGAGGAGTTCGGTTTCGCGGGATGTCTTGTCGTCCTCTGCCTCTACGTGTATCTTGTCGTCCGTATGATCCGGCTCGCATCGCAGGTCAGGAACCGTTTCGCAGGACTGGTGATCGTCGGCATCGCGAGCACGCTGTTCATCCAGTCGGCCATCAACGTCGGAGTGACCCTGGGACTCTCGCCGGTGACCGGAATGCCGCTCCCGCTCCTGAGCTACGGAGGTTCGTCCCTGCTCGTGACCCTCGCATCCATCGGACTCGTGCTGGGCATGGGGATCCGGAGAATGGAGTACTGACGCCGTGAGGCCCGTCCTGTTCCACATCGGTTCCTTTCCCATCCGGAGCTACGGCGTCGCGATGGCGCTGGCCTTCCTCATCGGTATCTGGCTGGCCCGCCGTCGGGCGGCCCGGCAGGGTCTCGACCCCGACGTCATCATCGACTTCGCCTTCTTCGTCATCGTGGCATCCATCGTCGGAGCGCGGGCGGTCTACGTCGCCCAGCACTGGTCCTACTTCCAGACCTATCCGTCCGCCATCGTCCGCATCTGGGACGGAGGGCTCGCGCAGTACGGCGGCGTGCTGGCCGGACTCGTCACGGGCCTCGTATACTTCGCCAGGAAAGGCATCGACCCCTGGCGAGGCGCGGACATCGTCGCGCCGTCGGTCGCGCTGGGCGTCGCCGTCGGTCGCATCGGCTGCTTCATGAACGGATGCTGCTTCGGAGTGCCGTGCGAGCTGCCGTGGAGCGTGACGTTCCCGGCGTCGTCGCACGCCGCCGAGCTCTTCCCGGGACAGGCGGTCCATCCCACCCAGCTCTACGAGTCCGCGGCGGCTCTCGTCATCATGGCGGTGCTTCTGTGGGCCGACCGCAGGAAGCCGTTCCACGGGTTCACCCTGTGGCTCTTCGTCATGCTGCTGGCCGTCTTCCGCTTTCTGGTCGACCCGATCAGGCAGTACGGCGCGGCGTCCATCGCCGTCCGGACGGACGGTCTCGTGCTGACCACGAACCAGGTGACCGGCGCCGTGATGGTCGCCGTCGCCGCCCTCTTCATGGTGTTCCTCTCGAGACGCGGGCGACCCGACGAGCGCGGAGCGTCCGGCGACTGAGCGTCCTCAGGAACTCCCCTCGACCGCTCCCGGCATGACCCACTTTCGCGCGCGAGCCGCCGACATCGTCCGAGCCGCGGCGGGCGCAGCCAGACGCTTCGCTCTCCCGGCCTCCTGTCTCGGCTGCGGAGCGCCCGTCGACGTCGAGCTGCTCTGCGACAACTGCCTGACCCTGCTCGTTCCCAGGCTCCGCGCCATGCGCCTGCCGACGACGCACGAGCCGCGCGACGCGCACTACGCTCTCATCCTTGACGGCCCCTCTCGCGCGCTCGTGCACGCTCTCAAGTTCGAGCAGGTCACGCGGGCGGCTGAGCTCCTGGCCGAGCGGGCGACGCCGGTCGCCCGGCTCACGGGGGCCGGCTCGTGCGACGTCGCCGTCGCCGTCCCGCTCCACGCGACCAGGCGCCGGGAGAGGGGGTACAACCAATCGCTCGTTCTCGCGACGGCGCTCTCGAGGCGCCTCGGACCCGAGGTTCTTGAGGGAGCGCTCATGCGAAGGCGGCCCACCTGTTCGCAGACGGGACTCGACCGCCCCGGACGCCTCAGAAACGTCCGCGGCGCCTTCGCCGCCGCTCCGGAGAAGGTGGCGGGACGCCGTGTGCTCCTCATCGACGACGTCGTGACCACCGGGGCGACGCTCGCCGAGGCGTCGGACGCGCTTCTTCGGGCGGGAGCCGCCGGTGTTGCGGCGTTCGCTGCGGCCGGCAGGCCCGAAACCGGTTGACAGCGACGCGCGGGGACATCTAGCATCTGAGATTCGGGCAGGTATTGCCCTGCCGACACGAGAACGCTTCCCACGGAGGTCACGGCACATGAAGGTAGGCATACTGACAGGCGGAGGCGACTGCCCGGGCCTGAACGCGGTCATCAGAGCGGTCGTCAGAAGGACCATCCAGCGATACGGCGGCAGCGTCGTCGGCTTCCGGTACGGCTGGGCCGGCATGGTCGACGGGAACACGCTGGAGCTCGGGATCGACGAGGTGTCGGGCATTCTGCCGCGGGGCGGCACGATCCTCGGCACGTCGCGCACCAACCCGTACCAGATCGAGGGAGGCGTCCAGGGCATCACCGAGGCCTTCAAGGAGCACGAGCTGGATGGGCTCGTGGCCGTCGGGGGCGAGGACACGCTCGGGGTCGGCTACAGGCTCTACGAGTCGGGCCTTCCCATCGTCGGCGTGCCGAAGACCATCGACAACGACATCAACGCCACGGACTTCACGTTCGGATTCGACACGGCGGTGCAGATCGCGACCGAGGCCATCGACCGCCTGCACACGACCGCGGAATCGCACAACCGCGTCGTCGTGGTCGAGGTCATGGGACGCCACACCGGCTGGATCGCCGTCAAGTCGGGCATCGCCGGGGGCGCCGACCTGATCCTCATTCCGGAGGTGCCGTTCACCCTGGAGGAGGTCTCGGACATCATCAGGAAGCGACACGGCCGCGGGAAGAACTTCTCGATCGTCGTCGTCGCAGAGGGCGCGGAGTTCCCCGACGAAGAGGGCGGCGAGCTGGTGACGCAGCAGGCCGGGACCGATTCGTTCGGGCACGTTCGCCTCGGCGGCATCGGGAACCGTCTCGCGAAGGTCATCGAGAGGGAGACCGGCTACGAGACCCGGGTGACGGTCCTCGGCTACACGCAGCGGGGCGGGACGCCGACGGCCTTCGACCGCGTTCTGGGGACGCGGTTCGGCGTGCTCGCGGCGGACCTGATCCACAACGGCGAGTTCGGGAAGATGGCCAGCCTCCACGGCGACCGGGTGATCCCCGTCGAGATGTCCCACGCGACCGAGTGCGTCAAGCGGGTCGACTCCGAGCTCTACGAGGTAGCGAGGACGTTCTTCGGCTAGATCGGCGGCGCACGAGTCCGGAAGAAGGCCTTCCGCCGGAGACGACGACCCCGGCCGCCGACGGAAACCCGCATCGTCACGACATGGAGGAGGTGTTCCAGACATGTCCATGGTCACGAACAGCGCGCTCATGATCCCCGCCCGGCAGGGCGGCTACGCGGTCGGCGCGTTCAACACATCGAACCTCGAGATCACGCAGGCCATCTTCGAGGCGGCCGCCGAGGAGCGTTCGCCAATCATCATCGCGACATCGCAGTCCGCCATCAAGTACGCGGGGTACGCCAACATCGTCTCGATGGTGAGGAACCTCGCCGATGAGACCGGCGTGTCGGCCTCGCTCCACCTGGACCACGGCACCGACATGAAGGTCATCCAGGAGTGCGTCGAGCACGGCTGGACGTCGGTGATGATCGACGGCTCGCACCACCCCCTCGAGGAGAACATCGCCGTCACGAAGCAGGTGGTCGAGATGGCGCGGCCGGCCGGCGTTTCGGTCGAGGCCGAGCTCGGGCGCCTCATGGGGGTCGAGGACGAGATCGTCGTCTCCGAGGGCGAGGCGGTCTACACCGACCCGGATGAGGCGGAGCGGTTCGTCGATGAGACCGGTTGCGACGCTCTCGCCGTCGCCATCGGCACGTCGCACGGCGCCTACAAGTTCAAGGGAGAGGCCAGGCTCGCCATCGAGCGGCTCAAGGCCATCAGCGAGCGGGTCAGCATCCCGCTCGTGCTCCATGGGGCGTCGGCCGTGCCGCAGGACGTCCTCGAGCTGGCCCGGCGCTACGGAGCCGACCTGCCCGGAGCGAGGGGCGTTCCCGCCGAGAGCATCAGCGAGGCCGTGACGCACGGCATCGCCAAGATCAACATCGACACCGACCTGAGACTGGCCTTCACGGCCCGCGTCCGAGAGTTCCTCGCCGAGAGCCCGGACGTGTTCGACCCGAGAAAGATACTCGCCGCGGCGAGAAGCGGCATGAAGGACGTGGTCAGGGGCAAGATGCAGCTCTTCGGCTCGGCCGGCAGACTCTAGAGGAGGAACCGACGCATGGCGCTCAAGTACGCGATCAACGGTTTCGGCCGCATCGGCCGTCTGGTTCTCAGGATCGCTCACGACAACCCGGAGTTCGACATCGTCGCGGTCAACGACCTGACGGACGCGGCGACGCTCGCTCATCTCTTCAAGTACGACTCGGTCCACCGCATCTTCGACGGCGATGTGTCGGTCGACGGCGACAGCCTGGTCGTGAACGGGAAGAGGATCAAGGTCTTCTCGGAGAAGGACCCGTCCGGCCTTCCCTGGGGCGATCTCGGCGTCGATGTGGTGATCGAATCGACCGGACACTTCCGCACGAGAGAAGGCGCCGGGAAGCACATCGAAGCCGGCGCCCGGAAGGTCATGATCTCGGCTCCCGCGAAGGGCGAGAAGGGGGCCGACATCACGATCGTGATGGGCGTGAACGACGGCGACTACGAGCCCGACAACCACCACATCATCTCCACCGCGTCGTGCACGACCAACTGCGCCGCGCCCATGGTCAAGGTCCTGAACGACAACTTCGGGATCCGGCGGGGCATCATGACGACGATCCACGCGGTGACGAACGACCAGCGGATCCTCGACCTTCCGCACAAGGACCTGCGCCGCGCCAGGGCCGCGGGCGTCTCGATGATCCCGACCACCACCGGGGCCGCCAAGGCGATCACCATCGTCATCCCCGAGCTCCGGGGCAAGCTCGACGGCATGGCGGTCCGCGTGCCGACGCCGGACGGGTCGCTCGTCGACTTCGTCCTCGAGACCGAGAAGGAGACGACGGCGGAGGAGATCAACGCGGCCTTCCGGAAGGCCGCCACGGACGGTCCGCTCGCCCCGTACCTGCGCTACTCCGACGAGCCGCTGGTCTCGATCGACATCGTCGGCGACCGTCACTCCTGCATCTTCGACAGCGACCTCACGAAGGTGATGAACGGGAACATGGTCAAGCTCCTCGGCTGGTACGATAACGAGGCTGGATACGCCGCCAGGATGGTCGACATGATGCAGCACGTGGCGAAGAAGTAGGGAGGGGAAGATGGGAAGGAAGCTCCACGTCAAGGACGTCAAGGTCGAGGGAAGACGGGTCCTCACGAGGGTCGACTTCAACGTGCCGCTCTCCTCCGACGGATCGGTGGCCGACGACACGCGGATCGAGCGGGCGCTTCCGACCATACGCAACATCGTCGAGCGCGGGGGTCGCGCCGTCCTCATGTCGCATCTGGGCCGTCCCAAGGGGAAGGCCGTCGACGAGTATCGCATGAAGCCGGTAGCCGAGCGGCTCGGGAAGCTCATCGACATGAACGTGACGATGGCCCCCGACTGCGTGGGCGACAGGACGGAGGCGGTGGTCGCCGACATGAAGGACGGCGACATCGTCCTCCTTGAGAACCTGCGCTTCCACGCCGGGGAGACGGAGAACGCCGCGGACTTCGCGCGGCGCCTGGCGCGGCTCGGGGACGAGTACGTCGACGACGCCTTCGGCACCGCGCACCGGGCCCACGCCTCGACGGTCGGCGCGGCGGAGCTCTTCGAGCGACGCGCGATGGGGTTCCTCATCGAGGCCGAGCTCGAGAACCTCTCGCTGGCCACGGAAGCGCCGAAGCGCCCCTACGTCGCGCTTCTCGGCGGCGCCAAGGTCTCCGACAAGCTCGGCGTCATCGACAACCTCCTCGATCATGTCGATGTCTTCCTGATCGGCGGAGGCATGGCGTTCACGTTCCTCAAGGCCCGAGGCGTTTCGGTCGGCGACTCGCTCGTCGAGGAGGACCTCGTCGACACGGCCTCCGGGATACTCGAACGCGTCGAGGCGGCCGGGAAGTCGATCCACCTGCCGCTCGACATCGTCGTCTCGAAGGACATCGATGACGAGAGCTCGGCGCGGGTCGTCACGACGGGCGAGGGCGTTCCCGACGGATGGAAGGGGCTGGACATCGGTCCCGGTACGGTGAAGGCGTTCTCGGCGGAGATCGCCGAGGCCATGACGATCGTGTGGAACGGTCCCATGGGCGTCTTCGAGAAGCCCGCCTTCGCCGACGGCACGAAGAAGACGGCCGAGGCCGTCGCGGACCGCACGGACGAGGGCGCCGTCAGCATCGTCGGCGGGGGCGACTCAGCCTCGGCGGTCGCCAAGGCCGGGGTCGCAGACAGGATGACGCACATATCGACCGGCGGAGGCGCCTCGCTTCAGTTCCTCGAGGGCGAGCCGCTTCCCGGGATCGAGATCCTGACGGACGTCTGAGAAGTACGGACGAGGAAGCGGGGAGGCGCTGTGGCCAGACGACCGATCATCGCCGGCAACTGGAAGCTCCACAAGGACCACGAGGAGACGCGGACGACCGTTCAGGCGCTGGCTTCGAGGCTCGACTCGGGCACGCCGGACGTCGACGTCGTCATCTGTCCGACCTTCACGTCGATCCCGGCGGCAGTGGAGGCCTCGCGCGGCACCAGCATCAGCATCGGGTCGCAGAACGTCGCGTGGGAGAGCTCCGGCGCCTTCACCGGAGAGGTGTCGAGCGAGATGCTCGAGCGGCTCGGTGTGGAGTACGTCATCATCGGGCATTCCGAGCGGCGCTGGGTCTTCAGCGAGACGGACGAGATGGTCAACCTCAAGCTCCGAAAGGTGCTCGAGGGAAAGCTCGTTCCCGTCGTCTGCGTCGGGGAGCGGATCGAGGAAAGGGAACACGACAGGACCGAGGAGATCGTCTCGGGCCAGGTCGGCGCGGCGTTCCGGGACGTCTCCGGGGAAGCCGTGGAGCGGGTCGTCATCGCCTACGAACCTGTCTGGGCCATCGGCACGGGCAGAACGGCCACGCCGGAGCAGGCGGACGAAGTTCACCACTTGATTCGCGGGCTCGTTCGTGCTAGTTTTGGAGATTGCGTCGCCGACGGCGTTCGAATACTCTATGGGGGCAGCGTGAAGCCGGGAAACGCCGGCGAGATCCTGGCCCGGAACGACGTCGACGGCGTTCTCGTGGGCGGCGCCAGCCTCGAGGCTGAGTCGTTCGCAGAGATCATCAGCGCGGCCCGGTAACGAGGGGCCCCTTAGAACGCGGCATGAAGCGGAGGTTGACGAGGAATGGTCGGTCTGCTCCTCGCAGTACACATCCTGATCAGCGCATCCCTGGTCGTCGTCGTCCTGCTGCAGTCGAGCAAGGGCGGCGGACTGGCGGGCGCCTTCGGCGGAGCCGGAGGCATGGGCGCTGTGTTCGGCGGGCAGACGACGGCGTCGCTCCTTGCCAAGGCGACGCGCTATCTCGCCATCGCCTTCATGGTCTCGTCGCTCACGCTGGCCGTCGTATCGCGCGGCAGCACCATGGGAACGGTCGAAGGGGGCCTCGAGCGCAGAACAGGTACAGCGGCAAGCGCCACAGGCGGCGCGGTGCCTGTGGAGGGGCTGCCGGGCACCGAGCCCGTGCCCGATGAGACGCCGACGCCGGCCCTGCCCGATGGCGGCGGAACGCCCGACGAGCAGACCGGGAACGGCGCTGAGAGCGGCCAGTAGCGAAGGAACGCGCGCAACGCGCGACGACATATGTGCCCGGATGGTGGAACTGGTAGACACGCCATCTTGAGGGGGTGGTGGGCCTTTGCCTGTGCGAGTTCGAGTCTCGCTCCGGGCACCACGCGAGAGACGGCGGGACGCTGAGCGTCCCGCCGTTCGCTTAATATGGAAGGCGTTGGTTCGTGAAGGCCGATACGAGCATCAGGGAGATCGAACAGCAGCTTCGCCAGGCGTACGGCCCCCAGGGGTGGTGGCCGTCCGAGACGACCTTCGAGACCGTCGTCGGCGCGGTGCTCACGCAGGGAACCGCCTGGAGCAACGTGGAGCGCGCGATGGCAGGACTGAGAGAGGCCGGAGCCCTCTCGCCGTCCGTTCTCTCGGCGTTGCCCGTAGAGGAACTCGAGGAACTCATCAGACCGGCTGGCTTCTTCACGAGAAAGGCGAGGACCCTGAAGAGGGTCGTGGCGGCGGCGCGGGAGGCCGTCGAGACCGCGCCCGCGTCGGGGTCCATCGAGACCGCGCCCGCATCGGGTTCCATCGACGCGCCGCCCGCGTCGGGGTCCATCGAGACCGCGCCCGCATCGGGTTCCATCGACGCCGCGTTCGAGGCCTTCCTGCGCCTTCCCGCGGCCGGACTGAGGGGAGCGCTGCTGGCCGTTGACGGCGTCGGGCCCGAGACGGCCGACTCCATCCTCCTGTACGCCGCCGGCCGCCCCAGCTTCCCGGTGGACACGTATGCCCGTCGCGTCCTCGGACGACACGGGGCCATCGAGGAGGGGGCCGCGTACGAGTCCGTCTCCGACGCCGTGGTCCGGGCTCTCGACCGGGAGCCGGCCGCGCTGAACGAGTTCCATGCCCTCATCGTGCGGGTCGGCAAGGACTTCTGCGGGACGGAGGAGCGGTGCCGTGGATGCCCGCTGGATGGGATCTCTCGCGCGCTCTCACGCGACTGAGCAGGGCTCAGTAACGCACGGGCCGGCGCTTGACACGGCCCGTTCCAGAGTCCAATCTAGTAGGAGAGGAGTGAGACCGGTCCGCCCGTGGACCGACGGCGCGAAGCGCGCCGAGCGGACGGGTATCACCACACCTTTCCAGGGAGCCGACGCGCATGCGGAGGCGTTTGATAGTGCGATCGATCACCGTGGTCATCGCCGCAGTGCTTCTCGCGGGAGCGGCGGGCGGCGGCCACGCAGCCATATACGAACACATCGTCACCGTCAGCGAAAGAGACCTGGTCTTCTCGTCGTCTGACGGCTACGACATCGTCCGCCTGCGCGGAGCCGACGTCGAAAGGACACCCGGTCACCCGGAGCTGCCCGTTCTCCCGGTGTCGGTCGCGCTGCCGGGGGCTTCCCGGCTCCTCGGTGTGTCGCTCAGGAGCGCCGAGACAACCGAGCTCCTCGAACGTGTGCGGATCCGTCCCGCTCAGCCTCCGGCGATCCTCCCCATTCCCGGGAGGGAAGTCCCTGTTCCGGAGTCAGTGCCCCCGACCGCGACGATCTACGAAGCCGGCAGGCCCTGGCCCGCCTCGCCCGTCGAGATCGAGGGCGTCGGCTCATTCTCCGGGAGGACGGTCGTGGACCTCGAGGTCCGCCCCCTCCAGTACCTTCCGGCGGAGGGGAGGCTCAGGCTCTTCACGACGCTCGTCCTCGAGATCGAGTACACGAGTGACGAAAGACAGCGCGGCCACGGCGCGCATCCCGCCGTGACCCGCGTCCTGCGGTCGGTGGCGGCGAACGCCGCCACGCTGCCGGAAGGCGCCGAGGGACACCGGGGTCGGGACAGCCACCTCTCGCCCGGCGATCACGAGTACGTCATCGTGTGCCGGAGCGACTACGTCGACGACTTTCAGCCGCTGGCCGACTGGAAGACCCGAAAGGGCGTTCCCGCCCGGATCGTCGAGTGGCAGTGGATCGACGCGACCTACGAGGGAGCGGACGAGGCCGAGCGGCTCCGCGCGTTCATCCTCGACGCCAGGATGTCCTGGGGAGCCGTCTGGTTCCTGCTGGGTGGCGAGCCGTCACTCATTCCCGCCCGGCGAGCCTTCGCCATGACCTCTGAGGCGGGAATGCACCCCGACGAGGACGCGCTCGCCTGCGACCTGTATTTCGCTGATCTGGACGGCGACTGGAACGCCGACGGGGACGCCACATTCGGCGAGGTCGAGGACGGAGTCGACCTCTACCCCGACGTGTACGTCGGACGGGCGTCCGTGAAGGACGAGCTGCAGGCGCAGGCGTTCGTCGAGAAGACGCTCCGCTGGGAGCGGAACCCGCCGGTCGGTCATCAGCTCGACATGCTCATGGCGGCGGAGGTCCTCTGGAGCGATCCGTTCACCGATTCCGGGATCGCCCTCAACCGGATCGACCAGGAATCGGTGCCGCCCAGGTACGACCCGATCAACAAGCTCTACCAGACGCTCGGCAATGAGTCGGCGACATCGGTCACGAACGCGCTCAACGATGGTCCAGGGCATTTCCTCCACAGCGGCCACGCGTGGTACAACTCCATGGGCTGCGGGGAGGGCTACATCTACCGCTGGGACATCTACGACCTGACGAATGCGGACGAGCAGCCGCTTGTCTATTCCATCGGATGCTGGCCGGCCGCGTTCGACCTCGACGAGGAGTGCATCGCCGAGCGCTTCATCGGAAGCCCCGGCGGAGGCGCCGTCGCCTTCATCGGAAACTCCCGCTACGGCTGGGCCTCGCCAGGCAATCCCGGCTACGGATATTCCGAGCGGTTCATGCAGGCCTTCTATCGGTCGGTGTTCGTCGAGGACATCAAGGAGGCCGGGCGAGCCCTGGCGGCGGCCAAGGCGTCCCTGGTCCCGTTCTCGCGCGACGAGAACGTCTACCGGTGGCATCAGTACGAGGTCAACCTGCTCGGAGATCCGGAGCTGCCCGTCTGGACCGACGTGCCGGCGCCGCTCACGGTCTCGCATCCCGACTCCGTGCCGGGGGGCGAGTCGATGCTGCCGGTCACCGTCCGGTCGTCCCACGGACCGGTCGAGGGGGCCCTCGTCTGCGCCACGAACGGTCTGGATACCTACGCGAGAGCGCTCACAGGCGGGGGCGGCTCGGCTCTTCTGCCGCTCGACCCGACCACGCCGGACAGCATCACGATCACGGTCACCGCGCGGAACCACATGCCGTACGAAACCAGTGTACCGGTCGAAGTGAGCGGCGCGTTCCTCAGGCTCGCGTCGCATCAGACCGACGATGCGACAGGCGGGAACAATGACGGGCTGGCCGGCCCGGGAGAGACGGTCGACGTGACGGTGACGGTGGAGAACGTCGGCACGGCGACGGCGGACGCGGCGACGATATCGATAACCGGTGACGACGAACTCGTCGCGATAGCGACCGGGAGCGTGGCTTGCGCCTCGGTATCGCCCGGAGGTCTCGAGACGCCCGCGGAGAGCTTCGAGCTGTCGATCGCACCTGATTGCCCCGACGGACACACGGCCGCGTTCGACGTCACGGCGACCGACTCGAGGGGCGCGATCTGGATCGGCTCGTTCGACATCACGGTGTCCGCGCCGCGTCTCGTCGCCGGGCGGTACTCGATCGACGACGGCAGCGGGGGAGACGGCGACGGCATACTCGAGCCGGGGGAGAACGCCCGTCTCATGGTCGACGTCTCGAACATCGGCGGCGCCGGGGCGGAGGCTCCCTCGGCCGACCTGTGGACGTTCGACGACGAGGTGGGCGTCGTCTCGGGGGCGGTCCCGCTCGGGGACATGGCCTCCGGGGACGCGGCGCGCGCTGTCTTCGACGTCCACGTCGACGCGGCGTGTCCGCCCACTCACGTCGCCGACCTGGTGCTCGACCTCGTCACGACCGACGGGTTCGCCGAAACGGACACGCTGCACGTCTCTGTCGGCGTCGCGGGCATCCAGGACGACTTCGAGAGCGGCGCGCCGGGCTGGTCGCACGCAGGGGCCAACGACCTCTGGAATCTCAGCGATCGAAGGTCGCGCTCGGGCGCGTTCTCCTGGTACTCGGGAGAATCGACGACCGGCACCTATCAGAACGACATGGACGCCACACTGACGTCCCCGCAGGTCGTTCTGGGCGAGGAGAGCGAGCTCTCCTTCTGGGCCTGGTGCGAGTTCCCGATCTACCACGAGGACGGCCTGTTCATCGAACTGGAGCGCCACGACGGCGACGTCGACACGCTCGACTTCATCGGGAGCGGCGGCGCGCTCGGCGAGCTGGGGTCGATCGGAAACGACTGGCTCGAGTACCGCTACGGCGATCTGGGTGAGCCGGGCGACACCATCCGGGTGCGGTTCCGCTTCCACACCGATGAAGCGGAGGTGGTCGAGGGGGTCTACGTCGACGACGTGTCCATCACGACGACCTCGGTATCGACAGGTACCTACGTACCGGACGAAGGCAACGAGGCCGCGACGGCGGTGTTGCACCAGAACGCCCCGAATCCGTTCACGCCGGCGACGACCATCCGATACACCATGCCGTCGCCGGGCCACGTCGTCCTCGCCGTCTACAACGTCCAGGGGAGGATGATCCGCAAGCTCGTCGACGACTACGTGGGCGCCGGCGACCATGCGGTCGTCTGGGACGGAAGGGACGAGTTCGGCGGAGACGTCGCAGCCGGAGTCTATCTCTACCGCCTTTCGTACGGCGACCGCGAGGAGTCGCGGAAGATGCTCCTGGTGAGGTAGCGATGATCGTCGAGCCGCTCCCGGCCTGCGGCGAGGTCAGGATCAGCGAGGAAGACGAGAGGCTCCGGAGCGTCAGCGAGTCGACGCTTCGCTTCATGCACGACGCGACGCTGAGCCTCGAGGCGAGGCTCAGAGGCCAGAGCCGACGGCTTGCCTGGCTCGCGGACGAGGAGTTCGACCTCGTGAACGCGATGCGACTCTCGATGAGACTCGCGTCCGTCGAGCGGAACGTAATGAACGCCGAGCGACGCGTGGAGAACATCAGAACGGAGATGGTGCGGCGCTCAGCGAAGAGCTTGTGAGTGAGCGCTTTCCGCTTTACACACGGGACGAAGGCGTGCTAGAAAGAAGTGACATGAGACGATTCCGCGAGCGGAGCGTGCGGCAGAGGCACGCTGCGCATACGTATATCCTGGTCGCGCTCGTCCTGGCCGGGCTCCTCGTCGCGGCGCCGGAGCACGCTTCGGCCGCGAACAAGTACGCCGGCGAGTTCCTGACGCACGGGGTCGGAGCCCGGGCGCTCGGCATGGGCAGCGCCTACGTCGCCGTGGCCGACGACGTGACGGCCGGCTACTGGAACCCGGCGGGGCTCGCCGATCTTCCCGAGGGCGCGCGATACGCGCAGTTGATGCACTCGGAGACCTTCGGCGATGTCGTCAATTACGACACGGGCGCCTATGTCATGAACCCGTGCGGCTGGGAAGGCTCCATCGGCGTGACGGTCGTCCGCCTCGCGGTCGATGACATCCCGTTCACCGACTTCGAGAGCGACGAGGAGCGGATCTACTACGACGCCGCCCGGATCGACTGGGAGAGCGACGCCGAGACGGCGCTTCTTCTGTCGTACGCTCGGAGAGCCTCCGACAGACTGAGGCTCGGCGGAAACCTCAAGCTCATCTGGAAGAACATCGGTGAGTACAACTGCTACGGCGTCGGTTTTGACGTCGGCGGGAAGCTCGATGTGTGGGACCATGTTACGCTCGGGCTCGCGATCCAGGACGTCACCACGACGTTCCTCGCCTGGGACACGAAGGAGCGCGAGCAGATCATGCCCACGGCCAAGCTCGGCGCGGCCTACATACGGCCGATGGCGTCGATGGACGGAGTCCTGACGCTCGCTGCCGACGCCGACATCAGATTCGAAGACCGTCTTCTGGCCGACGAGTATCACATCGGCCCCGTGACGGCCGACACGCATTACGGGATCGAGTTCATGTACCGCGAGATGGTCGGTGTCCGCGCCGGACTGGCCATGGGCCAGCTGACGGCGGGCGCGGGGCTCTCGCTCGGAGGCTTCACGGTCGACTACGCCTTCGGGAAGCACGAGTACCTTGACTCGAGCCACAGGGTGTCCGCGTCGTACGCGTTCTAGCTCGCGGCGCCCCGACTGACGGAAGCAAACCGGACAGGAACAGGCCGCCCCGCGCCGCGGGACGGCGAACCACCCCCCGGGAGGAGAGGGTTCCATGAGGATCGTCCTTGAGAAGAGGCTGTTCGCGGTGCTCTTCGCCCTGATCGTCGTGACCGCGTTCGCGACCACCGGGTGCGAGAAGGACCTGATGGGCGCCGATGAAGACCCGCCGACGGGCAGTCAGATCAGCAATCCCGAAGACGGCAGCAGCATATCGAGCCCGGTCATCAGCGTCAGAGGCTGGGCGGAGGTCGGCGCGACGGTCGAGATCTACGTCAACGACGTGCTCGAGGGAACGGGCAGGGCCGGCGTCTACCAGGACGAGAACGACAACACGCAGTTCGGCCAGTTCTCTGTCCAAAACGTCGAACTCGGCGAGGAAGGCCCGAAGACGATCCGGGCACAGATCACGGATACGGTCGGCAACGAGGCTGATCCGCTCGAGATCACCGTCCTGCTCGACATGACGGCGCCCCCGTCCGAGCTCGTGCGTGTCACCGACTCGACCTTCAAGGACTCGTTGGGCTGGTGGGAGACCGGCGTCACAAGGCTCAGAGCCATCGGTCTCACCGACACTACGGCCAGTACCCAGCGCGTCCGCTTCGGGATCAACGAGTTCGTCGCCACGACGAAGGAGACCCTGCCGGCCGGTCCGGGCGAGCCCGACACGGTCCGGTTCGAGGTGCCGATGCAGGCCCCGCTGCTTACCGAGGAGTCGCCCGAGGACACGGTGACCTACTATCTCGAGGCGATCGACGACGCCGGCAACGTCGGCTCCGAGCGGTTCGAGATCCTCTGGGTGGTCGAGGGGAAGGACACGACGCTTGCCTGGGACGACGGCGACTACGGTCAGTTCTCGAGCTACATCACTGGTCGCCAGAACTGGGAGGCCGCGGTGCTCTTCCAGGCGCCGGTGTGGGCCAACTATGTGACGGAGATCCACTATTTCATCATGAACGACGACCAGGATAATCCGGACGATCCCGAGGCGCCGACGACGGACGCGTTCACCGCAAGAGTCTACTACCCGTCCTCTCCCGACAGCCCGCAGCCCGGCGAGGTCGCCAACGGCATCGGGGCGAACACAGGAGACCTCTATCCGGAGAACGCATGGCTCGAGTTCCGACTGCCGGAATCGGTCGACATCACGAGTTTCCAGTCGTTCCCCAATAAGCAGTTCTTCGTCGGTATGAGATGGGAGTCGCGCTTCAACCCGCGCCTCGGATACGACAACAGCGAGCCGATCGACTTCAAGAGCTATCTCAAGGACCTCGGCGGGGAGTGGGTGCTCGACGCGCGCGACTTCATGATCCGCGCTGTCGTGTCGGACATTCCCGGCGGGAAGGGCAGGACTGCGACGCTCCTTCCCAGAAGAGTGACCGCGGAGTAGCCGAGCGCGAACCGATGGGACCGGAGGAACGGTCCGGAGGATGAACACGTACCGCAAAGCAGAAGCCCCGGACCTTGAAGGTCCGGGGCTTCTGCTTGCGTCGGCCTCTGAAGGGGGCGCTACATCGGGATCCTGATCCGGTCGCCCGGGTAGATCCGGGAACGCCAGCTCAGGCCGTTGGTCTCCAGAACCTCTCGCGTCGACTGGCCGTGGCGCCGCGCGATCGAGCTGATGGTATCGCCGCGACGGACGACGTACTCGACGTAGCCACCACCGCCGCTTGATGCCACGGCGCCGACCGGGATGACGAGGTACTCGCCCGCCCGGATACGGCTCGGGTTCGATATGCTGTTGGTCGACGCGATCGCGTGAACGCTCGTTCCGTAGGCGCGGGCGATGTCCCACAGCGTCTCGCCACGGGCGATCCTGTGACGCTGCCACGACACCCGCTCCTCATCGGGTATGGCGCCGAGTCCGGCGAACGTGCGGTCTCCGGTGCCGACGGGAACGCGGAGCGCCGTCGGTCCGCTCGACGGCGCGGTGCACCATCGCCGGAGCGCGGGATTGAGGTCGCGAATGGTCTCGACCGACGTTCCCGCGACGCGCGCGATCACGTCCAGGTCGTACGCGCCCTCGACAACGATCGTGTCGTACTCGAGCGGCGGCTCGGGCCGGCAGTCCGTGAAGCCGTAGCGTTCCGGGTCGCTCCCGATGATGAGCGCCGCCATGAACTTGGGGACGAAGTTCTCGGTCTCGCGGGGGAGGTCGAGACACCAGTAGTCCACGCAGCCCGGACGTCTCCGCCGGGCGCGCTCCACACGTCCTTCGCCGGAGTTGTACCCCGCGAGAGCGAGCTCCCAGCAGCCGAACATGTCATGGAGGACCCGCAGATAGCTGCACGCCGCCCGGGTCGCCTTCTCGGGGTCCCTTCTCTCATCGACCCACCAGTCCACCCGCAGACCGTGCATCCTTGCGCTGCTCGAGATGAACTGCCACATGCCCGAGGCGTGAGCCCGCGAGTAGGCTCTGGGGTTCAGACCGCTCTCGATCATGGCCAGGTAGAACAGCTCGGAGGGCAGGTCGTGCTCCGCGAGGATGCGCTCGATCATCGGTCGGTACTTCGAGCTCCTTGACAGCCACCGCGACATCTCGGCCCGGCCGCGGCCCTGGAAGTACTCGAGCCACTTCTCGACCCGGGGGTTGATGACCGGTTCGATGACGGCGCGCGAGGCCGAAGGAACATCGGTCACAGCCACGAGCGTGGTGTCCCGTCGCACGGCGGCGGGCTCCGTCCGCTCGACGCTCTCAACCGGTGCGCCGATGATCTCGAGGAAGTAGTCGATCCGTTTCGTCAGTGAGGCGGCGTCAGCGCGGTCCGACGGGGTGTCGGGGCGGGCCCTCTCGAGCGTCGAACTCGCCCGCTCGAGGAGCGACGCGGCCTCGCTCCACTCGTCGAGGACATAGTGGCCGAGAGCGTCCCTGTAGAGCTCCTCCGCCCTGCCCAGGGAGTCCGCCGGAGATCCCGTCGAGGTCGTCTCGGAGACGATGTCCCCGGCGCTCGGAACCGACGTGGAACAGCCCGCGGCGAGGCCGACGAGCGCAATGAGCGTCGTGATTCGGATGAATCGCTTCATAGAGTGACAGACTACCGGACGACCGGTCCTCGCTGCAAGTCGTTTTCGCCTGTTCGGAACCCCGGCTGCGAACTCGACCCCGTCCCGGCCGCCGACCTTCCTCATCGGGCCCGTTGATTGCTTCTTGCCAATCAGGTAACATCTTTGAAAGAAGTGTACCGAACGCCGGATTGTTACGCCAAATACTCAGGAACCCGGCTGGATGCGCGCATGAGACGGTCCTCGACAACTGCCCGGGAGCTTCTTGAGCATCTCATCCCGGTCAATCTTCTGGATGCGGACGGCCTCCGCGTCTATCGCTCCCTTCTCACGGCGAACGACGACGAGATCCGTCGAGGGCTGGTCTGGCTCCTCGACCGGCTCACCGAGCTCGGGTACGTCCGCAGGACGGGGAGGGACGTCCGGAACGGCGCCGTCCATCTGACGTATCAGGACCTGACATCGCTCAACACGTTCCGGATCTCAGTGGAGAGCGACGACGTCGAACGTCCTCCTGTCCCCGCCGCGCGCCCGCGGCAGGAGAAGGTCGATGAGGAAGAGGAGACCGAAGAAGCAGCCGAAGCCGGCCCCGCGCCGGCCGCCGAGGCGGTCGAAGAGGGTCCTGCCGGCGCCGCCGCGCTTCCGGGGCACTTCCTCGAGGCCGTGGCGGCCTCCAGCAGACGCGTCGACCTCGCGGGCTCTCTCAACTACCTCTACGACCTCCTGAAGGAGACGGTCGGTTACGACCACATCGCCATCTTCATGTCGCGAGGGCTCGTCACGTCGACCGTCGGCACCCTGAGCGAGCTCGACGATGTGTTCAGGTGGCCGGCCAAGGCCCGGGTCACGCCTGAATCGCTCAAATCGCAGGTCGAGGAGGCGGGGCGGACCGTCGTCATCCAGGACCTGGCGCGGACTCCGCGCCTCAGGCGCTTCCTTCCCAGCGACGCGACGGGCTCTCTCATCGCGGCGCCGCTCGAGGCCGAGGGCTACGTCTACGGTATGCTCGAGACCTGGAACGAGCGTCCCTCGGCCTACGGCGACAACGACGTCGCGACCGTCGACTTCGTGGCCCGTTTCGCCGGAGGTCTCATCAAGAGACGCCTCGAGGTCGAGGAGCTCATCTTCGTCGACCAGGCCAGCCAGATCCACAACCGCCGCTACTTCGAGGAGCAGCTCGCGCGGGAGATGGAACGCTGCAAGCGAACCGGGAACGCGATGGCGCTTCTGATGCTCGACCTGGACGGGTTCAAGCAGGTGAACGACGAACTCGGCCACGCCGCGGGAGACAGCATCCTCAGGCAGGTCGCGCGCGTGCTGGCGGAAAACGCGCGTCAGGTCGACATCGTGGCGCGCTACGGCGGCGAGGAGTTCGCAGTGATCCTCCCGAACGTGTCGCGGGAGAGCGCCCGCGCGGTCGCGGAGCGCATCCGCCGCACCATCGCCGAACAGCGCTTCGTGACGGGCAGCGACACCCAACCCACGCGTCGCATCACGGTCAGCATCGGCGGCGCGCTCTACCCCCTCGACGCCAAGTCGCGGGCGGATCTTCTCGACAAGGCCGACAGGATCGCTCTGTACACCGCGAAACGGGAGGGGAAGAACCGCGTCCTCTTCTGGGACGAGGTGACACAGACCGGGGAGTGATCCACCCGCGAAGCCACGCGTCCAGCCGTCCCAGCGCCACCCGTTCATCGAAGAGAAGGCTCGAGGCAGGGCCGCTGTTGAGGAACCTCGAGGGGCGGCCGCTGTTGACAGCGGGCTTCGTATGGTGGATGCTCCTTGAGTGAAGCGCGTCCGTGACAGGCCGCGCGTCGCCGGCTTCAGAGGGGTGCGCAGAACCACGAGTCCGCGATGAAGGAGGTACCTTTGGCACGAGCGTATGTCAAGGTCAACGTGGCGGCGGGCCGCGAGAGAGAGGTCAAGGACGCCCTCCTGGCCAGGGACGAGGTCCGGTCAGCGGACCTCACGAGCGGCGACCAGGACATCATCGCGCTCGTCGAGGCGGAGAGCTTCGATGAGCTGCTGGACCTGACCCTGAACCAGCTCCGCACCATCGACGGCGTCACGGGCACGGTGACGAACCTGGTCATCGACAAGGAGGACGAGCCGCCTCAGATGGGCTAGTACATCAGCGTGACCGACCCTCCCGGCCGCGGCCGTGGTCCGCTCCGAGCCGCGGAGGCGGGCGTCGGCGAGGAAGGGGGACATGGGATGGCAGTGGCGAGCGTGAGCATCGTGCCGGTCGGGACCGGGAACGCCAGCCTGAGTTCGTACGTCGCGCGGTGCGTCGACGTCGTCGAGGACAGCGGCCTCAAGTACCAGCTCAACCCCATGGGAACGGTCATCGAAGGGGAGACGGCGGACATCCTCGAGGTCGTACGGAAGATGCACGAGAGCGTCTTCAGTGACGAGATCGTCCGCGTCCTGACGAGGATCTCGATCGACGACAGGCGGGACAAGCCCCTGACAATGAAGGGGAAGCTGGAGTCGGTCTCCCGGAAGCGGTCAGGATAACGGGCGCCCGGGGAGGCGGGTTCAGTCGGTGGGCGCCGCGACGAGCAGCTCGGCTGCCTTCACCACACGTCGGCGGTCCCTGCGTTCCCTCACGAAGAAGAGGACCGCGGCGCCGAGGATGAGCGCGTCGGCCACCAGCAGGATGAAGGGGACCGTCAGGCAGAATGTCGTCGAGACGAACACCGGGACGACGATGCCCAGAACCTTCGCAGTGAGACTCACGTACCGTCCTCCTCCCAGATCGTCCCAACGGCCCGCGCCATGGGGGTTTCGCGACGTCTTCCTCTCTCACTATCTCCAACTTTATCACAAAGTGAGCACCCTGTCAAGAAAATGAGCAGAGCGACGCCGCGCGACGACAGCCTTCTGCAGTACAGGACCCTGCTCGAGGCCGTGAAGACCATCACCTCGACCCTCGAGGTATCCACCATTCTTGAGCGTCTGCTGTATCTGACGCACCGGATCCTCGGCTTCGAGTACTGCACCATCCTTCTCATCGACGACGACGGCCGGACCCTCAACGTCGCCGCCCGCTACGGCTATCCCGACAGCATCGTCCAGCGCGTCGAACTCAGGGTCGGAAAGGGATTGACGGGGCGGGTCGCTCAGACCGGGGAACCGATCATCGTCCCCGATGTGTCGAAGGAGGACCGGTATCTCGCCGGTCTTCGCGGGGCGCGCTCGGAGCTTGTGGTCCCGATGGTCTTCCGGGGCCGGGTCATCGGCGTGGTCGACGTCCAGAGCCCGGCCGTCGACGCGTTCTCCCGGGACGCGAGCGAGTTCCTCTCGGCGCTGGCGGCCGTCGCCAGCGTGGCCATCATCAACGCGAGGAACCACGCCGCCGCCATAGCGAGCCGAGACGAGGCGCTCAAGAGGCGGGAGCTCGAGCACGAGCTCAACCTCGGCAGGACCATCCAGGAACGCCTCCTGCCCGGCCGCGACCCGGTCATTCCCGGGTACGAGGTCGCCGGAGTGAATCTCCCGAGCCAGATGATCAGCGGCGACTACTTCGACTACATCGAACTCCCGCACGGGCATCTGGGGATAGCGGTCGCCGACGTCTCGGGCAAGGGACTGCCAGCGGCGCTGCTGGCCGCGTCGCTGCAGGGCACGCTCCGCTCACACGTGGAGAACCTCTATTCGATCTCCGCCATCATGGAGCGGGCGAACAACGCGTTGGCGAGAAGCACTGCCGCGGAGACCTTCGCCACGCTCTTCTACGGGGTCCTCGATCCCGCCGGCGGCCTGACCTACGTCAACGCCGGACACAACCCGCCCATCCTGCTCCGGAGTGACGGCTCGACCGAATTCCTCAACAGGGGCGGAACCGTTCTGGGCATGTTCCGCGGCTCGAAGTACGAGCAGGGAACCGTCGAGCTCGAACCGGAGGAGTATCTGGTCATCTACACCGACGGACTGACGGAAGCGGAGAGCGGCGACGAGTTCTTCGGCGAGCGCCGCGTGATCGAGACGGCGCTCCGGGCGCGGGGGGCGCCGGCCCGCGTCATGGCGTCGCTTCTCGTGACGGAGGCCGACGCCTTCTCCGGGCCGGGCACGCCGACGGACGACATGACGGTCGTCGTGGCCAGACGCACGCGAGCCTGACCTCTCGAACGGGCACGCCGGTTGCTTCCATCGGCGGTGCCCTTCCATTCCTTCCTTCCCCGACCGGTTCATCATGATCGAACAGAGGGGCCGCGCTCCGGCCGTTCCGGCCGCGGTCGCGCTGGCGGCCGGGACCGCGCTGGCGGGGTGCTTCTCCGCGCACCTGACAGCGGTGTTGACGGCGGCCGGCTTCCTGATCGGCGCGGGCGTCCACCTCGTCGTCGGCAACGGCGGCAGAGCGGCCGGCGGCGCTCGGCGCTGGCCGGCGGACGTGGCCGCCCTGGCGGCCCTCGCGCTCGCCGCCGCGCTCCACGCGCAGGTGAGGCTCGACCGGCTCGCGCCCGACGACATCGCGCGCGCGCTCCCGCCGGGCAACATCACGGTGACCGGCCACGTCGTCGAGTCCAGGGCGCGCGCGGATGGCGGCTGCCGGCTCGTGGTCGCCGCCGACTCGCTGCGCTCGCCCGCGGGCGCGACGGAGGTCTCAGGGAAGGTCTGGGTGACCTCCCCGGCGGAGGGACAGGCGCCGGCGCGGGGCTCGCGCGTCCGGGTCCGCGGGAGGCCGGGACTGCCGCGCGGCCCCACGAACCCCGGAGCCTTCGACTTCCCACGCTACCTTCGCTCACGGGGCGTCCGGTTGACGCTCAGAGCGCGCTCACTCGAAGTTGTCGCGGAACCCCGTCGGGCGGGCGATCGCCTGCGGGCGCGTATAGAGGAAGTTCTCGCTCAGAGGTTCGACGCGGACGTGGCTCCCGTGCTGAGGGGACTTCTGCTCGGCGCATCCGACGGGCTGGACGGGGACACCCTGGAGACCTTCCGCAGGTCCGGCACCGTCCACGTCCTGGCCGTCTCGGGACTCCACATCGCTCTTCTGCTCCTGATGATCCGGACGTTTCTTCGAGCGGCCCGCGTGCCGCGCAGGGCGGCCCTCGTCGGCGCGGTCCTGGCGCTGCCGCTCTTCGTCGCCGTCGTCGGTCCCCGACCCTCAGCGATCAGGGCGACGCTCATGGCGACGGTCTACGCCGCGGCGGCCCTGGCGCAGCGGAAAACCAGCGCGGCCAACGTGGTCGGTCTTGCCGCGCTCGCGCTTCTCGTGGCCCGCCCGGGCGACCTCCACGACCTGGGATTCAGGCTCTCGTTCGGAGCGGCGGCGGGCATCGTCGGTACGTTCGCCGCTGTCCGACGCCCGCTCGCGGCGCTCGCGCCCGTCCGGAGCCGATGGGCCGGCGGACTCGTCGACGCGCTCGCGCTCTCAACGTCCGCTCAGCTCGGCGTCGCCCCGGTGCTTCTGGCGTCCTTCGGAAGACTCTCGATGATCTCGCCGCTGGCGAACCTGCCCGCCGTTCCGCTGGCCGGAGCGTCGCTGGCGTGCGGCCTTCTGAGCGTCGCCTCCGACATCGCCGTCCCGGCCGCCGCGCCGCTCTTCTCCGGAGCGGGGTGGGCGGCCGCGGCCGGTCTCGCGCACATCGCCGAGGGCGCGGCCGCGTTTCCGTGGGCCGTCTGGTGTCCGGGGACGTGGTTCGCGGTCCCCGCCGCGCTCGTGTCTCTGGCCGTCGGGTTCTCCGGCCGGCCGTCGCGCTCCGCCCGCCGGTCGGCCTGGTGTCTCGCCGCGGCGGCCCTCATCGCGGCCGCGCTCGGAAGGCCGGGCGAACCGGGAGCCACGTCCGCCCGCGTGACCTTCTACGATGTCGGACAGGGCGACGCCGCTCTCGTGGAGGCGGCCGGAGAGCGCGTCCTCATCGACGCGGGACCGGCGGGCGCAGGCGGGGCGGTCATAGCGCCGCATCTCATGAGAGACGGCATCTCTCGACTCGACGCGCTGGTCGTGACGCACGCGCACGCCGACCACTTCGGAGGCGCGGCCGAGGTGATGCGCTCCGTTCGCGTCGAACGACTGTTCGTTCCGCCGGGGCGCGCGTCGCATCCCGAGCTCGGCAGGGTCGCGGCCGCCGCGGAGAGTCTCGGTGTCGCGGTAGAGGAGGTCGCTCGCGGCGACACGCTGTTTCTCGTACCGGACGGACCCTCGCTCGTCCTGCTCTGGCCATCCCTGACGCTGTCCGAGAATGCCGCGGAGAACGACGCTTCGATCGTCGCGCTCCTTCTCACCGAGGGCGGCGACGCTCTCTTCACCGGCGACATCGAACGGCGAGCGGAGGCCGAGATCATCGCCGCGGGAGGTCCGCCCCCAGCGGACGTGCTCAAGGTCGCTCACCACGGCTCCGCGACATCGTCCTGCGAGGACTTCGTCGGGAGGACGTCGCCGTCTGTCGCGGTGGTCTC
>CAZQSB010000003.1:0-5643 GCA_964596015.1 uncultured bacterium | reverse complement strand
GGTGGGGCGCTCCAACCGTCACGGTCACCCGGACGAGGCGACGCTCGCGCGTCTCGAGCGCCTCGGAGCGCTCGTCCTGAGGACCGACCGCGACGGCGCCGTGATCGTCGCGATCCGCGACCATGACTTGAGCGTCCGAACGGTGGGGAGCGGCCGCAGCGCGCTGCTTCGGTCGCGAAGCCGCCGTGAGCGGCGCGGCTAGAGTGTCTCTTCGGCGGGAAGAGGAAGCGGCTCGTCCAGCGGTCCGACGGAGACGACGGAACAGCGGGAGACGTCCAGAAGCCGCGCCGCGGCCTCCGCCACGTCCTCGACCGTGACGGCGTCCAGAAGCGCCGGGTACCGCTCGTCGTAGTCGAAACCCAGGTCGTACCGCTCCATGCGGACGAGCGAGGCGGCGCGGGCCTCGGCGGTCTCGCGCTCCAGGATCCGGCGGCCCTTCAGGAAGGCGACGGCTGTCCTGAGCTCGCGCGCGGTGGGAGGGCCGCTGGAAGCTCTTCGCATCTCGGCTTCGACGGCGGCAAGCGCCTCGCGCGACCTGTCGGGCGACGTGGCCGTGTAGATCCAGACCAGGCCGGGGTCCACGCCCGAGGTCCCGACGACGTCGCCCTCGACGAGATAGGCGAGGCCGTCGCCCTCTCTGAGCCTGGCCGCGAGCCGGGACGCGAACCCCGCGCTGTCGCCGAAGATGACGTCGAGCAGCGCGGCCGGAATGTAGAGCGGGTCGGTCCGGCGGATGCCGGTCGTTCCGATAGCGAGATGGGCCTGCTCGCCCTCGCGGGGGACGAGCTCGCTCGCAGGCGGAAGGGGAGAGGGTTCCGGGATCGCCGTCTCCTCGTGTTCGCCGGCGGGAGCCACGAGCGCCTCGGCCGCGCGCAGGACCGCGTCGACGTCGAACCGTCCCGCGACGGAGAGCACCGAGGTGTCGGGTCGAAAGCGGCTCCCGTGGAACGCGCGGACGTCCTCCACGCCGCACGCGGAGACGCCCTCAGTTGTCCCGATGCCGGCCCGGCCGCGCGGGTGGTCGCCGAAGACCAGCCGGAAGAGCGCTCGCTGGGACACCGTGTACGGATCGTCCTGCTCCTCTTCGATCTCGCGAAGCAGCCTGCGTCGCGAGCGCTCGACCGCGGACTCAGCGAAACCCGGTCGGTAGGCGACATCCGCGACGAGCCGGATGATGTCGGGCACGCTCTCGCCGAGGCAGGTGGCCACGATCCGGCCCGCCTCGTAACCCGTCAGCACGTCGACCGAGGCGCCCACGGAGTCGATCGCCCAGGCCAGCTCCTCGGCGCCGCGTCCCGCGGCCCCTTCCAGGAGCGCGTCGGCGGTCAGCGTGGCCAGTCCCTCGAGACCTCGGGGCTCCCTCCGCGTCCCGGCGAGCACGGAGAGCACGACGGTCGCCGTGGGGCACTCCGGCATGCTCTCGGCCAGGACGACGAGGCCCGACGGAGCGACGACCCGCGTCACGCTGCGCGGGGACGAAGCCATACGACGTTCCTCCTTTCCGGCGTCAGGTAGCGGCCCGCTACCCGGACGATGTCGTCGCTGCCGACATCCTGAACAGCGCGGTCGAAGGCCTCTCCCTTCTCCCAGCCGCCCAGGGACTCCCAGAACGCCAGCGTACCCGCCAGGCCCAGCGCGGACTCCCTGTGGAGCGCCAGGTCGACACCGATCAGCGCCCGGGCCTTCGCCATCTCGGATTCGTCGGGCGGGCTGGAGACGACTTCGGCCACGGCGCGGAGAAGCTCGTCCTCGAACTCGCGCTCGCGGACGTCGGACAGTACGCTGGCCCCGATCTGGAAGAGTCCCGGGTCGAGGTCGAGATGTCGCGAAGCCGAGACCTCCGTGGCCATTCCCCCGTCGCCGACGAATCTCCTGTAGAGCCTCGAGCTGCGTCCGGACGAGAGGATCGCGGTGAGGACCTCGAGGGCCGGGCTGTCCTGGTGCGAGGCCTCGGGACAGTGATACGAGATCATGCACTGTCTGGAGACGCCCGGGAGCTGGACGACGCGGCGCCTGGGCGCGGTCTGATTCGGCTCCGGAGGCGGCGACTGCGGGGAGGCTCCGGCGGCCGATATGGGACCGAACAGAGACTCGGCCGCGCGGGCGACCTCGTCGTGGTCGATCCCTCCGGCCGCGACCAGGATCGCGCGTCCGGGAACGTAGAACGAGTCGTAGAACCTCCTCACGTCCTCGAACGACATCCTCTCCAGGTCCTCTCTCCGGCCGGCGACCGGTCGCCCGTAGGGATGGACCGTGAACGCCAGCGCGGCGGCGCTCTCGTCGAGAACGGCCTCGGGATCGTCCGAGAGCATCGCGCGCTCCTCGATGGCGATCCGCCGCTCGATCTCGAACGCGTCCGGCTCGAACAGGCAGCCGGTCATCCGGTCGGCCTCGATCTCGAGGGGCACCCGCCAGTGCTCTCTGGGAAGCAGGAAGTAGCAGGCGGTATAGTCGGATGTCGTCACGGCGTTGTTGACGCCGCCGAGCTCGCCGGTGGTGACATCGATCCACCCCTGGGGACGCTCCGGAGTCCCGCGGAAGAGCATGTGCTCGGTCAGATGCGCCACGCCGCACAGATCCGGCGGCTCGTGAATGAGCCCCGCGCGGTAGAGGATGAGCACGGCGGCCACCCTCGAGCCGGGCCTTCTCGCGGTGAGCGCGGTGAGCCCGTTCTCGAGCCTGGTACGCCTGATGTCCTGCTTGTCGGGGGAGCGCGTCATCCTCTCCTCGTTCGAACGGGTGGGCATGGATGGACGTACGGTGCGGCGCCGCTGCTTCGCCGGAGCGGGCCACGCTTGACTCGGAGAACGAAGCGACCTTATGCTCGCCCCGACCGACCGTCAAGCGCCTTCCGCTCGCCTCATTCCCGGAGGACCCATGGTGAAGCGCCTGAGGACAGGTGTGCTGGCATCCGGAAGGGGTTCGAACCTCGCCGCTATCCTCGAGCGATCGAGGGAGGGCTCGATAGACGTCGACGTGGTCGTCGTCATCTCGGACGTCGAGGACGCGGCGGCACTCGACCGCGCGCGGCAGGCCGGGGTCGAAGCTCTTCACATCCCGCCCGGAGAGTTCCGGACGAGGCTGACGCCGGAGGCCGAGGCCGAGTACTGCCGGGCCCTCGATGAGCGCGACGTCGATGTGGTGGTTCTGGCGGGCTTCATGAGGATCCTGCACGACTCGTTCCTGAGGCGATACCGGGGCCGCATCATCAACATCCATCCGTCGCTCCTTCCGTCGTTTCCGGGACTCCACGCCCAGCGGCAGGCCTATGAATACGGCGTGAAGTGGTCCGGCTGTACGGTCCACTTCGTGGACGCGGGCGTCGACACGGGGCCGATCATCCTCCAGAAGGCGGTGCCGGTGCTCCCTGACGACACGGCGGACTCGCTGGCCTCACGGATCCTCGAACAGGAGCATCAGGCCTATCCGGAAGCGCTCCAGCTCATCGCGGAGGACCGTCTCTCGATCGAGGGCCGTCGCGTCGTCGTCGCGCCGCCCACGGACGGCGCGGCGTCCCGGAGCACACGATGAATCAACGCATCCGGGCGGTCTTCAGGGCAAACGTGTCGCCGGTCGTCCTCGCGGCGCTGGCTCTTCTCCTGCACACCGGAGCAGCGGCCGACACCGACCAGACGACGCTCGTCCATCCGCCCTTCGGCCACTGCCTCGGCATCACCCGGGTCACGAGCTTCCACCTTTTCCTCCACCTGGGCGGCCGTACCCGGTTCGACGAGCCGGCGGGCATAACGGCCGTCAAGCTCAAGTCGAAGGACGATCCCTCGACGCCTCACGACGACGACGAACTCACCGTGTTCGGTCTGAACTCGGGCCGCTCCGAGCTCATCTACAACACGTCGCTCTACGCGGCCGACATCTACGGCTCGCCGGGGAGCGGACCCGCCAGGTTCCGAAACCCGCTGGATGTCGCGGCCGATGAGCGCGGGAACGTCTTCGTCGCCGACACGGGCAACGACCGCATCGTCCGGCTCGCCTACGAGGACGACACGCTGCGATACGTCCGTTCGTTCGGCACGAGGGGGCCGGGGGAGAGGGAGTTCTTCGCGCCGGAGGGCGTCGCGCTCGGCGCTTCAGGAACGGTCTACGTCGCCGACACGGGGAACGACCGCGTGGTCCTGATGTCGGGCGCGGGCGCCCACGAAAGCGCCTTCACCAAGGACCCGTCGGGTGTCGTCCTGCTGGACGCTCCGCGGGGTATCGACGCGGTCGAGGCCGACGACCCCTGGATCGCTCGACGTCTCGAGTTCATCGCCGTGACCGACCGGGGAGGGGGCAGGCTCACGACCTTCGGCCGCGACGGCCGGCTCCTCGCAAGCGTCACCGTGGAGGAGCTCCCGGTTCCAGGCGCGTCGCTGGGCGACGTCGCCATCGACTACTACGGGAACGTCTACGCCGTCGACCGGGGCCTGGGCGCCGTTCACAAGTTCGACGCGGGGCTCGCCTACGTGACGACTTTCGGGAGTTCCGGCACGGGGGAAGGGGAGTTCGACGAACCCAGGGGCATCACCATCTGGCGCCGGTTCGGGCAGATCTTCGTGACCGAGCGGGCGGGAGCGCAGTACTACTGGATCGGGACCGACATTGAGGACCCGGCGCTCGAGCCCCAGCCGGTCGTCCCGGGGGAGTCCTCGCGGATCCGCTACCGACTGACCGAGGTCTCCCGCGTCACCGCCGAGATCCTCGACGACGACGGAGACATCGTTCACACGCTCTTTTCGAACCGCCGCCGGGCCGTCGGTGTGACGGCGGAGCGCTGGGACGGAAGCCTCGGGAGGTCGGGAGCCTTCGTCGCTCCCGGACGCTACACGCTTCGCCTGAGGGCCAGGCCCACGTACTCGTCGGGCCAGTACTTCGAGGACGTGACCGAGCTGCGGTTCACCGTGCAGGAGCGACCGGAAGAGAACGCGGGCGGCCGCTGACGCCCCTCGCCGCGCGCGGCGGCAGCGTCCGCCTCTTCATGCCGCGTCTTGCGCGCCGAGCGGGGGTCTGCTAGCTTGTTGGGTCGACCCGAACGTGCGACACCAGGAGAACAGGAGAGCCCGTGGTATTCGGCAGGATCCTCGAGCGGCTCGTGGGAAGCAGGCAGGACCGCGAGGTCAAGCGGCTTCTTCCCGAGGTCGCCCTCATCAACGAGCTCGCCTCGTCCTACGAGGCGCTCTCGGACGGCGAACTCCGGGAGAAGACCGAGGAGTTCCGACGGCGTCTCTCGGAAGGCGATACGGTCGACGACCTCATGCACGAGGCCTTCGCGGTCGTCAAGGAGACGTGCCGCCGTCTCGTCGGCACGAGCTGGGCCGTCGTCGGACACGAGACCGAATGGAACATGGTGCCCTTCGACGTGCAGCTCATGGGCGCCATCGAGCTCCATCAGGGCGGGATCGCCGAGATGGCCACCGGCGAGGGCAAGACCCTCGTGGCCACGATGCCCCTCTATCTGAACGCGCTTCCCGGCAAGGGGGCCCATCTCGTCACGGTCAACGACTATCTGGCCCGCCGCGACGCCGAGTGGATGGGACACGTCTTCGAGACGCTCGGATTGAGCGTCGGCTGCATTCAGACCGGATTGACCCCCGAGGAGCGTCGCGAGCAGTACTCCCGCGACATCACCTACGGAACGAACAACGA
>CAZQSB010000002.1:0-125198 GCA_964596015.1 uncultured bacterium | reverse complement strand
GCTCCTCGCCGCGGATGACCTTCCCTACACCCTCGAACCCGTCCACTCACACGCCTGGCGCGATTACGTGAGGCCGTGGGTCGGCGACATGGACGGCGACGGCTTCGACGAGATCGCAGGCGGCGCCATCGAGCGCGGCGAGATCTGCATCATGGCGTTCGCGTCGTCGACGATGCTCGAGCTCGCGCAGGTCAACCTCTCCATCGAGCGGAACGAATGGCACATGGTGGAGTTCCTCGGGTGGGAGGACATCGACCTCGACGGGAACGATGAGTTCCTCGTGAGCTACGTGAAGGACGACACGCTGCATCTCCACGGCTACGGGTTCAACGGGAACACGTCGTTCCACAGCGTCATCGCGTCCGGCCGCGACAACCGCAAGGAACCGTGGTGGGACGGGAAGGTGGCCGCCGTCGCCCGCGTCGAGTTCGGGAACGGCGCGACCGCGTGGGCGGTCGTTCAGAGCGCCGACATGGACCGCTACCCCAGGCAGGTCATGCTCTTCGACGCCGGGTTCGACACGCTGCTCTGGAGCGTCTCCGGAGGGGCCCAGTGGCGCAGGGCGACGTGCGCCGACGTCGACGGCGACGGGAGCGACGAGGTCATCGCGACGAGTTCGGCCCCACAGAACGGCGCCTCGGCGAACGGGACCAGCGACGACAGGTCGCACGTGATGGTCGTCGACGACACGGGAGAGGTCCTCTGGCTGCGGGCCCTGGGAGGCGGGTACACCGACACCCACGCGGCTGTCGGCGACCTCGACGGCGACGGCGGTCTGGAGATCGTGACGACCACCGAGCCGATCGTCGTCGACGGGCTGCCGACGACGAGGGTCGGGGTCTGGGAGGCCGCGACCGGCGAGAGTCTCGGGGGAGTGGTCGTCGAGGACGCGGCAAGCGGCGTCGTCGTGGGACCCGGGTCCGGGAGCCGCGCCTTCCTCTCCGGCGATTCCGGCGCGCTGTATGCCTTCGAGCTGACCGGCTCGGGCCTCGAACTCGTCGAGGAGACGTTCGTCGCTCCGAAGCCGCTCATCGCCGGGTCCTGGCCCCTCGGCGACGAGGAGAAACCGAGGCTCGTCGTGGGCGCCGACGGGGGAGAGGTCCACGTTCTCGACGCGGACCTCCGTCACCTCGCCGCCTACCGTCCGCCGACCGGAAGCGAGGTGCTCACCCCTCACGTCTGCGGGCCCTACCGCGCCCGCGGAGGCGCGGCAGGCCTACTCGTGGCGACGGACGGGATGCAGCTGCTCCAGCTGGCGCGAGCCCCGCTCGACGTCGGCCGGCTGGTCGGGCGGGTCGGCGCCGCGCTCCTGGCGCTCTGCGCTGTCGTTCTGGCCGCCGTCCCCGCGGCCCGCCGCGAGGCCGCGCGCCTCGGGCGTCAGCTTGTGGCCATCGCCTCGCCCGTGCCTCCACAGGAGAAGGCTCGACTCGAGCTGGCCGTGCTCGCCGAGCTGGAACTCGCCAGCCACAACAAGCTCGAGCTCACCGGCCCCCTGAGGTCGCTCCGCCGGCTCCTCGAGAGTTCCGCCGAGGACCGGGATATCGCGACCGACGTGGCCCCGGTCGTCGGGAAGCGCGTCGAGACATGGCGCGGGACCGTCCGCCCCGCCCTCGAAGCCCTGGTTCTGGAACTCAGGAAGATCGGCGGGCACGATGAGGAAACGCGTCGCATCGCCGACGCCGTCTCGGCGCTCGACGCCGACGTCCGTGTCGTCGACGAGGCAGGCAGGACTCCCGGCGGCTTCGAAGCGAACATCGAGCGTCTCGAGAACGCCCTCGGCGACGTTCGGCGGACCCTGGCCGCGCGGCACGAGTCGTCGCCCTGCGAGGAGATCGGAGAGGTCCTTGATGCCACGGAGTCCGAGCGCGAGAATGCGGGCGTCGAGACGGTGGTCGACGTGAGAGCGCTCGAGGGCGCGCGGGCGTGGATCTCGCCGCGCGGACTTCAGCTCGTCGTGACGAACCTGGTCACGAACGCCGTAGCCGCGATGCGGGATGCGTCCGAGAGACGGCTCACGCTCCGCGGGAGGCTCGAGGACGACTGGGTCGTGCTCGACGTGCGGGACACGGGACGGGGAATGACGTCCGAGGAGGCCGACTCCGCTTTCACCTATGGGCAGACGACCCGGCCGGGCGGCGGCGCCGGACTCTTCCGGTCGCGAGAGCTTCTCGACATGTACGGTGGGCTCATCGAGATCGTCGAGACCGCCCCGGGCGAGGGGACGCTCTTCCGCGTGGCCGTCAGACGACGCGGGACACGAGGTTGATCAGGCGCTCGCGGCGGGCGGGCCGCCACGGGTCCGTGCCGTCCAAGGCACGGTCGGTGTGCTCGATGTTCCCTCTTGCTCTCCACATGGAATGCACAGTAACTTCCTCCGGGTCTCGTTGAGACCCTGACAAACGACATCACGTTCGAGCGGAGGCGATCGAGTCCCCGGTCTGCCCGACCGGGCCTCAGTGGATGCGCTGTGTTCAGCAGAGCGCAAGGAGAGGAAACCATGGCACGTACCCGGAGTGCTCTGTTCCTGTTGGTGCTCACCGCCGCGCTGCTCGTGTTCGCGGAAGCGGGCATGGCGCAGGACATCACAGAAGGTCTCGTGGCGCGTTACAGGTTCACCGGCGACGCGCTCGATGCCACCGACGGCGGAGCCGACGGCACGGTCTACGGTGCGACTCTCTGCACGGACCCCGTGGGACAGCCCGACAAGGCCTATTGCTTCAACGGCAGCGAATACGATTACATCTCGACTCCCCTCGAGGTCCAGAGCGCAGCCGGAACGGTCAGCGCGTGGGCCCGCGTCGACAGCTTCGAAACCGGGGTCAACAAGCTGAACCTGATACTCGGTCAGTGGGACAACCTGCAGCTCGGGCTCGGCGACAGCTCTCTGGGAGCCGACGGACAGTGGGTTTTCCGTTTCCGGAACGGCTCCGGCTCCCTGAGGACCGTCGTGGGTCCCCTCGCTGTGATCGGACAGTGGGTGCATGTCGCGGGGGTCTGGACCGGGAGCGAGCTCATCCTCTACCTCGACGGCGCGTCGGTCGCGACGCTCCCTTCGGTGGGAAACGACACTGCCGAGGGGAACCTGCTGATAGGGCGGCACTCGCATCTCTACGGCCAGAACTACTGGTTCGGCGCCATCGACGATGTGAGGATCTACGACAGGGCTCTGACGCCGGAAGAGATCGACCTCTTGACCGGGGTGTACACCGGCACCGAGGAGCGGACGTGGGGCGGCATCAAGGCGATGTACGGGAAGTGAGGCCCGTACGCGCGCAGGGAGCCCCGGGAGGCCGGCGAGAGGACCGGCCGGGTCATGTACCCACCACCTCCTCCTGCTCCGGCTGCCAGGCCGGCTCCACGATGCACAGGAACTCGAGGTCGATCGTCTCTGTGTTCTCGATCCACTGGACCGCGTTCGCGGGGATGGCGACGGCGTGCCCGGCGTGGACCGGCGCTTCATCGTCATCTATGTGCATGACGCCGGCGCCCCGAACGACGTAGTAGACCTCGCTCGACGTCAGACGGTGCGGACGGCTGGCCCGCCCGGGTCTGACGACCGCGAGCGCGAGGCTGTACGTGACGTCGATCGGGTCCCTGTCCGGATGGACGAGCTCTCTCAGGAGCGAATCGTCTCCCGCGATGATCTCCGACACATCCTGGACGTCCTTGATGAGCATGAGTGCCTCCGAGGTGAAAGGGGTACCTCCTGATACCGTTGGCAACAGGCCGCCGCCCGACGGTTTGGGGTCCCGTCCTGAACGATGAAGCGTCCGACAGCGGTCATTCTGCCAGAGCGAAGCTCCGTCAGCAATCCTCTTGCTGACGAGCAAGTGGTAGCTTACACTATCCCGACACCAGAGAGCGGTACCGGGGAGCTGAGTGTTCATACAAGGGAGGGAACCATGATGCGCGCATTGGTCGCCGCACTGGTCATCGTCGCGTGCTTCGCCGTCCCCGCCGCGGCCGAGGTCGGCTGCGACGCGGTCTGCTTCACGCTCACGGGCGGCATGATGAAGCCCACGGGAGGCGACGAGGACTACGAGGACTCCGGGCTCATCGCGGGGATCCAGGTCAAGAAGCCCCTGACCGAGTCCGTGTGGATGGCGTTCGACTACCAGCACGGGCAGACGCCGACGACGGGCGAGCCGGAGACGACTGACCGCTTTTCCGGCTGGGGCGAGCCCGATGACTTCCGCACGCTGTGGAACACGGCCGACATCTCCGTCGGCATGACCTTCATGCCTGAAGAGCGGATCAACCCGTTCGCGAGCCTGGGCTTCGGCTTCACGTTCTGGGAGGTAGAGGACTGGCGCGAGGCGCAGCCCGACGAGGGCTCGACGCCCGACGGGTACGACACCGACGGGAAGCTCGAACGCCTGCGCGGGACGAACTTCTCGGCGGTCGTCGGGGCCGGTGTCGACTTCTGGCTGAACGACATGCTCTCGCTGACACTCGGCGGCAGGTACCGCTATCTCCTTCAGAGCGACCTCGACAACGTCGGCTGGAGCTCGGTCTACGGGACCGAGTACGTCGACGCCAATGAGTCGGTCCTCGAGGGGTATGTCGGGCTGGGCATCCACTTCGGCCCCGGCGACTGCGACGGGGACGGTATCTACGGCCGCGACGACCTCTGCCCGCGAGAGCCGGAGGACCATGACGGCTGGGAGGACACCGACGGCTGTCCGGACCCGGACAACGACAACGACGGGATCCTCGATGTGAATGACATGTGCCCGGACGAGGCCGAGGATTTCGACGGATACGAGGATGAGGACGGCTGTCCCGACGTCGACCGGGACGGCGACGGCATTCCCGACGACATCGACCAGTGCCCGGACGATCCTGAGGACCACGACGGATTCAAGGACGAGGACGGCTGCCCCGACCCGGACAACGACATGGACGGGGTGCTCGACGCGCAGGACAAGTGCCCGAACACGCCGGCAGGCGTCGAGGTCACCCAGGACGGCTGCCCGAAGCCGAAGGTCGAGCTGGAGCCGGCCACGATCTACTTCCCGCTCAACAAGGCCGAGTTCTGGGCCGCGGAGAAGGACAAGCTCGATACCATCATCGCCGGACTTCTCGTGGCGGATGACGCGCATGTCCAGGTCTTCGGCCACGCCTGCGACCTCGGTACGGCCGATTACAACATGGAACTCTCCATGGACCGGGCCGGGCTCGTCGCGGACTACCTGATGGAGAACGGCATTGACGAGTCGCGGATCACGACCAAGGCGTTCGGTGAGACGCAGCCCGCGGTGCCGAACACCAGCGAGGAGAATCGGGAGATGAACCGGAGGGTCGAGGTCATTCCGATGACCGAATAGTCGCTCCAGACCCTTGCCATCTGCAATGCGGGGGAGACGGACGCCGCCCCGGCGCCGCCTCCCCCGCGTCACTCTGCGCCTCTGACTGCCCGCTCAGCACCCCCTCTCGTGGCACGCGCTTTGCTAAACCATGTCAAGTGAAGGTGTTCCGTTCATCCCGGAGCACGCCGGCGTCTATCCAGGCGGACCCACGGAGGCCCGATGGCACCACGAGAGTCTCACAGCACGCGCAGCACCATCGTGATCGCGTCGACCGACCCCTCGCGCGCGGGAAGGCTGGCCGGCTGGCTGATGGACGCCGGGTATCTCGCCATTCTCTGCGACGAGCCTGACCACCTGACGACGAGGGCGGTGACCGAGCGCGCGGACCTGGTCATCGTGGACGGGTCCACGTGGCCCTCGCCGAACTCTATCTCCTTCGAGCGAATCGATGAGGACGGCCACCGATGGCGCCCGCCGGTGCTCATCATGGGCGGGAAGGACGCGAGTGAGCGGTGCGGCGCGTGTCACGTGGAACGCTTCGCGTACCCGGAGCGTCCGCGCGAGTTCCTGACCAAGGTGCGCGCTCTTCTGCGCGTGTCGATGTCCATGGCGAGCGACGGTGAGGTCGCGCGCCGCGATCAGCTGACGCGGCTCTATAACCGGAGCTACTTCGACACGCGTCTCGAGAAGGAGGTCGAGCGTGCCAGGCGCTACTCCCGTTCCGTCGCGCTCGTCATGATGGACGTCGACGAGCTCAGGACGACGAACGAGCGCGAGGGACACAGCGGCGGCGACGCCGTGCTGAAGGCGCTCGCCGACGTCATTCTCTCGGGAACGCGTCTTTCGGACATCGCCTGCCGATACGGGGGCGACGAGATCGCGCTCATCCTTCCCGAGACGTCGTCGAGCGACGCGGCCGCTCTTTCCGACCGACTGCGGGGCGCGTTCTCTGAGTGCGTGGTCCGGGTCGGCGACCAGGATGTTCTCGCGACCGTGAGCTGCGGAGCCGCGTGCTACCCGGACGACGCGCGAGACGCGGAGACCCTGGTCCGCATCGCGGACTCCGCTCTGTGTCAGGCGAAGGAGGCCGGAGGCGACCACAGCGTCGTCGCCTTCCGCGAGAAGGAGAAGCTCGCCGGCCACCGCCACGGAGCCGTTGCGAGGATCCTCCTCGTGGAGGACAACAGCTACAACCGCAGCGTCGCCTCGCTGGTCCTCCGGGCGAGCGGGTATGAGGTCATCGAGGCGGGGGACGGCATGACGGCCGTCGCCCTGGCGCGGGCCACGCGTCCCGACCTCGTCATCATCGATGTGCAGCTCCACGGGATGGGCGGGCTCGAGGCCACGCGACGGATCGTCGAGCTCGAGGAGATGACCGACATCCCGATCGTCGCTCTGACGACGAGGAACGTGCCCGACAACCTCGAAGCGCTCGTCGCGGCCGGTTGCCGCGGCTACATCACGAAGCCTATCGACACGAACAGCCTCGCGCAGGCGGTTCATAACTACCTCGTGCCGTAGAGCGGCGGGGTCGCTCAGGGCGGGCCGCCGCGCGCCCAAAGCGACGCCGCGACCTCGGCGGACCACTGATGCTCCACGCGAGCCGGCGACTGCCCCCGCCGGTTCGCGCATGTTCTGACCCGCCGGCTGGCGGTCCCCAGGTCCGTCCGCTCCACAGACACGCCGGCTGGCCCCCGGCGACGCTTCCTGCTATCCTCCAGAGCATCGACAGCTCTTCGGCGCCTGCCTCGGAGGACGTTGGTGCGTGGATTCCCGTTCGCTGTCCTCTTCCTTCTCTCTCTCGCCGCGTCGGCCCCGGCGCAGCGACCGGACGTCGCGCACATCCCGCCCGTCAGCGCGTCCCCCGGCGAACCCCTGGTCCTCTCGGCTGCCGTGACGCCCGCAGCGTTCGACGACATCGTAGAAGCGGCCCTGCATGTGAAGGTGAACGGAGCCATCGAGGTCGTCCCGGTCCTCGTTATGACGGACCGGCTCGTCGCGGAGGTTCCGTCCCGTCTCATCGCGTCGGAGTCCGTGGAGTACCGCTTCTCGGTCCTGCTCGATGACGGGACCGAACTGGCGGCGCCGACCGCGGAGTCGTTCTTCCGCGTTCCCGTCGTTCGGTCCGGCGCCGCGAGCGGCGTGGAGATCGTCTCGCCGTCGCCCGGCGTCGCGTTGCCCGAACAGACGAACGTCGAGATCGCCGCCGTCTTCGAACCGCCTCTCGACCCTCCGTGGGAGGCGATCGTGCTCCTCGACGGAGAGGACATCACGTCGCTCGCGACGGTCACCGAGGATCTCCTCATCACCGAGCCCATCGACACGTCCTTCGCCGGGCAGCACGAGGTCTCCGTGTCCGTGCTGACGGCATCCAGGCTCGTCGAGGCCTCCAGTACCTTCACTGTCCTCGGCGACGACGAGCGGCTTCCTGCTCCGGAGACCGCCAGAGTGCCTCTCTCGCTGAGCGGACGGCTCGAGATCGGATGGGCCGCCGCGCTGGCCGAGACGACCGCGGCCGAATCGCTGGACGTCTACCTGCCCTACGAGGAGACGTCGATGCCCTCCCTCTCCTTCTACGCGTCGGGAGGAGGACCGGGCCTCTCCGTTCTGGCCTGGGCGGGCTACGACCCGATCTACGATGACCGGGTCAGTGGTTCGCTTCGCGTCGACGCCGACCGATGGAGCGTCGAGGTGGGCGACGTCTTCCCGACGCTGACCGAGGCGACGATGCAGTGGGCATCAGGCCCGGGCGGCGTCGTCTCCGCGTGGCTCGGGCGGTCAAGGACCGAGCTGGTCGCGCTTCGCCTCTCCGAGGCCGACACCGTCGCGGGTTTCGGCTGGTACTCACGCTTCGCGCTGGGAGTTTCCGAGCGCCTGTCCGTCGGCACCTCGAGCGAGGTCGAGCTTGCTTACGTCCGGACGTTCGACCGTGAGGGGTCGATCCCGGAGGAGGCCCGGGTGGACGAGCCGCTGACGAGCGACGCGGCCGCGCTGGTCGTGCGTCACCGGTGGGAGACCGTGAGCGTGGAGGCGGAGGCCGCCTGGTCGAACTCCCGCGGCGCGGTCGAGGGAGAAGGCGCTTCGCTCCGCGCGAGGCTGGAGTACGCTCTCGACTACCGGAACAGGCTGTCCCTCGAGTACACGCGGAACGACAGCGGATACTACGCGCCTGCGAGCATCGCCACCCAGCCCGGCGAGGAAGGCATCGAGGCCGAGTTCGCCGTCGAGCTGTCCGACCATGTGCGGTTGTCGGGAGACGTCGGCGCGTCCAGGACGCGCGGTTCGAACTCGGGCGTCGACCCCGACGGCACGGAGTGGAGGGCCTCGCTCCGCGCCGAGGGCGAACGGGCCATGGGCAACGGGCGCGTCTCGGTCTACGCCCTCGCGCGCTACGACGAGGTTCCCTACGAGGACTACACGTACCGCCTGATCTACGGAGCGACCGGAGTGAGCGCGCGCCTGAGCCGCGTGAGCGCGGCGGTCCGGGCTTCGCTCTCGAGGAGCGAGACCGACACCGAGCGGTCCGATCCCGGACTCTCGGCGGACCTTCGCGCGGACCTCGTCCCCGATCGTTGGTCCGTCCGGACCGCGGTGCGGTGGGACGCCGACACGGGCGATGACGAGGACGCGACGCGCGTGACGACGACGCTCGAGTCCCGATGGACCCTCGACGACATCGACCTCACGCTCGAGTGGCAGCGTCTCGACCGGGACGACGCGGCCGACCCCGAGCAGAGCTACACGGTCGACGTGCTCAGGGGCGCCATCGGTCTTCGGTTCTGAGGGAACAAATCCCGACCCACGAGGGCTCTAACATCCGGGAGCGGTCTCCGGAGGCGTCGATGGCGAAGCCAGACTTCGAGGAACTTGTAACTCGCTACGACACAAGGCTTTTCAATGTCATGTATGCGATGACCGGCGACTATCACGACGCCCTCGACCTCACTGAGGAGGCGTTCATTCGCGCGATGAAGGCGTGGCCGCGCTTCCGCGGCGACAGCGATCCGTTCACCTGGCTCTACAGGATCGGCGTCAATGTCCTGAAGAAGCGCTACCGGAAGCGGGCCCGCCGGCGGGAGCTCTGGCAGGGCCACATGGAGAGCGACCCGCCGCCCTCCGCGGAGCTTCGAACCCCCGAGTCGGCCGTCATCGCGAAGGAGCGCGCCGGTCTCGTCCGCGAGGCCATCGCCGAGCTGCCGGACGCGTACCGTCAGACCATCGCGCTCCGCTACATCGATGAGATGTCCTACGAGGAGATCGCGGCGGCGTGCGGGTGTTCCATGGGGACCGTGAAATCGCGGCTCGCCCGGGGAAAGGAGCTTCTGGCGGAGCTTCTCAGGGACGTCGTCTGAGCGCAGAGCGAGAGAGGTCACACGATGAAGAAGCGACCGAACGATGAGTCCGTCAGGAAGGTGGAGGAGCTCCTCGAGGAGCTGGAACCCGTGGAGCTTCCGCCGTTCTACAGGGCGCGTCTCCTCGCCAGGCTCCGCCGCGGGGCGCCCGCCGGAAGATGGACCGAACGAGCCGGAAACGCGCGCGTCGCGTGGACCATCGCCGCGGTCAGCGTGGCGGCGCTGGTCGTCGTCCTGCTCGTGGCGCGGCCCGGCGTCGGTCCGACTCCCGGAACCGCGCCGTCCGGCGCTCCGACTCCCGGAACCGCACCGTCCGGCGCTTCTTCCTTCGCCTCGAGCATCGAGCCGGTGATGCCGGTCGACAACGCCGTGGTCTCCTCCTCGGACGTCGAGATCGTGGCGGCCATCTATCCCCCGATCGAGAACGGTATCGTGCGGCTGTACGTCGACGAGACCGACGTGACGGGCCTCGCAGACGTCACCGACGAGTATGTGATGTACTCGCCTGGCCGACCCTTCGAGGAGGGGGAGCACATCGTGACCATCGAGGTGCGGGACGGGACCGGCCGCACGCTCAGGAACATTTCGTGGCTCTTCTACACGCTCAACGGTGAGGAACGCGGGGGCGGCAGCATCTAGCCGCCGGTGCCGCGACACGGAGGACGTCATGCGACACCCCGAACAGCAGAGATTCCTGCGCAGCGGACGCGCGACGTCGAAGGCGCTCATCGGCGCGCTTGTGCTGCTCGCGTTGTCGGCCGCTGCCGGCGCGGAGCTCCGCGTCGATGTGTCCCCGGGGCGGGCCTACACACTTCCCGGCGGGGAGGCGCGTTTCGCCGCCGAGGTGCGCGATGACGGACAGGTCGTCGACGCGACGGTCACCTGGTCGCTCATCGGCGCGGGCATCGGGAGCATCGAGCAAAGCGGCCTCTTCACCGCGGGAAGCACGCCGGGTCGAGGGATCGTCCGCGCGGTCGCCCGCCTGGGCGACGAGCAGGCCTCGGGGCACGCGGTCATCGAGGTCGGAGCCGAGGCGCCGCAGCGGCTCTCCGTGCGTGTCGAGCCTGAGAGGACGGTCCTGGAGGTCGGGGAGGAGGCGCGGTTCGAGGCCGTGGTCACCGACCCGGTCTCGGGCGACCTGGTCGATGCGGACATCTCGTGGGTCGTGATACCGGAGGACCTCGGGACCATCGACGAAGCGGGGCTCTTCACGGCCGCGTCCGCCGGTCCCGGGCGCGTCGCCGCACGGGCGTCCTCCGATGGACGCGGGGGCGTCGGCAACGCGTCGGTCGTCGTCGGGACGGCCTGGGAGGCCGACATACAGGTGCGCGTCACGCCGGTCCGCGCCGTTGTGGGTCCGGGAGGCGGGAAGGTCTTCGAGGCCGCGGTGGTGGACGCCGCCGGCCGGCCCGTGGACGCGGATGTCGAGTGGGATGTTCTCCCGCGCGGCATCGGGACGATCGACGATGCGGGCAGATTCATCGGCGGACCGGAGGCGAGCGCCGGACGCGTCGTGGCCTCGGTCCCGACCGAGACCGGCGTCGAACGGGGCCTCGCCAACGTCGAGGTCAGACCGCACGGACCCGGCGGGGTGGCCGTCAGGGTGCGACCCCGCGAGGCGGCCCTGCCGCCCGGCGGGGACGTGATGTTCCAGGCGATGGTCGTCGGCCCCGGCGGCGAAGACCTCACGGTGCCCGTCGAGTGGACCGTCAACCCGAGCTGGCTGGGCACCATCTCCCAGGACGGCTTCTTCGTCGCGGCGGAGACCTTCCCCGAGCCGTCGGTCAACGGCTTCTGGACGGGGACCGTCGTCGCGTCGATCGAGGGCATCGCCGGCGACGCGGCGCGCGTCGTGATCCACGAGCAGGGTGGGGCATACCGTCTGCGCATCGCGCCGCCGAGAGCGGTCGTGTTCCCGGGTGTCGAGTTCCAGTTCGAGACCGACATCGTCGGAGCCGGCGACCCGGGCGCATGGTCGGTCGAATGGGCGGTCTTCCCCGACGACCTCGGAACCATCTCGCCGGACGGCGTCTTCTCCGCGAACCCGGCGTTCGCCGACCCGGCGTCGGGCCTCTTCGGGCCCCGGGAGGGCGTCGTAGCGGCGAGGGCCACGCTCCAGAGCGGCGGCGTTCTGACCGCGCGGGCTCACGTGAGCGTCAGGCTGCCGGGGCTCCCCGTGCGCATCGACGTGCGACCGGCTCTGGCCATCGTACCGCCGGGGGGGTCGCGGCAGTTCGAAGCGAGAGTGATCGGACCCGACGGCGATGCCACCGAGCTGCCGGTCCGGTGGAGCGTGACTCCCGCGTCGATCGGAACCGTCACGAGCGACGGGCTCTTCACGGCGGCCGACGTCGTCATCGATCCCGACCAGTGGCAGCGGCCGCACGGCAGGGTCATCGCCGAGGCGCGCCTCGGCAACGGGGCCGTGTACCGGGGCGCCGGGACCGTCGTGCTCGACCTCCCCGACCCTGAGGCCGTCGTTCGCGTGAGCCCGAAGGCGGTCACGCTCGACCCGGGCGAGTCCGTTGCGTTCAGCGCGGACGTCACCACCGTGGACGGAGCGCCGCTCGACATCCAGGTTCTCTGGCGCGTCGGGAACGAGGCCGTCGGAACCGTGGCCCCGGACGGCCTGTTCACGGCCGCGATGGACATCGCCCCGGGACAGGAGCGCCAGACGGCCGTGACCGCGGGCGTCGAGTACGAGGGGCGCGTCTACTGGGACGTCGCGACCGTTCGCGTCCGGAGAAGATGACGTCTCTCGGCGACGAGCTGTGATACGATGGCCGGTATGGGAAGACGAAGAACGCAACGATGCCGGGGACGTGTGTGGGAGGCGCTCGCGCTTCTCGCGTGCGCCGCCGGCATCGCTCTTCATGGCTGCGGCCCCGGGCCGTCGGGCGAGGAGCCCGTGGTCCGCCCCGACGGGGAACCCGTCGGGTGGAGCTGCAGCGTCATCGAGGGCGACCCGTCGCCCGCGTGGCTTGACCGGGACGACGGCTGGACATCGTCCGGCGGCGTCCTGACGAAGCTCGTCGCCTCCGACGGCTACGCGGAGCCTCACCGGGGGGCGCGCACGAGGGACGAGGCCGTCCGCAGCGTCGCGGTCCGCGCGCTCACCGAGGCGACCGACCAGCTCGCCGCCAGGAGGGCTCCGCACGCGATGAGCGACGCGGCCGCCGAGCGCTTCGTCGAGGAGCTCGTCGTCGAAGGGAAGGCCTCGTTTCCCAGAGTGGGTCTCAGGGAACTCCGGGTCGAGCGCTGCGCCAGCTCCGCCGACACGGACCGGTACCGCGCGGCGGCGCTCGTGGAGTATCCCATCGCGCTTCTCCGCGGCGACGCGGCGAACGCCGCCTGGGAGCGGAGCCGCCTCGTGCGCGAGGCCCGGGTTCTCTCGGAGTCGGCCGCCGACCATCTCGAGTCCGGCCGCTGGGCCGACGCGGCGTTCGAGGCCGGCCGTACGCGCGCGGCTCTCGTGGCAGCCGGCGCCGTCCAGCCGACCGCGAGCTCCCTCTGGGAAGTCGAGGACGACATCGTGTCGGTGACGGTCGTGCCGCCGCTCCGAGTTCGTCCGCTGGAGTCGTTGACCGTTGCGCCGCGCGGTCGACCCATCGAGACGAGACTCGTCTTCGAGTGGACATACGAGCTTCGAGGCAACGAGGTCCCGGCGGCGGGCGTGCCCGTCCGCTTCTCCTCGGACCTCGCCGGCGTCGTCGCGACTGACGCGGCGACGGGGCCCGACGGCAGAGCGGCAGCGACCATCCGGCGGGTCTGGAGCCCCCCGGGCGCCTACACGGTGAGCGCGGGGATCGACTCCGCGTCACTCGTCCGGGCCGGAGCCCGGTGGCGCGGACCCGCGGTGGAGGCGTCGACCAGCGTGCATGTCGTCGAGTCGGGACACGGACTCTCCGTCTGTCTCGAGATCCCGGACGCGGTCCCCTCGGACGCTGCGCAGGTCCGGGCCGGGTTCGAGAACCGGATGAGCGAGGACGGATACCGTCTCGTGCCGTGCGGTCCCGACGCGGGCATCCTCGCGACGGCGCGTCTGTCGGTGTCGTCGGAGCGGGCGGCCGACGGGTGGTCGGGCGTCGCGCTTCTTGAGGCCGAGATGTTCGATCAGACGAGGGGCGCCGCGCTCGGGTCGATCGACATCGTCGTCGAGGAAACGTCCGACCGCGGCCGGCGCGAGGTCGAGGTCCTGGTCTTGAAGGAGGTCGGGAGGCTTCTGGGAGTCTACCTGAGCGGGAGGACGGGCGTCGCGCGCCCTTGATGGTTCTCTCTTCGGGGGACCGGCGCGCTCTTTGGGGAGGGTCCGCAGGCGCGGTCGCCCGGACGATGTCTACCGAGGCCGCCTACCGCGCGGCCTCCCCGACGATGTCTCACGAGGCCGCCTACCGCGCGCCCGGCGCGAGGACGGTCGTCGAGAATCCCGATGCTCCGGTCTCGTACGAAACGGAGAAGAACCCCCATCCCTCTCCCGTGATGTTCCCCTGCGCACCCGCCTCGGGCGGCGGGCCCGACACGGCGGCCACGGAGCCCGTGAGGTCTCCCGCCATCGTGATCGCGTCCGCGGCGACAACGGCGGTCGTGTCGTCGACGCTCATCTCGACGACGAGCGAGTCGCTTCCCGCCCGAAGAACGGCACGGAGAGCATAGTAGTCGGCGTCGTCCGCAGGGCTCCACGAGACGACCAGCGAGTCGCCCAGTACGATCGACGCCGGCGCCGTCGGTGTCACCGCCTGCGGGACGACGGCGGAGCCCCTGGCGAACCCCTCGTCGGTCGAGACGCGCAGCGTGCAGGGCGTGCCGGGCTGCCAGATCACGACCCCGTCCTCGAGCTCCGCGTACAGCAGCGGTCCCTCGACGAGGTCGGCGTCCTCGAACTCCCTGTAGTTGACCGACGCGACCACGAAGGTCGGGACCGGGTCGCCGCCGACGGTCAGGGTCGCGAACGTGGTGTCGGGTTCTCCGGCGGTCTGCCGGATGAAGGCCCGAACGAACGGCTTCGTCGCCGCGTCATCCGGGTCCGGACAGGTCACGTCGTCAGAACAGCCTCCGGCCGCAAGGACGACGACAGTGAGCGCGAGGACACTGACACGTCGTGACATCCGTTCCTCCTGGCGCTAGACCGTGCCCGGAAAGTGCTCCTGATTGAGAAGCAGGTCGTCGTATGTGCCACGCCTTCGCGCCTCGATGAGCTCGCCGTCCAGGACCAGCACCTCCGCCGGGGTGGGGTGCGACAGGAAGAGCTGCGGGCTCATCGAATACCCGTACGCGCCCGCGTTCATGATGCCCACCAGGTCATCGATGGCCACGTCCTCTGGAGCCTCCATCTCGCGGACGGTCACGTCGATCGGGGTGCAGAGCGGGCCCACGACCTTCGCGGAGATCGACGGAGCGCGGTCGAGCTTGTTGACGACACCCGACTCGTGGTCCACGCGCATGAGAACCGGGCGGATGAACTGGTTGATGCCGCCGTCGGTGATAATGTAGCGCTCGCCGCGCGATTCCTTCAGCTCGACGACGCGCGTGAGATACACGCCGGCGTCCGACGTGAGATAGCGTCCGAGCTCCAGAATGAGACGCGCGTCAGCGCGCTCGAGGAACGGGGCGAAGACCTTCTCGAGACCGCTGCCGAGCGACTCGAGGTCGAGCTCCTCCTCGTCCTCGTAGTGAGGCACTCCGAAACCCCCGCCGAAGTCGATCGACCTCACCTCGCCGCCGATCGCTTGTTCGACGTTCTGCGTCGCCTCGAGCATCCGACGCGCGTTGGCGATGATCTCGTCCTCGTGGAGTATCTGGCTCGCGGTGTAGACATGGACTCCCACGATCTCGACGGCGCTTCGGTCCCACGCTTCATCCAGCCTCTCGAGCTTCTCCTCGTCGATGCCGAACTTGCTGGGCCCTCCCGCCATCTGCTCATGCAGTGGTCCGGCCGAGCCGCCGCCGGTCTTCGAGAGTCCCTTCGTCGTGTTGATCCTCAGGGCGGCCTGGGCCGGGACACCCAGGAGCCTGGACACGCGCCCGAGCCTCGAGAGCTCGCGCAGCGTCTCGACGTTCACGGCGTAGATGCCCGCCAGAAGCGACTCCTCCAGCTCGCGGTCCGTCTTCCCGGGCCCGGCGAACACGATGTCGAACGGGTCGTACCCCGCCTCGCCGGCGAGGAAGAGCTCGCCGCCCGAGGCGATCTCCGAGCCGGCGCCGAGCGTCCGGAGAAACCCGATGAGCGACAGCGACGGGTTCGCCTTCATCGAGAAGAAAATCTCGAACGCGGGCATCGCCTCGCGAAGCGCCATGTAGCGGTCGCGAACGAGGCCGGCGTCGTAGATGTAGAGCGGTGTTCCATACTCCGCGGCGATCTCCGTCACCGGCACTCCGCCGATCTCGAGCACGCCGCCGCTCTGTTCGAAGGTGCGAATCAGTGTGACCTCCTTCTCGACCCGCCCGTGGCCCGCGCGCCGGGCGTCGCTGGAACGAGTGCGCCGGCCGCGCTTCGTCGACCGAGGACGGGGACGCTCCCCGACTCAGCTCTTCCTGTAGACGTCGATCCTGGTCGTGCCGCCGAAGATGTAGAACGGGAACGGCTCGGCGATCGCCGTGTCGACCCCGAGCTTGACGTACTCTTCGCAGAGGTTCGCGCCCGTCTCACAGAACATCACCAGGCGGGTTCCGCCTCGCTTTGCGGCGGCGAAGATCTCCGCCATCGTGTTGGTCGAGATGACCATGCCCGTCATGACCGCGAGGTCGTACTCCTCGACGAACTCGATGGTGCGTTCCATGCCGTGGATCGGCACCCCGTCGATCTCGTAGCCGACGAGCTTGGGGTCGCCGTCGGTGCCCACGACGTCCACTCCGCGATGCTTGAGGTTCCTGATGATGTTGCCGATGACGCCGACGTTGACGACACGCGCTCTCTTCCCGCCGGCGAGCTCGAGCAGACGCAGGACCTCATCGACCACGATCTGGCTTCTCCAGAGCGCCTTTTCGGCGGACGAGCCCGTCATCGTCTTGGTTTCGTCCGGGTGCTTCTCGAACGCCGAGAACATCGCGTCGGTGGCCGCCACCCTGAAGCAGCGGAACGGCGTCCTGATCTCTCTGACGTCCTTCCCCAGAAACTCCTGGCCTTCCTCGAGCGGAGGGATGCGGGCGCAGTAGCAGGCGCCCTCGCCGACGGTCTGAACGAGGAGATACGTGTAGTTGAAGGTGCGCTCCTCGGGATTCGGGCGGAAGAGCAGATCGGTCCTCCAGAGGCCGCGGATGCGGAACGCATCATCCGGATAGTCGCGGCTCTTCTCGATCCCGATCTTCCTCAGTTCGTCCAGGCAGTCCACAGACCCTCCTTCGAGTAGTCAACCCGCGCGCCGGTTCCCCGGGTCGGGCGGGTCCGTCTCCGCCCCGCGCGGGCCTCTTCGCGACTATACCAGCCCCCGAGCAGGGCCGTCAATCGGACCGGACCTGTCCCGCGACCGGCCCGTCCAGCGAAAGACGTCGCCGCGAGACAGGAGCCCGTCCAGCGAAAGAAGCCGCCGCGAGACAGAGCCCGCCGCGCGACAGAAGCCGCGGCCCGGGGTCCGGCTATCTTAACAGAACGACTTTCCGGGTGAGGACCTCGCCGCCCACGCGGAGCCTCGCGAAGTAGACTCCCGACGCCGTCCTCTCGCCCCCGCTCGAGCGGCCGTCCCAGACGACGGAGTAGCGTCCCGCGTCGTGCGGTCCCTCCCGGAGCACGCGGACCAGCCGTCCGGCCACGTCGTAGACGGCGAGCGTGACCCATCTGTGGTCGGCGGCGACGCCGTATTCGAGCGTGACGGGACCGGTCGAGGGGCTGGGGCGCGCGAGCGACAGCTCGTTCGCCGTCACGTCCCACGGGACGAAGACCTCCCATGGTCCGTGCATGCTCACGACGCCCGAGCGCTCGGTCACGGCCAGGCGGTAGAGCGCGGTGGAACCCTCGGGCGGGGTGTCGACGACGCGATAGCGACCCGTCGGAGACGGCGTCAGTGAGTCGGCGATGGTCACGTACGCCGAGCCGCCGAGCGTTCGATCGAGCCTGCACCGCGACGGCCCGTCGACAGGGTCGATGTACCACGCGAGGACGACCGAGTCCGGCCGGGCCTCGGGGGAGAAGTACGAGAGCGTGGATGGTTCCTGCCAGTTCTCCATCGTGCTCACGAGCTCTTCGAGCGCCACGCGCGCGGCAGCCGGCTGAATGTAATAGAGCGGGAAGCCCAGGATGACCACCGACCCTGAGCCGTCCGTGGCGCGCCGCATGACGGCGCAGGGCTTCTCATCGAATGCGTCGTTCCGGTAGGCGTTGAAGAGATAGAGTCGCTCGGTCTCCTCGTCGGCGACATAGACCTCGCACCAGGGGAGACCCCCGTGGAGCGCGTGCCCGTCCGCCCACGAGCCGAGCGTGTCGACGGCCAGCGGCGGGAGTCCGGGCGACGAGGGCGCGGCGCCGAGGAAGGCGTAGCCGTACCCGAGAGGTCCCGCGGGGTCGGTCGAGTTGCCCGTGGTCGCGACGCTCAGAACGCCGGCGCGCTCCCTGAGGAACGACCCCGGCGGGGCGAGCTCGGGGAGCCCGAACGGGTACGACCCCGCCAGCGAGGCGGCTGCCGAAGGTCCTTCGACGATCAGGTTCCCGCCGGCTCGGACGTACGCCTCGGCGAGACGCCAGCTCTCGGCCGCGTGGAGCATTCGCATGAAACCGCCGTTCTCCGAGAGCGTCCAGACGACGTTCCCGTAGCGTCCGAGCGTCTCCGGCGGAGGCAGCGTCGGGACTCCGTTCTCGATGTGCTCGTACGGGTCCCACTCGTCCGCGTCGACGAGCGCCACGTCGTAGAACGCGTCGTGTGAATCCTCCGGAACGCCACCTCCCAGCCAGTCGTCGACATGGAGCGTCCCACGGTCGAACGGCGCGGGCGCCGGTTCTATCGGGATCCACGCCACGCTCTCGCCGCCGTCCGGCTCCGGCGCGACGACGAACACGGCCGTGTCGCAAAGGCCGGGCCTGATGGTGATCTCGAACGGCGTCTCGCTCAGAGCGGGCACGCCCTCGGACTCAACGAAGACGGCGGCGCGGTCGGCCAGCCCGCAGTACGACGACGCGTCGAGGTCGACGCTCAGCGGAAGCCGCTCCCCCTCGAAGACCGTCATGGGCGACACGAGCCGACCGCGCGCCCCACGGAAGCGGAGCGTGTCTCGGAGGAACGTCACGGTCACGACGGGAGCGAGCGCGTTCGAGGCCTCGAAGGCGTGTCGCGCCGGCGTCGGATCCGACGCGCCGTCGTCGTCGATCGCGGCGACCGAGAGCGCGTAGGCGCCCGGCTCGAGAGACAGTGTGATCTCTGTCTCGTCCGGTCCGAGCACCTCGTCACGGATGACGGCGCCTCTGTCGAGTTCGAGCACCTCGAGCGCGTAGGCCGCGATCGAACCGTCGAAGTCGTCACCCCTCCACAGGAACGTCGGCGCGACGGTCACGGTTTCGCAGAGCGCGGCGCCCGCGGGAACGAACGTCGTCTCCGGCGGGAGGTTCGGGTCCTCTCCGTCGATGAGCGCGACGGACGCAAGGACCGCCGCGTTGACGGCTGCCACCTCACGGGCGATGGCCGTGTCGACGAACTCGAGACGGTCGTTCGCTGAGTGGTGATACGGCGAGTAGAGCGGGTTGCTGCTCGTGTCGAGGGCGGGATACCCGGCTTCGACGAAGCTGTTCTGGTCGCTGGCTCCGAGCGGCTGGAGCAGCGGAACGTAGTCGAGGCCCAGGTGGTCGTCGGCGACATCGGCGGCGAGCGCGGCGACCGCGTACGAGAGGGAGTCCCCGGAGACGATGCCGTCCGGTTCCGCGGCCGCGTTGTAGCCGACGGCGTCGAGGTTCATGTAGAGGACGACGTCGAGGCTCCCGGCGAGCGCGCGGGCCACGTAGTCGCGGCTCCCCCACAGCCCCTCCTCCTCCGCGGACCAGCAGGCGAACACCAGCGTTCGCTCCGTCTGGTACCGGGCGAGGACGCGCGCCGCCTCCAGGACGGCCGCCACGCCCGACGCGTTGTCGTCGGCGCCGGGCGCCGGCGCCAAGGGGTCCGAGAGGCTCTCGAACGACACCGAGTCGTAATGTCCTCCGAGGATGACGTGCTCGTCGGGACGGGTCGTCCCGCGTCGGACGGCGAGGACGTTCCAGGCCTCGACGCTGTCCTGCCAGGTCCACGTCCTGAACGTGTCGACGCGCACCTCGTAGACGCCGAGCTCCTCGAAGCGTCCGACGAGCCAGCGCGCCGAGGCGAGACACGAGTCGGTGACGACGTAGCGGGTTCCGAATGCCTCGAGTCTTGCGATGGTCTCTGTGATGCGGGCCTCGCTCGTCGAGTCGACGATCGAGCGCAGAACGGCGGCGTCCGGGACCAGCGCCTCCGGGACGGCGCGCGCTGTCCTGGCGGGCGGGAGGTACGCGGGCGCGGCGCCGGTCGTGAAAGCGAGCGGCGCCTCAACGGCCGGAACGTCGCGGGCAGGAGCCGACGTCGTTTCGACGGCCGGCGCGAGCGTCGCGAGCGCCGTGATGAGGATGGCGGCGATGCGCACGTTCTCTCCCTTCCCGGTTCAGTATACACGGGCCCGCGTCGCCGCGACAGGCGGGCTCTGAGCGCCGGGACAGGCCGGGCAGAATGGTGCCGGAAGAGCGAAGCGCCGCGAGGAGACCCGCGGCGCTTTCACCTTGTGAAGGAAGATGCGAGCGTCTGCCGTCGACGAAGCCCGCGCGCTCAGCGGTACATGGCCTTCATCGTGCCCCACGACGCGCGCTCGACCGGTGTCAGAGGACCGACCTTGAGGAGATAGTCCTCGGTCTCACCGGCGCCGAACGTGCCCGAACCGTCCCACGGATGGGGGATCGGCGCGTCGGTGATGCTGATCCGGAACCAGTAGTAGTCCGAGCCCGGTCCCGCGAAGAACGACGGCTGTGTGTAATCGCCGAGCGACATCACAACGTACGGCGCAATGGCTCTGTTGATGAGGCAGTGCTCCAGGACGGCGCCGCTTCCGCAGAGAACGGACCCGCCCCACTCGCCGTCCTGGTTCCAGTCGGCAAGGATGTTGACGTACGCCCAGTCGGGTCGGTCGTTCGACAGGTTGATGTCGAAGTCGATGCCGATCCGGACGTAGTTGCACTCGGTCATCCGCGGGATCGTGTCGCCGGGGGCGCCGGGGCAGGGGGTGATCGCGTCTCCCTCGATCGTGAAGGCGATCGGCCTGATGAGACCCGCATCGTCGCCGTAGCACTCATCGGTGTTGTACGCGGCGAAGCCGGGGCATCCGGCGCCGTCCAGCTCGGTGTCGCAGGTGCCGGAGAGCTCGCCCGGGAAGTGCGGTCCGCATCCGACGGTGTGCTCGACGTGGGTTCCCGAGTCGCCGACGCCGGCGCAGGTGGGGAAGTTCCCCATGACCGGTGGATCGAGATGAGGGTACGCGACTGCGCCCTCCGGCGCGTCGCCGTAGTCCGCGTTCTGCGCGGCGGCGCAGCCGCAGAGCAGGATGACCAGGAGAGCGGCCGTGTTCACTCCGCGTTTCATCGTGGGACCTCCATCGGCCACCAAGGGACCGGAAAGCGGACCGGGCGGATGGGCCATCCTGGATGAGCGGCCGGGTGACCCTCACTCACTATGCTCTATTCTACTCCCTGGTTGTTCGAACCGTCAACGGCCCGGAGGGTGTGCCCGAGGGAAGCTGCAGAATAGTACGGACGCAGCCTGGGAGCGCGGCCGACCTTGCCGCCGGAGGCTCACCCTGCTAAACTGTGCCGTGGTCGCTCGTGTCCGAGTGGGCGCGGGTCGGCCTGCACGGCCGCATGAAGCCGCGGCGCAGGGACCTCGCGGGGTTCCGGCGCGGCGGATAAGTCTATTTCCGGACAGCCGTCCCTGCGGCGGGACCGGATCGGTCCTTCCGCCTGCGGGGGACGGGAGCCTCAGGAGGACGCATGACGAACGGGGACACGACGGGAGGACGCGGCGATGTCGCCGCCATCGAGTCGCTGGCGCGCGCCAGGGAGGCGATCCAGAACCAGCTCCGCAGGGTCATCGTCGGACAGGACCGAGTCATCGAGGAACTCCTCATCGCGATCCTGGCGAACGGGCACTGCCTGCTCGTGGGCGTTCCGGGGCTCGCCAAGACGCTCATGGTCTCGACGCTCGCCGGCGTGCTCGACCTCTCCTTCAAGCGCATCCAGTTCACTCCGGACCTGATGCCGTCCGACATCACCGGCACCGACATCATCGAGGAGGACCCGGTCACGCACGCGCGGAGCTTCAAGTTTATCCCGGGGCCCGTGTTCGCGAACGTCGTGCTCGCCGACGAGATCAACCGCACGCCGCCCAAGACGCAGGCGGCGCTCCTGCAGGCGATGCAGGAGAAGGAGGTCACGGCCGGCGGGACGACACACCCGCTCGAGCTTCCGTTCTTCGTTCTGGCGACGCAGAACCCGATCGAGCTGGAGGGCACCTACCCGCTGCCCGAAGCCCAGCTCGATCGGTTCATGTTCATGATCACGGTCGGGTATCCGAGCGAGGCCGAGGAGCGGGAGATCGTCGAGACGACGACCAGCGCCTATGTCCCCGAGCTCGAAAAGGTACTGGGTGGCGACGAGATCATCCGGCTCCAGGGACTCGTGCGGCGCGTGCCGGTCCCGGACCACGTGCTCGAGTACGCGGTCAGACTGGCGAGAAGGACGCGTCCCGACGAGTCCGCCCCCGACTACGTCCGGAACTGGGTGAGCTGGGGCGCGGGGCCAAGAGCGTCGCAGTACCTCATCCTGGGGGCCAAGACCCGCTCGATCCTCGACGGCCGGTACGCGCCCGAGACCGACGATGTCCGCGCTGTGGCGCTGCCGGTCCTCAAGCACCGCATCGTGACGAACTTCAACGCCGAGGCCGAGGGCGTCTCGTCGACCGACATCGTCGAGCGCCTGATCGCCGAGGCCCGCTGAACCGGGAGCGTCCATGCCCGACGAGTCGTACAGGCGGTTCCTCGACCCGGTGGTCGTCTCGAAGCTCTCGACCATGGAGCTCCGGGCGCGCCTCGTCGTCGAGGGGTTCGTGACCGGTCTCCACAGGAGCCCGTACAAGGGGTTCAGCGTGGAGTTCGCGGAGCACCGCCAGTACATGCCGGGCGACCCGCTGAAGCACATCGACTGGAAGGTCTACGGCAAGACCGACCGGTTCTACGTGAAGGAGTACGAGGAGGAGACGAACCTCCGGGGACACGTCCTTCTGGACGCGAGCGCCTCGATGGCCTACGCGTCGGACGGGCTCTCGAAGCTCGAGTACGGGCGGTATCTCGCCGCCGCGCTCATCTACCTGATGCTCAAGCAGCAGGACTCGGCGGGGCTTCTCGTGTTCGACGAGGGAGTGCGCGAGTTCATCCCCCCTCGCTCGAGCGCGACGCAGCTGCATCTCCTTCTCTCAGAACTGGACAGGGCCGGCCCCTCGTCGGCCACCGACATCGGCCTCGTCCTCAATGACCTCGCGCGCCGCATCAAGCGCCGGGGGCTCGTCATCCTCATATCGGACCTTCTGGATGACCCCTCCGACGTGCTGCCGGGCCTCAAGCACTTCCGGCACAGGAAGCACGAGGTCATCGTCTTCCACGTTCTCGACCCGCGGGAGGTGGATTTCGCGTTCAACATGGACGCGACCTTCCGCGACATGGAGACGGGCGAGGTGATGACCACCGAGCCCTTCTCGATCCGCGGCGACTACGTCGGGGCGGTGGAGGAGTGGCAGGCGACGCTTCGGCGCGAGTGCGCCGAGAGCCGCATCGATTACGTCCCCGTACTGACCTCGACACCTTACGACCGCGCTCTCTTCTCGTACCTCGAGAAGAGAAGAAGGCTGGGATAGCCGCGGGCGGGACTCTCCGGGATCCGACCTCGGAGAGTGACGGCATGCTCCGGGAGGCGCGAACGACGTGACGTTTCTGAACGCGGCATTCCTCTTCGCTGCTCTGGCGGCGCTCCTGCCGCTCATCATCCACCTGATCAGCCGCCGGCGGGTCGAGACGGTCGACTGGAGCTCTCTCAGGTTCCTCAAGGAACTCGAGCGGAAACGGATCCGCCGCGTCCGGATCCGGCAGATCCTGCTTCTCGTCATCAGGAGCCTCATCATCCTGCTGGTGGCGCTGGCTCTCGCGCGGCCGACGGTCCGGGGGCCTCTGGCGGCGGGCGCCGCGAGGGCGAGGACGAGTGTGGCGATCCTGCTCGACGAGAGCGCCAGCATGACCCGCGAGGCGGGCGACATGACGCTCTTCGGGGCGGCCATGGCGCGCGCGCGTGAGATAGCGGCGCTTCTGAACGAGGGCGACGAGGCCTTTCTCGTGAGCGCCGCGGATCCGCCGGAGACGGTCATCCCTGAGGGCACCGTCAGCCCCGATGTCCTCCTGGAGGCGCTCTCGGGACGGGCCCCGACCGACGCCGCGACCGACTACACCGGCGCGGTCGAGAAGGCTCTGTCGCATCTGGCGGACGCGAGGAACCTGAACCGGGAGCTCTACGTCGTGGGCGACCTCGCCGCCTCCGGCTGGTCCGGTTCGCCCTCGCTGCCCGAGGCGACAGGCGCGGGAGACCGGCCGCCGGGCGTCTATGTTCTCCCGCTTCGCGGGCCCGTGTCGAACGTCGGCGTCGTCTCCGTCACGCGCGAGCGGATATACGGAGGGACCGCCGGCAGATACTCGGTCGCCGCTCAGGTCGCGAACACCGGCACGCGTCCCGTCGACATTCCCGTCCGCCTCTTCGTCGACGGCGTCCAGGTCGGGCAGACCGGCGTCGCGGTCGACCCGGGCAGGAGCGCGACGGCTCGATTCGCCGTGGCTCTCGACGAGACCGAGTGGCACGCCGGACGCGTGGCGCTTTCAGACGACGCCTTTCCCGGCGACGACGAGCGCCACTTCGTCGTTCCGCCGTCGCGCAGCGTCGAGGTGCTCATCGCAGGACCAGGGGGCGCTCTCGAAGACGCGACCTACCTTCGGCACGCGCTCGACCCCACCGGCGGCTCCGAGCGCTTCCGGCCGGTCGTCGTCGAGATGGAGGACGTCGCCCGGCAGGAACAGGGGCGGTTCCCGGTCGTCGCGCTCGCCGACGCGGGCCCCCTCGGGCCCGATGCTGAGCGCTGGCTGCGACAGCACGTCGGCGCGGGCGGCGGGCTCCTCGTGGTCCTCGGCAGTCGGACCGACCTCCGGACGTGGGAGGGGAGTGTCCTGAGCGAACTCACAGGCGTTGGTCTCATCGGTCCCGTGGAGCGAAGAGGGGGGCTGCGGTTGGCTCCCGCGGGGCGCGGGCATCCGCTCCTCGAGGGTCTCGTGACGGGCGAGCGGCTCATCGAGGACGTGCTCGTGCGGCGGGCTCTCCAGGCCGAGGCCGGAGGAGAGGTCGTGCTCGAGCTCCCGGGTGTCGGTCCCGCGCTCGTCTTCTCGGACCGGAGCGGAGGCTCCGTCGCGACGCTTCTCTTCGGCCTCGAGCGCTCGTCGGGCGACCTGGCGAGAAGCGGACTGGTCGTGCCTCTCCTGCACCGGGTGGCCGCGCGGCTGACCGGTCAGGCGCCCGGCGTCGGAGATGGAACGGCGGGCCGCGCGCTCGACCTCGAGCTCGCCGTCGCGCCGGCCGGCCGGGTCGACGTCGTCTCACCCGACGGCTCCGCGACGGCGGCGCCGGTGAGCGGCGGGACGGCTCCCGCGGTGAAGATCGAGGAGACACGCGAGGCGGGTGTCTACCGCGTCGTGTCCGGCGGGACGACCATCGCCATGGCCGCCGTGAACATCGACCCCGACGAGTCGTCGCTCGAACCCGCGTCCCCCGAGGATGTGGAAGGCCGGTTGACCGGCCTGCCCGTCCGGTTCATCGGGGAGAGCGAGGTCGTGGCGGAAGCCGTCCTGACGTCGCGGCGCGGACGCGAGCTCTGGCGCGTGTTCCTGTACGCGGCCCTCGCCCTTCTGGCGGCGGAGATGTTCCTGGCAAGACCTCGGCAGAGCTGACTCTTCAAGCGGAGACGGAATGCCCGGACGCAGGATCGTAGAGATGGCCCTCGAGGCCGGCCCGGTGCGGGAGATCGTCGATCTCGTCTCCGCGGGTCGTTCGCGTCTGTGGGTCTCGGGCCTTCTCGGCTCTTCGAAGACGCTCCTGGCCTCCGCGCTGGTGCGGGAGACCGGGGGAACCTGGGTGGTCGTGGCCCCGAACGCGTCCGACGCCGAGCACGCCCACGACGATCTTGTGACCTACCTTGGCCCCGAACGCGTCCAGTTCTACGGCGAGTGGGAGACGCTTCCCTACGAACGCCGCTCGCCCCTCCCGTCGATCACCGAGACCAGGCTGACCACGCTCTCCCGGCTGGCCCGCGGCGAAGAGCTCATCATCGTGACGACCCCGAAGGCGGTCATGCAGACGACCATGCCGCAACACGTGCTCGAGGCCACCACGCAGACCGTTCGGAAGGGTGAGGACCTCGACCTCGAGGGCGTCACGCGATCGCTCGTCGACCTCGGATACCGGCGCGTTCGCGTGGTGGAGGACACAGGCGAGTTCAGCGTGCGCGGGGGCATCGTGGACGTTCTGCCGTTCGGCTACGACGACCCCATCCGCATCGAGCTCTTCGGCGACACCGTCGAGTCGATCCGCTCGTTCGATGTCTACACGCAGCGTTCGACCGGGCAGCTCACCGAGGCGACCATCCTCCCCCGGCGAGAGGTCGTGCTGCAGGAAGAGGGCGCCGGGGAGCTGGCTGAACGCCTCCGGAAGATCCATCCGGCCGACTCGACCGACCGCGACCATCTTCTCGCAGGGCTCGACACGCGCTTCTATTTCGAAGGCGTCGAGCAGTACCTGCCCACCATCCACCCGGACGCCGAGACGCTGGCCGACTATCTGCCGGACGACGCCGGCGTGTTCCTGATCCGCGAAGAGGAGATCCAGGACCGCGCCGAGCAGCTCTCGCTCGAGGCGGCGACCATCTATTCCGAGCGGCGCTCCGAACTCCCGCTCTGCGAACCCGACGCGCTTCTTGTTCCCTTCGACCGCGTGCTTCGCCGGATGACCGGCCGGGCGCTCGTCGCCGCCGGTCTCGTCCAGAGCGGGCGCATCGAGGAGCTCGAGCGCCTGACGGCGGAAACCCATCTGCAGGAGTCGTTCGCTTCGAACCTCGAGCTTCTGCGGGGACGGCTCCAGCAGCTCTCTCGCGACAATCGCGTCATCGTCATGTGCGACAACGCGGGGCAGGCGACCAGGCTCCGTGAGCTCCTGGAGGACGCGGCCGAGGGGATCGAGATGGAGGTGGGAAGCCTCGAAAAGGGCTTCTCTCTTCCCGAGGCCCGCCTCGTGGTCTACACCGACCACGACATTTTCGAGAGGTACCGAAGGCGCCGCAGACGCAGGATGAGGGGCGGCGCGCCGATCGCGAGCTTCGAGGCCCTCTCGCAGGGCGACTACGTCGTTCACGTGTCGCACGGGATCGGACGATACGTCGGCATCGAGCGCGTCGAGGCGGACGGCCGCCAGATCGACTGCGTCGTGGTGCAGTACGCCGACGACGGGCGCGTGTATGTTCCCGCCGACGAACTCGACCGTCTTCAGAAGTACGTCGGCAAGGAAGGCCACGTCCCGCGTCTCAACAAGCTCGGGACCCCGGCGTGGCAGAAGACCAAGGCGCGGGCCAAGGCCGCCGCCGAGAAGCTGGCGCGCGAGCTCCTCGACCTCTACGCGTCGCGGAAAGCGCGCCCCGGCCACGCGGTCGGCCCGGACAACGTCTGGCAGCAGGAGCTCGAGGCGTCCTTCATCTACGAGGAGACGGAGGACCAGCTCAGGGCGACCGACGAGATCAAGGAGGACCTGGAGTCGAAGCGGCCCATGGACCGTCTCGTGTGCGGCGATGTGGGCTTCGGGAAGACCGAGGTCGCCATACGCGCCGCGTTCAAGGTCGTGATGGACGGCAGGCAGGTGGCCGTCCTGGTTCCCACGACGATCCTGGCGCAGCAGCACCTGACCACGTTCCGCGACCGGCTGGCGGAGTACCCTGTCCGGGTCGACGTCATTTCGAGATTCCGCACGGCGAGCGAGCAGAAGGAGGTCCTCGAGAGGCTCAAGGAAGGCAAGATCGACATCATCATAGGGACGCACAGGCTCATCCAGAAGGACGTGGAGTTCCACGACCTGGGGCTTCTGGTCATCGACGAGGAGCAGCAGTTCGGGGTGCTCCACAAGGAATCCATCCAGCGCCTCAGGAAGACGGTCGACGTGCTGACCATGACCGCCACGCCGATCCCTCGCACGCTTCACATGTCGCTCATGGGAGCGCGCGACATGTCGATCATCGCGACCCCGCCCAGGGATCGTCTGCCGGTCAGGACTGAGATCTCGCCCTTCGACGACGATCTCATCGTGGAGGCGGTCATGAGGGAGATCGACCGCGGCGGACAGGTCTACTTCGTTCACAACCGCGTCCAGACCATCGACGCGATGGCGAGCTATCTCCGGAACCTGCTGCCGGAGGTCCGGATCGACATCGGCCACGGCCAGATGCCTGAACGACAGCTCGAGCAGGTCATGCTGAACTTCCTCGACGGCGGGGTCGACGTGCTCGTCTGCAGCATGATCATCGAGTCGGGGCTCGACATTCCGAACGTCAACACCATCATCGTCAACCGCGCCGACCGGTTCGGCCTGGCGCAGCTCTACCAGCTCCGCGGCCGGGTCGGACGCTCGAACCACCGGGCGTACTGCTACCTGCTCATCCCGAGGGACAGGAACATCACGCCGATCGCGAGAAGACGGCTGGCGGCCATCCAGGAGTTCACCGATCTGTCGTCGGGATACAAGCTCGCGATGCGCGACCTCGAGATCCGGGGGGCCGGGAACGTGTTGGGCGCGGAGCAGCACGGGCACATGATCGCCGTCGGGTTCAACCTCTACTCCCGTCTTCTCAGGGACGCCGTGGCCGAGATCAGGGACGGCATCGCGCCCGACGAGGCCGAGGCGACCGTTCACGTCAAGGTGGACGCCTACATTCCGAACGACTATGTTCCCGACAACGACATGAAGATCGACATCTACAAGAGGATCCGCGACACGAGGGACGTCGCCACGGTCGACGGGTTGGCCGAAGAGCTGGCCGACCGGTTCGGGCCTCCGCCGGCCGCGGTGCTGGCGCTCCTGGACGTTCAGGCCATCCGCATTCTGGCTCGGGAAGCCGGAATCGCCCGCGTCGAGCTGGCCGGCGGAACGGTCGAGTGCGAGTTCGCCCCCGGCAGGGAGCCCACTCCGGGAGCCATCCGCGCGGTGTTGTCGGCGTGCGCCGAGCCCCTTGAGTTCGACGCGCGGGGGGCACTGATCTTCCGGTTCCAGGCGCCCGCCACGCGGGCGGGAGCGCTCGAGACCGCTCGGCGGGTCCTCTCCGACTTCGTTGACGCGCTCGGTCGGACTTCGCTACACTCAAAGGCTCGGAAGGGAAAGAAGCGAGAGAAACGAGAGAAGCAGGGAGACAGCGATTCCCGCAAGATGAAAGGAGTTCAGGCATGAAGCGGATCGTCATGCTGGCGCTCGTCGCCTTGTCCGTCGTCGCGGTCGTCGTCGGCTGCGCGAACGTCGAGGACAAGGTCATCATCCGGGTGACGGACACTCAGGGCGAGCTCGAGCCCAGAGAGGTGACCGTCGCGTACGTCAACGAGCGTCTCGACAGGATGCCTCCTACCATGCTGCCCGCTGACGGCGGAGAACAGGCCAAGCGTGACTTCCTCCAGGAGATCATCCGGAAGGAGCTTCTGGTCATGCACGGGCTCCGGATGGGCGCGCTCGAGGATGAACGACTGCCGGGAGCCATGGAGTACTTCAAGAACAACAGGGCGGAGGAAATGCTCCGCGAGGAGCTCATCATCGAACCGGCTCAGCCGAACGAGCAGTATCTTCAGGAGTACTACGAGGCAAGGGACGTGATGCTCCAGACGCAGGAGATCGTGGTGCCCACGAAGGAGATGGCCGACGAGGCGTACTCTCGCGTGACCGAGGGCGGCGAGGACTTCGGGCGCGTGGCCATGGAGATGTCGCAGGCGGCGAACGCACGCGACGAAGGACGACGTCCGGTCAGCGCGTGGCAGGACTTCCACCCGCTCGCGCGCGTCGAGCTGATGAACATGGACACCGGGGACATCACCCAGCCTTTCGTCATCGGCGACACCTGGTACATCTACAAGATAGTCTCCAGGAAGCCGGCTCCCGACAAGAAGCCGCTCGAGGGGCAGCACCGCATGGCCGTCGAATCCGAGGCCTTCGGGTTCCGCCGGAGCCTTCGCGAACACGAGGTCTTCGAGATGTGGAACGAGAAGGCCGGGACCGTGTTCAATGACGAGGCCGTCGCCATCCTCGGTGAGGCCATCGACGAGAAGCGTAGCGAGGTCCTTCCCGAGTCGAGCGAGGGCCTCAGCTTCGAGGAGAGAATGGAGCTGGCCCGCATCAAGATCGTCCCGGAACTGACGGATGAGCAGAAGCAGATGGAGATCGTCACATACACTGTCGGCGGCGAGAACGTGACGATGACGCTGGGCGATATGGTCGATCTGCTTGCAGAGACGTCGGGGATGGAGGGGATCAGGACCGGCGACGAGCGCGCCATAAAGGGCTTCATCACCCGTAAGATCCAGCAGGAGAGCGTGCAGCACGCCATCGATGAGGCCGGTTACCGCGACACTGAGGAGATGGACGAGTACCTTGCCGAGCGCAAGGAGGAGTTCATCCTCGACATCACGTACAATCAGGAAGTCGCCATGAAGGTCGAGGAGCCTACCGGCCAGGAGGTCCGGGACTTCTTCCGCTCCCACAGGGAAGACTACGTGGAGCCGCAGGCGGTCGACATCCGCCAGCTCATTGTCGGAACGGAGGAGCAGGCGAACCTCATCCGGCAGCGCATCAACGAGGGCGAGCTGACCTTCGATCAGGCCGTCCAGGAACACTCGATCGACAAGTGGTCGCAGGCCCGTGGCGGCCTCATCACGAAGTACTACCAGGGGGAGAAGCGGCTCGACTATCTTCAGGACGTCGTGTTCGAGATGCAGCCCGGCGAGCTGAGCCAGCCTTTCAGGGCCCCCGGCGGCTACGCGCTCGTTAAGGTCGTCGACACCTATCCCGAGCGCCAGATGGAGTTCTCGGAGGTAGGCGACAACGTGATGCAGGCGCTCACCGCCATGCGGCGCGAGGAGCGCCTGAAGGAGCTTCTCGATGAGATCCGCGAGACGGTCGACGTCGAGATCATGGAGGAGAACCTGCAGTACGTGGACGATCCGGCGGAGGTCCGCGCCGAGAAGGAAGAGTCCAGAACGACGATCACGGCCCCGCTCAACTAGTCGGGCCTGCCCATGGGAGGTGAACGTGGCGCGACATCGCGTCGCAGTCATCCTCGTGTGCGTCGCGCTCGCGGCCGCCGCTTGCGGCGGCCGCGAGGACCGTGTGGAGCTGGCGCGCGTGAACAGCTCGACGCTGACCGCGGACGACTTCTACGGGTCGATCCCCGATGAGCTGCGGGCGGTCATGAGCCTCGAGGACCAGGAAGAGGCGCTCGAGAAGTGGGTGAAGACCGAGCTCTTCTATCAGGCCGGCGTGAGGCGCGGCGTCGACGACCGTGAGGACCTCGTCCGGCGGCTTCGTCAGATAGAGCGAGAGCTGGTCGCCGAGGAGTACATCAGGACCGAGCTCGCCGAGGTGACGGACGTGACCGAGGACGAAGCGAGGAACTACTTCGAGGAGCACCGGCAGGACTACTCGCTCCAGGTCAGGCTCGCGCACATTCTCGTGAGGAGTCGTCCGGAGGCCGAGCGGGCGCTCGAGGATATCAGGAGCGGCACGCCCTTCGAGACGGTCGCTGCCTCGGTGTCGATCGACCAGACCGCGGCGATGGGCGGCGATCTGGGGTACATGCGTCGCGGCGAGATGATCCACGAACTCGAAGAGCCGGCCTACGAACTGAAGGTCGGTGACTTGAGCGACGTCATACCCTCAAGCTACGGCTACCACATCATCAAGGTCCTCGACAGGCATCCCGGAGCGGGCCGCCCGACGTTCGAGTCCAAACAGGCGGCGGTGATGAACTTCCTGACGTCGAAGCGCAGGAGGGCCGCGTTCGACAGCCTGCTGACACAGCTCGAAGCGCGGGCGACCGTCGTGATCGACACGGCCGCGCTTCGGGACGCCGCCAGGCGCAGAGTGGCGGACGAAGGTGAGGACTTCCCGCGGGAGGGACCGGCCGCGCCGGCCGACACCGGTGAGGTCGTCGCTCCATGATCGACGGAGGTACTGCATGAACCGGAGGACGACAGGCGTGACGATCCTCGTCGCGGCGGCCCTCATCGCTGCCGCTCCCGCTTTCGGGCAGGAGCCGACCAGGCAGTTCGTCGACGGCATCGCGGCGGTCGTCGGAAACGAGATCGTCCTCGAGAGCGAGATCGACGAGGAACTCTATATCTACCACATGCGCACGGGCGGCCGTGAGATGGGAGAGGAACGCTCGGCCGAGCTGAGACAGCAGATCCTCGCCGAGATGATCGACGAGATGCTGCTCGTGGCCAAGGCGAAGCGGGATTCGATCGTACTCGGAGAGGGGGAGCTCGAAGAGGAGATCGAGGTCCGCGTCAGGGAGATCCGAGAGCGCTACGGCAGCGAGGAGGAGCTTCGCGAGGCGCTCGAGCAGGAGGGCCTCACGTTGACCGAGCTCAAGGAGATCTACCGCGATGACATCGAGCGTCGGCTTCTCGCCGAGAAGGTCGTTCGGGAGGAAGTGCACTCGAAGATCGACGTGACCTGGGGCGACGTCGAGGAGTACTACCGGGAGAACGCCGGGGAGGTCGCCCGGCTCCCCGAGTCGTACGAGGTCGCGGGCATCCTCGTGGCTCCCGAGGTCAGTGAGGAGGCGAAGCGAGAGGCGTTCGACCGCCTGAGCGAGGCGCGTTCCCTCATCGAGAGCGGCCGTCCCTTCGAGGAGGTCGCCAAGGAGTATTCCGACGACGCCAGCGCGGCGCGCGGCGGAGAACTGGGGTTCGTCGAGCGGGGCCAGACGGTCCCCGAGTTCGAGACGGCGCTCTTCGCGCTCGAGCCCGGAGAGACCAGCGGCATCGTGCCGACGCGATTCGGGTTCCACATCATCCAGGCCGTCGAGAGAGAGGGCGAGCGGGTGAGGGCGCGACACATTCTCGCCCGCGTCGTTCCCGGTCCGCAGGACGTCGAGCGGGCCATGGCGGAGGCCGAGAGCCTCAGAGCCCGAGTGGCCCGGGGGGATGACTTCGCCGAGCTCGCGGAAGAGCACTCCGACGACGAGGCGACCGCCGCGTCCGGCGGCTACCTCGGGTGGTTCACGGCCGAACAGCTCTCTCCCGAGTTCGTGGCGGCGCTCGACGCCGTCGAGCCCGGCGAGGTCACCGAGGTGATCCGCGGCGACGGCGGCTTCTACCTCCTGAAGCTCCTCAGCCACGAGACCGAGAGGGTCGCCGAGCTGGACGAGGTGCGGGAGGACCTTCGCGACATCATCTTCTCGCAGCGGGCGGAAGCGGCCTACGACGAGATGATGCGGGAACTCAGGTCGCAGTTCTACATCAACCTCCCCGGCGGTTCGGCGACGGGCGGATGAGACTCGACCATTTTCTCAAGACGTCCCGCCTGATCAAACAGCGGAGCGCCGCCAAGGCCGCGTGCGATGCGGGTCGCGTCGAGCTCGTCGGCCGCAAGGCGAAGGCGGGCGTCGAGATCTCCGTCGGCGACGAGATCGTGCTGAACCTCCGCGACCGGATGCTCGTCATCAGAGTGCTCGATATCCCCACCGGCAACGTCAGCAAGGAACGGGCGCGGACACTCTATGAAGTCCTCGAGGACACCGGAACCGACGACAGATGAACGGGACAGTGTCCGACGCCCCCGGATTCTCGTCACGATGGGGGACCCCGCCGGCGTGGGGCCCGAGGTCGCGCTTGCCGCGGCCGCCCATCCCGCCGCCCCTCATGCGCCCGAGATAGCCTTCGTCGGAGAGCGCCGGGTCTTCGAGGAGTGCGCGCGGTCCCTCCGTCTTCCGCCTCCGGGCGCCGTCATCGAGCCGGCCTCGCGAGGCGTTCACTACGAGCCCGGCCGGCCGACGAAGACGGGCGCGCTCGCGGCCCTCGATGCCGTCGAGACGGCGGCGAGGCTCTGCCTGTCGGGCGACGCTGACGCGATGGTCACGTCTCCCGTGTCGAAGGCCGCCATCGCCGATGCCGGCGTCCCGTTCGTCGGTCACACGGAGTTCCTTGCGGAGCTCACGGGGTCGGTCGACCCGCTGATGCTGTTCGTGACGGGCCCCATGAGAGTCGCACTCGCGACGACCCACATGGCGCTCGCGGACGTGCCGGGCGCGCTCAGCGTTGACGGTCTTCTCTCCAGGATGCGGACCCTGAGTCGCGGCCTCGATGAGTTTCTGGGGATCGGCGGCGCCAGGATCGCCGTGGTGGCGCTGAACCCCCACGCCGGGGAGGGAGGCCGGTTCGGCCGCGAGGAGGAGACGGTCCTCGGTCCCGCCATCCGGCGGGCGCGCGAGGAGGGGATCGCCGCCTCCGGCCCGCACGCCGCGGACACGGTCTTCTGCGGCCTCGGAGACGCTTCGTGCTCGTTGCCGGGCGCCGCGTACGACGCCGCGCTCGCGATGTACCACGATCAGGGCGTGATTCCCGTGAAGCTCGCGGGCTTCGGCAACGCGGTGAACGTGACGCTGGGACTTCCCATCATCAGGACATCGGTCGACCACGGAACGGCGTTCGACCTCGCGGGCCAGGGCGAAGCCCACGCGGGGAGCATGAGGGCCGCCGTACGACTGGCCTCCGCCTTCGCGGAGCGAATGAGCGCTCGCCGGGGCGGCGGTCGGGCCGAAACGCCTTGACGGTCGGCGAGAACGCTCCGTAGAATGATAAGTTATCGCAGGACCGCAACTTCGGCGGGCGACTCCGTATCCCGTTCGAGCGGAAGCTATTGACGATGGGCCTTTCACGCATTCAGGGGCAGGACCAGGCCGTCAGGCTGCTCGCGGCCGCGGTCGAGTCCGAGCGCATGCCGCACGCGTACCTGTTCCACGGACCGGACGGCGTCGGCAAGGAGACGACCGCGCTCGAGTTCGCCCGCGCGCTCTACTGTGAGAGAGACGGTCTCGAACCGTGCGGCGAGTGCGCCGCGTGTGGTCAGGTCCTGAGGCTCGGGCATCCGGACGTACATCTGATCTTCCCGACGCCCTCCGACATGAAGCCCTCGGCCAGGGCCGACGTGATCGCCGACCACGTCAAGCGGGGCTATCGAAGCGACGACTACGGACGAAAGACCGCGGTCATCTCGGTGGAGACCGTGCTGTCGGATGTCGTTGGGGCCGCGAGCCAGCGGCCGTACGTCGGTCCGTGGAAGGTGTTCGTGCTGGCCGAGGCCGACCGCATGACGAGCGAGGCGGCCAACACGCTTCTGAAGACGCTCGAGGAGCCGCCGGAGGGGACGGTGATCGTCCTGACATCGTCCAGGCCGACGGCTCTTCCCGATACCGTCGTGTCGCGCTGCCAGCGCGTGCCGTTCACGCGTCTCTCACGGGAGACCATCGAGAGCGTTCTCCTGGCCGACGAACGTCTCGGCTTCTCGCAGAAGGAGGCCCGCGCGGCCGCCGCCATCGCGCTGGGGAGCGCGGGCGCGGCGGTGCGCGCCGAGAAGAGCGGTCTCGAGAGCGAGCTGGACCACGTGGCCGGCCTCGTCCGGGGGAAGGGACTCAGCGGAGTGCGGCCGCTCATATCCGAGGCGCAGCGACTCGCGTTCCGCCTGGGGCGGCAGGACCAGGAACGGCTGCTCGAACTGATGGCGCTCTGGTACCGGGACGTTCTGGTGGAGAAGGCGAGCGGCGGCGAGGTCGAGCTCCTGTACGCGGCGCACGCCGACGCCGTCCGGAACGAGGCCGAGGCGTACGATTTCGATGTCCTCGACCGGCTCATCACATCACTCGACGAGGCCCGGCGCGCGATCGAACGATATTCCAATCCGTCGATCGTGTTCACGTCGGTCCTTCTTGATGTTGCCGTCGCGCGTAGGCGCGCCGGCCTGACGCGGGGAAGACGCAATGCAGCCTGAGGGGATCCAGGGCAGGACGCCCGAGTCCTTCGAGCTCGAGTTCAAGGGAGGGCGAAAGGCCCTCTTCTCGAACCCGAGGAACATCCCCTTCCAGATCGGCGACTTCGCCGTCGTCGACATCGAGCGCGGACAGGACGTCGGGCAGGTCCTCAGGGAGGGCGACGAGGCCAGCAGGAAGATCCGCGACAAGGGGATCGCCGGCGAGATCCTCAGACGCGCCACGAGCGCCGACATGGAGAAGGCCGAGTGCATCCGCGAGAAGGAACTCGAGGCGCACAGGATCTGCCAGGAGCTCATCGGCAGGCATGATCTTCCGATGAAGCTGGTCGACGTTGAGTGGCAGTTCGACGGAAACCGCATCCGGTTCTACTTCACGTCCGACCGCCGCGTCGACTTCCGGAAGCTCGTGCGCGAGCTCGCCAGCCGCTTCAAGACGCGCATCGAGATGAGGCAGATCGGCGTGCGCGACGAGGCACGACGACTCGGCGGCTACGGCCGATGCGGCAGGTACTACTGCTGCCGCGGGGTCATCCAGGACTTCGACCCGGTGACGCTCAAGATGGTCAAGGAGCAGCACCTCGCGCCGGGCTCGCCGAAGATCTCCGGCGGCTGCGGGCGGCTGATGTGCTGCCTCCGATACGAGCGCGAGTTCTATCAGAAGGCGGGCAAGGAGTTCCCGAAGCTCGGGACCAAGGTCGACATGGGCGGACGGAAGGGGAGGGTCGTCGCCGTGGACATCTTCAGGGGGCGCGTCTCCGTGTCCGACCCGGAGGGCCAGACGATCACCGTTACGCTGGAGGACTACCTGAACGGCAACTTCGCGGACGCCCCCGAACAGGACGACGAGAGCTTCGAGGACGCGTAGAAGAACGGTCGCAGCGCGGGCTGCGTCACGAGAGGCGGAGGCATGGCGGACACCTACTACATCACGACGGCGATCGACTACGTCAACAGCACGCCGCACATCGGCACGGCGTACGAGAAGATCTCCGCGGACGTCTTCGCCAGGTTCCACAGACTCCTCGGCGAGGACGTCTACTTCCAGATCGGCAACGACGAGCACAGCCTGAACGTGCTCCGGGCGGCGAGGGAGAGAGGGCTCGACCCCAAGACCTACTGCGACCAGATGGAAGGGGTCTTCAAGGACATCTGGGAGAAGCTCGAGATCCGCTTCGACCGCTTCATCCGCACCACCGACGAGGACCACATACGGCGTCTCGGCCACCTCTTCCGCGCGCTCGAGGACGACATCTACCAGGGCCACTACGAGGGCTACTACTGCGAGTCGTGCGAGGCCTTCCTGCAGGAAAAGGATCTCGTGGAAGGAAACTGTCCGACGCACGGCACGTGCCCGTCGTGGATCAAGGAGGAGAACTACTTCTTCCGTCTCTCGAAGTACGCGGAGCCGCTTCTCAGGCACATCGAGACGCACCCCGGGTTCATCGAGCCAGAGTCCCGCAGGAACGAGATCGTCCAGCTCATCAGGGGAGGTCTCGACGACATCAGCGTGACGCGCGCCGGCAGCGAATGGGGCGTGCCGCTCCCAATGGACGAGTCGCAGGTCATCTACGTCTGGCTCGACGCGCTCACGAACTACGTGACCGGTGTCGGATTCGGCGAGGACCAGGAGATGTTCCGGAAGTGGTGGCCCGCCGACGTCCACATCATCGGCAAGGACATCACCCGCTTCCACTGCGTCATCTGGCCGGCGATGCTCATGAGCGCCGGAGTCGAGCTTCCCAGGAAGATCTACGGACACGGCTTCGTCTACTTCAAGGGACAGAAGCTGTCGAAGAGCCGCGGCGTGACGGTCGATCCCCTGGAGGCCGCCGACATGTTCGGCCCGAGCGCCCTCCGCTACTTCCTGATGCGGGAGGGAACGTACGGACGCGACGTCGACTTCACCTGGGAGCAGTTCCGCTCTCGATACGACTCGGAGCTCGCGAACGACCTTGGGAACCTCGTGTCACGCGCCACGGCGATGGTGGAGAAGTACCTCGGCGGCACGCTACCCGACGCGTCGCGCTCGTCCGACGCGGGGCTTGTCGAGCTGGCGGCCGACGTCCGCAGGCGGGCGGTCCAGGAGTACGCCCGGTACGCTCCGCAGGCCGCGCTCGGCGCGGTCTGGGGGCTGGTCCGGCGAGCCAATCGATACATCGAGGAGGAGAAGCCGTGGGAGCTTGCGAAGAGCGAGGGCGAGCGCGACCGGCTCGCGCGAGTGCTCTTCGACGTCCTCGAATCGGTCCGCCAGGTGGCGGTCCTCGCGTGGCCCGTCATGCCGGGCAAGTGCGAGGAGATGCTCGAGGGTCTCGGGATCGAACTCCGGCCGGGGGCGCGGTCCCTCGAGGAGGCGCTCTCGTGGGGCGCCGGGTGGCCCGAGGAGACCCGGATAGAGAGGCGGGACCCGGCCTTCCCGAAGTACACCGACGAGGAGCTCTCGATGAAGTTCGACGTGACATCCGGCGAGGGCTCCGCGCCGGGCAAGCGCGACGAGCGAAAGAGCGAACCCGAGACCGAGAGAGAGGAGCAGCCGATGATCAGCTTCGACGACTTCAAGAGCCTCGATATCCGGCTCGCCGTGGTGCTCGAAGCCGAGCCGGTCGAGAAGACCGACAAGCTCCTGAAGCTCAGAATCGACGTGGGAGCCGAGGAGCGTCAGATCGTCGCCGGGATCGCCCAGCACTATTCGCCGGACGAGCTCGTGGGCAAGACCATCGTCATTCTGGCGAACCTGGAGCCCGCGACCATCAGGGGGGTCGAGTCGCAGGGCATGCTTCTGGCCGCGACGGGAGACGATGGGCTCGCCCTTCTCGTGCCCGACCGCAAGCTTGGGTCCGGAGCGAAGGTGAGCTAGTGGACACCGACAGGCCCGGCCGGACCGCGGACGACATGCCTCTTCTGGCGGACACCCACGCGCACCTCGATCTGAACGACTACGACGAGGACCGCGCCGACGTCATCGTCCGCGCCCGCGCCGCGGGGATCAGCTTCATCGTCAATGTGGGCTTCAACCTCGAGACCAGCAGGAACGCCGTCGACCTGGCAGCGCGCTACGATTTCATCTACGCGTCGGTCGGCGTTCATCCGCACGACGCGGCCTCGGTCGACGAGGCGACGCTCGATGAGCTCGCCTCCATGGCGGCCGACGAGCGCGTCGTCGCGGTAGGCGAGACGGGGCTCGACTACTACCGCGACCTCTCGCCCCGCGAGGAGCAGCAGCGCTCGTTCCGGGAGCACATCCGTCTGGCCAGGCGTCTCGAGCTACCGCTCATCATCCACAACCGGGACGCGCTCGACGACGTCCTCGAGATCGTGGACGACGAGTGCGCGGGCGAGGTGGGCGGCGTGATGCACTGCTTCCCCGGCGACGCGGCCTACGCCGAACAGGTCGTGAGACGCGGATTCCACGTCGGCGTCGGCGGGCCGGTGACGTTCTCGTCGGCCGGACGGCTGGCCGAGGTCGCGAGGACCGTTCCCCGGAGAATGCTGCTTCTCGAGACCGACGCGCCGTGGCTCGCTCCGACACCGCACCGAGGAAAGCGCAACGAGCCCGCGTACGTCGCGCTCGTTGCCGAGAGGGTGGCCGAGCTCCGCGGGATGTCGGTGCAGGACCTGGGACGGGCAACGACCGGCAACGCGATGCGCCTGTTCCGGATCCCCGAGCGACCACCTCCGGCCGTGGCGTACGAGATGTGGGGAAACCTGTACCTCAACATCACGAACCGCTGCTCGAACGCGTGCAGCTTCTGCGTGCGATACCAGAGCGACATCCTCTGGGGGTACAATCTCCGGCTCGATCGCGAGCCGACGGTCCGGGAAGTCATCGACGCGGTGGGCGACCCAGCTCGCTACGAGGAGATCGTCTTCTGCGGATACGGCGAGCCGACCATGCGGCTGGACGCGCTTCTCGAGATCGCCCGGGAGCTCAAGGAGAAGGGCGCGCGCGTCCGCGTCAATACGAACGGCCACGGCAGCATGATCTGGAACAGGAACATCGTCCCCGAGCTGGCAGAGGTCGCCGACGCCGTGTCGGTCAGCCTCAACGCGCCGGACGCCGGGACATACAACCGGGTCTGCCGCCCCAAGAGGGGAGAGGACGCCTTCCAGCACGTTCTCGCCTTCATCAGGGAGTCCGTCCGAGCGGGACTCGACGTGACGGCGAGCCTTGTTGACGTCCCGGGCGTCGACGTCGAGGAGGTCCGGAAGCTCGCCGCCGAGCTCGGGGTGCCGCTGAGGGTGCGCGGAGGCGGGGTCGGTCTTCTGAGCCCGGCCTCGGGGGAGCGGTCGTGAGAGCCGCCTCCCCCGGCGCGATGCTCAGGAAGTACGGGCTTGCGCCCTCGAAGGAACGAGGGCAGAGCTTTCTCGCCGACCGGAACGCGGCGGCGAAGGTCGTCGAGGCAATCGATCCGAAGCCGGAAGACGTTGTCGTGGAGGTGGGGCCCGGATTCGGGGCGATCACGTTCGGGCTCGTGGAGCGGGCCCGCAGCGTCGTCGCCGTCGAGCTGGACGCCGGGATCGCCGAGGCGTTCCGGCGGGAGTACGGCGACGTCCCGGGACTCGAGCTCATCGAGACGGACTTCCTGGAGCTCGACCTCGCGGACGTGGCGAAGGAGAAGGGTGTGACCGGGCTCGTCGTGGCCGGGAACCTCCCATACGGAATCACAAGCCCGGTCCTCGGGAAGATCGTCGAGGCGTCCAGCGTCGTGCGGCGCGCCGTCGTCATGGTGCAGGCCGAGGTCGGCTCCAGACTCGCGGCGGACGCCGGAGAGCCGGACTACTCGGCGCTCACGGTGATGCTTCGATCGAAGGCCGACGTCCGTCGGCTGCTCCAGGTCCGACGCACCTGCTTCGTGCCCCGACCGGCGGTGGATTCCGCCGTCGTTGAGATCGATCTCCGGGGCGGGCCGGAACTCGAAGCGCCGCCGGACGTCTTCGAAGAGGTCGTGCGCGCGGCGTTCGGACGGCGGCGCAAGATGCTCCGGTCGGGACTTCGTCCTGTCCTCGAGCCGACCGGCGTGGAACCGGAGGAGCTGTCGCGGGCGTGCGGCATCGACCTGACGCGGCGCGGTGAGACGCTGAGCGTGTCGGAGTTCGATCACCTCGCGCTCACTCTCGACTCGCTCAGGAGCAGTCAGTCCGGTAAACCCGGTGGAGAAGACCGTTGAACCTGGAACGACTTCTCAGGATCGCGCTCGTCGCGGCGCTCGTCGCGCTCGCCGCTCCGGCCTTCGGGCAGGACGGGGAGGACGAGGAGGAGGAGGCCGAGGACCAGGCCCCCCAGCAGGAGTTCCTGAGCCAGGGCGAGACGGCAATCGAAAGCGGTTTCCACCCGACGTACGACCTCTCCTATGACAGAGACCAGGATATCTCGAGCTGGCGTCACGACTTCAACATGTCGTACCGACTCTCGCCGAAGATGAACTTCCGGGCCTCGACGAACATCGTCACGAGGAGGAACGACGTCCTCGACCGGGACAACCGGCAGGAGAACTGGAACGCGACGCTCAACCTCAACGTGTCGAGCGCCATCTCCACCGGGCTCAAGTACAACCGCGTGAAGCAGGTCGACGTCAGGAACGAGGACACGGCGGAGGAGACCAGAACGTTCCGCAACAGGGAGACGGTCAGTCTCTCGACCGGCTACAACAAGAGCTTCCTCTCGGGTCTGACATTCTCGCTCGGGTCGACGGCCGGCATCGAGAAGAACGAGTACTCAAACGTCAAAAGCCAGGGTTCGAACCAGTCGATCAACGCCTCCCTCAGGTACAAGCGCGGGGACAACCTGAACACCGAGATCGGTTACAACGGAACGCACTCGCTGCTCGACGCGGAGCAGGGCGCCCTCGAGAGCACCGACGAGTCGTTCAGCAACACGATCCGCGCCACCTTCGACTACAGGTTCTCGGATCACAGCGTCCGGGGCAGTCTGTCCCGGACCGCCGGCGTCAAGGAGTATCCCAAGGAACAGCAGACCGAGCGACGCGAGCAGGACAGCGAGACGGCCAATATCCAGACGACACTCGGTCTCCTGGAGGGGCTCACCACCAAGGTCAATTTCCACTACAGCAAGTCGAAGGCGAACTATGACATCGAGTCCTCGAAGGACAGCGACATCGAGTCGCGCGGTGTCGACGCCAGTATCTCGTACACGCTCGGCGAGACCAACCTGTCCGTCAGCATGCGGTCCGAGAGGAAGAGGAACGAGTACTTCGACTTCAGGACGGGCGAACAGCGCTCGGGGTCTTTCGGGGCGACGCTGTCTCACAGCTTCGGCGACGAGCTCGACGCGTCGGTGCAGTGGCGCGTGGGCCTGGTCGCGCATATGTTCGATGATACGAGGAACAACGACCAGGACCGCGACATCTACGACCAGGAGGGTTCGCTCGAGCTTCGCTATCAGCCGAGGAGGGACATCTCGGCGGGGCTGAACGTCCGGGTCCGAGAGGACCAGCTCATCTACATCAGGACGACACGAAGCGGGGACACCAAGACCTCGGAGACGTACGCGGTCTCGCCCTGGGTCAGGAAGATCTTCTCTCCCAGGTTCAGCGTGAAGCAGACGTACACCCTCTCGGCCGACTACACGTTCTACCGGTACGAAGAGGAGTCCAACTTCCTGATCCGGAACTTCAACGTCACGACCGCGGCCGACTGGAAGGTCATCGACCCGGTGAACCTGTCGATCCAGCACGCGTACCGCGGGCAGGATGAGGGCTCTTACATTGAGGGGGAGGACGGCGTCGAGAGGTACGGCAAGAACAGCGAGCGGGACGAGCACAGGCTGTCGCTGTCACTGAGATACAGGCTCTTCGAGTTCATCGACCTTGAATTCGCGCACGATTACAGCGTCCAGACCAGATGGACCTTCAGCGAGGGCGAGCGCCAGTTCGCCTGGGAACGCTTCGATACGAGCATCTCGGGCAAGGCGACCGCGACCCACACGTTCGAGAACGGGACCGAGTTTCGCGCGACGCTCGGTCGCAAGCACCGCGACGCCACCAACATCGTCGAGCGTCAGCGGGAGATCTGGGACATCTCGCTCAACATCGTGAGGACGTTCTAGGAGGACACGTGTCGAACGGGAGACGAGCGCTTCTGGTCCTGGCGATCTTCGCAGCGGGCGCCTTCCTCCAGGGAGGCTGCCTCCTGACGCCGAGGGAGCCGGACGGACCTCCCAGCGAGGACGACACGCCGTGGGAGACGCCGGCCTATACGGAAGCGGTGCTCCGCAATCTCAGGAACGCCATGGAGTACGAGAGCACGGGTAACTACTCCGACTGCTTCACCGACGACTTCCGGTTCTACGTCGACCCCTCTGACTCGCTGGACGCCGGGCAGGAGGCCGAGGACCGCTACGCCAACTGGACGTTGGACGACGAGACCAGATACGTCCAGAGCATCTTCCCTCAGGCCGCCGAGATCTCGCTGACCCTCACCCAGGTGCAGGACGATCAACCCATCACGTCGCCGGAAGACATCTATCGTCAGGACGACTACGAGCTCGTCGTCGTCTGGCAGTCAGGCGACCTGACCGAGGAGGCCGTCTACAAGGGCCGGATGACCCTCTATATGCGATTCCGGGACACCGGGACGTGGGCCATCTACAAGTGGGTCGACCGCCGGACCTCGTATCCCGACTACGACACGTGGGGCGTCCTCAAGGGCGACTTCCGGGGCTGACGCCCCGCTATCGACGTGTCGGCACGTTCATTGCATCATCCCGGACAGCTTCTTTCATCACTTCCTGACGGCCCGTTCACTCCGCCCGCGCCGGCGTTGAATGAACAGGCCCAGAGGGCCGTCAATTGACCGGGCAGTGGTTTCTTGCTATACTGTAGAGCGGTGTGAGTGAGGGAACACCAGGAGGTGACACACAGATGAGAACGTCCCTTATCTTCCGGGCCGCCCTCGCGGCCGCCGTGTCGGTGTTCGTCCTGACAGCCGCCGGATGCGACCTCTTTGCGCCTCCCACGACCGATGGTCCGCCCGTGGAACCGGTGCAGTACAAGCCTCGGACGACCCGCGACAACGTCATCTACAACCTCAGCAGCGCCTACGAAGAGAGAAACCTCGACGAGTACATGGACTGTCTCGCCGAGGAGTTCACGTTCCATCTTGCGCAGGTCGACCTCGACCAGAACGCCGACCTACCCGAGTACTGGGGAAAGGCGATGGAGCGGAGCATCCACGAGAAGATGTTCGGCGTCGTCCCGGTCCAGGACCCGGCGAACGAGGTCGAGAAGATCACGCTGACGCTGACCACCGGTCCGTACGAGCATAACGAGGGCGAGGATCCGCTCGACCCCATGGATGACCTCTGGACGTATCGATTGAGCACGGACCTCATGGTCTGGTTCCCCAACAACCTCCAGCGTCGCGCGGACGCCGACGTCGAGTTCGTGTTCCGCATCGACCCGCTCGAGACCAACCCGGAGGACGGCGACCCCCTCTTCGAGATCGTCAAGTGGCAGGACCTCGCCGACGACCGCGGCGCGTTCCAGCCGCTTCAGCCGGAGGTCGAGGAGACGAGCTTCGGTCGTCTGAAGGCGGCCTTCCTCGAATAAACACGACCACGGGAATGAACGCGAGGGGCGACGCTTGAGGCGTCGCCCTTCTTCTTTGTGCCCGGCGACTCCGGCGTCCCACGGTTGACCGGCCGGTCGGCGGCCTCTAGAATCCGGCATGTTCATTCACGTGCGCACACTTCCTGTCTGAAGGAGAGATCTCGATGCCGAAGGGACGCTCGCGGCGCGGTCGACGGCGTACGGTCGCCAGCTCCGTGCGGCTCTGGATCATCATCGGCGCCCTCGTCGTGGTCGCGGCGCTCGCGCTCATGGAGATCCTCTCCGAGGGAGGACTCGTCGGCGGCATCGACATGGCCTGGGTCGGAGGCGACGTCGGCGAGCGGTCCGCGTCGCTCGACGACGCCCTGTCCGAGACGCTGGTGAGAATGGGCGCGCGGGGCGTCTCACGCTCCGGGGAGGAACGGAGCGAGGACGGCGAGACCTGGACCCACTGGACGCTCGACGGAGCGCTGCCTCAGGGCTACCCTCTCTACAGGGCGAACATCCGCCTGACCGAGACGGCGAGGAAAGCCGGCGGGGGCGTCATCCGCGGCACCGAGAGCGAGCCCGACTATCTCGGCCAGTCGAAGCTCGAGCTCCGGCTCGGCTTCGACGAGCGGGAGACCCACAGGATCGTCCTTCGCGAGACGAGGGGCGAGGCGCCCGCGGAGCGGCGCGAGGGACCGGCGGTCGCCATCATCATCGACGATTTCGGGTACAACCGAAGCGAGACGGTCGAGGGTCTCCTGAGCCTCGACGCTCCCCTCACCATCTCGATCCTTCCCCATACGCCCTACGCCCGCGAGATCGCCGATGCGGCGCACGCGGCCGGGAAGGAAGTCATCCTGCACATCCCGATGGAGCCCGCGGGGTACCCGGACGTCGACCCGGGCGACGGCGCGCTTCTTCTGTCACACACCGTGCCGGAGATCCGCCGCCTGGTGGCCGAGGCCGCCGAAACGGTTCCCCACGCCGCCGGAGCGAACCACCACATGGGCTCCGCCCTCTCCAAGGACCGACTCAGGATGCGAGCCGTCATGTGGGCGCTCGACAGACTGGGGTACTTCTACGTGGACAGCATGACGACGCCCGAGTCGGTCGGGTTCCTCGAGGCCGAAAGGGCTTCGGTCCCGCACGCTCGGAACACATTGTTCATCGACACGCTGCTCGACGAGTACGGCGAGGCCGACATCGTGACGAGGATCTCCGACCTCGAGTCGGTCGCGCGCGAGCGCGGGTCGGCCATCGGCATCGGGCACCCGACACCCGAGACGCTTCTCGAGCTCGCGGCGCTCCTTCCGGACCTCGAGGCTCGCGGCGTCGAGCTGGTCTTCGTGTCCGAGCTGGTCGAATAGGAGGAACAGCATGCGTCTCTCCGTCAACGTTGATCATGTTGCCACCATCCGCCAGGCGCGCGGCGCCGCTGAGCCGGACCCCGTGTGGGCCGCCGCGCAGGCCGAGCTTGCCGGGGCGTCCGGCATCACCGTGCATCTCAGGGGAGACCGCCGCCACATTCAGGACCGGGACGTCGAAGTCCTGAAGAGGACGGTGGCGGGCGTCTTCAATCTCGAGATGAAGGCGACCGACGAGCTCATCGACGTCGCGCTCGCAGTCGTCCCCGACATGGTGACGCTGGTTCCGGAGGGCGAGGGGGAGCTCACGACCCAGGGCGGCCTCGACGTCATGGCCGAGGAGAAGAGCGTTCGCCGGGCCATCGGATCCCTCAAGGAGAAGGGTGTCCTGGTCAGCCTGTTCGTCGACCCCGACGTCGTGCAGGTCGAGCGCGCGAAGGCCGTCGGCGCCGACATCGTGGAGATCCATACGGGACTGTACGCCGACGCCGCGGACCCGGAGTCCGCGGAGCGCGAGCTTGAGAAAGTGCGCGTGGCGGCCATTGCGGCGCGCGAGATGGGTGTTCGCGTGCACGGCGGCCACGGGCTCACCTATCTGAACACGGGTCCGGTGGCGGCCATCAGGGAGATCGACGAGGTCAGCATCGGCCACAGCATCGTCTCGAGGGCCGTGATGGTGGGCATCGACCTGGCCGTGCGGGAGATGCTCGCGATACTCGACGCCGGCTAGAGGCGGGTCGCAGGGAGACGCCGGCTAGAGGCGGGTCGCAGGGAGACGCCGGCTGGAGGCGGGTCGCAAGGAGACGCGCCCCCGTTGTTCCCGGCCGGTCGAAGGGTCAGCTCCCGCCGTTCCCTCTTCTGGCCCACCCGATGAGAAGGCCGTCGGGGAGGGCCCACCCGATGAGCGAGTCGACGGTGGGGTAGACGGTGTCGTCGATGTGCCTGACACCGAACAGCGGGCAGAAGTGCTCGACCCGGACGGTCGAGGCTCCGTCCTTCCAGTGACGCTTCGAGCCGCGTTCCAGACGTTCGCGGAGCTCGTCGTCGGTGAAGTCGCGCGCCGGGATGCGGTCGGTGCGCGCGACCGCTCTTCTGAGCCACGTCGCCCTGGGGATGACCAGAAGGACCCAGTCGCCGGAGAGCTCGAAGTGCCGGTCGATGATTTCCTGCCGCATCGGCTCCTCGAAGTGCTCAGGGACTCCGTACGACCAGACGACGTCGTACTGCCGCTTGAGGTCGGCGTCATCTCCGATGGCGTTCATGCCCATCCGCTCCATGAACAGGAGCATCTCGGGGTTGACCTCGTAGAGGTCCGGACGGCCGCACCGCATGAGATCGAAGAGCCTCTGGCTGTGGATTCCGCGCCCGGCGCCCAGCTCGAGAAGCGTCCGCTCCGGGCCCCAGCCCAGCACGTTGGCGATCCGGTCGAGGACGACCTGGTCCACGACGGTCCATCTCAGATTCCGCGCATCCTGCCAGTATTCCGACCACTCGTGCGACACGCTGCCCTCGCTCCCGTCTGCCAGAAACGGCCGTTGCCCCCGGGACCCGCGTCGTTCGGGGATCCACCGGAACCCATCATGGTGCCTCGAGGGTAGGCCCACACCCGCCGCAAGGGCAAGGGGAAAGCGCCTCGTCGACGGCTTTCCCGTTGACCGATGGGGAGGAAAGACGCTATCATCGGGTGTTATGTCTGATACGCACATCGAGCTTCTCCGGGCGCACGAGCGGCCCGGGCCCGTGGCAGTCCCGCGGAGGTAGTTCATGACGTCGAACCTGCGGTGGAAGGTACTGCTCGTTCTCCTCGTCCTTGTTCTGTCGGCGTGGCGGGCGTCGTACACCTTCCGATACCTGTCGCTCGACGAAGAGCAGAAGGCCGCGATGCCGGCCGAGGAAGTGACCGAACTCGAATCCAGGTCTCTCAGGCTCGGTCTCGACCTCAAGGGCGGGATGCACCTCGTGCTGGAGGTGGACAAGGAAGGGTTGCCGGCCGACGAGGCCAGGGACGTGATGGAGCGCGCCCTCGAGGTCATCAACAACCGCATCGACGAGTTCGGCGTGGCCGAGCCGTCCATCCAGCGCGAGGGCGACAACCGGATCATCGTGCAGCTGCCCGGCCTCCAGGACGAGCAGCGGGCCAAGCGGCTCATCGGTCGCACGGCCCTTCTCGAGTTCCTGCCCGTCGCGACACCGGACGTGTACGATCTCGTTTTCCGGGCCATCGACCGGGCGCTGGTCGACACCATGAGAGCTCGCGGCGAGCTCGATGAGCAGGAGGACGAGCTCATCCTCTCCGAGGCGGAGCGCGCCGCGCGCGAGCGTCCTATCACCGCGAAGGCGATCGTGCCGGGCGACGTCCCGTACTTCGCCGAGGAGGACGTGCCCTGGGTGAAGGAGCAGCTCGACAGGATCGACCTCGCCGAGGTGCTTCCGCAGAGGGAAGGCCGGCCGGGCGAGCCGCGCTACAGGCTCTCGTGGGACAACGAGACGCGGACCATGCAGGACGGTCAGGAGTACCGGGCGTTCTACATCCTCGAGGACGAGCCGATCATGACCGGCTCGGTCGTGGTATCCGCTGAGGTCCGTCCGGGCCTCGACCCCGACTATCCGAACTCGCCGGGCGTCCAGCTCCGGCTTTCCCGGAGCGGCGGCCGCATCTTCGCCGACTACACCGGCGAGCACGTCGGCGAGTATCTGGCGATGGTCCTCGACGGCGTTGTGCAGTCGGCTCCGGTCATCCGCGACAGGATCCCCGCCGGAACGCCGGCCTCGATCACGGGCACCTTCACCGACGCGCAGGCGAGCGATCTGGCCATCGTTCTCCGGGCCGGCCGCCTGCCGGCTCCGATGACGGTGGTCGAAGAGCGGACGGTGGGTCCATCGCTGGGACGCGATTCGATCACGCTGGGCGTCCAGGCGATGCTCATGGGCGGCATCCTGGTCATCCTGTTCATGGTCGTCTACTACCGCGCCTCGGGCCTCGTCGCCATCGGCGCGCTCGCGATGAACATCCTCGTCGTGGTCGCCCTCATGTCGTCGCTCCCGGTGAGCCCGAAACCGGCGCTGACGCTGCCGGGTCTCGCGGGCATCATTCTGACCATCGGCATGGCGGTCGACGCCAACGTGCTCATCTTTGAGCGCATCCGCGAGGAGATCCGCAACCAGAAGACGGTCCGCGCCGCCATCAGGGACGGCTACGAGCGGGCCTTCACGACGATCCTCGACGCAAACGTCACGACGCTGATCGCGGCGGCCGTGCTCCTTCAGTTCGGCACGGGGCCGGTGAAGGGATTCGCGGTCACGCTCTCGCTCGGCATTCTCGCCAGCATGTTCACGGCGATCGTGGCGACCCGCGTCGTGTTCGACCTCGTGACCTTGAGCCGGAACGTGAAGCGCCTGAGTATCTAGCCCGGCCGCCGGGCCCAGACGTGGCCCGGGTCGCGGCGCAAGGAGGCACGATGGAGTTTGTCAAGGACACCCACATCAACTTCCTCGGGCACAGGCGGGCCGCCTTCATCTTCTCGCTCGTGCTGATCGCGGCGGGCGTCGTCTCGCTCGTCGTTCAGGGCGGTCCGAAGCTCGGCATCGACTTCCAGGGCGGCATCCTGCTTCAGGTGCGCTTCGAGAAACCGATCGACGCCGAGCGGATTCGCGAAACGCTGGCCGACATGGGTCACGGCGACGCCGAGATCCAGCACTTCGGCGGCGACCGCGAAGCGATCATCCGCGTCGGCGAGGGCGAGAACGCCGATCTCACCACCGAGATCATCGAAGCCTTGAACCGCGAGAACCCCGACAACCACGCGGACGTCAGGCGGGAGGAGCTCGTCGGGCCGAAGGTCGGGAAGGAGCTGCAGTCGAAGGCTTCCCAGGCCATTCTCTACGCGCTCATCGGCATCCTTATCTACATCTCGATCCGGTTCGAGTTCCGCTTCGCAGTGGGCGCTGTGGCGGCGCTGGTACACGACGTGCTCATCACGCTCGGCATCTTCTCCATGACCGGATTCGAGATCACGCTTCCGGTCGTCGCGGCGCTCCTGACCATCGTCGGCTACTCGCTGAACGACACCATCGTCATCTACGACCGGATCCGCGAGGACAAGCGCAAGCTCTACGGGCGAAGCTTCGTCGACATCGTGAACACGAGCCTGAACGAGTCGCTCTCGCGGACCCTCGTGACGTCCGTGACGACGCTTCTGGTCGTTCTGGCCCTCTTCATCTTCGGCGGGGAGGTCATCCGGGACTTCGCCTTCGCGCTCATGGTGGGCGTCATCATCGGAACCTACTCGTCCATCTACGTGGCGAGTCCGCTCGTCGTCGAGTGGGAGATCGCGCAGGAAAGGAGACGGCGGAAGAGCCGGTAGAGCGGCCCCGTCACCCATCGAGCCTGTCGACGCGGCGTCCCTCGCGGGCGCCGCGTTCGTTTGGGGGCCTCGCCGGCCGGGACGCAACGCCCGCTTTTAAGCTGCGCCGGCCGGGCCGTAACGCCCTCTTAAGCTGCGCCGGCCGGACCGCAACGCCCTCTTAAGCTGCGCCGGTCGGACCGCGGGCCTTGAACGTCTCTCCCCGGGGACTAGAATGAAGAGAACGGACGTTTGAACGCCCCGGGTCTCCGGCGCGTCACATGACGTGTGACCTGTGCCGGGGCGTGTGGGGAAGCCCCGGCGCACAGCTGCGCACATCTCACGGAAGGAGCCGTCATGACGAGAGCCGCCTCCATCGCCGTGCTCGCCGCGCTTTCGATGATGGTCGTCTCCGTGACCGCGCAGGCGGCCGGCGACGTCTTCACCGTCGCGCAGCTCAAGTACCGAGGCGGGGGCGACTGGTACGCCGATCCGACGGCGCTTCCGAACCTGCTTTCCGCCGTCAGGGAGCGGACCGACATCGAGACGGCGGCGCGGGCGGCGACGGTCTCGCCCGCGAGCGACGAGCTGTTCCTCCACCCGTTCATCTACATGACAGGGCACGGCAGGGTCGTCTTCGACGACGAGGAGGCGGCCAATCTCCGGCGCTACTTCGAGCGGGGCGGCTTCATGTGGGCCGACGACAACTACGGCATGGACAGGTCGTTCAGGGAAGCGATCGGGAAGGTCTTCCCGGACGAGCCGCTGGTCGAGCTGCCGTTCGACCACGACATCTACTCTTCCGAGTTCGATTTCCCGAACGGATTGCCCAAGATCCACGAGCACGACGGCGGACCTCCCCACGGCTACGGCATCTATCTCGATGGAAGGCTGGCCGTGTTCTACAGCTTCAACACCGACATCGGCGACGGGATGGAGGACGCCGAGGTCCACGGCGACCCGCCGGAGAAGCGCGAGGCGGCGCTCCGGATGGGCGTGAACGTCGTCGTCCACGCACTCACACACTGAGGCGGCCGAACCTGCGCCCCGGCGGTAATGACAGCGGCCGGGACGCTCGACAGGGAACGGCCGCTCGGTTTCAACAAAGAGGCATCGTGTCGACCGACAGGAACTACAACGAGATACTGAGACGCATCGCGAGGGTGGGCGCGCGGTGGCGGGCCCGGCAGTCGCTCTCCGGTCTTGTGGAGGTTCTGTCGTACGCGCTCGCGGCCGCGGCGGGTCTCGTCGTCATCGACGCGCTCCTCCCCATGGCGCCCGGGATGCGCATCGCGCTCGCGACCGCGCTTCTCGCCGGTCTCGCGGTCGGACTCGCGCTCAAGGTCGGCGGGCCGCTGACCAGGAGGTTCGGCCCGCAGGAGATCGCCGCGCGCATCGAGGCGAAGCACCCTGAACTCCGCGAACGGTTGCGGGCCGCCGCCGGACTCTGGGCGAAGCGGGGAGCGGGCCGACACGGATACTCCGTCGAACTCATCGACGCCCTCATCGACGAGGCGTGTGAGCTCGTGCTGGGAAGGGATCTCAGAGACGCGGCGACCGTGAAGGGGCTGCGCAGGCGCTCGCTGACGCTTCTCATCGTCCTCGCCGCGTCGGTCGCGGCGGTGGCCGCGACCGGTCCGTCGGGCGTGGCCGCGCTCGGCCGGCTGGGAAGACCGTGGACGAGGGTGGAACCGCCCCGGGTCGCGATCAGCGTGTCCCCAGGAGACACGACGCTCATCGCGGGAGAGAACCTGCGGGTCTCGGCGACGGTGACCGGACCTTACGACGGGACGCCCGTGCTCGTGAGCGCGGAGAGCGATGAGGACCCGTCCGAGCGCGTGATGACGCGTTCCGGTGAACGGTTCCACGCGTCCCTTCAGGACGTGCGCGAGCCGCTCTCCTACTCCGTCCACGCCGGGGACGCTCGGAGTCCCGAGTTCGGCGTGTCGGTCATGGAGCGCCCCTTCGTCTCCGGGGTCCGTCTCGAGTACGACTTCCCCGACTACAGCAATCTCATGCCGCGGACCGTCGATGAGAACAACGGCGACATCACGGCGCTGGCCGGCACCCGCGTGACGATCGGCGTGAAGGCGAGCAAGCCTCTCGCGAGCGCCGCGCTCGTCTTCGGCGGCGGTCGTCGCGTCGAGCTCTCTCGCGCCGGTCCGGCTTCATTCGACGGGGCGATAACGGTTCGTTCCAGCGACACGTACACCGTCGAGCTGGTCGACGCCGAGGGCCTCGAGAACCTCAGACCGCCGGAGTACTCCATCGCGGCGATAGCCGACGAGCGTCCGCTCGTCAGCATCGTCGAGCCCGGCCGGGACGTCGAGATCCCCGACGAGATGCTGCTCGACGTCGGCGTCACGGCCATCGACGACTACGGCGTGGCGGACCTCAGGATCCGTTACGCAGTCGACGGCGTGGCGGAGGAGGGCGTGGTCCCGCTCAGCAGCGACGGCGGCCGGGAGGTCGCCGCGCGCACGACCTGGGACCTCTCGGAAACCGGCATTCTCCCCGGTTCCGTTCTCATCTACTTCGCGGAGGTCGTCGACAACGACGCGGTCACCGGCCCGAAGACGGCGCGGAGCGAGCGCTACATCGTCCGCTTCCCGACCATGGCCGAGATGTACGCGGAGGTCACGGGCGAAGAGGACGCGATCGTCGAGGAGCTGGACGAGCTGGTCGAGGACCAGGCCGAGGTGAGCGACGAGCTGGATGAGATCCGGAACGAGATCCGCAGCGACCCCGAACTCGACTGGCAGCGGCAGGACGAGGTCGAGGCGGCGCTCGAGAAGCAGGAGGACGTCGCGGAGCGCGCGGAGGAGATGGCCGAGAGGGTGGAGCGTCTCGGAGAGAGAATGAGCGAGACCGACCGGGTCACCCTCGAGACGCTCGAGAAGGTGCAGGAGATCTCCGAGATCCTGGACGAGGTCGCGACAGACGAGATGCGCGAGCTGATGGAGCAGATCCGCCAGGCCATGGCCGACCTCGACCCGGAGGAGGTCAGCCGCTCGATGAACGAGATGTCGGTGTCCCAGGAGGACTACCGGCGCCGTCTCGAGCAGACGTTGAACCTCCTGAAGCGCGTCAAGGCGGAGCAGCAGCTGGCCGACGCCGCGAACCGCGCCGAGGAGCTCTCCGCCAGGGAAGAGCGGGTTGCCGAGGAGGCGCGGAACACGCCCTCCGGCGAGCAGTGCGACGCGTTGGCCTCGGAGCAGCGGGAGATCACGGAAGAGACCGAGGCCCTCAGGAAGGACCTCGAGAAGGCCATCGCCGACATGGAGGCGGTCGACGAGGACACGTCGAACGACATGCGGGAGGCGACCGAGGCCCTCGACGACGCGGCGACGCTCGAGAAGATGGAGCAGGCCCGGAAGAGCCTGTCCGAATCCCGGCCTCAGGAGGCGGGTCCGCAGTGTCAGTCGGCGTCCGACAACCTCAAGAGCCTCTTCACGAAGCTCTCCTCCTGCCAGGGCGGCGCGGCGTGCAGCCTGAACCAGCGCGACCGCGAGGCGACGCTGCGCGCGATCGACGAGCTTCTGGGCGTTTCGACCGAGCAGGAGGAGATCCTCTCGTCGGTCACCGACCGCCGCCGCATCCCGAGGGACGAGCTCGTCGAGCTGGTCGCGAAGGAGACAGACCTGGCGGCCTCGATGTCGAAGATCGCCGACCGCATGTTCCGGCAGACGGACGACTCGTTCACGATCGACCCCGGTCTTTATCGCGCGTTCGGCGTCGTCGAGATGCACATGATGCGCGCCGCCTCGCAGATCGCCGACGGCGGAACGCAGGCCGGCCGGCGGGAGGCCGAGGAGGCGCTCGGCCGCGTCAACTCGCTCGTCGTCGCGCTCCTGACCTCGAAGGAGTCGCAGAGCTCCTCCGGCGGAGGCGGCGCGATGCAGCAGCTGATGCAGCAGCTCCGTCAGATGGCTCAAAACCAGTCGCAGCTGAACCAGATGACCGAGGAGCTTCATCGAAGAAGCGAGCAGTCGGGCATGAGCAGCGACATCCAGCGACAGCTCGCCGACATGCGCGCTCAGCAGGAACGGCTGGGGGACGAGGCGCGCCGCCTGGCCCAGGAGTTCGGCGACCGCGAGGAGGTCCTCGGCAGCCTCGACGACACGGCCGACGAGATGCAGAAGACCCTCGAGGAGATGGAGCGCACCGGCGCGTCGCAGGAGACCATCGACCGCCAGAAGCGGATCCTCTCTCGCCTTCTCGACGCGCAGCGCTCGCTCAGGCGGCGCGACTACACGAGGCGTCGACGGTCCGAGACCGGCGAGGAGTACACGCGGGAGGCGCCCGGCGCCCTGCCTGACGAGCTGGAGCGCGGCTCCGAGGAACTCCGCGAGGACCTGCTCCGGGCGATGCAGCAGGAGTACCCGTCCGAGTACCGTGAGCTCATCCGGGCCTACTTCGAGTCGCTCTCAGATGACGGCGCGATCGGCGGGGAGGTGTCGCCATGAGGCGTCTGGTTTTTCTCCTGGCCGCCAGGCTGCCCGACCGCGCCGACGCCGTCGCCGCCGAACTCGCCATCGCCCGGCAGGCGCTCGTCATGGGCGACATCGAGGAGGCAATCCGCCTGTCGGAGGGGCTCTACCGGCGGTACCCCGACAACACCCGCGTCTTGTGGGCGCTGGTCCAGACCTACAAGGCCGCCGATCTCGAGGAGGAGCGACTCGTCCCGCTGCTCGAGTCGCAGCTCAGCCGGACCCCCGACGACGACCGCGTCATGATGGAGCTCGGAGAGACGTACGCGCGGCTCGCGGAGTTCGACCGCGCGCATGCCATCTGGCTCGAACGGGCGAGGAAGGGGCGGGCCGATGTGGTCCGCTACGCCGAGGTCGGCGCGCTCGAGGTCCGGTACAGGATGTATGAGCGGGCGGTCGAGGTCTACCAGGAGGGAAGAAGGGTCTCGGGCAATCCCGCGTTCTTCGCGGAGGAGCTGGCGCAGCTCTACACGGTTCTGGGGGAGCATGAGAAGGCCCTCGAGGAGTGCTTCGCGACCGCGCGTGAGCACCCCGGGATGGACCAGTGGGCCGCGAACCGTGTCGAGCAGATGCTCGACAACGGCGCCGACGAGGGGTTGGTCCGCCGCAGAATGGACGAGGCGCTCGACTCGGCCGGGACGACGCCCGGTGAACTGACGCTCGCGGGCAGCGTGCTGCTGGCGCTGGGGTCGCCGGATGTCGCGCTCGAGGCCTTTCTCGTCGCGGACGACCGCGCCGGAGCGCAGGGGCGTATCCTCATGGAGTTCGCCGAGATTCTGCGGGACGAAGGGCTGCCGGGCAGAGCGCGCGACGCGTACAGGTTGGTGGTCGAGCGCCATGCCGGCTCGGCGAACGCGGGCGCGGCCGGCATCTACGCGGCCCGACTTCTGGTCGACGTTGGTCGTCCCGATGAGGCCGTGGATGAACTCGACCGTCTCGCCGAGAACGTGTCGGAACACCCCATCCGCGGCGATGCCCTGCTTGAGAAGGCCGAGATCGAGCTCGAGGAGCTCCACGACCCCTCCGGCGCCATTGCGACGCTCGACCGGGTTCCCGAGGACGCGAAGCTCCGCGGCCGCTCCGTCAGGGAGCGGCTCCACGTTCTCCGCATCGACGCGCTGCTCGCACTCGGAAGGCTCGACGAAGCGTCCGAGCGGGCGGCGTCGCTTCTCAGTGAGAACCCCCGGGACGAGACGCGTCACCGCGCGCGCTACTATCTGGGGTACATCGCGTTCCTCGGGCTCGACGCCGAGAGGACGCTCGAGGAGCTGCGGGCTCTGGTCGAGGAGAACCCCGCCGGCGAGCTCGTCAACGACGCGCTCCGTCTGATGCTGGTCGTCTCGGACGCGCAGGAGACGAACGAGCTCGCGCCGCTGCGGCACCTGGCCGGGGCGCACGCCGCGATGCTGTCGGGGCGGCATGAGGAAGCCGAAGCGCGGCTCGAGACGCTCGTCGAGGCCGCCGGAACCCAGCCGGTCGCGTCGGAAGGTCTCATGCTGCTCGGCGAGATCCGCGAAGCGTCCGGACGATATGAGGAAGCGCTCGAGACCTACGCCGAGGCGGCCGCGGAGGAGCGGACGCTGGCCACGCGCGCGGAGGCGCTGATGCGCCGCGGCGCGATCCTCCATCGCGATCTGGGCCGGCCGGGCGACGCGCTCGCGGAGTACGTGACGCTCATCGAGACGCTTCCGTCGAACTTCCTGACGGGCGAAGCCAGACGGCGCGCCGAGGAGATCAGGCGCCGGGAGGGACTGAGAGGATGACGACGCGGCGAACGCTCTCGCGACATCATCTGACGACGGGGCTTGTTGCGGCGACTCTCCTGTTCGCCGCCCTGGTCCAGGCGACCGTCCTCGTGCCGATGGACCTGACGCAGGACGACCACCTCAAGGCCTACGGCGTCGCCTACTGGGCGCTGGAGAAGGGCTACCGCGTCGAGTGGCTTCTGAACTACAGGAACGGCTCGTTCCACATCCTCGACGGCGATACCGACGTGGCCAGCGAGTGCAACTTCCGAGGGGTCTCGTGGGAAGAGCTTGGCGGCGGGCAGATGGCCGACATGTACGCCGAGATCGAGGAGGGCAACATGGAGGTCGTCCTGCTCGAGAAGGCGCCGGAGGTGGCGCTCTACGCGCCCGACATCGAGGAGCTGTGGGACGACGCCGTCATGATCGCGCTCGAGTATGCCGACATTCCCTACACCGTCATCTGGGACGAGGAGGTTCTATCGGGGGAGCTCGACCGGTTCGATTGGGTGCATCTGCATCACGAGGACTTCACCGGGCAGTACGGGAAGTTCTACGCGTCGTTCCGGAACGCCGACTGGTACAAGCTGCAGGTGGCTCACTACGAAGAAGCGGCCGCCGCCCAGGGATACCCCTCCGTGTCCGAGCACAAGAAGGCCGTCGCGCGAGCCATCCGCGACTACGTCGCCCGCGGCGGATTCATGTTCGCCATGTGCTCCGCGACCGACAGCTACGACGTGGCCCTCGCGGCCGAGGGCGTGGACATCGTGGACGCGCCGTACGACGGCGATCCGCCGGACCCGGCGTGTCAGGAGAAGCTCGACTACGGTCGGTGCATGGCCTTCGAGGGTTTCCAGCTCATCACGAGCCCTCTTGTCTACGAGTTCTCCGACATCGACATCACGCAGGAGGCGACCGCGCGCCCGGAGGAGGTGGACTACTTCACCCTCTTTGAGTTCTCGGCCAAGATCGACCCCGTCCCCGCCATGCTGACCCAGTGCCATACGAACGTGGTCAAGGGCTTCATGGGACAGACGACCGGCTACCATCGAACCCTCATCAAGCGTCACGTGACCATCCTCGCGGACTACCCTGAGACCGACGAGGTGAAGTACATCCACGGCAACGTCGGCCGTGGGACCTTCACGTTCCTCGGGGGACACGACCCTGAGGACTACCGCCACATGATCGGCGACCCGCCGACCATCCTCTCCATGCACCGTAACTCGCCCGGGTACCGGCTCATCCTGAACAACATCCTCTTCCCGGCGGCCGAGAAGAAGGAACGGAAGACGTAGCGTTCGGGAGGCACTCTGACGTACACTCCCGGCGTTCAGGCAGCCATCGTCGGGGAGGAACCATGAGCGCACGCCGGACGTTCTCCGCCCTCTTCCTCGTTCTTCTGCTCTCGCCACCGCTCGGCGGGGTCGAGACGCGGCTCACAACGGTCGACGCGGCCAACACGCACCCGTCGTGGAGCTGGGCGCAGGGCTACATCGCATACCAGACCGACCGGCAGTATCCCGGCACGAACATACGCTACATGTCCGACCCGCGGCGGTGGGACGCGCCGGTCACCACGCACGCCAGCCGGAACTACGCGCGTCCGTGCTGGGCCCAGTCCGGTGACCTTGCGTTCGACGGAGACAACGACGCAGGGCACGATCGCGTCTGGCGCATCCTGCCCGGGACCCCGTATGCGTCGGATCTGAGCGATCCCGCTTCCGGGGACGATGGGGCCCCGCACTACCGCGACGGCTCGGGCTTCGTCCTCCATTCGAGTCGGTCGGGCGACGACGAGATCTGCTGGATGAGCACGAGCGGGGAGGTCGGGGGGTTCTCCGAGCTCACCGACAACGCCTCCGCCGACCGCTACCCCTGCTGGTCGCCCGACGGGAACTGGATCGCCTTCGCGAGCGACCGCTCCGGGAACTGGGACATCTGGATCATGAGCGCGGCCGGCGAGAGCGACAGCGTGCGACAGCTCACGACGGACCCCGCTGACGAGTCGGGACCCGACTGGTCCCCGACCGGCGAGTTCCTCGCCTTCCACCGCGAGGGGTCCGGCATCGTGGCGATCGACGTCGCCTCCCGAACGGAGCATCAAATCACCGCCGACCCGACGGACGCCTGGCCGAGCTGGTCGGGCGACGGTGGACGGATCGCCTTCGCTCGCGGGACCGGCGTCTCCCACATATGGATGACCGACAACGTCCCCGCATCCTCCATCGAGGCGTCGAGCTGGGGACGGCTCAAGGCGCTCTTCCGGTAGCCGCCGTCCAATCCACCAAAGACAAGTATGTGTTGCCTGCAAGGCGATTCCCGGGATATGCTGAACACAGCGGACTCTGTCCCCCCCGGGAGGGTGACGCCATGAGACGCATATCTTCGGCCGCGGCGATCGTTGCTGCGGCTCTTTGCGTGGCGCTCGGCGGCTGCACAAAGCTCGACCCGGGGCCGCTCGCGCCCGAGGACAACGCGGCGCGCTGGGAGCCACTGCCGGTCACCGACTCGATGTCGGGTCGCGTCCACCCGGAGACCGAGATCACGCTCTCGCCCGGCCCGGTCGCATGCGACCGAGTCCGATTCCGTTGGACGGGATGGGACGCCGATGGCGAGATCGCAGGCTACGGCTACTCTCTGTACAAGCAGGGGGTCGAGGAGCCGCTCTACCACGAGGACGACCTCCCTCCCGCCACGACCACGGTCACGCTCGGACCGCTGTTCGGAGACCATGTCTTCAGGGTGTGGGCGATCGACGACGACGGACGTCGCGACCCGACACCCGCGAGTTGGAGCTTCAACTCCGTTCCCCTCAGCGAACCCGTCCTGACCGTCCGCTCGAACCTCCTGCCGACGCGGAACTACAACCCGTGGGGTCCCGACTACGATCGGGTCAACGTCTTCACGAACGTTCCCATCGTGTTCGACTGGACGTCGACAACGGGGTGCGACGTCCTTCGCGGATACGATGTGGCCGTCGACGACACGAGCTCGCTCGGCGACAGCTACGATCCGAACCTCACGCACTTCGAGCTCGATGTCGAGCCGGGCCTCCAGACGCTCTACATCGAGGTGGCCGACTCGCTCGGCTACACGACCCGGGCGGAGATCGTCCTCGACGGGCGCGACGCGACCCTCGACCAGTACGTGCTCATCGTCGACGACTGGGACATGCACGAGGAGAGCCTGGATCCGCTGTGGGCTGACGATGACGAGCGGGACGCGTTCTACGATACGCTGACCGCGTCGTGCGCGCTTCCGGTCGTCGAATGGGACATGACGATCCAGATCGAGCAGGGCATCGGCATGCCGCCGGGGGTAGAAGCGCTTCAGGGCGCGTCGACCGTCATCTGGTACACGGACGGGGAGCTGATCGGCTCAGCACCCGGCGGATGCGGGTTGTGGAAGACCTTCCACCATTTCCCTGACTACAGAGCTCTCGAAACGTACGTGGCCTCGGGTGGGAACCTGGTCATCGCGGGGTTGAACCCCATGGGCGCCATCGCCGAAGATGCGAGCTACACGGAATCGTCCGGCGCCATCGAGACGACCGCCACCGACACGCTTCGGGAGATGGTGTTCATCCGCGACGTGCTCGGGCTCGCGGGCGCCGTAGAGAGCGGAACGCAGGCGAACCCGGACAACCCGTTGGACTACGGCTACTGTTTCCTTGGCGCCACACCGGACCCCGCATCGCCGCTCGACCTCGAGCCGGCGTTCATCGACAGCGTCGGGCCAGGCGGGTTTCCGGAGCCCGGGAAGTGGCACTTCTATGTGTCGACGCTCGACAACTACACCCGCTGCGGCGTCGCGCGCGTGGAGCACGTCGAGCCGTGGGGGAGCTCGGCCGACGTCCTCCATCGCATCGTCTCCTTCCGCAATCCCACGTTCGAGGGTGTGCCCTGCGCCGTTTTGAAGCCCTCGGACGGAGTCTCCGGTCACGTCTGCTACATCGGCTTCCCGCTCTACTATCTGCAGACGCCGCATGCAGTGGACATGATGGAGACCGTGCTGAGACACTTCGGCGAGATGTGATCCCGAGAGGATTCGGGGCGGCGTGACGTCGAAACACGCGTCGCGCGACCCGGTGGGTCGTCCTGTCCTCAGGTCCGAACAGGGGCGAGTTCAACGAGCGCGCCGGCCACCCAGGTCGGCGCGCCCGCTTTGTAGTCGGCGCTCGTGTCGCGCCAGACGAGGTCGAGGATGTGCCCTTCGACCGGTCCCGTCAGGTGCCGCACGAGCTGCCCGACGTCGCGGGCGTCGCTCTTCGTCGCAACGGAGTGGTCCTGGTAGCCGGCGTGGTCGCCGCGGGCCAGAAGCTCGAGACCCTTCTCGATGGCGGAGCGGGCGAGCGCGAGGCCGCCGGCCTCGGGAGCGAGCGCGCGCCCGGGCGCGTCGCCGTAGGCGAGTCCGTGATGGAAGAGGTCGGCGGTCGCGGCAATGACGGCGCCGGACGCGGCCAGTTCCTCAAGCTCGTCGACGCCGGGAAGCCCGGCGGGGTCGCCGCCTGCCAGATACGGGAAGCGGACGATGAGCTGGGGGACCCGGAGGCGGTGGCGCGCGGCTTCCTCCCAGAGCGCGAGGAAGCCGAGGAGCGAGAACTCGCGCTCCCAGTCACTGCGCCCTGGGAGTCCGGGGCCCTGGATGCCGTGCGCGGGCTCGCGGGATGGGTCTCCCCCCGACGCGACGCGGCGTCTCATGTCGTCGAGCTCCACGGTCAGGGCGTGAAGGACCCCGATGAGAAGCACGCGCTCGGCTCCCGAGTCGAGACAGGCATGGACCACGGCCGACGTCTGCGCGCCGCACTCCCGGAGCCCGATGTGGGGGAAGACGACGGCGCCGTCCGAAGACAGGACCGGCGCGAGGTCCCAGCGCCGTCCCTCTTCGAGGAGCCGGGCGAGCCCGCTCCGTCCTAGACGCTCTGCTTCAGCGCGGGCGCGGGCGGAGAAGTCGGGAAGTCTGTGAGACGGTGCGTTCACTGTGCGGTTCCTCCGGATCCGGGAGACGACCGACAGGCCGGGTGGCTCGTTCATTCCCGCCGCCGGTAGAGAACGCGCGGCGTGCCCATCGGACTGCAGACAGAGGTCGGGGGGTGCGCGCTCACGGGTCGTGCCGGCCGGGACCGAAGGGGCCATGCTCACTCAAGGTTGACGCTCACCCAGTATATGCGGTATCATTGTGGCATGGAGTAATAGTCATGCCAATCAGACGGTCTTGTGCAATTCTCATGGTCGCGCTTGTCGCGCTCGCGATCTCGCCTCCGGCACGCGCGCGGGTGTCCGTGACACAGCTGACCGACGACGGCGCGTGGTGCTGGTTCTCGGATCCACGGGCGGCCTTCGATGGGTACAGGTTCGCCACGGGCTGGATCACGAAGACCGGCGTCATCGAGGCCGCGACGGTCGACCTCTCGACCGGCGAGACGTGCATTTCCACGCTCGAGCCCGTCTGGGAGGCCGACGATCACGACCACCCCGCCATGCTCAGGCTGTCGGACGGTCGGTACGCCGCCTTCTACTGCCGGCACGCCGCTCCGGGCACGTTCCCCATGTATAAGGTATCGCTTGAGCCCGACGAAGTCGAGAGCTGGGGCCCTCGACAGATCGTTCCTAAGAACGCGTCCGGGGGCGCCGGGGCCACGTACGTGAACCCGCTTCCCGTTCCCGGCCAGAGGGACAGCTACCATCTCTTCTGGCGCGGCGCCGACTGGAAGCCGGCGATGAGCACGGGGACCTACGAGCCCTCGACCGGGGCCTGGACGTGGTCGGACTACTGGAAGCCGATCCACGTGAGCACCGGCAGGCCGTACATCAGGTTCGCCGACGAGGGGGGCGAACGCATCGGCGTGTGCTTCACCGACGGGCACCCGGACGCGGTGAACAACAACGTCTACTACGCGGAGATCAGACCGGAGGGCGGAGGAGCGGAGGGATACTACAGGGCGGACGGAAGACGCATCAAGGAGTTCGGGGCCGTTCCTCTGCAGCCTTGCGAGTCCGACACCGTGTTCGACCACGAGGCCGCGCCCGCACAGACGGGAGACAACTCTTGGGTCTGGGATGTGGCGTTCGACGACGCAGGGTATCCGGTGGTCGCCTACGCGACGTTTCCTTCCAAGAGAGTGCACCAGTACCACTGGGCCCGCTTCGACGGCACCTCCTGGGAGGACGCGACGCTCGTCTATGACTGCGGCGGGAGCGTGGCGGACACCACGATCGATCCGAAACAGCACTACTACTCCGGCGGGATCGCCCTCGATCCCAGGGAACCGACGACGGTCTATCTCTCAAAGAAGCACATCTACTGGGGCTGGGACATAGAGCAGTGGAAGACCGCCGACGGGGGCGACAGCTGGACGGTCAGGAAGATCACGGAGAACGACCAGAACGATAACCTCCGCCCCGTCGTGCCCAGAAACGCGCCCGCGGAGTACGACATCGTCCTCTGGATGCACGGGAACTACGACCACTACGAGAACGATCTCACGAGCGAGCGCGCCGAGTACAACTACAACACCTCGATACTGATGTGGACCTGCATGGAGCTGGCCGGCGTCGACGAACAGGTCCACTCCGTCGTGTCGCTGCGGAACGCGCCGAACCCGTTCAGGCAAGAGACCTCCCTCTCATTCGAACTCACACACGACGCGAGCGTCGACCTCGTCGTCTACGACGTGGCGGGAAGAGCGGTGCGCGAGCTTCTCTCGGATGAACGCCTGGCGGCGGGACCGCACGAAGTCGCGTGGGACGGAAGGGACGCTTCCGGGCGCGACGTCGCGAGCGGCGTGTACTTCGTGCGGGCCGACGTGGACGGCGCGGCGCGGGTGAGGAAGGTGACGCTCGTCCGATAGCCTTGAGAGATGCACAACACTGCAGAGTTGACGCGCTCGGGTCTGAACGGAGCGGAAGATGGGACGCGCAACATGCCGGCACGTTCCACGTCCAGCATCCTTCTTGCCGCGTGTGCTTCTTGTCGGCGTTCTGACGTTCGTCCCGACATCAGCAAGCCGTGCAATGAGTTCGACGACGAGGTTGTGCGAAGACGGCGTCTGGTCCTGGTTCTCCGATCCCAGGGCTCTTTGTGATGGAAATGCTCTCATCACCGGCTGGGTCACGAAGGATGGCGTGATCCAGGTCGCTCGTCATGATCTCATCTCACACGGGACCGTGACTGGTGTGCTCGAACCCACATGGGAAACTGACGATCATGACAATCCGACATTCGTGAAGCTCAGCGACGGCCGCTATACGGCGTTCTACTGCTGGCACTCCATCGAGGGGACCTTCCCTCTCTACAGGACATCACTGGAACCGGGGAGCGTGGTCGGCTGGGGACCGATGCAGCTCGTTCCCGAGAACGTCCAGGGGCACGCCGGAGCGACATACGTGAACCCGCTTCCGGTGCCGTGTCGACAGGACGCGTATCACCTGTTCTGGCGTGGCGCTGATTACAAACCAACCATGAGCACAGGTACATACGATCCATCGAGCAGAACCTGGACCTGGTCCGGCGCCTGGAACCTCATCTCCGTTCCGACAGGCAGGCCGTACGTCAAATACGCAGAAGACGCGGGCCAACGAATCGGCCTCGCGTTCACCAACGGGCACCCAAAGGAAACAGAGAACAGCATCTACTACGCGGAGATCAGACATGAAGACGGCGGTGAGGCGTTCTTTCGCGCCGACGGAAGCCGCATAAAGGAGGTCGGCATCCTGCCGCTGCAGCCGGATGAGTGCGACGTTGTCTTCGACTGCACGGCCGATCCGGAACTCACCGGCGGCAACTCCTGGGTATGGGACGTCGCCTTCGACGAGTTCGGGGTCCCTGTCGTGACGTACGTCACGTTCCCTTCGAAGCAGGTACATCAATACCACTGGGCCCGCTTCAACGGCGCGGCGTGGGAGGACGCGATACTCGTGTGGGACTCCGGAGGGAGCATCGCTGACACCACGATCAACCCACAGCAGCATTACTACTCGGGCGGCATCGTCCGCGACCCGAACGATCCCGAGACCTGCTATCTCTCCCGCAGGAATCCCTGGGGCGGATGGGACATCGATCAGTGGAAGACAGATGACGGAGGCAACACCTGGTCGGTACGACACATCGCCCTCGGCACAGCCGACGAGAACGTGCGACCCGTCGTTCCCCGCTCTCTCCCAGATGATGCGGACGTCGTGCTCTGGCTCAATGGACAATACGACTTCTTCGAACACGACCATGAGCTTCCGGACCCAGACTACCAATACGACACCTCAGTATTGCTGTGGTCCGGCGGATGCGCTACGGGGGTCGACTTCCCGGTCTGCGTTGTGGCGAGCCTTGCTCACGCGCCGAACCCGTTCAGCGACATGACCACTTTCTCGTTCGTCCTGTCAGAACCCGGCTCGGTCGAGCTCGACATCTACGGTGTAAATGGACGGATCGTACGGACGTTGTGCGACGGGAGGCGCCTGGGAGCCGGACCCTGCGCGTTCACATGGGACGGGACGGATGACAGCGGTCACGCCGTCGCGAGCGGTGTGTATTTCGCCCGGGTGACGAGCCAGGGACATGCGCTGGTTCGCAGGGTGCTTCTCGTCAGATGAGCCGACCGGTCCTGGCGCAAGGACGTGGTTCTGCGCCTGCTCGCCGGGGTCTGACTGCTGGCAATTCCCTTGATATGTGGTATAATAGTAGATACTGGGAGGGGCTCGGTCCGGGGAGCCCCGTTGTCGTATCTGTGAGCGGGAGTCGCCATGAGGCTGGGCATCGCGATACTCGTAGCGCTTCTCATCTTCGCCGTGATCGCCGGCGGAACCGCGGCGGCGCGCGGCCGTGCGGTCGACGTCCTTCCGGGCGGAGGCTCCGCGGAGGTCACCCTCGTCTCGAGCGAGGAAGGCCGCGTCGTTCTGAGACTCGACGTGGGGACGGTCCTGATCGAGCGCGTCATGGTCGACGGGACCGCGCACGACCGCTTTCTGCTGCCGGGACACCCGCAGTTGCTCGCGTCCGGTGAGCCCGACCTTCCCGTTGTCAGAACCTCCATCGCGATACCCGACGGTTCCGAAGTGTCGCTCCGCGTCCTCGAGGCGACGTTCGTCGAATTCGGGACGGCCACGATCGCTCCCTCGAAGGGGAGCATCACGCGCGACGTCGATCCCCGGAGCGTTCCGTATCGCTTCTCGGAAACCTACAAGTCGAACACCTGGTACCCGAGCGCGACGGCGAGTCTCGGAGAACCGTTCATCCTCCGCGACGTGCGCGGCGTCACTGTTCAGATGCATCCGGTGCAGTGGAATCCTGCGACCGGCGCCGTCCGCGTGTGCGAGAGTCTCACGGTCGCCGTCGAACCGGTCGGGCCTGCCCGGACGAACGCGCTGTCGCATCGTCACGCCTTCAGGGTCGGCGACTTCGAGCGCATCTACGAGCGTGTCTTCCTGAACTACGGAGCCGGCGATTCGAGATACGCCCCGGTGACCGAGGGCGGCCGGATGCTCATCATCGCGCACGACACCTTTGCCGAGGAGATGCAGCCTCTCGCGGACTGGAAGACGCAGCGCGGGCTCCCCACGACGGTCGAGCCGCTGACGCCCATCGGCAGGACCCCCGACGACATTAAGAGCTTCATCGCCGCCCGATACGCCGCCGACGGCATCGCGTACGTGCTGCTCGTCGGCGACGACGACCAGATGCCGTACTACACGTACTCCGGACAGGCGGCCGACCCGCTCTACTCGCTCATCGCGGGCGGGGACGGCTATCCGGACGTCTTCGTCGCCCGCCTCTCCGCCGAGACGGAGGAACAGGTCGAGTCGCAGGTCGAACGCTGGATCGAGTACGAGCGCGATGCCCAGTCCGGCGCCGACTGGTACCAGCGCGCCTGCTGCATCGCCTCCGACGATGACGGCGGCACCGGAACGCCCGACTATGTTCACATGCGGGACATCCGCGACACGCTCCTCGGATACACCTATACGGAGGTCGACAGCCTGTACGATCCGGGTGTCACCGATGACATGATCAGGGACGCCGTGAACGAGGGGCGGAGTCTCATCAACTACCTGGGGCACGGCTCGACGATGGGCTGGTCGACCGGTATCTTCATCAACGGCGACGTCAACTCTCTCGTGAACGACAACATGCTCCCGTGGATCGTCAGCGTGGCGTGCTACACGGGGCAGTTCACCGACAAGACCTGCTTCGCCGAGGTCTGGATGCGGGCGTCGAACGCGGGCGAGCCCACGGGGGCCGTCGGCATCTACGCCTCGACCGTCGGCATGCAGTGGGTGCCGCCTCTCACGGCGCTCGATGAGATCAACCGTCTTCTCGTGACCGAAGAGATGCGAACCCTCGGCGGACTCTGCGTGAACGGCGCGTGCAGGATGATCGAGGAGCACGGGTGGAGCGGAGAGGCCGAGTTCAAGAGCTGGCATCTCTTCGGCGACCCGAGTCTCATGGTGCGCTCTGACACGCCGGCACCGACGACCGCGAACCACCAGGGCTACGTGAACCCGCGCGAGCCGACATTCTATGTCGAGACCCAACCGGGCGCGGTCGCAGCGCTCTCGCACAAGGGCGAAACCCACGGGTTCGAGACGGCCGACTCGTCCGGGAGAGCGTCGATCGCGATCGTCGGCAGGCTCCCCGAGGACTTCGTGACGCTGACCGTCACGCGTCCAAACGGCATGACGCTCGTCCAGAGCCTGCCGGTCGACGACGGCACCGGCGTGGACGACGTCCCGCGCTTCGCGCTCCGGCAGAACGCGCCGAACCCGTTCAATCCGATGACGACTATCCGGTTCTCCGTCCCGGTCGGGGCTCGCGACGTGTCGCTCCGCGTGTACGACACCTCCGGCCGCCACGTGACCACTCTCGTTGAGCGATCGCTCGAGGCCGGCGACCACGCGGCGGTCTGGGACGGGACCGACGACTCCGGCGAACGTGTCGCGAGCGGCGTCTACCTCTACCGCCTCGAGACGGGGGGACATGAGGCCCATGGCAGGATGGTGCTTCTGAAGTAGCCGCCCCGAAGCCCGATTCGCGGGAGCCGATGGACCTGAGGCGGAAGCGACAGACGACGATCGGAGACATCATGAGAACGGGCCCCGCGCCGCGCGGGGCCCGTTCTCGTCTCGCGGCCGGCTTCGAAGATCAGCTGACAGGCATCCAGCTCAGCAGGGCTTCGATCTCCGCGGCGAACTGCTCCTCGTCCCCCTCGCGGAACCCGATGTGGCGGTAGATCAGCCGACCCGCATGATCGATGATGCAGGTCGTCGGGATGCCGCGGACGCCGTAGGCGTCGAACGCCTCCCGGCCGACGTCGTTGAGAATGTGGTGCGCCGCGCCCTGCTCGGCGATGTAGTTCTCCGCGGAGCCCTGCCTGCGGCCTCCGTCGATCGAGACGAACTCGACGTTCCGACCTCCGTATCGCTCGTTGAGCTCGACCAGGTGCGGAAACTCCGCACGGCACGGTCCTCAGCCATAGCCCCAGAACGCGACCACCACCACGTTCCCGCGAAGCCCCTCGAGCGATACCGTCTCGCCGTCGCGGTTCGGCAGATCGAACGCCGGAGCGTCCTCGACGCCTTCGTACCGGAGTGAGGCGACCATCTCATCCAGCTCGGCAGAGCTCCCGTCGCGCGCGATGAGCCGCTTCTCCAGGAGCGCGCGCGCCGGGTCGTCCGGAACCGGCGAGCGGGCCACGACCTTCGCGAGGAGCGCGATCGCCGCGTCGTCCATGCCGGCGTCATCGTACGCGGCGATGAGATGCTCGACCATCACGGCGTCGAGCGACAGCGACTCCGACATCTTCGCGACCGACTCCTCGAGGTACTCCACGGCGAGACCGTGCCGTCCGGCGGCGTGCGCCGCCCAGCCCGCGGTGTCGAGAATGTCCACGCTGTCGCTTCTGGACGCCGCGTGGGCGAGCGCCCTCTCCGCGAGGCTGAGGGCGAGCTCGGGCTCGAACCGGCGCTCGGACATGTCGTACGCGAGCTCGTTCATGAGCGTCGTCGCCGTGAACTCATCGAGTTCCATCATCTCCCTGACGGCGTTCCTCGCGCGCGCCGGGGCGTCGTCTATCGTCAGGCGATAGACCTGCGCCAGCGCGATGCCCCGCAGCGTGTCGTCGCCCGCGTCCGCGACGAGCGAATCGGCCGCCGCGAGGGCGGCGTCGAAGCCGCGCCGCTCCGCGACCGACTCGACGTACGACCGGTAGCCCAGGTCGACCGGATAGATGACGTACTCCGCCGTTCCCTCCTCGACCGCGAGGTCGTACGTCCGCCGCGCAGCGCGAAGCGCGAGTCCCTTATCGGCCTGCGGGTTCGTGGCATGCAGCCACGCGGAGATAGCCAGCGTCTGCGATGTGACGCCGTCCATCCCGAGGAGCTCACGGAGGATCTCCTCGCCCCGCGCGTAGGCCTCGGGGTCGTCGCTCTGCATGTAGCGGAAGTCGAGGTAGGAGAGCACCTCCTGGCGCTGTGTTTCTGGAAGATCGAGGGTCGCGAGCGACTCGGCGAGAGCGACTGCGCGCTCCTCGCCGTGCGCCTCCGCCGCGCTGTCGAGCGCCATGCCGAGCGCCCTCCACAGCGGCTCCTGCTCGAGCTCGGGATGCCCCAGGACGAACGCCAGGGCCGCCGACGACCGCTCGGCGTCGTCGGTCATCGCCTGGATGGACGCGATCTCGGCGTCGAGCCCGTCGCCCGTCTGTCGGAAGGCGAGCGTGAGCCCGGCTGCGATGATCGCGATGACGACAAGGATCCACAGGCCTCTGCGCATTGGCCCTCCCGTTCGTTGGGTGTCCGCGCCCGGCGGACGGATGCGCGCGGTCGACGCTTTGCGGCGTAAAACGAATTGCAGTCAGAGGGGGGCGATGGTACACGACTTCGGCGTTGACTTCCAGCCCTCTCCTCCGATACGCTATCTTACGTGGTGCATTGGAGATGCGGATGAGGGGACCCCCATTTCACTCCTGGGCGGTCTCCGTCCAGGAGGCCTTCCGGATCCAGGAGGAGCTCGTGAGAGAGCTCGTCCTCGAGGACGTCGAGGACGAGCCTCGAACGTTCGGAGGCGTCGACGTCGCGTTCGACCGTCGCCGGGACCTTCTCTACGCCGCGATCGTCGTTCTCGATCCCACGTCCCTCAAGGCGTTCGAGGTCGTGTGGGCCTCCATGCACCCGTCGTTTCCGTACATCCCCGGTCTGCTTTCGTTCCGTGAGGGACCGGTGGTGTGCGCCGCATGGGAGAAGCTGAGGACGAAGCCCGACCTTCTCTTCTTCGACGGACAGGGGATCGCTCATCCGCGCGGGCTCGGTCTGGCGTCCCACATGGGAATACTGCTGGACCGTCCCTCCATAGGCTGCGCGAAGTCGCGGCTCGTGGGTGAGTTCAAGGAGCCGAAGCAGAAACGCGGCTCCATGCGAAGCCTGCTTCTGAACCGCCGAAAAGTGGGCGTCGTGCTCAGGACAAGGGACAACACCCGACCGCTCTTCGTCTCGCCGGGTCACAAGGTCTCCATCGAGACCGCGGCCCGGAGGGTGCTGGACGCGTTCGGGGGATACCGTCTTCCGGAGCCGACACGCCTCGCGCACAACGCCGCTGCGCGCGCGAAGCGCGGCGAGCTCGGTCCGGGCGAATAGCGTCTCTTACATCGATCGCGAGACTGCCGCGTCAAGCGATGGGGGGCCCGGGGTGGAAGCATTAGAACAGGGATGGGGGGATGCCACGATGCCGAACACGTTTCCTGCCTGCCGCATGTGCGAAAAGGGAGTGCTTGTTCCGCTTTCCGACTATGGACGTGACGGGGCGGCGATCACCTACAAGGCGTGGGTGTGTTCCAACCCGAACTGCGGTTTCCATCTGAGGATAGACAACGGCGAGATCAGCCGCGGGAACCGAGTGAACGAGGGCACGAAGTAGCCCTTCCGAGCGCTATTGGCGGGCTCTTCCCGATTCAGAGCCGCCCGCGTCCCGGAGCATCAGCGCCCGCGCCTGGTCCCGCTCGAGAGGGGAAGCCATGCTGCGCGCAGTCATCTTCGACCTCGACAACACCCTGACCGACTTCATGAGGATGAAGGAGGTGTCGATCGACGCCGCGATCGAGGCGATGATCGACGCCGGTCTCGAGATGCCGCGCGAAGAAGCCAAGCGGCGGCTCTTCGAGATCTACGACCGTGAGGGCATCGAGGACCAGAGGGTCTTCGACCGGTTCCTGATCGAGGAGTACGGCGAGATCGACCCGATGATCCACACGGCCGCCATCATCGGCTACCGCCGCGGCCGCGAGTACACGCTGGTCCTCTACCCGCACGTGAAGAAGACGCTGCTCGAACTGGCCAAGCGTGGACTCCGTCTGTCCATCCTCTCCGACGCGCCGAGATACCAGGCATGGTCGCGTCTCTGCTACCTTCAGCTCCAGCACTTCTTCGAGCATGTCATCACATTCGAGGACACGAACGTCAGGAAGCCCGATCCGGCTCCGTTCCTGCGGGCGATCGAGCTTCTGGAGCTTCAGCCGTCGGAAGTGCTCATGATCGGGGACTGGCCCGCCCGCGACATGACGGGCGCGCACGGCGTCGGGATCCGGACCGTCTACGCGAAGTACGGGGACACATCCGGCGCGACGCACTCGGGCGCGGACTACGAGATCAGCGACATCGCGGAGCTTGTGGGGATCGTCGATCGTCTGCGAGACGAGGACGGCGAATAGAGGGGCCATGATCCGCGGAATCGGGACCGACGTCGTCGAGATCTCCCACTTCGAGGATGTCGTCTCGAGGTCACGGCCGGGATTCCTCCGGCACCTCTTCACCGAGCAGGAAATCCGGTACTGCGAGCGGTTCCGCGAGCGGATGGCCTCCTATGCGGCCGTGTTCGCGGCGAAGGAGGCCTTTCTGAAGGCGCTCAGGACCGGTCTCGCTCCCGGCATCAGCTGGAAGGACGTCGAGGTCGGGCACGAGCCGACCGGTGCCCCCTTTCTCACGGTCCACCGCCGCTGCCGGGAGCTCCTGGGCGACGGCACGACCCACGTCAGCCTGTCGCACTCCAGGCGCGTCGCGCACGCGATCGTCGTCATAGAGGACCAGAGGAGACCCGAGCGATGAAACTCGTCACTGCCGCGGCGATGCGGGCGATCGACGAGCACGCCATCAGGAAGCTGGACATCCCGGGCATCGATCTCATGGAGCGCGCCGGGCTCGGGACGGCGCGTGTCCTCGAGCGGGTGGCGGCGCTCGGCGAAGGCGCGAGGGTGGTCGTCGTCTGCGGGAAGGGCAACAACGGCGGCGACGGGTTCGTCGTCGCCCGCGAGCTTCTGGCGCGCGGCCTGGCCGTCCGGGTCTTTCTGATCGGAAGGGCGGACGAGGTGACCGGGGACGCGCGCGTCAACCTGGACAGGCTTGACCGCAGTGACGTGACCGAGCTCACCGAGAACGCCCACCTCTCGGAGCTCACCGAGTCGCTGTCGACGAGCGCGGCACTCGTCGACGCGATCTTCGGCACCGGATTCGAGGGCTCGCCGCGCGGCCTCTCCGGATACGCCATTCAGGAGATCAACGCGTCCGGGAGGCCGGTCCTCTCGGTCGACGTCCCTTCCGGACTCAACGCGGGAACGGGGGAGGCCGAGGGCGAGTGCGTCCGGGCCGACTGGACCTGCACGATGGCGCTCCCGAAGCGCGGCTTCTTCCTCGAGTGGGGCCCCCGCATGGTCGGGGAGCTCTTCGTCATCGACATCGGCATCCCCGCCGAGGCCGTCGAGGCGGTCGGTGTCGACGACAACGTCATGATGCCCGACGAGGCGTCCGCTCTCCTGCCGGCCAGGAGCCCGGACTCGCACAAGGGAAGCTTCGGCAGGGTGGCCGTCATCGCCGGGGCGGCCGGCTATACGGGCGCCGCCGCGCTCGCCGCGACGTCGGCGCTCCGCGCCGGGTCGGGGCTCGTGTTCGTCGGCTGCCCGGCCGGGGTGAACGACATCCTCGAGGTCAAGCTGACCGAGGCCATCACCCGTCCGATGCCCGCAACGACCGACAGGAGCCTTTCGGAGAACGCCCTCGACGACGTCCTCGAACTCATCGAGAGCGTCGACGCCGTGGCCGTCGGACCGGGCCTCTCGAGACACGTCGAGACGGTCGCGCTCGTGCGCGACATCGTCGAGAAGATCGAGCGCCCCTGCGTACTCGACGCCGACGGCCTCAACGCGGTGGACGTCGACATACTGGCCGCGAGGAAGGGCGGAGAGGAGCTGATACTCACGCCTCATCCCGGCGAGATGGCGCGGCTTCTGGGGACGGACGTCGAAACGGTCCAGAACGCGCGCCGCGATACGGCGCTCGAAGCCGCGAGAAGGGCGCGCGCCGTCGTCGTTCTCAAGGGCTGTGGCACGGTGGTGGCGGAGCCGGGCGGGGAGACGTATCTTAATCCGACAGGAGGTGTCGGTCTCGCGACCGGCGGAACGGGCGACGTGCTGACCGGCGTCATCGTGTCGTTCCTCGGACAGGGGCTCGACACGCTGGAGTCGGCGGCGCTCGGCGCCTACGTGCACGGGCTCGCCGGCGAGATCGTGCAGGGGCGGCTCGGCGCCAGGGGCATGATCGCAGGAGACGTGCTGGACGCGCTGCCCGAGGCGCTCCTGGAGGTCGAGGCCGCCAGGGATCTGACAGGCTGCGAAGGCGGATGACGAGGGCCCGGAGGGACGGGGCGCCGGAAAGAGGGATCGGAGAAAGAGATGCCTGAGAAGATCATGAAGGACGCGAAGCGGCTTGCCAAGAAGCTGTCCGACCTGCGGCGCGACATCCACATGCATCCCGAGCTCGGCTACGAGGAGACGCGGACGTCCGCCCTCGTGGCCCAGACGCTGGAGCGGCTCGGCCTCGACGTCAGGAAGGGCGTCGCGAAGACGGGCGTCGTCGGGCTGCTCAAGGGCTCAGGCAAGGGCGGAACCGTCGCCATGCGCGCCGACATGGACGCGCTCCCGATCACGGAGCAGAACGACGTCCCGTATCGCTCGACCGTCGACGGCGTCATGCACGCCTGCGGACACGACGCCAACACGACGACGCTTCTCGGAGCCGCCATGCTTCTCGCCGAGCTTCGAAACGAGTTCTCGGGGAACGTCAAGTTCATCTTCCAGCCGTGCGAGGAGGCGCCGCCCGGCGGCGCGCTGGCCATGATCGAAGAGGGGGCCCTGAAGAAACCGGACGTCGACGCCATCCTCGCGGTGCACGTCGACCCGATGATCCCGGTCGGCAAGATCGGCGTGAGGGAAGGCCCGATGATGGCGGCCGCGGACGACTTCCGTCTCGCCGTGCTCGGCGAGGCGGCGCACGGCGCCAAGCCGCATCTCGGGGTGGACGCCATCGTCCTCGGTTCGCAGGTCGCTCTCGCTCTGCAGACGATCCCGAGCCGGCGCATCAACCCGACCCACCCGGTCGTCGTCACGCTCGGGACGGTCAAGGGCGGCTACCGTCGGAACGTCATCGCCGACAGGGTCGAGTACGAGGGCACGGCCCGCACGCTCGACGCGAAGGACAGAAAGCTCGTCGAGAAGATGATCGAGCAGACCGCCGCCCGCGTCACGAAATCCGGCGGGGGAGGGTACGAGTACGAGTACACGAAGGGGTACCCCGTCCTCGAGTGCGACCCGCGCATCACCGACATCGTCAGGCGAAGCGGGCGGGAGCTTCTTGGAAACAAGGGCGTGATCGAGCTGCCGGAGCCGTCCATGGGCGGCGAGGACTTCGCGTTCTTCGTGAACGAGGTGCCGGGGATGATGTTCCGCGTCGGCACGATGAACAAGCAGAAGGGGTTCACGTACCCCTGGCACCATCCGCGTTTCGACATCGACGAGGAGGCGCTCTGGATGGGGTCCGCGGTTCTCGCGCACTCCGCCTTGCGCTGCCTCGAGGAGTGCTGAGCTCTGCCGCTTCCTGAAGACCGGAGACGAGGAAGACCATATGCCCGTCGGGGGCGAGTTCGATCTCATCAGGAAGATCCGAAAGAGAGTCGGCGCGCCGAAGCCGCGGACCATCATCGGGATCGGCGACGACGCCGCCGTCATCGAGCCGGGCGGGGACCTTCTGCTCTTCACCGCCGACATCTTCTTCGAGGACGTCCACTTCCGCCGGAGGTTCACCTCGGCGCGCGACCTCGGGGCGAAGTGCATGATCGCGAACGTCAGCGACATAGCCGCCATGGGCGGCTTCCCCACGAAGGCGGCGGTGAGCCTCTGCGTGCCGGCGGACTTCCCCGACGAAGACCTCGACGCGCTCTACGACGGCATGATCGAGGTGCTCGACCGCCACGGGGCCGAGATCGTCGGCGGGGACATCGTCGCCTCGCCTTCCGGGCTCGTCGTCTCGGTCGCGCTCCTCGGAGCCGCCGACAAGGAACGGGTCATCCGGAGGTCGGGCGCCATCGAGGGCGACGTCGTCATCGTGACGGGCGACCTCGGCGCGTCCGAGGCGGGACTCATCACGCTGGAGAAGGAGCTGCCGGAAGACGAAGATGTGGCGGCGGTGCGCGACAGACATCTCCGGCCGGACTGCAGGGTCGGCGAGGCGCAGGCAATCATCGATGTGGCGACGCCGCATGCGATGATCGACCTGAGCGACGGACTATCGAGCGATGTAAGGCACATCGCGGACGAGAGCGGCGCGGGCGTGGTGGTCCACGAGGCGAAGATCCCCATCTCCTCGGCCACGAGGCGCGTCGCCGACCGGCTCGGTCTCGACCCGGTGGAACTCGCGCTTTCGAGCGGAGAGGAGTTTGAGCTGGCGGTCGCGATCCCGGCCTCGGAGCTTGAGCGGACGCGCGAACACGTTCGGGCCGTGACGGGAACCCCGGTGACGGCGATCGGCGAGTTCGTCGCGGAGTCGGAGGGCTGCACCATCGAGAGCGCGAGCGGCTCGCGTGAGGAGCTGGCGCGAACGGGATACGAGCATCTCAGGGATGTGGACGGGCGGTGACGGGAGGATGACGATGCGGTACATGTGGGTCGCCCTGGCTGCGCTCCTTGCGGTGGTCCCGACGGCGAGCGCCGAAACGGTGGTATCGTCGAACGTGCTTGCCGACACGGACTGGACCGCCGGAGGCTCTCCGTACGTGGTGACGCGCGAAGTCCGGGTTCGGTTCAACTCGACCCTGACCATGGGAGAGGGAGTCGAGGTGCGGTTCGAGAGCGGGGCGGGGCTCGCGACCGACGATGGGTCGTCCATCGTGGTGGCGGGAAGCCGCTCGCTCCCTGTTCTTCTCACGTCGGCGTCACCGGCGCCGGCCGAGGGCGACTGGGAGGGGCTCGAGGTCTACAGCTCTCCCGGCTCGTCCTTCACGCGCGCGGTCTTCGAATACGCCGCGACCTGTCTCGAGCTGAACGTCTCCGACAGCGCCGTCGACCACTGCGTCTTCCGCGACAGCCAGACCGGTCTCAGGTGCCTGAGGTCGTCGCCCGAAGTGATCGGCTGCTCGTTCACGGGGCACTCCGCGGCCGGCATCCACTGCTGGAGCCGCGAGAGCGTCCCGACGATCGACGACTCGAACTTCAGCGACAATCTCTGGAACGTCTACCTGTCCTCGTATGCCCCGCCGGTCGTGACCATCAACGCGGAGGGCAACTGGTGGGGTACCTCCGAGGAGGCGGCGATCATGGCGGGTATCTACGACCGCGAGGACACGGCGGCGCTCTACGGACTCGTGGACTACGACCCCTGGCTGGGTGGCGAGCCGGTCGAACGGTCGACCTGGGGCGGCATCAAGGGGCTGTTCAGAGAATGAACAGGAAGGGTGTAAGGGAGAACGCCCACGAGACGGGCGTTCCTGTAGCAGGCTGAACAGCGGACGAGTTACTTGTTGACACGCTGAACAGCTTGTGGTACTTTAGTAAGTGGACTGGGGATCAAGGCCTTCGACCTGAGAACAGGTCGAGGGCCTTCTTTGTTTTCACCCTGGGGACAGCGCGCGACCGGAAGGAGCTGGATGGTGGGGAAGCGCTCGGTTGGCCCGAGGATCGCCACGGAGGGTATCCGAAATCGGTCGGCAGCGAGGTGGGCCGGGATCCATGTCCTTGCCCTGATCCTTCTCACGCTCGGGGCGGCGGCCGCACCCGCGTCGGTCGCCGTCACGCTGACGTTCGAGCCGGAGGATCTCGCCATCTCGTCCCGCGACGGCTACGACATCGTGTCGCTCGCGGGCGCCGACTATACCACCGCGATCTCCGAGCCAATGCTTCCCGCTCTCACCGTCCAGCTTCTTCTTCCCTCCGACCGGATCGCGCGCTCCGTCACGGTCGACGTGCTCGAGACCGTCGTGCTCCCCGGTGAGTTCATGATCGCGCCCGTTCCCCGGCCGGCCACCTTTTCCTCTCACGAGGCGGCCATCGCTTCCCAGCCCAACAGCGAGACATACATGTCGAGGCTGCCTTATCCCTCCACCATCGCTCGGCTGGCCGGGAACGGGTCGCAGGCGGGACACCGCGTCGCGACGGTCATCGTGACGCCGCTGCGCTACGTCCCGGCGACGGGAGAGCTCATCCTCGCGACCGAGATCGAGGTCGCGCTCGAAACGACACCTGCCCCGGGGACCTCGTGGCCGTCCGGCGGCGCCGCCCTCCGCGCGGTGAGGCGCTCGGTGGCGAACCCGGAGCGCGCGACGGCGAGTCGCGCTCCGGCGATTCCCCGGTTCGCGAGCTCATCATCACCCCGGCCTCGCTCGCCCCGTCCTTCGCGCCGCTGGCCGACTGGAAGACGCGCAAGGGCGTGCCTGCTGAGATCCTGACACTCGAGACGATCCTCGGTGACCCGTCGTTCGCCGGAGTCGATGAGGCCGCCTCCATCAGGAACGCCATCAGCCACTACGTCGCGACGCGCGGCACGGAATACGTGCTCCTGGGCGGCGACACGGACGTGGTCCCCTCGCGGGACGCGTACGACTTCTTCTACGACCAGGGCATACCGTGCGACCTCTACTACGCCGACCTCGACGGCACGTGGGACGAGGATGGCGACGGGCGCTGGGGCGAGGTCGACGACGACGCCGTCGACATGCTCTCAGACGTCTTCGTGGGCCGCGCCCCCGTGCGCGACGCGGCCGACGCGGCGCTCTTCGTCGACAAGGTCCTCGCCTACGAGGGCGCTCCGTTCGACGCGGTCGCTGACTTCCAGCTCGACATGGTGCTCCTGGGCGAGATCCTCTGGGACGACCCCGATCCCTACACGGACGGCGGCGTCGCGCTCGACATGCTCGTCGACGACTACGTGCCGTCCCGCTTCGGCTCACCGACCAGGCTGTACGAGCGCGACGGCACCCTCTCGAAGACCTCTGCGCTGGCGGCCCTTGACGCCGGCAGCGGAATCGTCGTGCACGAGGGTCACGCGAACATCAGCCGGGCCAGCGTGGGTCCTGAGAACCTCGTGAACGGCGACCTCGACGCGCTCGGAAACGGCGCGCGCGGCGGCCTCTTCTATTCGGTCGGCTGCTGGTCGGCCGCCATCGACCACGACACGTTCGCCGAGCACTGGCTCCGCTCGGCGACGGGCGGCGGCGTCGCGTACGTCGGGAACAGCCGCTACGGGTGGGGCTGCCCCGGGTACCCCGGGCAGTGCGTCTCGGACCTCTACAGTCAGCAGTTCATGAACTCACTCTTCGAGAAGGAGCTTGTGCACGCCGGCGTGGTCCACGCGGACGCGAAGCACCACTACGCAGGCATCGCGAGGACCGACGACTACATGCGCTACGCCATGTACGAGCTCAATCTTCTCGGCGATCCGGAGATGCCCATCTGGACCGACGCGCCGGTCGCGCTCGTGGTCGACCACGCGGGCGAGATAGAGGCCGGCGGGACGTCCGTCGAACTCCCGGTGAGCGTGACGATGGACGGCGGGGCGGTCGAGGGGGCGGTCGTCTGTGTGATGTCGATCGACCGTTCGGTCTACGAGGTCGCGACCACCGACGCCGCCGGCGCCGCGCTGCTGACGCTCGACCCGGGCGAGCACGACGACCTCCTGCTGACCGTGACCGCGCCGAACGGCATTCCGTACGGGGCGTCGATCGGCGTGGTCGGAACCACGGGCGTCGTGTCGCCCGACGGCGGCGCCTCCGTGACGGCGCTCCTCCCGAACTATCCGAATCCGTTCCGCGACGCGACGAGCGTCGCGTTCCAGCTGTCCGAGTCCGGCCGCGTCACCATCGCGATCTACGATGTGAGCGGCAGGCTCGTGAGGACGCTCCTCGACCGCCGCCACGACGCCGGAGCTTCGTCGGTGCGCTGGGACGGCCGGGACGAGAGCGGTCGCCCCGTCGCCTCCGGGACGTACTTCGCCCGGATGCAGACGGATGAATCGCGCTTCGACAGAAAGGTGCTCTTGATCAAGTGAGTCGCCGGGCCGCCACCATGCAGGTCAGCCGGACGGTCCGGACGTCGGTCTCCGAGACAGCAGCACATTCCGCGCTTCCGGAACCCCTGTCCACTCCAAACGCCGCAACCTCCGGAGCGCGTCGCCAGGGATGACCGACATCGACTCGATCGCGGGACGGGGGCGCCGAGCCCACGGCGCCCCCGGGACCCGCCTCGGAGATAGCAGGGAGAAGACGCTCCCCAGGGAAGAGCCGCTGGCCGGGCCCCTCGCCGAAGTCATCCAAGAGCCTGGCAGCCTGTGTGGACACGAGCAGGGGCCGGCCGGCGGCCGGAACGTGAAGGGGGAAGGAAGAGAATGTCGCGACGACTGCTGACGACAGCTCTCATCGTACTGCTCATCGCGGCCGCGCCGGCGACGGCCCGCGACCTCCGCTGGGAGGCGTGGGGCGAGCACGCGAGCGCTGGCAGCGCGTCCGAGGGGACGCATGTCTGGGTCACACGGGGTCTCTATGACCGCGGGCGCGAGCTTGGTATGGACCGCTGGGCCGCGGCAGGCGCCGCGATGGCGCTGATGGCGGTCTGGGAGGTGTACGAGGTCAAGGAAATGGACTCTCTGGGCGTCTCCGTGCAGGACCTCGTCGCAAACACCGCCGGGGTCCTGACCGGGATGGCGGGCCTCGAACTCAACTACCAGTACGTGACGTTCGCCGACCCGCCGTATGACGACGAGCGGCCGTGGATGAACGTCCCGTGCATCCCCAGGAACGACATGAGCTACACCATCGAGATCGAGCGCGAGGACTGGACACTCGGCTACAAGTTCATCGGAGCCCCCGGCGACGTCGCGATCGGCACCACGTCGATGCCGGTCCACGCCGCCGAGAGCGGCGACTTCGAGATGGTGCCGTACATCGGCAGGAACTGGAGGAGCGGCTGGCACGCGGCCGTCGGCATGTCGACGAAGGACTCGACCCCGGTTGCGGGAGGTGGCTACCGTGTGGTGTCGGGACTCATTGGGGTCGACATCTCGGGACTCGCGTCGAGAGAAGGACTCGGTCTCGGCGCCAGCATCTACGTAGGATACGACGGCATCTTCTAGAAGGAACGCGCGGGGGGAAGACCGGACGCGCCGGCCTTACGAAGGCCGGCGCGTCGCTTTTTGCTGCCGCGCTCGCTCTCCCGTCCGCGGCCGCCGAAACCGGCCGCCGGGTGGGCGCGTTATCGGCGAGCCTACCTCGCGGCGTCCTCGATGCGCTTCTCGAGGACCTCGATGTGCTCGTCGATGACCTCGGGTCCCGCGATGTCGCCGTGTCCGGGTACGACGGTCTCGATCTGGAGCTTCCTCAGCTTCTCGAGACCGGCGACCCACTTCCGCCACTCCCTGGCGTCCCCGAACATCGTCACCGGCCCGGCCTTCGTGTTGATGGCGTCCCCGGCGAACAGAATGCCCGACGGCGGATGGTAGACGACTACCTCGGATGGGGTGTGTCCCGGGAGGTGGATGATGGCGACCTCCTCACCGTTGATGGCGAGCGAGACCTCCTCGCCGACGTGACGATGGGGCGAGACGGGATGGACGTTCCCCACGATCCTCCTGCATTCGGGCTCGCTGATCTTCAGGAACTCGCAGAGCATCTCCTGATAGTTCCCGGCGCCGAGGTGCTTGCGCATCTCGGCCATCTGGGAGGAGAACGACTTGTGCGCGTAGATGAGCGCGTGCCGGTCGTCGAAGTAGCTCGTGGCGAAGCAGTGATCGAGATGATGGTGCGTGAGGATGAGGTAGACCATCTCGCGACTGGGGGCCCGCATCTGCGCGTAGTCCCAGATGTGCCGCGCCTGCGTCTCGGTCTGTCCCGAGTTCACGAGCACCATCGTCCTCGGCGTTATGATGAGGCCGACGTTCGCCGCGTGGATGTCGGGCAGCGTCTCCATGTCGAGGAACGCGTGGACGCCGTTCTTGAAGTCGATCGTGCGGGGCGTTCCGAGTCCTGGCCGCTGCATGGCATCACCCCCAGAGGAACGCGCTCTGCGCTTCGGTTCATGCGAACTGATGGTGTCTGTGCCGTGTGTCCGAGTGCTGACCCGCGACGCGCCTCAACCGACGAAGATCGGGCGCTCCGAGAGGCGGCGGGGGACGTTCAGCGGCCTGGTCGGTTTGCCGGCGGTCCTCTCAGCGATCTCCTCGACGAGCGCGTCGAGCGAATAGGACCGCTGCTCGCCTCCGCGCACGCGGACCGTGAGTTCGTCGCTCTCGATCTCCTGGTCGCCGACGACGAGGACGTAGGGGATCCACCGACGGCCGGCATCCCGGATCTTCTTGCCGACCGACATGTCGCGGTCGTCGAAGTCGGCGCGGAACGGGATCTTCTCGACGAGCTCCTCGCAGTAGGCGCCGTGACGCTCGGCCACCGGGATGACGCGGACCTGCGTCGGCGCGAGCCACAGCGGCAGGACCGGCGACTCGCCCTTCTTCATGCGGATGGCCTGCTGCTCGAGGAGGTCGCCGATGACGCGCTCGATGGAGCCCGAGATCGAGGTGTGCATGAGGATCGGGTGCTTCTTCTCGCCGTCCTCGTCGACGTACTCGATCTCGAAGCGCTCGGTGTTCTCGACGTCGATCTGAACGGTCGAGAGACACGACGCCTTCTTCTGCGCGTCGACGAAGTTGAACTCGAGTTTCGCGACGAAGTAGAAGAAGCGCTCGTCCCAGATCTCCACCAGCACCGGCTTGTCCGCGCGCTCCACGATCTGTGTCGCGAAGGCGGGGTCCTCGTCGAGGAAGGAACGCACGAACCGGACGGCCACCTCGTAGTCGAGTTCGAAATCATCCATGCAGCGCATCGAGAGCTCCATCTGACGGAGGAACTCCTCGCGCGCCTGCGCGGTGTCCTTCGTGAGCGTATGAAGGTCGGGCATGGTGAACGTGCGGAGCCTGCGGAGCCCCGCCAGCTCGCCCGACTGCTCGCGGCGGAACGAGTAGTGGCTGATCTCGAAGAGCCTCGACGGCAGCATGCGGTGAGAGAGCTGCATGTCGTGCTGCATGAGGTACTGCCCGAAGCACGCCGCGAAGCGGAGGAAGTACTCCTTCTGGTCGGAGAGGAGCACGTACTGCCGCGCCGGGAAGCGATTCAGGTAGCTCATCAGGTTCGGGTGCTGGTAGTCGTACATGATCGGGGTCTCGACGCGCATGGCGCCGTACTCCGAGAGCAGGTTCCCGACGTGCTCCTCGGCGAGGATCTTGATGAGCTCGCCCTCGGGGTACCAGCGGAAGTTCCCCGGGTCGGACGCCGGCTCGTAGTCGAGGAGCTCCTGCCGGCGCATGATCTCGATGTGCGCGGGGGGCTCGCCGACAGCGCGGCTCCCCTCGAGCTCGTAGTCGAACATGGCCCGGAACCCGCGCTCCATCTTCTGCTTGAACTCCGCCGCCGGGACGTTCCCGCCGTCGGGGGTCATGACCCGCCAGTCGGACTCGAGCGACTCCTCCGCCTTGAGCGCGGCCGACTCGTCGCCCGGCGCCTCCTCGGCCTTCCCCTCGCCCGGGAGGATGGTCTTCGCGAGCTCGGAGAGCGGATGGCCCTTGCAGACGATGTCGAAGCCCTTGTAGAAGCCGAACGGCGCTTCGCGAACGGTGAGCCCCTTCTCGGCCTCCATGAGCTCGCGGATCCTCGCGAGGACCTTCGTCGCGACGCGCGGGGAGGAGAGATTGCTCGAGAGATGGGCGTAGGGATAGAGCATGACCGTCGGGACGCCGAGTTCGCGCGCCTGGTCCGCGATCGTCTTCGCCGCCTGCGTCGCCACCGACTCGATGTTCTTCTCGTCCGTCTTCTCCGAGGCCAGGAACGCGACGAGGGCCTCGTCGACCGAGCCCTTCATGGCGCTCTCGTCGAGCTCAGCGAGGTTCGAGACGGCCGAGGTCTTCTCGGTGACGTGGTAGCTGAAGCGGTCTGCGTGGATCAGGAGCACGCGCATGGTCCGTCCTTCCGGTATTCAGCGTCCGGGCCGGGGTGGCGGCCCGAGCGGCGGTCATACGGCCGCGATTGTATCACGCCCGGCGGGTGCGCTCAATCGCCGCGACGATGCTCGGAATGAGAATGAGCTGGATGATCATGCCGATCCAGCCCGCCCCCAGCGCGGCCAGCGCGGCCGTGAGCCCCCTGGCCTCGATGCCGAGAAACGGCGCGAGCCAGACCACGACCAGCACCCACACGGCGCGTCCCGCGATCATGGCGCCGATGAGTGCGAAAACGACGGCGGCGGGTGAGCGGCGGGGCGGGGCGAGTTCCTTCGCGGCGCCGCCGAGCAGACGCTCGAAGCGTGGACGGAGAAGCCCCGCGACGAGTCCGTAGGTCGCGAGCTCGAAGAACATCGGGAGCATCAGGAAGACCGGCGGTCGCCCCGTGATGAGCATCGACAGGAGCGGCGACCCCGCGCCGACGATGAGGCCCGAGAGCGGGCCCAGGAGGAGTCCCGCCAGGAACGCCGGGATGTGCATGGGGAGGAAGATCCTCCCGCCGAACGGCAGCATGTGGAAGACGATCGGGAGGGCGACCCCCATTGCGAGAAGGAGCGCCGTGCCGGTCAGCGTCGCGGTGGTCATCCTGCGGCGGGCCTGCCGCGCGGGCGGCCTGCGTTCGTGCGGCTGAGGAGACGGACCGTGCGTCGCCGGGCCTCTCATGCTCCCTCCTCGATCTCGAAGAGCTCGTCGTCGGGCGCGTTCCACAGCGTCATCGCGTAGCGTTCCTGATTCTCCTCGGTGCAGTCGCGCCGGATGCCCTCGAAGACATCGGGCCTGAGCCTGACGACGATCCGGTGCCCGTCGGACTCGGCTTCGGCCGCCATGCTTCGCTCATCGGTCACTTCGAGGCCGCCGTTCCCGACCGTGCACGGCGTCGAGAACTGGAGCCCGTCGGCCGCGCACGAGTAGGGGGGCTTCCGGCCCGTGTGCGCGCGGATGCGCACGGTGAAGGGCTCGCTGCCCAGCGCGCGCGTGATGACGCGGCCCATCCGCAGGCCCACGACCAGGAACGGTCCGAGGTGCGTGTGGAACTCCGCGGCGCGGACGACCTCGTCGGGGACGGGCGCGCCGTCGATCTCTCGTGGCACAGCGGTCATGGCAGTCGAATCCTGTCGGTCGGTTCCATACGACGCGGAGGGGACGATTGCCGTCCCCTCCGGGAGTATACAGAAGCGTCAAGCGCTCTGCCAGAAATGAAGACCCGCTCCGGCGTCCCTCGCCCGGCGCGGTCGTGTCTCTATCTGTAGAGCGTCTTGATCTCGCTCCAGGTCTTCTCCTCCACGTGGCTTCCGCCCTGCGGGAGCTCGATCCAGGAGGGCCACTCCGGCGCCGCCCAGACGATGTCGGTCCCCTCGCCCGCTCGCGACGGCGACGTGGAGAAGATCTCGAGCATGAGGCGCTGATTCTCGAGGTCGGTCGGAGAGAGCCATCCGAGGTCGACGACGCAGACCGACGGCGGCCATTCACCGCAGTCGGCGGTCGCGAACCCGAGCGTGAGCATCTCGCAGTCCCCGCAGCCGTCGGCCGACGCGCGGTAGAGCGCCACGCCGATCTCCTCAGGCTCGGCGCAGGTCTGCCGGAGCGTGAGGAAAGCCGTCGCCGGTCCCCCGGGGACGCGTCCCGTGTAGGGGACGTCCGAATAGGCCCTGTGCGGCTCGTCCCAGCTCGCGACGCGGGCCATGGAGTAGAGCGGCGTCGCTCCCCACTGTCCGACGAGTGTCGGCGGCGCCGGTGTCAGCACCTCGCCTGAGGGGTGGACGGTTCCTCCGCTCCACTGATCGTCCCAGAGGAGGTTCGGCGACTCGACGGGACTGTCGCAGAGATAGAGAACGGAAGGCGGCTCGGCGCCTGATGGCAGCGCGAACAGGGTCGCCAGACACACGCCTGCGGCAAGAGCCATTGTTGTCGTACGCATGGTGTCGCTCCGAGGCTCTCGGTGGCTCATATGTGGCACTCTGTCAAGAATAAGTGTACCACGAAGTCGCCTCACAGGCAAGGGGCTCTGAGCGGCGCCGGTCGACATGACGGACCGCGTCGGACGACTCGCGATCGTGAGCGATCAGGGGCGCATCGCAGGTCGGACGCTCCGGCCCCGGAATCGAGGACTATCGCCCGCCACGGTAGAGCGCCTTGATGCGGCCCCAGCTCATGGACTCGACGGGCGTCTCGTCGCATGGGCCGCAACCCGCCGCCTCGTAGGCACCGATAGCGCCGATGCCAAGCTGATTGACGTCGGGAAGGCAGAACGAATCCGCGCACGGTCTCACATCGCCGCTCGCGATGTCACAGAGGAGCGGGTCGATGAACCAAGTGTCCGAGTGATCTCCGCAGAGGCTGTCCCCTCCGGCGTTCTCGTAGATGATGTTCGTCTGGAAGGCGAGAGGGTCGGTGCCGGAGCACGTGAACGCCCCATCGCACTCGTTGAATGCGATGACGCTCCGCTTCACGAGAACGGGTCTCGTCAGACCGGACCACCCACCGACGTCGATGACGCCCTGACCGTCCGACGTATTCCCGACGAAGGTGCAGCGATCCACCATGTCGCTCGTGAAGCTGGTCCCGACACGGACGGCCCCGTCGGCGTTCCCCACATACACGCACCGCTCCATCGTGAATGTGATCGAGGTCATCGTGCCCTGGGGCGATGCGACCACAACGGGCGTGTCGTCGTTGTTGATGAAGGAGCAGTCGGCGATCTCGGCGAAGCCGCCTTCGAAGGCAACCTCATCGACGAACAGGCAGTTCGAAGCGTTGTCTGTGAACTCGCAGCCCTCGACCCGCACGGCCCCCTCAACGTCGATCACCCGTCCGCCGTTGCCGTCGAAAGAGCAGTTCTCGATAGTGATCCAGTGAGGGGCGAACCCCATATGTACCATCACGACCGTGCCGGCGTTTCCCTGGAAGGCGCAGTTCCTGAGCGTGATGTTCGCTACGGCGAGTCCGCAGACGAAGTCCGGCGCGGTCCCCCCGTTGACGAACGTGAACCCGTCGATGACGGCCGGGCCTCCTCCGCTGTTGACGAACGAGATGGCGTGCTCGTCGCTTCCTGTGAGATCGATGGTGGTCTCGTCGGGGCCGTTCTCGGAGATGATGATCTGCGCGCGGTGGAGTTCCGCGTCGTTGGAGGTGAGACCGGTGTTGTCCGGCCCGGAGTACGTGCCGGGCGCGACGAGGATGGTGTCGGCGGGAGACGACGCGTCGAGAGCGGCTCCGATAGAGGAGTAGTCGCTCCCACCGTCAACGTCGACGCGGATGGTAGCTGTCTGTCCGGTGGTCGGGACGAGCGAGGAGAGCAGGAGGAGCAGAAGAAGCAACGGGTGACGAATGGCCGAGCGCGGCATGCGTTACCTCCATCGCTATGGCGGGGCGACCCAGCAATGTCTGATGTTAGCACGTGTTCAGGGAGCCCGCCAACCCGAAAGGGCAGACGGGGGCGGTGTCACGACGGCACGCGCGACGCCCGGACGGGACCGTGTCGCCGGCCGGTTCTACCGACCGGCTGCATCGGGACGACCCGACCGCATTCTAGAGGAAGAGGGCCTTGATGCCGCCCCACGACCGTGGGGTCACCGGGTTGTTGTTTCACCCGCCCGGTGGGCAGGGCGGATCCGGGTGCGGGAACTCGCTGGAGTTGGGTCCCTCGTAGCGGCCGCCGAGGTCACGCGCGAGCGTGTCTGCCCGGGCGCAGACGACCTCCGTTGCCTGAGGTGCTGTCGCCTCGAGAGCGGGCGTCTCGGGCTCCGTCGTGTCGTCGGGCGCGGTCGCTCGCGATGCAATCGGCAAGAACAGGGCGGCAATGGCGAGGGCCACCAGGACGCTCTTCATCGCTGATCCCCCTCTGCGAACATCGTCACTGTGGCACCATTTACCATGCTATCACTGCCTCGCGAGCGTCGCAAGAGGCTGCGAGCGGAGTTACACGAAACCGCGGACGCCTCTCTTCTCTCGGTCTCGGTGCCGCACGAACCGGCGTGACGATGCCGCGGCCCTTCCGCTCAGGGCGCACTTCCTTGCCATCCGCTCGGGAGGAACGTAGACTGTGAGAAGGCGTCTCGGGGTTGCGTCGGGGCGCCGACCGGAACGTTCCGGGGCGTCAGAGCAGCGCGTTGGACGCAGGTGGAAGGAAACGGATGTCCGCCGTTCGCTACACGGTCAGAGGCGTCGTCCAGGGGGTCGGGTTCCGGCCCTTTGTCTATCGTCTGGCCCGGAGGCTGGGGCTCTCAGGACGCGTCGTCAACAGCGATGAGGGCGTGTTCATCGACGTCGTCGGACCGCAGGAAGCGCTCGAGACCTTCGAGCGGTCGCTCCGGGACGAAGCCCCGCCGCTCGCGAGGATCGACTCCCTCGAACGCGGCGCTTCGTCCTTCGAAGGCGACGACTTCGTCATCGCTGCGAGCGAGCGGACCGGTGAGGCCGTGACGCTCATCTGTCCGGACGTCGCGACCTGCGCCGACTGCGCGGCCGAGTTCGACGACCCCTCGGACCGCCGCCATCGCTACCCTTTCATCAACTGCACGAACTGCGGTCCGCGGTACTCCATCATCGAGGAGACGCCGTACGACCGGCCGGCCACCTCGATGTCGGTTTTCCAGATGTGCGACGACTGCCGCGCTGAGTACGATGACCCCACGAACCGGCGGTTCCACGCGCAGCCGAACGCCTGCCCGGTCTGCGGTCCCGGGCTCACGCTCGTGGTCCCGTGGCCGGACGGCGGACCGGCGGAGCTTCTGACGGGACGCCGGTACGTGAGGCTCCCGGAGGGCTTCGAAACGCTCGGACCCGCGGACGCCGCCCGGCGCCTTCTCAGACTCGGTGCCATCGTCGGCGTGAAGGGCCTGGGCGGCTTCCACCTTGCCGCGAACGCGCTCGACACCGAGACGGTTCGCGCGCTTCGCGAGAAGAAGGACCGTCCCTCGAAGCCGTTCGCCCTCATGTGCCGTTCGCTCGACGCCGCGCGGGCCGTCGCGGAAACGACGCTTGAGGAGGAAGCACTCCTCGAGAGCCCCTGGGCGCCGATCGTGCTTCTCAGGAAGCGGCCGGCGCCGGACGTGCGGCTTCCCGAGGGCATCGCTCCGCACAACGCGTACGTCGGCGTGATGCTCCCGTACACGCCGCTGCATCGTCTTCTCTTCGAGGACGGGCTCGAGCATCTCATCATGACCAGCGCGAACCCTCCGGGCGAGCCGATCGTGGCCGACCTCGACGAGGCGCGGGAGCGGCTCGAGGGCGTGACGCGGACGTTCCTCGACCACGACCGGGGCATCGTCAACCGGAACGACGACTCGGTCGCGTTCATAGAAGCCGGACGCGTCATGCTGGGACGCCGCTCGAGGGGCTACGCGCCGTATCCGATCGACGTGCCGTGGCCGACCGCCGACGTGTTCGCGGCCGGCACGGAGCTGAAGGCGACCTTCACGTTCCTGACCGGCGGGCGCGCGTACGTGAGCCCGCATCTCGGGGACCTCGACAACAGCGCGACGCTCCAGCTCTACGAAGAGACCGTGTCGCGCTTCCGTCGCTGGTTCCGCGTCGAGCCCGAGGCCATCGCGCACGACCTGCATCCGGACTATCTGGCCACGCGCTTCGCCGAAGAGCTCTCGGAGCGGGAGGGACTGCCGCTCACGGGCGTCCAGCATCATCACGCGCACACGGCGGCCGTCATGGCCGAGAACGGCATCGAGGGGCGCGTGCTCGGCCTCGCCCTCGACGGGACCGGCTTCGGTACGGACGGCACCATCTGGGGCTGCGAGTTCCTCGACTGCGGACTTTCAGAGTTCGACCGCGCGGGGCATCTCGGGACGGTGCCGCTTCCGGGCGGCGACACGGCCATCCGCCATCCGTACCGCGTCGCGCTCGCGCACCTTCACGCCGCGGGCGTCGAGGACCTCGACGCGGTCGCGAGGGAGCTCTTTCCCATGGTTCCGGAGGGTGAGCGCGACCTCGTGGTCCAGCAGACCGGGAAGAGCGTCGGCGCTGTCCCTACGTCGAGCGCCGGGCGGCTCTTCGACGCCGTCAGCGCCATCGCCGGCGTCTGCCACGAGATCAGCTACGAGGCGCAGGCGGCCATCGAGCTCGAGTCGCTCGTGGGGAAGCGTCTTGAGCGGACGTATCCGGTCGAGCTTCGCGAGGACGCGGGGCTCGTGGTGGACCCGGGACCGATCGTCCGTGCGGCGCTCGAGGACCGCCGCGCCGGAGTCGAGCCTGAGGAGATCGCTGCGGTCTTCCACGCCACCGTCGTCGCCTTCTGCGCGGAAGCCGCGGAGCGGCTCGCGGGGGCGAGAGGGCTCGACGCGGTCGCGCTCTCGGGCGGCGTCTTCCAGAACCGCTTCCTCCTCCGTGAGGTCATCGCGGCGCTCGAGAAGAAGGGCTTGAGGCCGCTCGTTCACAGGGACGTGCCGACCAACGACGGCGGCGTCTCGCTCGGCCAGGCCATCGTGGCTTCGGACCGGGCGCGCACCGGCCGTCTGTAGAGAAGTCTGGAGAACAGGATGTGTCTTGCCGTACCAGGACTGGTCCGCGAGGTCGACGGCACGCGGGCGAAGGTCGACTTCGGCGGCATCACCCGCGAGGTCGAGTTGAGCCTTTTGCCTGACGCGGCCGTGGACGACTACGTGCTCGTGCACGCGGGCTACGCCATCGAGAAGGTCGACCGCGAGTCGGCGCTCGAGACGATGCGGCTCTTCCGTGAGATGGCGGAGGCCGCCGACAGGGGCTCCTCGGGACCCGACGGGAGCGACCGATGAGCGAGCCTCTCGACTTCGAGGGGTTCCGAAGCGGACCCGAGGCCGAGGGTCTCGTGCGCCGCATCGAGGAGCTCGTGGAAGGCCCGACGGCGCTCATGGAGGTCTGCGGCACGCACACCGTCGCCATCGGCCGCGCCGGGATACGTTCGCTCATGCCGGACGAGCTCAGGCTCCTGTCCGGGCCCGGCTGTCCCGTCTGCGTGACGCCGCTCGGCGAGATCGACCAGACCATCGAAGCCGCGCGGCGGCCCGATGTGACGGTCGCGACCTTCGGCGACATGATGCGCGTCCCCGGCTCGGAGTCGTCGCTCGAGCGTGAGCGCGCCGCGGGGGCCGATGTCCGCGTGGTGACGAGCGCCCTGGACGCCGTGGAGCTGGCTGAAGCCGAGCCCGGGCGCGAGGTCGTCTTCATCGGCGTCGGGTTCGAGACGACGTCGCCGACCGTTGCGGCGGCGCTCCTCGAGGCCGAGCGTCGCGCGATCCCGAACATCTCGGTCTTCCCCTTCTTCAAACTGGTTCCGCCCGCCCTCGAGTTCCTCGTTCGGGTTCCGGGCCGCGCGCTCGACGGCTTCCTCTGCCCGGGACATGTGAGCTCGATCATCGGCTCGAACGCGTACCGGCCGATCGCCCGCGACGGCAACATCCCGTGTGTCGTCGCGGGCTTTGAGCCGCTCGATGTCCTCGCGAGCATCATCATGCTCCTCGAGCAGGTCCGCGACGTGAGAGCCGGGAGCGGGGCCCGCGTCGAGACCCAGTACGCGCGCGCCGTGAGACCCGAGGGGAACCCGACGGCGCTCGCGCTCCTCGACGAGGTCTTCGAGGTCGCGGACGCCGAGTGGCGGGGCATCGGGACGATCCCCGCGAGCGGCTACGCGCTCGGCGAATCCCTGCGGCACAGAGACGCCGGGACGAGGCTCGGCATCGAGGCCATGCATCCGTCCGAGCCCGAGGGCTGCATCTGCGGCGCCATCATGCTGGGGCTGAAGCTGCCGGGCGAGTGCCCGCTCTTCGGAACGACCTGTACGCCGCGCGACGCGGTGGGCCCCTGCATGGTAAGCTCCGAGGGTTCCTGCGCGGCGCACTTCAGATACGAGAAGCGGACGTGAGCCGCCTCGACGGGAGGCACGCTTGAAGCGCGACGACACCATCACGCTGGCGCACGGAAGCGGCGGGCGACTCATGCACGAGCTCATCGCCCGTGTCGTCATCGGCGCGCTCGGCAACCCGATCCTCGACGCGCTCGACGACGCGGCCGACATCTCGGAGCTTGTCGAGCCCGGACGGCTCGCCGTCACGACCGACTCGTTCGTCGTCCAGCCGCTCTTCTTTCCCGGTGGCGACATCGGGAGTCTCGCCGTCGCGGGCACCGTCAACGACCTCGCCATGAAGGGAGCCACGGCGAAGGCGCTCACACTCGGCGTCGTCGCGGAGGAGGGCCTCGCTCTCGCCGACCTCGAGCGCGTGCTCCGCTCGGTGGCGCGCACGGCCGGGGCCGCGGGCGTCGTGGTCGCGGCCGGCGACACGAAGGTCGTCGAGCGCGGGGGGCTGGGTGGGCTCATCCTGAACACGGCGGGCGTCGGGTTCATACCGGGCGGCGTCGAGCTCGCGGGCGACCGCGTGCGGGAAGGAGACGCCGTCATCGTGAGCGGGACCGTCGGCGACCACGAGACGGCCATCCTCGTCGCGCGGGAGGAGTTCCGGATCGACGAGACCATCGCGAGCGACTGCGCGCCGCTCCATGAGATCGCCGGCGTCATCCTCGCCGCCTCCCCGGACACGCGCGTCATGCGCGACCCGACCCGGGGAGGACTCGCCACGACGCTGAACGAGCTCTCGTCGCGCTCCGGAGTCGGCATCGAGATCGACGAGGCGTCGGTCCCCGTCCGCGATGACGTCCGGTCGGTGACCGACATTCTCGGCTTCGACCCGCTCTACATGGCGAACGAGGGGAAGGCGGTCGCCGTCGTGCCGGAGAGCGACGCCGAGCGCGTCGTCGAAGCGCTTCGGACTCACGACCTCGGCCGGAACGCGGCGATCATCGGCCGCGCGGGCGGCCCGCCCGGCGTCACGCTCCGCACGAGAGTGGGCGGAGCGAGGCCGCTTCTCATGCTCGAGGGAGTCCAGCTTCCGAGGATCTGCTGAGAGAGGGGCCCGCACACCTTCCCGGAGACGACGGGCGCACGAGAGAGGACCGAATGCACGAACTGTCCATCTGTCAGAGCATGCTCGACATCGTGGAGCGGACGATGGAGGAGCATCCGGGCGCGCGGCTTCTCAGGATCTTCCTCGACGTGGGGAAGGGGTCGACCATCGAGCCGATCCTCCTTCGCGAGGCGTTCGAGGTCATCACGACGGGCGGACCCTACGAGGGCGCCGAGCTTGTCGTGAACGAGATCCCGCTGGCCGGGCGATGCAGGTCGTGCGGCAGCACGTTCGAGTATCGGGAGATCGCGCTCGGATGTCCGAAATGCGAGTCGGTGGACATCGAGATCGAGTCGGGTCTGGAGCTGGCCATTCGCGAGCTCGAGATCGACGAGGACGGCGCCGGGCTGACATCGAGAGACGGTATCGGGTAAGGGCGGCGTTCGCGCCGAGGGCGCGAACGCAGGACACACGACACACGGAGAGGAACGACATGGCGAAGGTGGATGTCGGAAAGAAGATACTGAGCGAGAACGACCGCATCGCTGCGGAGAACCGCAAGGAGTTCGACGCGGCGGGCGCGCTCGTCTTGAACTTCATCAGCTCGCCCGGCTCGGGCAAGACGACGCTTCTCGAGACGACGCTGGACCGGTTGCCGCAGGACCTCCGCGTTCTCGTCATCGAGGGCGACGTCAGTACGACGCGCGACCTCGATCGCGTCAAGGCGCACGGCGCGACCGGCGTACAGATCAACACGGGCGGCGGGTGTCACCTGAGCGCGAAGATGGTCGCAGAGGTCCTGCCCCAGCTCGACGTCGCGAACGCCGACATCATCTTCATCGAGAACGTCGGCAACCTCATCTGCCCCTCGACGTACGACCTGGGCGAGGACGGGAAGGTCGTCCTCCTTGCGACGACCGAGGGCGACGACAAGCCGATGAAGTACCCGACCATCTTCTACGAATCCCGTCTGGCTATCCTGAACAAGATCGACCTCCTGTCGTATCTCGACTACGACGTCGAGAAGGTGAAGCGCGAGATCGAGGTCCTGAACTCGGATTGCGAGCTCCTTCATGTCTCGGCGATAACGGGCGAGGGGATCGATGAGTGGATCGCCTGGATCACCGCACGTCTCGAGGAGAAGCGCGCGTAGATGCCCTGGAACCCGTACATACCGATCGTGATCGGCGCGGCTGCGGCCGCCATCCTCGTCGCGGTCGTCCCCGCCGTCAGGCGGTGGATCGTCTCGATGCGGACGGCCGTGTGGCTTCTCGTCGTGGTCGCCGCGCTCGCGCTGGCCGGCCTCGGCATCGGGCAGAACCTGCCCGAGACCGCCTACGTCGAACGCTTCGGCCACGCGCTCGGACTCCTCGTCGTCCGACTGGGGCTCCACCACGTCTTCTCGACCTGGTACTTTTCGGGGGTGCTCGCGCTCCTCACGCTTTCGCTCGTCTCCTGCGGCGTCGTGCGCGTCGCGAGGACTGCGCGCGGGGCGCATCCGTTCGCGCCGGCGCCGCTGGGCTCCTTTCTCACCCACATCGGGATGGGCGTGGTGCTCATCGGCGGTCTCGTGTCGGCGGTCTCGGGATTCAGCTACCCGGGAGCCCGGTTCCTCGCGCCCGGCGACATCATGGAGGTCCCGGAGGGCGGCTTCTCGCTTCGGGTCGAGGAGGCGCGCACCGAGTTCACGGATGAGGGAGCGCTCGCCGAGTACCTCTCTATCGTGACGCTCCTCGAGGACGGCAGTGAGCTCCGCACCGAGCGCATCGAGGTCAACCACCCCCTCTTCCACAACGGCATCGGGATCTTCCAGTACGAGATGCTCCCGGCGCCGGACTCGTTCACCACGGCGCTCGTCCGGGCCGTCCTCCGGGACGAGACGGGCGACACGTGGCACGAGGAGTTCCTGATCGCCCCGAACGTCACGGTCAACGTTCCCGGGACCGACATCACGCTGAAAGCGGTGGAATTCATCAGCGATTTCACCTACGATATCGAAACGCGAACCGCCGCTCCGGCCTCTGTGTTCCACCGGAACCCGGCGGTTCGCGTGCAGGTGGCCGACGCGGGCGACGTCGTCAGAGAGCAGTGGCTCTTCGTGGGCGAGAGAGGCCACATGCCCGATGCCGACCTGCCCGTCCGCCTTTTCCTTCTCGACTATCGGCCCGACTTCAGCACCGGGCTCACCCGTTTCCAGGTGTCGTACCAGCCGGGGACCCCGCTGATGTACGTCGGGTTCGCCGCGATCTCCCTGGGTATCGTGCTGCTCTTCTGGTTCCGGCGGGAGCCCGCGACCCCGCGCCGGACGGGCGGGGCGGGCGGCGGAGGAGGTGACGAATGACCGGGAACGTCGACATGCTGCTCTTCTGGGGCGCCTTCTGGTGCTATCTCGCGGGCACCGTGACGGCTTCGATCTACATCGGCACCAGAAGCGCGGCCGTGCGTCGCGTCACCTTCGCGCTGACGCTGGCCGGTTTCGCGCTCAATACGGCGGCGATCATCGCCCGCGGGATCGCGGCGGGTCATCCGCCCATCGCGAACCTCTTCGAGTACCTCTCTCTCTTCGCCTGGGCGGCGGCGTTCGGGTTCCTTCTCATCTGGAGGCGGAAGGGGCTTGAGCTCCTGACCGTGCTCGCGTCGCCCGTGGCGTTCGCGCTCATCGTCGTGGCGTCTCTCTTCCCGACAGAAGTCAACCAGCAGCTCATCCCGGCGCTTCAGAGCTACTGGCTCTGGATCCACGTGTCGCTGGCGGTCCTCGGGGAGGCCGCGTTCGCGGTGGCCTTCGTCGCGTCGGTGCTCTATCTCATCCGCGGCGACGGCCCACCGAGCCGGCTCCCGGACCCCGAGGCGCTCGACCGCGTGACCTACCGCGCCATCGGCATCGGGTTCCCGCTCTTCACCATCGGCGCGCTCTTCGCCGGCGCGGTCTGGGCGCAGCAGGCGTGGGGAAGGCCCTGGTCGTGGGACCCGAAGGAGACCAGCTCTCTCATCGTGTGGCTCATCTACGCCATCTATCTGCACGTCAGGCTCGTGCGCGGATGGCGGGGAACGGCGCCGGCGGTGTTGTCGGTCGTGGGGTTCGCGATGACGATCTTCACGATCCTCGGGAGCATGATCCTCGGGGGACTCCACTCGTACGGATAGCCGCAGCGTTCCCCCCGGAATGCGCAGCCGGAGCAGGCTGCGCGGGACGTGATGGGAGCCTCGGCCGGAGGCGGTCATTTGAACACAGAGACGGAGCGCCGCCTGACGGCGTGGGTGCCGGCCGCGGCGTACGTCCTTCTCATTTTCGGCGTCTCGTCGATCCCACAGCTTCGGCCTGTGATCGGCGAGTTCAAGCTGAGCGACAAGGTCTCGCACTTCGCGGAGTACTCGGGACTCGGCGCGCTCGTGCTCTGGGCGTTCATGAAGACGCTGCCGGACCGCCGGCGCCGCTGGGCGATCCTGTACACGGTCGGTCTGGGGGCGCTCATCGGGATACTCGACGAGCTCTATCAGGTCACGGTCCCGGGACGGCTCTTCGAAGGCCTCGACTGGGTGGCCGACGTCACCGGGGCGCTCTTCGGAGCTCTCGTGGCGGCGTTGGTCTACCACGGAATGATGAAGCGCAGAGAGGGCAAGGCATGAAGTACAAGGCGCCGAGAGGCACGCAGGACATCCTCCCCGGCGAGAGCTGGAAGTGGAACCGCGTCGAGCGGATCTTCCGCGACACGGCGGAGCGATACGGATACCGCGAGATCCGGACGCCCGTCTTCGAGGAGACCGAGCTCTTCACGCGCGGCATCGGCGACTCGACCGACATCGTCCGCAAGGAGATGTACACCTTCGAGGACCGGAAGGGGCGGAGCCTCACCCTCCGGCCCGAGGGGACTGCCGGCGTCGTGCGCTCGTACATCGAGCACTCGATGGGGCGGAGCGCGCGCGTGACGAAGCTCTACTACTTCTGCCCGATGTTCCGCTACGAGCGTCCTCAGGCCGGACGCTATCGTCAGTTCTGGCAGTGGGGACTGGAGGCCATCGGCTCGATGAGCCCGGGCGTCGACGCCGAGATCGTCGGCTTCTCCGTCCGCATCTTCGAGCGGCTCGGCCTCGAGGGCGTCGGCGCCCGGATCAACAGCGCCGGGTGTCCGAACTGCACGCCCGCGTACAACGAGCTTCTCAGAGCGGAGCTCGGAGGTGAGCTCGACTCGTTCTGCGACGACTGTCGCGAGCGATACGAGCGCAACCCGAGGCGGATGTTCGACTGCAAGAACGAGCGCTGCCTCGAGCTCCTCGAGGGCGCCCCCTCCATCCTCGACGCGCTCTGCGAGGAGTGCGCCGAGCACTTCGGGGCCGTGCAGACGCACCTGACGCGCGCGGGCGTGCCGTTCGAGGTGGACGCGGCGCTGGCGCGAGGGCTCGATTACTACACGAAGACCGTCTTCGAGGTGCATCACGGGTCGCTCGGAGCCCAGAGCGCGCTCTGCGGCGGCGGGCGCTACGATCGACTGGTGGAGGAGCTGGGCGGCGAGGCGACCCCGGCGTGCGGCGTATCGGCCGGGGTCGAGCGGGTCATCGCGGCGCTCGAGAGCGAGGGCGCTTTCGAGGCCGGGGAGCCCGGCCCCGACGTCTACATCATCGCCGTCGGAGAGGAGGCCGAGCTCGCGGCCGCGGGTCTCGCGGGCGAGCTTCGGGACGCCGTGAGCGTCGAGCGCGACTACCAGTCGCGCAGCATGAAGGCGCAGATGAAGGAGGCGGGGAAGCTCGGCGCGGGCCGGGTCGTGATCCTCGCGGAGCAGGAGATGGAACGCGGCGAGGCGGAGGTCAAGGACATGGACTCGGGCGAGCAGGAGAGCGTTCCGCTCGAGAAACTGGCCGAACACATCAAGGCAGGCGGGAGAACGTCGTGACGAGCGCATTGGAACCTATGGGCGATCTCAAGAGAACACACACGTGCGGCGAGCTTCGGAAGGACGACACCGGGAAGCGTGTCGTCCTCATGGGGTGGGTGCACAGGAGAAGGAACCTCGGCGGACTCCTCTTCATCGATCTCCGGGACCGCCACGGCACGACCCAGATCGTCTTCCGCCCGGACGACGACCCGGCGCTCTCCGAGAGGGCCGGCGATCTGGGCGCCGAGGATGTCATCGCGGCCGTCGGGACGGCGGGAGCGCGCCCGGAGGGCACGGTGAACGCGGACCTCCCGACCGGGGAGATCGAGGTCGTGGTCGGCGAGATGCGCGTCCTCAACACCTCGAAGACGCCGCCCTTCGTTCTCGAGGAGCCGGTCAAGGCGAGCGACGAGCTCAGGCTCGAGTATCGCTATCTCGACCTCAGACGCCCGCACATGCAGCGACTCGTCGAGGCGCGCCACGTCGCGGCCCAGGCGACGCGGCGCTACCTTACGGAGCAGGGCTTCCTCGAGATCGAGACCCCGATGCTCGCGAAGAAGACGCCGGAGGGAGCGCGCGACTTCGTCGTCCCCTCAAGGGTCCATCCGGGCAAGGTCTACGCGCTTCCGCAGTCGCCCCAGCTCTACAAGCAGATCCTGATGGTCGCGGGGTGCGACCGCTACTTCCAGCTGGCCCGGTGCCTGCGCGACGAGGACCTCAGGAAGGACCGGCAGCCGGAGCACACCCAGATCGACCTCGAGATGAGCTTCGTCGACGAGAACGACGTATTCGCCGTCGCCGAAGGGCTCATGAAGACGCTCTGGAAAGAGGTCCGCGGCGTCGACATCGAGACGCCCTTCCCGCGGCTCACGTATCGCGAGGCGATGGACCGCTACGGGAGCGACAAGCCGGACGTCCGGTTCGGAGTCGAGCTCACGGACGTGAGCGACATCGTCGCCGAGTCGGACTTCCGTGTCTTCAAGGGCGCCGTCGACGCGGGCGGGGTCGTGAAGTGTCTCGTCGCGCCCGGCTGCGCGACGTGGAGCCGAAGCGATCTCGACAGGAAGGAGAAGCTCGCGAAGAAGCACGGCGCGAAGGGTCTCGCCTGGGCGAAGGTCGAATCCTGCGGGCTCTCGGGCGGAATCGCCAAGTTCCTGTCGGAGGAGGAGGGCCGCGAGATCCTGGCGCGCTCAGGCGCCGCCGAGGGCGACATGGTGCTCTTCGCGGCCGACCGGTGGAAGCGCGCGGCCACAGTGCTCGGCGCGCTCCGGAACGAGGTCGCCGCCGAGCTCGAGCTTGTGAAGGACGCCGACGAGTTCCGCTTCCTCTGGGTGAACGAGTTTCCGCTCTTCGCGTGGAACGAGGACACCGAGACCTGGGAGGCGGAGCACCACATGTTCTCGATGCCCCGCACCGAGGACCTCGAGCATCTGGAGAGCGACCCCGGAAAGGTGCTGGGTCGGCTCTACGACCTCGTGTTGAACGGTTTCGAGATCGCGTCGGGCTCCATCCGTATCCACCGCCGCGACATCCAGGAGCGCGTCATGGCGGTCGTCGGCATCACGAGCGAGGACGCGGAACGGCGCTTCGGGTTCCTCCTCAAGGCGCTCGAGTACGGCGCGCCGCCGCACGGCGGTCTCGCGCCCGGCCTGGACCGCATCATCATGCTCCTGACGGGCGAGGATTCCATTCGCGACACGATAGCGTTCCCGAAGACCTACAGCGGGCTCTCGCTGATGGACGGGTCGCCGTCCGAGGTCGAGAGCGACGTCCTCAAGGAGCTTCACATCGAGTTCGTCGGGCTCGACGACGAGGACGGCGAGTAGGCCGGCCGCATGAGGGCCGACGAGCGTCCTCCTGCTCCGTGACCTGCCTGGCCCGGCGGAGGGACCGATGCGCATACCATCCCGGGTCGTCAGAGCCGCCCTCGCCGTCGCGGCCCTCGGTTTCGCCGGGGGGCTGCTTGAGGGCCTGCTCATCGCCTTCCGGCACGGCTACTACTTCCATACCGTTCGCTCCCTCATCACGTTCCTGCTCGTCCCCGGCGCGTTCTACGCGGCGGCGGGACTCGCGCTCGGCGCTCTCATCGCGTGGCTTCTCACCGTCATCCGGAGAGGACGCTCGCCGGGGCCGCTGGTCTGTGGAGCGGCCGGGTTCGTCGTCGTGGCGCTCATCGCCGCGTCCGTGCTCGAGGATGCCGAGCTTCCGGTCGGCCGGACGATCGCGTGGGGCGCCGCGGCGCTCGTCGCCGCGCTTCTCGCGGGGTTCGCCGTGTGGGTCGCCGCCCACCGGCGCGGCGCGCTTCGCGCGGGAGCGCTCGTCGCGGCGCTCTCGCTGGTCGCGGCGGCCGCCGCCGGCGTGTGGCTCTTCGGTCCCGGAGGGTCCGGGAGCACGCCCGTCCGGGCCGAGCTGTCTGACAGGTCGCGCTCGGTCGTCCTCCTGACGATCGATACGCTCAGGGCCGACCACGTCGGATGCTACGCGGGAGAGGACGAGGACTCGCTCACTCCGAACATCGACCGTCTGGCGCATGATGGAAGGCGCTTCGAGAACGCCGTCACACCGATCGTGGTCACCGACCCGAGCCACGCCTCGATGCTGACCGGTCTCTATCCCGCGGAGCACGGGGTCATCAGGAACGCCGTGCCGCTTGAACCGGACGTCACGACCGTCGCGGAGGTCTTCCGGGCGGCTGGCTACCGGACCGGCGCGGCCGTCAGCGTCGAGCACATGAACGCTCAGCGGTCCGGCCTCAGCCAGGGATTCGACGTCTACTACGACCGCGGCTATCATGACCGGTTCAGATACCACGCCGGCTGGAAGATGATGCCTCGGCCGCGCAAGAACCGGATGTTCGCTCACGAGCGGAGCGCGGTGGAGGCGAACGAATGCGCTCTTCGCTTTCTCGGGACGGTCGATGACGGTCCCTTCTTCCTCTGGGTCCACTACTTCGAGCCGCACACGCCGTACGTCGGCTCGGACGGCGACCTCTTCGGTGAGGATGACAGGGCGGCGCTCGAGGGGGCTGCGGCGCGCGGCGAGGCCGCGGACCTGGCCGCCCGGGCGGCGGCGCTCTACCGTGACGAGGTCCGCCGCGCCGACGCGGCGTTCGGTGAGCTTCTTGCGGCGCTTGAGGCCAGGGGACTTCTGTCCGAACTCGCCGTCGTCATCGTATCGGACCACGGAGAGCACATGGCGGAGGAGCGTCTCGAGCCGTCCCTCTGGTTCGGTCACTCCGACGTCTACGACGAGGCCTGCCGTGTGCCGCTCATCGTCGGCGTGCCCGACGAGCGGGACCCCGAGGTCATCAGCGAGCAGGTCTGCACGAAGGACATCGCCGTCCGACTGCTCCGGACCGCGAGGGTCAGTACGGACTGGGCCCCGTACGTGAACCGGGCGGAGCGCCCCCGACCCGTCGTCGTGGAGCCGAATCCCCACATGCCGGTCGAGGGCACCGCTCTCAGAGCGGGCCGCTGGAAGCTCATCGCCCGCCCGGGCGCCCGGCTTGAGCTCTACGACCTGGCCGCCGACCCGGGCGAGACATCCAATATAGTGGACGCTCACCGGCCTTTGGCCGACTCCCTCGGCGCCGAGATGGCGCGGATCGTGCAGGGGTGGGGGCCGCCGGAGACGCCGGACGAGCCCGACGCGGCGACCCGCGAGATGCTCCGTTCTCTCGGCTATCTCGAGTGATCGAGCGCCCCGGTAGTGCCCTAAGAGCCCGCCTGTGGGGAGATTGGGCTTGACACACCCCGGGTGCTCTGATAGTTTGACGCCGAACATGGGAAGGTGTGCTTCGCCTCCGTCGGGGGGCGACATTGGTTATGGTGGAACGAGAAGAGGGGGTCTTCAGGCGATGGCAAAGACGAGCAGATGGTTCATCGCTCTCGCCGCGTCGCTCCTGCTTCTGAGCATCGGGGTCGTCGGGTGCGGCCCAAAGCCTCCGTGTGAGGTCATGCCGACGGAGGTCCAGGCCGCTCAGGACGAGTGTGATGCAGCGACGGCCGAACTCGACGAGGCTCGAGAGGAGCGCGCCGAGCTCGAAGCTGAGGTAGCCGAGACGAACGCGGAGATCCGGGAGCTTGAGGGACAGCCCGACGAGCTCGCCGCGAGACTCCACGAACTCAGGAAGGGAAGCGGGCGCTAGCCGGCCGCGAAGCCGACAGGAGACGATGAAGATGCTGACGAGACTATCTGTCGCACTGGTTCTCCTCGCCGCTCTCGCGTTCGCGTCCGGTTGCGGAACAGGATGCCCGCGGACGGCCGAGCCGAGTGCCGGTGATTTCTACACCGAAGAGGAGTTCCAGCAGCTCACCGACGAGCAGCGCGAGCAGTACTGCTCCGCGCTCCTCTCGGAGTACCAGGAGAGCCAGGACTGTGTCGCTCAGGCGGACGACGACATGGCCATGGAGAAGCAGGCGATCGACGATCTCGAGAGCGAGCTCGCCTCGCTCGAGCCGAGACTCCGCGAACTCAAGAACGAGGTCGAGGAGCTCCGCAGCGAGATCGCGTACTTCGAGGGCCTGCCCAGGGTGTACGTCGTGCAGAAGGGCGACTTCCTCTATAAGATCTCCGGCATGGAGCAGATCTACGCCGACCCGGAGAAGTGGAAGCGGATCTGGCGGGCGAACAAGGACAGGATCGAGGGTTTCAACGACCCGAACCTGATCTATCCGGACTGGGAGCTCGTCATCCCGCGCGACTGGCCCCACAGCCACACCGTCAAGGCCGGCGAGAACCTCTGGCAGATCGCCCGTTACTGGGAGGTCTACGACGACGGGACGATGTGGGAGCGGATCTACGAGGCGAACAAGGACAGGATCAACGACCCCGACATCATCCAGCCGGGCTGGGAGCTGACGATTCCTCGCTAGCGCTGCGGGAGTCAGGTTGCCCCCTCGAGCCGCGCGACGATGCGGGGGATGTGAAGAGAACCTTCTACGGAAGGGCATAGAACGAGAAAGTGCATGGCTTTGTCGTGAACGGGCAGGGCTCCCGGTTCGCGGTCCCGTGACCGTACCGGGAGCCTTCCTTTTGAGATGAGGTGTGCGCAGGGAGAGCGGCGCTGTGCGGCCGAGACGCGGCGCGGTGCCGGCGGGAGGCAGGGCTGAAACGGAAGATCCAGGTAGGGGACATCGACTCGGTCCATCTCTACGGCCGGAACGATGAGAACCTCAGGCTGATACAGGACTCGTTCTCCGCCCGTGTGACGGCACGCGGAGGCGAGATCATGATCGACGGCCCGGAGGACGAGGTCGACGCCATCGAGACCGTGCTCGGCGAGATGGCGAAGCTCGTCCGGCGGGGCCGCGCCGTCCGCCGCGAGGACGTCTCGTACGCCGTCAGGATGGTGAAGGACGACCGCTCGGAGGAGCTCCGGCGGTTCTACGCGGGCGGCACCAAGCTCAAGGGGCTCAAGAAGCCCGTCGAGCCGAAGACGGTCGGTCAGAAGCGCTACGTCGAGGCTCTCGAGGCGAACGACATCGTCGTCTCCATCGGGCCGGCCGGCACCGGCAAGACCTATCTGGCGGTCGCCATGGCCGTGGCCGCGCTCCGGCAGAAGCTCGTGGAGCGCATCGTGCTGGTGCGCCCCGCGGTCGAGGCCGGCGAGAGCCTCGGGTATCTGCCGGGCGACTACCACGAGAAGATCGCTCCGTATCTCCGGCCGCTCTACGACGCACTGAGGGAGATGATGGACGCCGAGCGCGTCCAGCGGCTGATCGAGGTGGGCACCATCGAGGTCATCCCGCTCGCGTACATGCGCGGGCGCACGCTGAACGACTCGTTCGTCATCCTCGATGAGGCGCAGAACAGCACGAACCCGCAGATGAAGATGTTCCTGACGCGTCTCGGGTTCAACTCGAGGGCCGTCATCACGGGCGACATCACCCAGATCGATCTTGCCGACAAGGACATGTCCGGCCTGGTGAAGATCCAGGACATCCTGAAGAACATCGACGGCATCGCCTTCGTCTACCTCTCCGAGAGCGACGTAGTCCGGCACAGACTGGTCCGCGAGATCGTCAAGGCCTTCGAGCGATACGCGTCCGACCGGGCGAAGGCGGCCGACGAGGAGGAAGGTTCGTGATGCCGTTCGGCATCAAGAAGAAGAAGGAGCCGCGGGCCCGGGCCGAGCGCGTGAGGCTCGACCTGAACGGGCAGCCGCCGGCGCCCATGCCGTCCCGGCAGGTGGTCCTGACGGGCGTCCTGCTCGTCATCGGGTTCCTCGTGCTTCTGGAACTCGTGTTCCCCGGCGCGACCCCCGGCCGGGGGTACGAGCTCACGGTCGGGCAGATCGCCCGCGAGGACATCGTCGCTCCGTTCGACTTCGAGGTGCTGAAGTCCGAGGAGGAGCTCGAGGAGGAACGCGCGGCGGCGGCTGCGGGCGTGCTTCCCGTCTACGAGTACCGCGACGACGTGCAGACGGAGCAGCGAAAGCGCTTCGGCGAGTTCCTGACGAAGATCTACGAGATCAGGACGGGCGACGAGCCCGAGGCGCAGCGGTTCGACATGCTCGGCCAGCTGTCGGTCCCGCTCTCGGAGGCGACGAGACGCATCCTCCTCGACGAGGACCGCGCCGAGCGCGTCGAGGAGCGTGCGCGCGAGGTGCTTCACGCGGTCTACGAGGCGGGGATACTCCGGGGCCGGGACGCCGCCGGACTCTCGCCGGGTCAGACCGTCATGCTCGCGCGCGACGGCGAGGAGACGCTCGTCAGGCAGGCCGCCTTCCTCCGGGAGAGCGACCTCGTCGACGTCGTGGAGCGTGAAGCCATGCGCGCCTTCGACGATCCGGCGATGGCGGCCGCCGTGCGCGAGCTCGTCGTGCCGTTCCTTCGCTGGAACGTCGCCGAGGACGAGCAGGAGACCGAGACGCGTCGCCAGGAGGCGGTCGAGGGCATCAGTCCCCTGACCGGCCGCGACTTCAAGGAGAACGAGGTCATCATCGAACGCGGGGAACGCGTCACCGAAGACCATCTCGTCATCCTGCAGTCGATGGAGGCAAAGCGCGCCGAGCTCCTCAGGATCGAGCGGACCGGCCGCAGGTTCTTCCCGGCCATCGGCCGCGCCCTGCAGGCGCTCCTGCTCATCGGCGTCCTCGTCCTCTACGTCGCCGTCAGAAAGCGGCGGATGCTCCTCGACCTCAGGTGCCAGGTGCTGTTCATCGTGCTGCTCGTCATCGTCATGGCGGGCGCCGGGGTCGTCAGGAGCGTTCCCGAGCTCTCGCCGTACCTCATCCCGGTCGCCGTGCTGGCCATGCTGGCCTCGATGCTGTTCGGGTTCGAGATAGCGGTCATCGCGACGACGGTCACCGTCCTTCTCTCGGCCGTGTACGCGGGACTGGGGATACCCTACGTCTTCGTGTCGCTCGTGGCGGGGATGGTGGCGGCCTACACCGTCCGACGGGTGAGACACCGCGAGGACTTCTACTGGTCGGGCATCCGCGTCGTGGCCGCGTACGCCGTGGCGATCGCCGTGGCCGACATCGCCCGCGTCGACCTCAGCCTTGAGACGCTGACGCGGTGCGGGTGGGGCGGTCTGAACGCCATCGTCAGCATGGGTGTCGTTGTCGTGACGCTGCCTCTCTTCGAGCGTGGCTTCAAGGTCACCACCGACATCACGCTCCTCGAGCTCGCCGACATGAACAAGCCGCTCTTGAGGAAGATGGCGATGGCGGCGCCGGGCTCGTATCATCACAGCATCGTCGTGGGGAACCTCGCCGAGGCCGCGGCCGAGGCGATCCGGGCGAACGGACTCCTGGCGCGCGTCGGGGCCTACTACCACGACATCGGGAAGCTCGTGACGCCCGGGTACTTCGTCGAGAACCAGCAGGGCATCGAGCCCGAGGACTCGAAGCACAGGAGCATTCGTCCGAAGGTGTCGAGCCTCGTCATCCGGTCGCACGTCAAGGACGGCGAGGAACTGGCGCGCAAGGAGGGATTGCCTGAGCCCATCATCGACATCATTCGCGAGCACCACGGCACGAGCAGGATGGAGTTCTTCTACAGGAAGGCCGTGGAGGAGGCGGGCGAGGAAGGCCAGGTGCACGCCGCCGACTTCAGCTATCCGGGCCCGAGGCCGCGCAGCAAGGAATCGGCCATCATCTCTCTCGCCGACACCATCGAAGCGCGCATTCGCTCGATAGGCGAGCAGCTGACCCCGAAGCGCATCGAGACCGAGATCGACGCGGTCATCGAGAAGCGATGGCACGACCATCAGCTCGATGACGCCGAGCTGACGCTCTCCGATCTCAGGAAGATCCGCGACGCCTTCTTCCGCGTGCTCGTCGGGATGTATCACCAGCGCGTGAAGTACCCCGACCAGGAGGAGGAAGAGGCCGCGTCCGGGAACGAGCCCGGCGAGGGCGACGAGACGGAAGAGGCCGATGGCGATTAGGATCACCGCGCCGAGAAACGCGCCCGGCGTCGACCGGCGAGCGGTCCGGCGGATCGTCACGCGGATCCTCTCCGATCACGACTTCGGTGACGCGGACGTCACGGTGAGCTTCGTCGACGACCAGCGGATCCACGAGCTCAACCGGGACTTCCGCGACGTCGATCGCCCGACCGACGTCCTGGCGTTCGCCCTGTCTGAGGGAGAAGGCCCGGCCGTCGAGACCGGCTCGGAGACCGTTCTGGGTGACGTCATCATCTCGACCGACAGGGCCGCGGTTCAGGCGCGTCGGTATCGCAGGACCCCCGAACGGGAGATCCTCAAGCTGACGGCGCACGGCGTGCTGCACCTGCTCGGCTACGATCACGAGAAGGCGGACGAGCGCAGAGAGATGCGCCTGCTCGAGAACCGCTACGTCCGCGACACTGCCGCGGAGCTCTGACGGCGCTGATCCCCGGGCCGCCCGCCCGCCGCAGCTGAAGGCGCGCTGTGACGCGGCGCGGGTCAGGCCGTGGGCCGTCACTGTGAACCGAACAGAGAGGCGATGCGTCGATGATCGCCATGATAGCAGCCGCGGCGGGACTGGCCGCGCTTCTCTACTTCTCCGGAGCCTTCTCGGGCTCCGAGACAGCCTACTTCTCTCTCTCCAGGCTGGAACTCAGCGAAATGGACGAGGAGAGCCGGATCCGCCGCCTCATGCGCGACCCGGACCGGCTGCTCATCGGGATACTCCTCGGCAACACCCTCGTCAACGTGGCCATCGGTTCGCTGGGCGCGCTCCTGGCTCTCCGCATCGCTCGCGCACTTGAGTATCCTGAAGGCCTTGTCATCGCGATCGAGGTCGGCGTCATCACGTTCGTCATCCTGGTGGCCGGCGAGATCGCGCCCAAGATGTACGCGATGCAGCGCAACCTCGTCTTCGCAAGGCGCACCGCGCCCCTTCTCATGTCGGTCATGAGGGCGTTCAGGGGACCCATCTCAGCGCTCTACTCGCTCTTCGAGAGGCTCTCCGGCGGCGCGTCGGCCAGAGAGCATCCGTTCGTGACCGCGGAGGAGCTTCGGACCATCGTCGCGATCTCCGAGGAGCGGGGCACCCTCGAAGAGGACGAGCGCGACATGATCGACAGCGTGATGGAGTTCGGGGACACGCTCGTCCGCGAGCTCATGGTCCCGCGCGTCGACATGGACGCGCTCGAGGACACGCTGAACGTCGGCAGGGCCATCGAGAAGGTCCGAGAGCTCGGCTTCTCCAGGTTCCCCGTGTACCACGAGGACATCGACCACGTGACGGGCATCCTCTACGCGAAGGACCTGCTGCGTTTCGACGAAGAGGAGCAGGCGAGGACCATCGGTGACCTCACCCGGCCGGTCACCTACACGCCCGAGAGCAAGAAGGCGGGGGAACTCCTCCGCGAGCTCCAGCGGGACAGGGTCCACATCGCGATCGTCGTCGACGAGTACGGCGGAACGGCCGGGCTCGTCACGCTCGAGGACCTCATCGAGGAGATCGTCGGGGAGATCCGCGACGAGCACGACGTCGAGGAGCCGCTCGTCCAGGTCGTGAACAGGAGCACCATGCTCGCCGAGGGAACGATCAGGCTCGACGAGCTCGAGGAAGACCACGACGTGGAGCTCCGTGAGGAGGAGGTCGAGACCCTCGGCGGATACCTCATGGACGCGTTCGGGCGCATCCCGTCCGTGGGCGAGAAGATCGAGCGCGACGGGTACGAGTTCACCATCGAGGAGGTCGAGGACCAGCGCATCACCAGAGTGCTGATCGTGCGTATCGAGGATGTGGACGAGGAAGAGGAGGAGCCGTCATGACGACGATCCTGCTCATCGTCCTCGGGTTCGTGCTGTCGGCCTTCTTCTCCGGCTCCGAGACGGCGCTCGTTTCGATGAACTGGATACGTCTCGAGCACTGGCTCGAGAAGGGGAGGCGGGGCGCCCGCGCCATCGAGAGCTTCGTCGGCGACCCGCAGAAGCTCCTCGGGACGACGCTCGTCGGGAACAACATCGCCGTCATCATGACCTCGTCGCTCTTCTCCTGGCGGCTCGAGCAGGTGCTTCGCGGAGCGCCCTCCGGCGTCGTGGGGCTCATCTCCACGGTGCTCGTGACGGTCTTCATGCTCATCATCGGCGAGATCATCCCGAAGGTCTGGGGACTGAGGAAGAGCGACGCGATCACGCTCAAGGTCATCCATCCTCTCCGCGCGTTCTACTGGGTCCTGTCGCCCGTCATCTTCCTGTCCACCGGCGTCGCCCGTCTTGTGCTCAGGCCGGCCGGCGTCCAGACGAGGACGTGGCGCCGGAAAATGACGAAGGACCAGCTCCGCCTGCTTCTGACGAGCGAGGGAGAGCTCGCCGGAGCCGTCGACCGGGAGGAGACGAAGCTCATTTCGGGCATCTTCGAGTTCGCGCTCACGACGGTCGAGGAGGTGATGGTACCGAGGGTCGACGTGATCGGACTGACGCCCGAGGCGACCGTTCAGGACGCGGTCAGACTGATCGAGCGGCACGGCTTCTCGAGGCTGCCCGTCTTCACAGAGGAGCGCGACCGGATCCTGGGCATGATCCACTCAAAGGACCTCCTGGGCGTCCCGCGTTCCATCTCGGTCGAGGGCTTCGTGCGGCCGATGCCGCACGTGCCGGAGACCAAGATGTGCGACGAGCTCTTCCGGGAGCTCCAGGCCCGCAGGCAGCACATGGCTGTGGTCGTCGATGAGCACGGGAGCGTCGCGGGCATCGTCACGCTCGAGGACCTCATCGAGGAGCTGACGGGCGAGATCGAGGACGAATACGACGTCGGCGCCGCGCCCGTGCGGAAGCTCGACGCAGACCTGTTCATGATCGACGGGCGCGCCGAGATCGACGCGGTCGAGGACGCGCTGAACGTCGACCTGCCCGAGGGCGAGTACAACACGCTCGCCGGGCTTCTTCTCGAGGAACTCGGCAGGATCCCCGAACCGGGCGAGGAGATCGTGCTCGCCGGGCTCGAGTTCCGGATCATCTCGGCCAGCGCAACGAGGATCGGCAAGATCCGTGTGAGGAAGCGGTGGAACAGACGCAAGCCAACGGCGTAGGCGCGGGGTCCGGTCCCGCCAGCGGCGACCCGCCGCCGGGCGGCCGCCGGCCGCATCACGCTCCCGACGAGATCAGAGCTCCAGAGCCCGAGAGCATGGGGCGCATTCTCCGCAGGTACTTTCTGACCGGGTTGGCGGTCATCCTGCCCGCCGCGGTCAGCGCGTTCATCCTGTGGAAGCTCTTCGTCGCTCTCGACTCCATCCTCGGGCGTTTCATCAGCGTCTACTATGGACGACCGATCCCGGGCGTGGGGTTCGTTGCCCTTGTCGTGCTCATCCTCGGCATCGGGGCCATCGCCAGCAACATCATCGGACGCAGGCTTATCGAGCTCTTCGATGGTATGCTCGAACGAATACCCGTCATCCGCTGGATCTACATCACCATCAAGCAGCTTTTCGGCGCGATCCTCGAAGAGCGCTCGACGAGCTTCCGGAAGGTCGTCCTCATCCCGTTCCCGCACCCGGGCACGTGGTCGATGGCCTTCCTGACGTCGGAGTGCGCCGGGCAGCTCGACGTAATAGTCGGAAAGGAACTCGTCAGCGTGTTCCTCCCGACGACCCCGAACCCGACTTCGGGCTACTTCATCCTCGTGCCGAAGGAGGACGTGAGGGAGCTCCCGATGACCGTGAACGAAGGGCTCCGCTACATCATCTCGGCGGGAGCGCTGTCGCGGACGGCCAACGGTCCCGACACGGAGAGCGGAGCATGAGAGACGCGAGCGAGAACCTGGTGCTCGAGCTCAATCCCGAGAGCGCGCCGTCGGAACTCGCGGGGGAGGTTCTTGAACTCCATCCGGCCGACGCGGCCTTCGCTCTCGACCGTCTCGACGCGGACCTGATAGGGAGAGTCCTGTCGCTTCTGCCGTCCGAAATGGCGGCCGACGTCCTGATGAACATCGAGGACCACAGCCTCGAGGACGTCCTCCGGGACATGCCCTCCGAAACCGTCGCCGCGCTCGCCTCCGAGCTCGAGTCCGACGACGCCGCCGACGTCGTCGGCGCCCTCGACGAGACGCGGCAGTTCGAAGTCCTCTCCATGGTCGACGAGGAGGAGCGGGGCGACATCGAGTCACTGCTCCGCTACGCGGATGAGTCGGCGGGCGGCATCATGTCGTCGGAGCTCGTCTACGTCAATCAGGACGCCCGCGTGCAGGACGCGGTCGAGCTCATCCGCAAGGCGGCGGACGAGATCGACGAGATCCATAACGTCTACGTGACCGATCGCTACCACAGGCTCCGCGGCGTGCTCCCGCTCAGGGAGCTCGTGCTGGCGCGGTCGGAGTCCAGGGTGGCCGACATCATGGAGCCCGAGGTCGTCTCCGTCTCGACGGAGATGGACCAGGAGGACGTGGCCCACGTCTTCAGAAGGTACGATCTCGTCGCGATACCCGTCGTCGACCGTCTCGGTCAACTCGTCGGCCGCATCACCGTCGACGACATCATCGACGTCATCCACGAGGAGACCGAAGAGGACATCAGCATCATGGCGGGCACGAGCGACGAGGAGTACCAGGAGGAGTCGGCGCTCCGGATCTCCCGCATCCGCCTGCCGTGGCTCATCGTCGGGGCCGCCGGCGGGCTCGGGTCCGCGACCGTCATGAACCTCTATCGGTTCTCTCTGGAGAGGGTCCTGGCGCTCGCGTTCTTCATTCCGGTGATCACCGCCATGGGAGGGAACGTGGGGCTCCAGACGTCGACGATCATCGTGCGCGGCATGCACGGCGTCCGCGGCCTCCCGGGCGACGCCAGGATGCGCCTCTTCCGCGAGTGGCGGGTGGCGCTGACGAACGCCGTCGTCCTCGGCGTAGCCGTCTATCTCATCGTGTCGCTCTGGCTCGCGGACTGGCGGCTGGCGCTGGTCGTCGGCTCGGCGCTGGCCTCGGTCATTCTCGTCGCCGCGACCCTCGGGACCGTCATGCCGTTCCTGCTCCGACGGCTCGGCATCGATCCGGCTGTCGCCCAGGGCCCGTTCGTCACGACGCTGAACGACATCCTCGGCATTCTCGTGTATCTGGGGCTCGCGACGCTCTTCATCGACCGGCTCGAGTAGCGACAGCCGGTCGACTGGTTCGCCGAAAGAACGCTTCGCGGCGTCGGTCGGCGGGCGCGGAGCGTCTTCTCCAGGGAAGGAGCGCGCGTGGCGCCCGTCAGTTCAAGGGGCGTCGTCCTCCGGACGTACAGGCTCGGCGAGACGAGCAAGGTCGTCGTGTGCTATACTCGCGACTACGGGAAGGTGCGCCTGGTCGCGAAGGGCGCGAGGAAGGGTGGGAGCCGTTTCGGGGCCGCCCTGGAGCCTATGATGGTGTCCGGGGTGGTTTTCTACCTGAAGGAAGGACGCGACCTCCACCTGCTGTCGTCGGCCGATATCGAACACGACGAGGCCGCGCTTCGACGCGACCCGGTGCGCATGGCGTACGCCTCCGCGCTCGTCGAGCTCGTCGACCGGCTGGTTCCGGACGGCGAGCCGGTGCGGGGGCTGGAGGAAGCGCTCGAGGCCGGCCTTCGGGCCGCAGCGGACGCGCCGGAGGAAGACCTGGACGCCCTCCTCTGGCGGTTCGCCATGGCCCTCGCGCGGCGGCTCGGATACGAGCCGCAGACAGGGAGCTGTGTCGTCTGCGGGGGGCCGCCGGGCGTCGGGCCCGGGTTCTCGCCGCTCCTCGGCGGGGCCGTGTGCCCGGAGTGCCTGAGGAACGGGCGAGCCGAGGGAGCGGCTGGGGGCGACGTCGCTGCGCTCGCTCTCGACCTGGCGCGGGGGGAGCGGGTCCACTCGATCGGGCTCGAGGCGCCCCTTCGCGACGACGTGACGGACGTCCTCCTGTCGTTCCTCGAATCGCACACCGACCGAAGGCTGAAGCTCCGATCGCTCGACTTCATGGCGCAGCTTCGACGCATGAACCACCGAACGAACGGGACGGAAGGGCCATCATGACAAAGAGGCGCGGGTTCCTCTTCCAGGACATCATCCTCAATCTGCAGGACTACTGGGCCGAGTACGGCTGCGTCATCGTGCAGCCCTACAACTCGGAGGTCGGAGCCGGTACGTTCAACCCGGCGACGTTCCTCCGGAGTCTGGGACCGGAGCCCTGGAGGGTCGCGTACGTCGAGCCGTCGCGCCGACCCAAGGACGGACGCTACGGCGAGAACCCCATCCGGATGCAGCAGTTCCTTCAGTACCAGGTCATTCTGAAGCCGGCTCCCGCCGACGTTCTCGACGTCTACTTCGGAAGTCTCGAGGCGATCGGCATCGACCTCGGTCGGCACGATGTCCGACTGGTCGAGGACGACTGGGAGTCGCCGACGCTCGGGGCCTCCGGCCTCGGCTGGGAGGTCTGGATCGACGGGATGGAGATCACCCAGTTCACCTACTTCCAGCAGGCAGGGGGGATCGACCTCGCGGTCATTCCCGCGGAGATCACCTACGGCCTGGGCCGCCTCGCCACGTTCCTTCAGGGCGTCGACCGGTTCTTCGACCTCGAGTGGGCGCCCGGCGTCTCATTCGGCGAGCTGGAGCGCCAGTACGAGGTGGAGTTCTCGAAGTTCAACTTCGAGGAGGCGGACATCGAGCTGCACCGGATGCTCTTCGACCGCTATGAGAAGGAGGCGGAACGCCTTCTCGAGAAGGGCGTCCTGGCTCCCGCGTACGACTACGTTCTCAAGTGCTCCCACACGTTCAACATTCTCGACGCCCGAGGCGCCATCAGCGTCTCCGAGCGCACCGGGTACATCACCCGGGTCCGTCGTCTGGCGCGGCGGTCTGCCATTCTCTACATGAAGCAGCGCGAGGAGATGGGTTACCCGCTTCTGCCTGAGGATGAGAGACCGCGGACGGAGACGGACGAAGGCTCGCCCGGCGGGGATACCGGCACACGGGAGAGCGCTGAAGGGAGGGCCGCCTGATGCCGAAGGACCTCCTCATCGAGATCGGCGCGGAGGAGATCCCCGCGTCGTACATCCTCCCCGCGCTCCGGCAGCTCGAGGACGCCCTGGCCGGCGAGTTCGACGACGCCCGCCTCGCCTTCGACGCTGTGGAGACGATGGCGACGCCTCGTCGCCTCACCATGATGGTCCGCAATGTCGCGGACACGCAGGAGACGGTCACGCGCACCGTCACCGGGCCGCCGGCGCGCATCGCGTTCGACGAGGACGGGAAGCCGACGAAGGCGGCCACCGGCTTCGCCCGCTCCCAGGGCGTCGACGTCGAGGCGCTCGAGGTCGTCGACGAGTACGTGCGCGTGGAGGTCACGGACGAGGGGAAGGACGCCTCGGTGGTGCTTCCCGGCCTCATCGCCGGCGCCATTGGCGCCGTCACGTTCCCGAAGACGATGCGCTGGGGGCCGGACGTCAGGTTCGCCCGGCCGATCCGGTGGCTCGTCGCGATGCTCGGCGCCGACGTGCTCGACCTCGAGTACGCCGGCCTCAGGGCCGGGAACGAGACCATCGGGCTCCGCTTCCACGCGCCGGGGCCCCATCGCGTGTCGGGCGCGGACGACTACGAGGACGTGCTGGCGCGGGCCCACGTGATGGCCGACCATAGGAAACGCAGGGAGTTCATCGCGTCCGAGGCTGACCGGCTGGCGGCCGACGAGTGCGGCGGCCGGGTCGTCCCGGATGAAGCGCTCCTCGAAGAGGTCACCTTCCTGACCGAGCGACCCATGCTCTTCGCGGGCGGCTTCGACGAGCGGTTCCTGGAGCTTCCGCGGCACGTCATCGTCGCCGCGATGAAGGGGCACCAGCGCTACTTCGCCGTCGAGTCGGACGAGGGGAAGCTGCTCCCCCGGTTCCTCTGCGTGGCGAACGGGTTGCCGGAGGGTGTCCGGGGGATCCGCGAGGGCAACGAGCGCGTGCTCGTCTCGCGCCTCGACGACGCGGTCTTCTACTGGCGAGAGGACACGAGGACGCCGCTCGCGTCCAAGGTCGAGCGCCTGAAGAACGTCGTCTGGCTGGAGGGGCTCGGGAGCCTCTACGAGAAGACCGAGCGCATCGAGGCGTTGGCCGGGCACATCGCCGGGCGTCTGAACGTGCCCGACCCCGACGTGGTGGCGCGCGCGGCGAGACTCGCCAAGGCCGACCTCGTGACCGAGATGGTGAAGGACGGGAAGGAGTTCACCGAGCTTCAGGGCGCCATGGGGCGTGAATACGCTCTTCAGTCCGGTGAACCGGATTCAGTGGCGCAGGCCATCGTAGAGCACTACATGCCGCGGTTCGCCGGGGACGCCTTGCCTCAGGGCGACGCGGGCACCATCTTGAGTATCGCCGACCGGCTCGACTCGATCGTCGGCTGCTTCTCGGCGGGTCTCGTGCCGACTGGCTCGCAGGACCCGTATGCGCTGCGACGACAGGCGATAGGACTCATCAGAATAGTCGACGAGAAGCGCCTTCCGCTGTCGTTCGAGGAGCTGGTGAGTCGTTCGGCCGAGCTCTTCGGCGTCGGCGGCGCGGAGCGCGACGAACTCGTCTCGATGGTCGTCGACTTTCTGCGCCAGCGGGCGAGGGTCGTCCTCATCGAGTCGGGGCACGACTACGATCTCGTCGACGCCGTGCTCGAGGCGTCGTTCGACCGTCTGGTCGGCGTTCGGCCCAGGCTCCAGGCCCTGTCCCACTTCCGCGAAGCGGAGGATTTCGCTCCGCTCGTCATCGGCGCGCGGCGCGTGATGAACATCCTTAAGGGACAGGGGGAGCCCGGGCACGAGCCGGCGGCGCTCGTCGAGCCCGCGGCCGTCGCGCTGGAGGAAGCGCGCGCGCAGGCCGCGAACGCCGTCGAACGGGCCATGGACGACGGCGACTACGAGGCCGCGGTCCGCGAACTCCTTGCGCTCCGGAAACCGATCGATACGTTCTTCGACGACGTGATGGTGATGGTGGACGACAAGACGCTACGAAGCGCGCGACTGGGACTTCTGAGCGAGGTGCGGAAGCTCTTCCTCAGGATCGCCGACTTCGCGCTGGTCGTGCTCGAGGGAGAGACAGAGGGGACGAACGGGAAGTGAGACGGATGCGACACGAGAGAGGATGGCGCGGGGTCGTTCTCGCGGTGGTTCTGATCGCCGCCGTCGTGACGTTCCTTGTCGGCGGATGCGGCGGGGGCGGCGACGACATGAAGGTCGTCCTCCTCGGGATCGACGGCATGGACTGGCGCGTCGCTGACCCGCTCATCGAGGAAGGACGGCTGCCGAACATCGAGCGCGTGGTCCGCGCCGGCACGCGCGCCGACCTGCGCACCATCGAGCCGCTCATCAAGTCGCCCATGATCTGGGCGTCCATCGCGACGGGCAAGGGCCCGAGAAAGCACGGCATCAGCGACTTCGTTGAGGGGACCGAGTCGGCGCCGCTCTTCAACTCGTTCGGGTGGAAGGCGAGGCCGATCTGGGACATCCTCGGCGACAACGGCCGGCGTGTCGCTGTCCTCAACTGGATGGTGACGTGGCCCGCTCGTGAGACCAACGGGTACTGGATATCCGACCGGATTCCGTTCGCGCCGGAGGACGGCTTCGGTACCATTGAGGATGTCACGTACCCTCCTGAGCTTATCGACCGGATCGGGCATCTCAGGAAGCCGGCGACCAGGACGACCGATGACGAGATCGAGTTCTTCATGAACGGAGACGCATGGCGCGAGTCGCCGCCGCCGGACATCGAGGGCGGCGTGGAGTCGCTACGCACCATCTACGCGAACGACCAGTCCGTCTGGAACATCGCGCTTCATCTTCTCGAGACCGAAGAGGACCTCGACTTCTTCGCCGTCTATCTCAACGGGCTCGACCTGTGCTGCCACAGGTACTGGGGTCAGATGGACCCTTCTTCGCTCGGAGGTTCCCAGCTCAGCGAGGAGTCCATCACGACCTTCTCGGACGTGATCCCGAGATACTACGAACACATGGACGAGTTCGTCGGAGACGTCCTTGACAGGATCGACGAGAACACCACGCTTATCATCTGTTCAGACCACGGCTTCCGCGGACCGCATCAATCCGAGCATGGGCTCCGGTTCGGTATCTGGATGCACGGACCTCTCGGGGTGCTGGCCGCCGCCGGCCCCGGCATCGCGGAGAGGGGCGAGGTCGGCGAGGCGAGCGTCTTCGATGTCACACCGACGCTCCTTGCGCTCTACGGGCTGCCCGTCGCGCGCGACATGGACGGCTTCGTCCTGAATGAGGTCATCGCCGACGGTCGCCTCGAAGCGCGGCCCGTGAGCTACGTGGACACCTACGAGGTCGATTCGAGATTCACAGGCGACCTGTCCGAGAGCCTCGAGTCGGCCGTGGACGAAGAGATCAAGGAGCGGCTCAGGTCGCTCGGCTACATCGAGTAGCAATTCCGCCGGGGTCGGCCTGACCGGTCGCCTCCGGCCCGTTTCATGTCCGGTCGCGGCCGCGCGGAGCCGCCGGGCCGGAGGGGGGTGCCAGTGCGCATTCACGCACGGCTTCGACGCACGCTCCTGCTCGCGGCGCTCATCCCGGCGCTGGTCCTGACGTCGTGTGGCGACGACGCCTCTGTCGACGTCGAGCGACGTCTCATGGTCATCGGCATCGACGGCCTCGAGTGGGACGTCATGGCGCCGCTTCTCGAGAGCGGCAGGCTCCCCACGTTCGCGCGGCTCATGCGCGAAGGCTCGTGGGGAGAGCTCGTGTCGCTCGAGATCCTCGAGTCTCCCGTCATCTGGACGAGCATCGCCACGGGAAAGACGCCCGACAAACACGGCATCACGGGGTTCGCGAAACGGAACACGGGAGGAACGGACGTACCCCTGACCTCCAACGTGAGGCGCGTCGACGCGGTCTGGGACATCCTGGGGGACAGGGACCGCACAGTCGGCGTCACAGGCTGGCTGGCGACGTGGCCGGCGACGCCCGTGAACGGGTACCTTGTCACCAGCCACTTCAACTACGGCGCGGGCCCCGGAGGCGACGTGCCCGAGGCCGTGACCTATCCCGCGGGACTGGCCGACTCGCTGGCGCCGCTTCGACTCGCGTCGACCGATATCGACGACGGCAGCGCGGCGGCCTTTCTGCGTGGGGGCCTTCCGAGGGGCGAAGAGGCGCGCGCCCGCGTCGAGGCGCTCAAGGTCTCGCTGGCGACCGACGAGACGACCAGGCTCGTGGCGCTCGAGCTGGGAGCGAGCGTACCGACCGATTTCTTCGCCGTCTACTTCCGGGGCGTCGACGGTCCCAGTCACTTCTTCTGGGTCGACATGCTGCCCGAGACGGGACCGACGATGACGGAGGAGGAGGCCGAGACCTTCGGTGAGGTGATCCCCCGTTATTACGAGTACATGGACGGCGTCCTCGCCGAGCTCCTTCGTCTGGCTGACGAGAAAACGACCGTTCTCGTCACGTCGGACCATGGACACTCGGGCCCGAAGCTCCGGGGCGACGACTACGCATGGGGCATCGCGATGCACGACCGCACGGGGTTCGTCTGCCTGTGGGGGAAGGACGTCGTGGCCGGACGCGAGCTCCACGAGCCGTCCGTACTCGATCTCACGCCGACCATGCTGGCTCTCTACGGGATGCCGGTGGCTGAGGATATGGACGGAAGGGTACTCACGGAGGCGATCGATCCCGGCTTCCTCGAGTCGAACCCCGTCACGACCATCGCCACCTACGAGACGGGTGAGCGGGGCGGCGAGGATGAGCCGATCGAATCGCCGGTCGACGAGGAGATTCGGGAGAGGCTCCGCTCGCTCGGGTACATCGAATAGCGGCCGGGCGTCCACGGCCCATCGGCAACGCGCCGCGAGACTCGACAAAGCTCACAAGGTGGATGGCAGATGAAGCAGCGACTGACCATCGTTACAGTGCTCGCGCTCCTTGCGCTCGTAGGCTTCGGAGGCTGCGGGGGTGAGAGGGAGAAGACAGCCGGTCCTGAGTCGGAGCTCGACGCTCCGATCGTGCTCCTGGGCATCGACGGTGCGGAGTGGGACGTCATCCAGCCGCTTCTGGAGTCGGGGGAGCTTCCGAACCTCGCCCGGCTCATAGAGAACGGCGCGTCGGGACCGCTTCGGTCGCTCGATCCCAGGCGGCGCTCGCCCGTCATCTGGGCGACGATCGCGACCGGTCTCCCGCCCGAGGAGCACGGCGTAGCGGGGTTCCTGAGCGGAACGAAGGGCTCGCGCGACATCAGCGCGACGCCGCTCTCAAGCAATATGTGGACGGCGCCCGCGTTCTGGGACATCTACGGCGAGGCGGACTGTTCCGTCGGCGTGGTCGGATGGCTCGTGACGTGGCCGGCGTGGGAGGTCAACGGGTTCATGGTCTCCCAGCATCTCCAGTACCTCGAACGCTTCCGGGCGGGAGGCGAGGAGAGGGGGGTCGTCTACCCGTACGATCTGACCGACCGGCTCGCTCCGTTCGTCCGGTCGCCCGGATCGATCACGGTGGAGGAGATGGAGCGGTTCGTCGACACAGAAAGCGAGCTCGGGATAGAGAGCCTTGACGGCAACAACCGCACCATCCTGACGCGCGCTCTCTCCGGCGACGAGTCCGTGGTCGGCGTGTCAATAGAGCTTCTCCAAGCCGGCGATCTGCCGGATCTCACCTGCATCTACATGCGAGGCGTGGACGAGGTCAGCCACGGGTTCTGGATCTACATGGACCCGGCCACGAGACCCGATGTCGCGTCGGAAGACGAGCGTTCGGTGCGGCTCGAGCGTCAGGCGGAGGCGCTTCACGATCTCGTTCCCGAGTACTACCGCTATGCCGACGAGCAGGTCGGCAAGCTCCTGTCCCTCTTCCCGGGCGACGTGACGGTGGTCGTCTGCTCCGATCACGGGTTCCGCGGTCCGGGGGAGTTCGGCGCTCAGACGCCGTGGATGGGCGAGGACCAGCACGGGCTGGACGGCGTCGTCATCCTGAGCGGTCCCGGCATCAGGTCCGGCGTGACGATCGATGAAGCGACCGTCTATGACATCGCGCCGACGATGCTGGCCCTTGCGGGTTTCCCTGTGTCGCGCGAGATGCAGGGGCGCGTGCTCACGGAGGCCCTGACCGCCGAGTTCGCGACCGCGCATCCGATCGAGTACGTCGCGTCGTATGGTGGAGGGCGCGCCGCCGACGATGCGGCGCCGATCGAGTCGCCGGTCGACGATGAGGTGCGCGAGCGGCTGAGGTCGCTCGGCTACATCCAGTAGGAGAGGAACATGCGCTTGCCCGCCGTCAGGACGGTACTCGCTTTCACGGCGCTCGCAGGCCTCGCGGTGCTGGCGGGCTGCGACGGCGACGCGAGGCTGAGCGGCGCATCGCGGGAAGGTCCGCTGCTCGTTATCGGCGTGGACGGAGCGGAGTGGAGCGTGCTCGAACCGCTTCTCGACGCCGGTGAGCTTCCGACGTTCTCTCGGCTCATCGAGTCAGGTGCGTCGGGCCGACTGCACTCGTTCGATCCACGCGAGACGTCGCCCGTCATCTGGACCACCATCGCGACGGGACTTGCTCCCGAGGACCACGGTATCACGCACTACCTCACCAGCGCCGAGTGGAGGGCGGGAGCGTTCTGGGACATCTGCGGGGACGCGGGACAGACCGTGGGAGTGGTCGCCTGGCTCGTAACTTCTCCCGCCTGGCCCGTCAACGGCTTCATGGTCTCCGAGGCCGTCAGGAACCCTCGTCAGCTCGTCCAGTCGGGTGCCGAGGTCTATCCGCCGGAAATTCTGGAACTCGTGGCAGCGCATGCCAGACCGCCGGATTCGGCCACCGTCGCCGAGATGAGCCGCTTCGTGAACACATCCGGCGAGCTCGGGCTTGAGAGCCTCGAGGGCAACAACGGACACATTCTGAGCAAGGCGCTGTCAGGTGACGAGACGGCGGTCGACGTGACCCTGGCCCTCCTGGATTCGGAGGGGATTCCGGACCTGACGTGTGTCTATCTCAGGGGCGTGGACGAGGTCTGCCACGCGTTCTGGCTGTACATGGACGCCGAGTCCAGGCCGGCATTCAGTCAGGAGGGCGAACGGTCGGAGAGCCTCGTCGGGTACGCCGAGGCGTTCGGCGGACTCGTCGAGGAGTACTACCGTTACACCGACGAGAAGATCGCGCGCATTCTCGAACGTTATCCGGACGACACGACAGTGCTCATCTGCTCCGATCACGGATTCAGGGGGCCCGGCGACTTCGGTGACGGTCCGAAACGCATGCTCCTTCAGCAGCATGGCCTCGAGGGAGTCGTGATCCTGAACGGACCGGGCATTGCGCCCGGCTCGACGATCGAGGGAGCGACCGTCTACGATATCGCTCCGACTGTTCTGGCGCTCGCGGGGAGGCCCGTCGGCCGGGACATGTCGGGTCGCGTGCCGGTCGAGGCGTTCGAGAACGCGCCTGTGATCAGCTTCGTCGAGTCGCACGGAGGAGGACGTTCCTCTCGAGAGGGACCGGTCGTCGTCGACGATGCGACGAGAGAGCAGGTGCGCGAGCGACTGAGGTCGCTCGGTTACATAGAGTGAGCTGGTCTGTCCCACGGGATCGGAAGAGGAATGCCGATGAGATTCGAACGCATCACCATTGCCCTCATCATCGTTCTGGCCGTCGCCGCCGCCGTCGTGTGGTTCAGACCCGGAGCCGGCGGCCGGGCTGAAAAGCGAGAGCGCTACGCCACGGGACCGGGCAACGTACGGCTCCTCGTCCTCGGCGTCGAGGGACTCGAGATCGACATCGTGGAGCGTCTCGTCGCCGACGGAAGGCTCCCGCACATCGGGAACATCATGGATCAGGGCGCCGTGCAGACCTTCACGAATCTCGGCAAGACGACGGACCCGCGTGTCTCATGGACGAGCGTCGCAACAGGCATGACCCCCGAGAACCACGGCTTCGGCGTTCCCTCCGTGACCCGACGCGAGGTGCAGGTCGAGCCCGAGCCCGTGCCGTCGAACCGGAAGGCGGAGACGCTCTGGACGATCGCGGACTCGAAGGGGCTTCGTGTCTGCGTGGCCGGGTGGCCGGGGACCTGGCCTGCGGAAGCCGTCGACGGCCTCATGATGAGCCCCTACGAACAATATGTGCTCGAGCGAGCTCACGGCGGGGACTACGCCGCGGGTGTCCACCCCCCCGAGCGGGTCGAGTTCGTGGACGCTCTGGTGGTCGAACCGGGTGCCGTCGAACGGAAGGACCTTCTGGGGTTCATCGACGCGGACTCGAGGCTCGGTCCCGAGGCGCTCGTGGGGCAGAACTACAAGAGCCTCGCCGCGGCGTACGCCGGTGACAGGAGCACCCTCGACGTGGCACTGAGCGGATTGCGCGCGGTCGACGCCGACGTCGTCTGCGTCTATCTCGAGGGCCTGAACACAGTGTCCCAGAGGTTCTGGCACTACATGGACCCTGAGCCCTTCGAGCGGATCGACGCGCGGCCCGAGGACGAGGAGTTCTTCGTCGGGCAGATCGAGGCGCTCGGCGGCACGATAGACGAGTATTACGAGTTCGTCGACACGCTTCTCGGCGAGCTGATCGATGCGTGCGGCGAGGACACGACCATAGCGCTCGTCGCCGATCACGGATACGCGGGCATCGAGTTCGATGCACACGACAGACCGAAGGTCGGACAGCACATGCACAGCGAAGAGGGTTGCTGGATGGCCTCGGGCCCGCTCCTTGCGCCGGGCGTCCGGATCCCGGAGGGCTCGATCACCGACTTCGCGCCGACCGTGCTGGCGGCCGCCGGCATCGAGACCGGAATCGACTTCGACGGCGAGGCGCTGTCGCGCGCGCTCAGGTAGACGGGGGTTCTTGACGATGGGAGAGTGTAGGGGTTGGGCGAGGGATGCGTCGCTCCGTCTGGCGGCTCTGATGCTGGCGGGCGTTCTCGTGCTTGCCGGCTGCGGCGGCGATGAGGACCGCGGCGGGGTCGCGACATGGTCTCCGCCGCGCGTCGTTCTCATCGGCGTCGACGGTCTCGACTGGGACCGCGTCGACGCCATGATCAGTGAGGGCAGACTTCCGAACATCGCCGGACTCAAGGAACGAGGCGTCTCGGGAGTGCTGCGTTCGGTTCCCCCCTTCCGGTCGCCCAGCATCTGGACGAGCATGGCCACCGGCAAGAGCGAGGAGAAGCACGGGATCTCGGCGTTCCTGGTGGGAGAGGGACAGACGAAGGACGCAACCCCGACCAGCGGCAACATGCGAAAGGCGCGGGCTTTCTGGGAGATTCTGTCGGCGGCGGACATGTCCGTCGGCGTGGTCTCGTGGCTGGTGACCTGGCCCGCTGAGCCGGTCGACGGCTATATGGTCTCGCCGAACATCAACCGCTTGCTCGATTGGAGCCACACGGCCGCGGATTCCGAGGAGGCGGCGGGACGGCTGGCGATGGCGGTCTATCCTCCCGGCTTCCTCGATGACGTCGCGAAGTGTCACGTTACCGCCGCCGATGTCCCCGACGAGAGGATAATGGGGCTTCTCGCGAGCAGTGAGCATCTCGACAAACCGAACGTCGCGCTCGAGTTCTCGAATCTCGAGGCGACGTACGCAAGCGATCTCACGACCCTCGCGATCGCCGACAGCCTCGCGGCCGCCGTGCCGACCGACGTGCGCGCTCTCTATCTCCGCGGTCTGGACATCAACTGTCACGCCATGTGGCGGTACATGGAGCCGTCGAGCTGGCCGAGCGGCAGTCCGCCAGAGATGGAAGAGACGTTCAGCTCGGTGATCCCCGGGTACTACGTCGTGGCCGATTCGATGATCGGCGGCATCGTTGACGGCGAAACCGACGACACCATCTTCATTCTGTGCTCGGATCACGGGTTCGCGGGACACAGAGGCTACGACGGATACGAGGGGGATGTGGCGATCGGGTTCGACATGCACCGAGAGGACGGGCTCCTGATCGTCGCGGGGCCAGGCATCCGCGAGGGCGGGACCGTCTCGGGCGCCAGCGTGCTCGATATCACGCCCACGCTCCTCGCGGCGGTCGGTCTTCCGGCCGCGCGCGACATGGACGGCCGCGTTCTGACCGAGGTCTTCACCGACGACTATCTAGCCGCCCACCCGGTGACAATGATCGACACCTACGAGACGGGCGAGAGGGCGGGGGGCGAGGAGCCCATCGAGTCCCCCGTCGACGAGGAGATCAAGGAGATGCTCCGTTCGCTCGGCTATATCGAGTGAACGGGGCGAGCGCCGTGTCCGCCGGCGAAGCATGAAGGAGCTGCATGGCACGAACCTCACGGAAGAGCCGCCGGAGATCGCAGCACACGCCGGCAGAATCCGGACCGGCGCGCCCCGCGCTGCACGACAGTTCCTGGTTCTGGCCGGTCGTCATTGCGGCACTGGCGGTCTTCCTTCGAATGGCGTACGTCTTCCAGATCCGCGACACTCCTTTCTTCCAGACCCTGGGGCTCGACGCGAGGTTCTACGACAGGACCGCGTGGGCGATGCTGTCCGGGAGGAGCATTGAGGGAGCGTACTTCATGTCCCCTCTCTACTCCTGGTTCCTCGCCGGGCTCTACAGGCTCTTCGGACGTGATCTGCTCCTGGTCCGTCTCGCCCAATCGATCCTCGGGGCGGGGACGGCGGTGCTCACCTATACGCTCGCGCGCAGGGTATTCGACCGGCGCGTCGGCGTCATCGCCGGGCTGATCGCGGCGTCCTACGGCGCCTTCATCTTCTATGACGGCTCGGTGCTGATGACGCCGCTTCTCGTCTTCCTGAGCGTCGCGGCGCTCGTGCTGCTGGTCGAGGGAGAGGCGAGGGAGCGGTGGCTCTACGTCGCGCTCTCGGGGGCGACTTTCGGTCTCGCGGCCATCGGCAGGGCATCGGCGCTCGTCTTCGTCCCGGTCGCAGCGGTGTGGCTTCTGACGAGACGCCCGTCCTCGGAGAGGGGCACGACCAGCCCTCGCCCCGTTCTCCGCCCGTCCCGTCTGGCGCTCCTGCTGTTGCTGGGAGCCGTCGTGGTCATCGCGCCCGTCACCGTTCGGAACTACGCCGCCTCGGGCGACTTCGTTCCCATTACCTCCAATGGCGGTCTCAACTTCTATATCGGCAACAGCGAGATCGCGACCGGCGGTTACGAGAAGCCCGAAGGCCTGGACATCATCGAGGATCCCGACGGCGAGCAGCTCGCCGAGGCCGCCACCGGCAGAGAACTGTCGGCGTCGGAGGTGTCGTCCTACTGGTACGACAGGGCGACGGAGTACATCTCCGCTCACCCGGAAGAATGGGCGGCGCTTCTCGTCCGCAAGCTCGTCTTCGCCATGAGCTCGTACGAGCTGCCGCAGCTCGAGAACTACTACTTCCAGAAGCGCTATTCTCCCCTGCTCACGGCGCCCCTCCCGGGGTTCGCGGCCGTGGCGCCGTTGGGACTCGTGGGCCTCGCTCTCGCCTGGAGACGAAGACGGGCGAGGCTCATGGTCTACTTCGTGGCGACGTACGTCTTCTCCATCGTTGTCTTCTTCGTCGTCTCGAGATATCGCCTGCCGGTGGTCCCGGCGCTCATCGCCGGCGCATCGTACGCCGTCATGTGGTTCGTGGAGAGGTGGAGGAAAAGGGAGTGGCGGAGACTGACCGTGCCGGTCGTCGCCGTCGTCGCTCTCGCTGTTCTGGTCAACACGAACCTCTACGGCATCGATCGGGGCCGCGGCTTCGCCCAGTCGCACTACAGGCTGGGCCTGATCTACGGGGACCAGGGGAAGGTCGATCGCGCGATGGCCGAGTACCAGCGGGCCATCTCCATCGATCCGGAGTACGAGAAGAGCTACCTGAACCTCGGCGCGCTCCTCGCAGAGGAGGGGCGGAACGAGGACGCCGTCAGGATGTTCCGCGAAGCCATCCGCCTCGATCCTGACTACACGGACGCCCGCATCAACCTGGCGATCGTGCTCGAGCGGGACGGCGACTACGAGACAGCGCTCGCTCAGATCGACACGGCTCTGTCGTACGACCCGGAGAACGCGCGGGCTCTGAAAGAGAAGGGAATCGCTCTCCTGAGAACGGGGCACGAGAGCGAGGCGAAAGACGTCCTCGAGCGCGCTCTCCAGGCTGACAGGGGAGGCGTCGAGGAGCGCGAGATCCGCTTCTACCTCGGGACGATCGAGGGCGGCGGGGGCGGGCTACCACCGGCGGCATCGGCGCTCATGGCCGAGGCCGGGGTACTCATCGAGGAAGGACGCGTGCGCGAGGGGCTGGCGAGGCTCGAGGAGGCCTCCCGCCTCGCGCCGACGTCCGGGGAACCGCTCCGACGGATGGCTGAGGCGAAGCGGGATATGGGGCTCCTCGACGAGGCGATCGAGCACATCGAGCAGGCTCTCGCCATCGACCCGTCGACCAGAAACGGTCACTTCATGCTCGGTGTCTTCCTGAGCGAGAAGGGTGAGCACGACGCCGCCGTCGTAGCGTACGAGTCGGAACTCAGGATCAACGAGAACTACGCTCCGGCGCATCTCAACCTGGGACTGACCTACCAGTTCCATCTGGCCAACCCGAACCGCGCCATGTATCACTATCGGCGGTACCTGGAGCTCGGCGGGAGCCGGGCGGCCGAGGTTCGGGAACTCCTCTCCAGCCTCTCGCCGAGCGCCCCCTAGACCGCATGGCAGGACGCGTCGCCGCGCCGCGCCGCTTAACGAACGACAGGTCACCCAATCTACGGCCCAACAGAGGAAAGCGACGAAGTCTCCCGCACCGCCCGCCTTGTTCGTTGACAGCTTCCACATGTGGTGGTATAATACTACCGAGTCGGGAAATAGCGAAGGCGCGGTGCGCTGTCGACCCCCCCTGCCGAGCGCAAGACCGAGCGGACTTGTGAATGGGAGAAAACGCCCTTCTTCAAGACGCTCGATTTCGAGAGCTAATCGATAGCTCCTGGGATTGTGCATTTTCGAGACAGACTTTTCACTCGTCACGATCACCCCGACCGACGGTCGGGTGGTCGCCAGGACGCCCGTCGTCGGATGGAGTGAGAAGCAGATGTGCGATCGATGAACTGGATCACCTGCACTTTGAGGGGGGACAGATCGAATGAAGAACACACCTCTAGTTGTGCTGGCAGCCGTCATGATGCTGCTTGCGGCCGTGAGCGTGGTCTTCGCGAAGGACCTCGACACGGACCTCGTGAGCCGCGTCCCGGACCCGAATCGTTCGGGTACCATGTCGGCCAGTCAGACGAGGGGTGCCAGGCTCGACACGCTGTGGATCTTCGACGCGGACTTCGACGACCTCGTCGGCGACAACGCCGGATGGACGGCGTTCGATCGAAGCGGCACGCTCGGGCAGGAGAACTACTGGCACCACGACACCATCCGCATGACTGGACACGCCCATCTGGGTGACAGCACGTGGTGGTGCGGCACCGAGAACCCGTGCTGGCGGCAGCCGCGCGGCTATGGCAACGACTGGATCCAGATCCTCGAGCGCGAGTTCACGGAGATGGCCACGGCCACCG
>CAZQSB010000001.1:0-186403 GCA_964596015.1 uncultured bacterium | reverse complement strand
GGGGTTGACGCGACCGGCCGGCGGGGGAGCATCTACATGTCTACGTGGATCTCGACGATATCTCCGTCCTCCACGATGTGCTCGCGGTCCACGACCTGCCCGTCGAACTTCCCGGAGCCCCAGACCCTGGCCGACTTCATGTTCTCTCCGAACTCGCGGTGGATCTGCCGGGCCACGTCCAGGACGCTGCTTCCTCGCGGCACCACGAACGGCTTGTTCATGTCCGGCTTCTTGCCGGGGATCTTGCTGTAGACGCGCACGATGTCCAGGAGCGTATGGATGGCGACCACAAGCTCCGTCACGCCCTTTCCGAGCTGCGCGCAGAGCGGAACGATGACGAGACCTTCCTCGTTTTCCTCTCTCAGGAGTTCGAGGTTCTCGTTGGCCTCGGGACTGTCGAGCTTGTTCGCCGCGATGAGCGCGGGCTTCACGTTTCTGGGAAGCTCGTTATCGCCGGGGTCGTGCTTCGTCGAGAGCCGGATGCCGCGCTCCGCGAGCGCTTCCTTCAGGAAGAGGTACATGTCGACGCAGTCGGGCGCCCCGAGGTCGACGACGACGACGGCCGCGTCGGCGTTTCGAACCAGCTCGGGCATCCAGGGGTCTATATGGTCCGGAGAGAGGGGCGGCGCGTCGATGAGCTGGATCTGGATGTCCTCGTAGGGCATCATCGCGGGCGCGGGGAGCCTCGTCGTGAACGGGTAGTTCGCGACCTCAGGCGTCGCGTTGGTCGTCGCGGTGACGATCGACGATTTCCCGGTGTTGGGAGTGCCCACCAAGATGACCTGGGGCGCCTCCTCCTTCGGGATGTGGTAGGATACTCCGTGTTTCTTCTTGCGGCTTTGCTGCTCCCGCTCCGCCTTGAGCTTCGAGTAGCGCTTTCTGAGCTCCCCCCGGAGCTTGTCGGTCCCCTTGTGCTTCGGGATGACCGCCATCATCTCCTCGAGAGCGGCGAGCTTGTCCTCGATGGTCCTGGCCTGCCGGAAGCGCTCCTCGGCGGCCTTGTAGTCTGGTGTGAGATTGGCGGGCATGGAGCCTCGGGTCCTCCCGGATTCCCGTTCACTGGTTTCCTGTCCGGCGCCGGCGACGAAGAGATCGCCGCCCCGACGGCCACATGGTAGCGCACTCGGCCCGGTCCCGGCAAGCGGCCCCGGATCTCGAGTGAGCGCGCCGAACGCGAAGGAACGTCACGATGAAGCGCTCCCGACGCCGACCTCCGATTCTCACTCGGCCGCTGTCCGTCACGGCCGTGGCGGCCCTTCTGACCGTTCTTTCTCTGGCCTCAGGCTGCGGGCTCGGCCGGCGCGAGGACGTCGCCATGAGGCGCTTCCCGTATCCCTATCGCGCGGGTCTTGCCGTCTCCTGCCCCGAGTTCGCCGCAGCGCGGGACGGCGGTTCGGAGCCGGTCGGGGGAAGCGCAAGCGGGTTCAGCCTCTTCGGGGACCGTGTCGCCGTGGTGCCGGGGCCTTTGCTCCGGACCATAGGACAGGACGCGCCCTGCTCGCTCATCGACCGGGGCAAGCAGTTCGCCGAGTGCGCCAGGTCGTACTTTCGCACGGGGCGGTGGCCCTCCCATGTCTACTTCGGGAACCGTCTTCTCGACACCGGCTCCGGCCATCACGTGGCGAACATGTACGCGCCGGTCCTCAGGGGAGTACCGGGAGTGGGCGCGTCCTCCCTCGAGGACGCGCTGTCCGACCGCGTGCTCCTTGAGCTCGAGGCCAAGGGCGGATACATGCTCCTGTCCCCGGAAGGCCTCTCGAACGGAGCCCACGTGGACGCCGCGAGGCAACGCGTCGCGGCGGCGGGACGCTCCTCCGGGATCCTCGTTGCGGAGCCCGACGACCTCGTCAGACGGCGCGTCATCGAGACGTCGCTCGTCTGGTCGCATCACGCAGCCCGTGACTCAATTGTCGTGACGGTCGAATCGATCGAGGACCCGTTCGGAGGGAGCTTCGTTCCGTCGGTCGGCGATCTCGCCGGTCTGACGTTCTACACGCCCATTCCCGGCAGCACATCGGTCTTCGTCGGAGAGGCCAGGGTGGACTCTCTCGTCGAGAATCCACCCGACCACACACATCGCCGGAGCGTTACGATCGTTCCTGAAGAACCTATCCGTCCAGGTACATCGCCTTGAGGCCGCCCCAGGTCGCGGCCTGGACCGGCGTCTCGGCCACGTCGGCGACATAGTCGCTGTCGTCGGCGTCGCGCGGATGCGCTCCCGCCTCGTTGATGACCGCCCGCTTCGCATCGGTCGCTTCCATCTCCGTGACGGTCGCGGCCGGGAATCGCGCCCCCGCGGTACCCGCCTCCTGGCACGACACGGGGAGGACGTTGTCCTTCATGTAGACCGGACCCGAGTCGCTCGACAGCACGACAGCGTCCGACCCGTCGCTCCCGGGCCCTTCGATGTAGCAGTTGGCGACGATGTTGCCCGTCGACCCGTTTCTTGTTCTCGTGCCGTAGTTCGAACCCCAGCCATGGATGACGTTGTTGACCATGTCGAAGTTCTGCACGTCGTCGAACTGCGGGTTCCGCTCGTAGCCGTTCACGAACAGATTGTGATGCAGCGAGATGTTCGTGAGACCGGTCCGGATGAGGGAGTTCTTCACGCAGTCCGCGAGGATCGACCACTGGACCGTGATGTCGCGCGCGCTGATGCAGATGTCGAGGTTGCCGTCGCCCGCGCGTCGGAACGAGCAGTGGTCGATGACGATGTTGTAGGAGCCGTCCCAGATGCGAAGGTTGTCACCGGCGTTCGGGTCGGGCGCGTCCGTCACTCGGATGTTCCTGACGATGATGTCGTGGGCTTCCTTGATGTCGAGCAGAGCGCCCGTAACGCCCGTGTGCGCGGCGGTGATCGTGACGCCCGGCGCAGGCGCCTCGGTGGCGTCGATGGTCAGATGATGTCCTGAGATCCGGAGCGTCCGTTCGAGAGCGATCGTGCCGCCGACCGCGAAGGTCACGACTCTGTAGGACGCTGAGCCCTCGACGGCCTCACGAAGCGTTCCGGGTCCGTCGTCGGCCAGCGAAGTCACCACGTAGTTCTCGCCTCCCGAACCGCCGTCCGTGTCGGCGCCGAACCCCTCGAGCGGACGGTCGGGGAAGGCGGCGTGGGCCGCGGCTGACAGAAGAAGAAGCGCGGCGGCCGCCGGAATCACGCAGAGCTTTCCCATCCTCACCATGTTTCCCCCAATGGTCGTTCTTCTGAACGCGCGTCTCGTGCTTTCGGAGCCCGGAACTCTGGTGGGTGACCCGGTTCGGGGCCCTGTGCGGCGCGCGTCGGGCTTCATGACTGTTCGGTCATGTCAATCTAGCGACACCTGCTGTTTCCTGCAAGAGCTGTTCCCTGTGACATGCACGCCTTGCTCCGCTTGACCCCCCGCCGCATGGGGCCTACACTCGCTGCGGCGGTACCGTGACGTCCCGCTCAGTCGCCACCGGGCGGGACGAGCCTACGGACAGGGGGAGCAGGTGAGCACACCGGAAGCCCCGCGGCTTCCCTTCGCGAAGATACGCAGGGCCGCGGCGATATTCGTCCTCGGGAGCATCGCGATCCTGACGGTCACTCTGTTCCTGACCACGGACGAGACCACCTGGGAGGGCGTTGTCTCCTTCGGGGCGGCGCTCATCGTGGTTCTCTTCGTGGTCCAGCTGATGAGGATGGTGCTGGAGGCGCTGGGCCTTCTCGTGCTCCTCCGAGCGTCCGGCGAGCCGAGCGTGTCCCTCATCGAGTCCATCGAACTGACCGTCGAGGGCTACTTCGTCGGTCAGCTCATCCCTCTGAGCGCGGCCGGTGTCCCATATCAGGCCTATCTTCTCGTCCGGAAGGGCGTGCGGGCGGGATGGGCCTCAGCGGCCGTTCTCGTCAAGGGGTTCATTCCCGGGCTCTTCTTTCTGGGTGTCCTTCTGGTCGTTGCGGGCCTGCTCGCGCTCGGATGGGAAGGCCCCCCGTCGACCCTCGCCTTCCTGAAGATCGTCGCGCCCATCTCGGCCGTCCCGACCGGGCTCGTCGTCGTGCTCTTCGTGATCATGGTCCGGAAGCCGAGGCTCTTCGACAGCTTCGTCGAGCACATCACCCGCTTCCTCTCGAGACGCTTCAAGGGTCGCGGGCGAGAGAAGGTGCTCGAGGCGCGGGACGAGATCGAGAAGGAGTCCCGCATCTTCCGCGACGCGCTCAGCACGCTCGGGCGCGAGCGGCGCTGGACGCTTGTCTGGGGTTCCCTCCTCGTCGTGCTCGCCTTCATCTGCGAGTTCATTGTGGGACTCGTCATCCTCTACGGGTTCGGGTACGACGGTTCCTTCATCGAGCCGCTTGTTCTTCAGAGCGTCCTTAAGCCGATCCTGACGGCGTCGCCGACTCCCGGCTCGCTGGCCGTGGGAGAGGGGGGCTACATCGGCTTCTTCGCGGTCTACCTTCCCGACTCGTTCGTCGGGGTGTCGCTCCTGCTGTGGCGGCTCGTGCTCTACTTCGCGCCGATGTTCATCGGCGGCATCATGGTCGCGAAACGTGTCGGAGTCGGACGCTTCGCGAAGAACCGTCATGAGGGGTCTTCCGGCGACGGGAGATGAACCCGATCCGCATCGGACGGGCAGGTCGCCTGCCGGGTCCGGCCGACGCGAGGGACCGGCCGACGCGAGGGACCGGCCGGCGCGCGGGGGTCCGGCCGGCGCGTCGCGCCGGCGGCCCACCGAGCGCCCGCTTCCGCCTCTTTCCCGGCACGGGGTCCGTTCGCGCTGGCGCCGCAATCGCTTTTCCGCCGCCCGGCCGGGAAATCCGCTTGACCAGTTCAGGAACCGGACGTATCATCTCATCGACGTCTGACGCAGTCACCGGTCGACCTCCCCGGTCGACCTCGACATAGATTCAAGAGACGGTCCTCTCGCGACCGCGTACCGTCGATACTGCTCTCGAACGCTGGAAGATCCACTCCAGCTCGCGGATGCCCCGCTGCAGCAGGCGGGGCATTCTTCTCCCTCGAGAGACGCCCGCCGTGATGGCCGGCTCATCGCCGCGGCGACGCGGTCCGTGGAGGACCCCGGGGACCTCGTGATGGTCAGAAGCTCCTACGAGATCAACGCCACGCTCGGACAGGGACGCCGGACGCTCGAGTCGGCCGGCGGCCTTTTCTCGAAGGACCGCATAGCCAAGTCGACATCGCTCCTCATCGGCGCCGTCACCCCGGCGCCCGGCGACCGCATTCTGGACTACGGCTGCGGCTACGGCGCGGTGGGCATCGCCATGGCCGACGCGGCGCCCGGCCTCGACGTCCAGATGGTCGACTCCGACATCCGCGCCGTTCGCCTCGCGCAGAGGAACACGAGAGCGAACGAGGTCGCGAACGCTCACGTCGTCCTCGATCACACGCTGAACCGCTATCCGAACGGAACGTTCAACATCGTCGCCTTGAACCCGCCGGTCGACGACGGGACCGAGCTCATCTTCGAGATGATCGAGCGCGCGCAGCCGAAACTCAGGCACGGGGGCGCCTTCTTCCTCGTCGCGAAGTCGAGTCGGGGCGCGCGGAGCTACATGAAGAAGCTCGCCGCGACCATCGGCCCGGCGAAGGTCGTCAAACGCAGCGGCGGCTACTGGGTGATGCGCGCGGAGCGGAGCCCCATCCGTCCGCCCGAGGTCGTCGACCTCTCGAAATACGAGCACACGGTCGAGGGACTGCTGCGCGGAAGGAAGTACAGCTTCCGCACGCGCGCCGGCATCTTCTCGAGGAAGGCGATCGACGACGGGACCGCGCTCCTCATCGAGTCGGTCGACGTGCGGCCGCGCCACTCCGTCATCGACATCGGATGCGGCTACGGCCCCATCGGCATCGTCTGCGCTCACCTCGCGTCGGTCGGACGCGTCGTCATGGTGGACTGCGACGCGCGGGCCGTCGAGTACGCGGACCTGAACATCCGCTCCCACCACCTGAACCACGCGCGGAAGAACGGCAAGCCGCGCGTCGAGGCCGTGCTCGGCGACCGCTTCGACGCGGTCCCGGGCGAGCGGTTCGACCGCGTCGTCTCGAACCCCCCGTTCCACGCGGGCGTGGACGTCCTCTATCCGCTCGTGGACGAGGCGCACCGGCATCTCAGGGTCCACGGCCGGCTCTACCTCGTGCTCATGCGCTACCGCGGCGTCCAGAAGCACATGCGGCACGTCTTCGGCAACGCGACCATCGTCGCCGAGGGCGAGAAGCACGTCGTGCTGATGGCCGAGAGAACGCGCTAGAGAGGCCTGATACTGCCTTCTTGCATTGACCCACCGGTCTCGCGCGTGATAGACTTCCTGGTCGCGATCATCATCATGGAATGAGACTCAGAACGCCCCGGGATGGCGACATCCGGGGGCATTCCATGCCGCTTCGGACCCCGCCTGAAGCCGGGACGCCGGTCGGACCGCGCCGGGGCCTGATTCCCAATGTCCCGGGGGCCGAGCGGGAAAGGAGGAGCGCCAGGAGCACGCACTTCCTGATGGAGGGTCCGAAAGGGACCCGGAGGCAGGGGCGGGAGAGGCCCGCCCGGGAATTCTGAACGAACCTGAAGCGAGCAGGAGGAGTAGAGAATGGCGAGAGCCGCTGCGTGCGACGCCTTCCTCGACGGCGTCAAGGCAAAGAATCCGGCGCAGGATGAGTTCCATCAGGCGGTCTGCGAGGTCGTGGAGACGATCTGGCCCGTCCTCGACCAGCGCCCCGAGTACCGCAAGGCCAAGATCATCGAGCGCATCGTGGAGCCCGAGCGCATCATCATGTTCCGCGTGCCGTGGGTCGACGACGCCGGCGATGTCCAGGTCAATCGCGGCTACCGCATCGAGATGAACAGCGCCATCGGCCCCTACAAGGGCGGACTCCGGTTCCATCCGAGCGTCAACCTCGGCATCCTCAAGTTCCTGGCCTTCGAGCAGGTCTTCAAGAACAGCCTGACGACCCTCCCGATGGGCGGGGGCAAGGGCGGTTCCGACTTCGATCCGAAGGGCAAGAGCGACCTCGAGGTCATGCGCTTCTGCCAGTCCTTCATGAGCGAGCTCTTCCGTCACATCGGCCCGAACACCGACGTCCCGGCCGGCGACATCGGCGTCGGCGGACGCGAGATCGGCTACCTCTACGGCCAGTACCGGAAGCTCACGAACGAGTTCACCGGCGTGCTCACGGGCAAGGGCCGGAACTGGGGCGGCAGCCGCATCCGTCCCGAGGCGACGGGCTACGGCGCGGTCTATTTCGCGCAGGAGATGCTCGGCACGCGCGGCGAGAACCTCGAGGGGAAGACCTGTCTCGTCTCCGGCTCGGGCAACGTCGCTCAGTTCACGTGCGAGAAGCTCCTCGACTTCGGCGCGAAGCCGGTCACGCTGTCCGACTCGTCGGGCTACATCTACGACGAGGAAGGCATCGACCGCGGCAAGCTCGACTTCGTCATGGAGCTCAAGAACGTGAAGCGCGGCCGCATCAAGGAGTACGCGGACAAGTACAAGAGCGCCGTGTACACCGGGAGCGACGCCTCCGTAGACCACAACCCGCTCTGGGACCACAAGGCCGACTGCGCCTTCCCGAGCGCGACCCAGAACGAGATCAACACGAAGGACGCGCAGAACCTCCTCAAGAACGGCGTCTACGTTGTCTCCGAGGGCGCGAACATGCCGACGGTTCCCGAGGGCATCGAGCTCTTCCTCGACAAGAAGATCCTCTACGGTCCGGGCAAGGCCGCGAACGCCGGCGGCGTCGCCGTCTCCGGTCTCGAGATGAGCCAGAACAGCCTGAGGCTCTCCTGGTCCCGCGAGGAGGTCGACAACCGTCTCCAGGGCATCATGAAGTCGATCCACAGCGCCGCCTTCGAGACCTCGAAGGAGTTCGGTGACGAGGGCAACTACGTCATGGGCGCCAACGTGGCCGGCTTCATCAAGGTCGCCGACTCGATGCTCGACCAGGGCGTCATCTAAGGCGTCACACCACGGCGGGCCGCTTCAATGACCCGCCGGACAACGAAGAGGGGGCCGGCATCCTCACTGCCGACCCCCTTCTTCTTTTGGTTCCAGCCTGCGCCGCTCGGGCGGAGCGATGGTCGCCGTACGCTTCTCAGCCGGCCTTCCGTCCGTCCCTTCCGGGCTTCAGGACAACGCCCCTGGACTCTCCGCTGTTCACGAGAATGCGAAGCGGCGCGTCGAGCGCGATGTGTCTGAGGTGCTTCGTCTCCTCCTCGGCCGGCTGAAGGTCGAGCCACTCGGAGTCGAGCAACGAGCGCGCGTCGGTCTCCCGCACCGTCAGGTAGGCGATGCCGAACGACGTGATGTTCTGGAAGAAGTGCGACCCCTGGGACGGGTCGACCATGATGTCGGGCATGTCGGTCTCGACGATGGCGCCCACGCCGGCGATCTGTCGCCAGCTCACCGGGATCCCCAGCCACTGGTCGGCGCTGCCCCAGCGGCCGGGTCCGATGAGCAGATACCGGCGCCCCGCGTCCCGGAGCGCGCGATCGAGCCTGCCGACCTCGTCGGCGATCTCGACGGTGTGGCTCCGCTCGAACGTGTCCGGCGCGACGTACACGATGTCGGCGATGTCGTCGATGACGCCGTGTCCCAGCGAGCTGCCCGACGAGCACAGGACGTCGTCGCGCTCGATGCCGGAGAGGTCGATCTCCTCTGTCGACGCCTCGAGAACGAGCGGCCTGATCTGCAGGAACGAGAAATCGTGCGGCCCGTCCTCGTTCAGCATCACGGCGAACTCGATCTCGACGTGACACGTGAATCCCGACTTGCCGACCTCCATGAGAAAGGCCAGGGTCTCAGGCAGAGGGAACTCGTCCCCAGACAGCATCCCCGCCATTGTGATCAGCCTGACCCCGGGCCGCCCCGACCCGTCGTAGATGCGGTCGTTCTCCGGCGTGTAGACCGAGCCGACCGGTCGGAACGTCCCGTGCTCGGCCGCCGCGTCGACATCGAGAAGGGTGAGGTTGGCCTCGGGCGCGTCGGTCGGCTTCCTGACCGGGGCCTCCTTCTCGAGGTCGAGCGCGTAGAACTGCCGCTGGGCGTTGTTGAGGTAGTCGCGCGGCGTCGAGAACTGATAGAGCGTCTTCGGTTTCTTCGGAGAGAAGCGCACGCATCGGCCGCCCTCGACCACGGTCTTGCCCATGCCGAGAGCGACGCAGGCCACGCCGTCCTCGGCCTGGATCTCGTTGATCGGATAGTGGTCGTAGGTTCTCGCCACGCCGGCCGCGTTGGGGTAGACCACGCCGCCGTGGCGGCGGCCGGTGACCTGCTGGATGACGACCGCCATCTTCTCCTCCTCCAGGCGGTTCGTCGTCGACTCGATGTAGGTCTTCGAGTCGGCGGAGTAGGTCGACGCGTAGACGAGGCGGATGGCGCGGCAGAGCTCGTCGAGCCGGACCTCCAGGCTCTCGTTGCTGTTCGGGAGCATGTAGGTCTGGTAGATGCCGGCGAACGGCTGATACGACGAGTCCTCGAAGAGACTGGAGGAGCGCACGGCCAGAGGGTAGCGCACGCGCGACAGGAACGCCCGGAGCTCGCTGATCGTCTCCTCGGGCAGCCTGGCGGCGAGGAAGGCGGCGCGGATGGTCACGTCGTCGTCCTCGGAGAGGGCCAGCGACATGAGTCCCGACATCTCCATGAACCGGTCGAAGACGTCGGTCGCCACGACGGCCGTCTGCGGAACGCTGATCCGGACGCCCTCGATCCTGTTCTCGATCTCGTACGCGTCGAGAAGCGAGTTCATGAAGGCGAGCCCGCGCCCCTTCCCTCCGAGCGAGCCGCGACCGATCCGCGTGAACGACGTCTCGGCCTCGAAGGTCTCCTTGGAGAACTCCTCGACCAGACCTGCTCGCGCTCGGAACCTGTGCTCCCTGAGCGCCCTCAGGAGGTACTCGCGGAGCTCCTCGGACGAGTCGAACTCGTCGGCCGCGATGGCGCGGAGCGCTTTCGCGAGGTCGAACTCCGTCCTCGCCATGAGCCACGTGGAGAAGTCGTTCCTCCGGCCGTGGTACATGAGGGAAGCGCCCGGAACGCTCCGGACGGCGTCGACGAGCCCCCTGAGGTCCCCGGCCCGAGCGACCTCCGCGCCGTCCGGCGTGCGGAAGATGAAGTCGCCGAAGCCCAGATGGTCGCGCATGAACGCCCGGACGTCGTGCATGAGCGTCGGCGAGGTCTTCTGCAGGAACGTCGCTCCGACGCCGAACGCCTCCTCCGTGCAGGTGCGCGTCGTCGACTGGATGAGCACTGGAGTCGTCGGGTCGTGCTCCTTGACCATCGCCGCGAAGGCGACGCCGGCCATGTCGTCCAGCTCGCCGTCCTTCGGAAAGCGCGCGTCCACGATGACGCCCAGGATGTCGCCCCGCGCCTTCATGTAGATGTCCCGGCCCTCCTCGAAGGTCGTGGCCAGGAGGATCTTCGGGCGGGCCCGCATGCGCATCAGCTGCTGCATGCGGTTGACGCCCTCCGACATGAGCGCCTGGGTCTGCTGCATGATCTCGCCGTAGAGCATCGGCAGGTAGGCCGAGTAGAAGCGGACCGAGTCCTCCACGAGGAGCATGCTCTTGACTCCCGCGGTCTCGGCGTCGTGGGCGCGGTTCATGCGGTCCTCGGCCCACTTGATGACGGCCAGGAAGACGCGCGCGTCGCCCAGCCAGACGAAGATCCGGTCGACGCATGCGAGGTCCTCGCGCGCCTTGAGGAGGGAGAGCTCTCTCGTGTCGTACGCCAGCAGGACGACCGGGAGGTCGGGGGAGTGGTCCTTGATGAGTCGTCCGAACTCGAAGACGTCCATGTCGCCGACCCGGGGCATCGTGATGATGAGGTCGGGGTCGATCTCCTCAACGCGCTCGATGGCCTCGCGGGCGGTCGACACCCGGAAGATGGTCGGCGCGGAGCTCAGGTTCAGCTCCTGATACTCCGTGAAGAGCATCTCGCCGAGGTTGCCGTCCTCCTGGAACGTGAACGAGTCGTAGAGACTCGACACCAGGAGGATCCGGCGAACGCGCGCCGGCATGAGGTCGGAGAACGGGACGCGTTTGCGTTCGATGCGCCCCGCGATCTCCTCGAGCGGTCTGAATCCCACGAGCTCTCCCTGTCGTCCGCGGTCCCGCGTCGTCGGGTCCGCCTCGGCTCCCTCTACGCCCTCTCCAGCAGGATGAGGTCGTTCTTCGGGGACAGGAGACGGTCGTACGCCGCCTTGAAGTCGGTGTAGTCCTCGGGTCGGATCCGCCTGGAACGAAACTCGAGCTTCCTCGTCCAGACCACGGCGCGCTCTGACGGGATCCATTCGCACTCGAGTTCGAGAAGCGCGTCGCCCGTGTCGATCGACAGAGGTTCCGGAACGCGAACGGGCTCGTAGCCTTCAGGGATGTGCGCCCGGAACTCGTACTCGCTCACGAGCTCGCCGGGGAGCATGAACGAGAAGTCGCGCTCGGAAAGACTGGGCTGGGCGTTCACCCGGGCGTAGGCGAACGGGAACTCGGGCGCCCGCACGATCATCATGTCGCCCTGCGCGACGGCGAATCCCGGGGCGTCGATGGTCTGCTGCATCCGGACGGGCTCGGTCAGGTCCTTGAGATCGGTCGTGAAGTGCTCCGCGTCGGAAGCCCCGGGCCCGATGCTGCCGGTCGCCTCAGTGAAGAACTTCTGCACCTCGCTCTCCGTCGCGTCCTTGAGGACGCGGCGGCACCTGCGATCGAACGACCCGGAGACGTCCGCGCTCGCGATGAGCCGGGCCGACCCGTCGTCCGCGATCTCGGCGACGATGCTCCGGTCGCTTCTGTTCTCGGCCGGCATGAACGGCGGGATCTCGACGAGCTCTCCGGCCCCGTCGTCCGTCACGACGAGGGCCGTGTTCCCGCGACCCCATTCGAGGTGTCCGTACAGACAATCGTCAAGGAACGGGTCGAGGAATCGGTAGCCGTCGCCGTCGGTCACGGCGACGAGAACGCTGTCGAACTGCTCGAGCGTCGGGACCTCCGGGACGAACGTCACCGGGCCGTCGTTCACGAGCGCGGGCCACGCGTCGACGCCCGCGGCCCGAAGCATGCTGACGAGGAGGACGGCCTTGTCGCGCGGATCGCCGTAGCGGTTCTCCATGACGGCCGCGGCGTCGTTCGGCTCGTATCCGCCGAGCCCGAGATCGAGATGGACGTTCCTCACGTTCTCGGCGACCTCGAGGAAGACCTTCCGGACGAGTTCCTCACGGTCCGCCGCTCCCTCCGTCACTTCAGAGGCCCTGGCGTGCACGTCGCCCGCGGTCTGGACGTGGGGATAGAAAGCGTCCGCGAAGAACGCCGCCGGCCCCTGCCAGTCCTCGTAGGACGTGTACACGACCCGCGGGTAGAGCTCCTCGGACGGGGGCATGCGCTCCTCGGGCGTCAGCCCCGGGACGTCCCGCACCCGCCACACGAGGTCATCGAACTCCGTCTCGGCGTCGCCGAGCCCGGCGTCGCCGGGCACGACGGCCTTCGTGACCGTGACGTCGCCCGGGACGGTCAGCGCGACCTCCTTGTCGAGGATCGGGTCCTCGGAACGGAGGAACTCTATCCCGGAGAAGCTCCCGTCGGGCGCCGGTTCGGTCCGGGTCACGAGCTGAAGCTCCATCGTGGAGCCCTTGCCGACGACCGGGAACGAGAAGACCTTCTGCACGACGTTCGCATACATCGTCGCGCCCTCGAGGAACGCGGGGGTGACGTCGTTGATGGCGTCGGGCTCGACCTCGACCTCGCGTCCGGTCCGTCGGATGGTCACGCCCTTGACGAGCTCGATCTCTTCGCGGTCGGCGTCGTAGTAGAACGACTGGTTCGCGTAGTTCTCGCGGCCCTTCAGGGTCAGGGTCTTCGTGAGGACGTTCCTGTACGTCGTGACGGCGCCGCCGTCGGCGACGTCGATGAGCTTCTGGATCTTGAGGAAGAGCGCGGAGGCTTCAGGGTATTCCTCGGCGTCGGGCGCGTCCTCCCGAAGCTTCGTCACGTCGACGTCGCGCCACTGGTCGCTCCACGCGAGCGGAGCGGCCAGAGCGAGGATCAGAAGTGCCGTGATGAGTCGTCGCATCTAGCCCTCCTCTCTCACGAGAATGACCTCGCCCCGGATGGAGCGGTCCGCAAGACGGGCCGCCCTGCGCATCTCCTGGTAGCCTTCGGGCGAGACCTGGAACGAGTGGATGCCGAACGTCTTCGAGTAGGACACGAGCCCCTTGCCGCCGTTCTCCCCGGCCCGGGTGAAGTCGTAGTCCATGTCGAGCGTCACGGCGTCCTCGTCGAACGTGACCGGGTCAGGCATGCTCTTCAGGGCGTAACCGTCCGGGATCGTGATCTCGGCCTTCTCGACGAGACCTATGGTCGCCCCGATGTGGATAGGGTGTTCGCGCTCGGGGAGCGACGTCAGCCGGCCGACGAGCAGCTCCGAGAGGAAGTCGAAGGCGCCCGTGGCCGACGGCACGCGGAAGAGCGCGTACGGTTCGGCCTCGAGGACGTAGTCGTCCACCGCGTAGCCGATCGTGATCTCCATCGGCGCGGAGAGGTCTTCGGCGTCGGTCGACTGGAACTCCGTCATGGCGGCGCCAGGATAGAGCGACTGCACGGACTCCTCCCAGATCATCCTCATCTGCTCCGGCGAGGTCGCTCTGGCGATCTGGCGCAGCATGTCCTCGTAGATGCCGTTGCCCGTGACCACGACCGTTCCGGCGATCGAACCGTCCTCTGCGATCTCGGCGGTCTCGATGATCCTGCCGGAGTTCCGGTCCGGAGGGTAGTGGGGAGCCTTCCTCAGGTCCTCTCCGCCGTCGCGGAGCACGAGCACCCACCGGTCGCCCGGGTAGGTCGCGTAGACCTCGCGGCTCGTCTCGATGGTCGGGTCGATGTAGAGGTACTCCCCGTCCTCTCCCTCGATGGCGACGATGCCGTGTTCGAAGGACGTGTTCGGGACCTCGGGATCCGTCTTCTTCGAGACGTTGATCACTGTGACCCACGCGGGGACACCGATCTCCTCGAGCATGGCGACCATGAGGAGCGCCTTGTCGCGGCAGATGCCGTACTCCTTCTCGAGCGTGTAGCTCGGAAGGTGCGGCTCGAGAAACGCGCCGAAGTCCATGCCGATGCCCAGGTAGCGCACGTTCTCGAGGATCCAGTAGTGGATCGCCCGGATCTTCTCTTCCTTCGTCTCGAGTCCCTCGGTGAGCTCGGCGACGAGCTCCTTCACCGGTTCGTCGGCGACGCACTTCTCGTCGTACATCTGGAAGAGCTTGTTCGACAGCTCCGCCCACTCGTGGATGGTCGAGACGTTGACCCTCGTCGCGATCTGCGGCATGGGAGCCATGCCGAGCTCGCGCTCGACCTTCGGCACGTTGCGCGCCGTCCAGCGGTAGTAGGTCCAGTCGCCGCCCTCGCCGCTGTCCGGGTCTTCCACGACGGACCGCTCCTCGAACTCCACCTCGACGTCACCGGTCACCGCGTGCCTGAGCGGCATGTCGGGCGGGCCCTGAACGGTCACCGTCGACTCGAGGATCGGCTCGCTGAACTGCACGTAGAACGACGAGGCGTAGGCGTCCTCGATGAGGGGTTCGTAGTCGTCGTGCGTCAGGAGCTCGATGGCGTCACCCGGTTCGAGGTTCGGGAAAACGAGGGTCTTCTCACGGAAATCGGTCTCGTAGATGTTCATCGCCGAGAGGGTCGGGGGCGTCCCGTCCGTGATGAGATCGTCCCCGACGACGATCTCGGAACCGTCCGACTTGATGACGCGCGCCATGAGGATCTCGCTCGTCCCGTACCGCTGGTGGTACACGGTCGAGTGGTCCGCGAAGTCGTCGGCGCCCTCGTCGGTCAGGATCTTCGTGAGCGAATGCGAGTACTGCTCGAACGCGCCCGATTCCTCGAACTCGACCAGGGTCCTGTCGAAGATGACGACGGCGTTCGCGTCGGGATACTCACCCGCTCCGCCGGTCTCTCCGATCAGCCGGACGGCCTCGTCGAGCTCGAGAGGCTCCGGTGCGCCCGCCGCGGGGGCGGCCAGGACCGCGACCGCCGCGAGCGCAGTAAACAAGACCGACAGTGACTTTCCCGCAAGCATGCCTGCTCCTTTCGCGCAGTTCCACGCTGTGTTGGTGTTTTCGTGTGTTACATCGGGACTTCGGGAAACGATTATGCATGGAGAGGACCGGAAGGGCAAGAGGCGCAGGGCGCCCGCCGGGCGGATTGGTGCGTCCGGGAGCCCTGTGTTATCATACCGCGGCTCGCGGCGAGTGACCGTGCGTGCGTCGCATGCACGACTGAGGAGGAGATGATGAGGACAGTGATGTCGCGACGAGCACCTGGACTTCTCACGATGGGACTTCTGGTCGCGGTCCTTTTCTCGGCGTCGCCTGTGGCGGCGCAGGAGAGGGACTCCTACATGACCCCCGCGGCGCCGCCCGAGAGCGGGTACGGATACGAGGTCCCGCTGCCGAAGTGGCTTGTGGAGGCGTCGCTCGAGCACCGCCGGGCGTTCATCGAGGGCGTCGCGGCTGAGGCCGTCACTCTCGCCGAGTCCGACGGCGAGAGCGGCATGGGGCTGGTGCTGGTCTCCGCGAACGAGCTGGCCGATGTCACGCAGCGCATCGAGGAGACGCTCTCGGCGATCGGCGAGATCGACTCGGCGTTCGGCATCCGCGGGATATCGAGACTCGTGACCGCCGAGGGCGCCGTTCGCGACACCCTCTTCGGCTTCGTCGTCTGGCACGAGTCGGCGGCCGGAGAGAGCCGCACGGTGGCACGGAACCTCGAGTCGACCGTGAACAGGCTCCTCGCGCTGGGACAGGCGGCGGACCGCATCGGCGGTGAGCTGTCGACGAGCGCCCGGAGCGGACGACGCGCGCTCGACAAGGGCGAGTACGGCGCCATCGCGGAGTCGGCCGTCAGCATCAACCAGAACACGTCGAACCTCGGCACCATCAGCGACGAGGTGATTGCGAAGGCCGACGAACTCGAGCAGATTGTGTGGGAGATTCGGGAGAGCGGGAGCCCTCTTCTGAGCGCTGAGTGGAACGAGGTGCTTCTCGCGACGAGCGAGGCGCGCCGCCTCGCCGGCAGGATGAGGCCGGCGCTCGAGCTGGCCAGGACGTCGAGCCTGGCGTTCAGCGGCATGGCCACCGCGCTCAACGAGGTCCTTGTCACGCTGGAGATGGTCGAGGGTTCTCTCGGGGACTCGGACCATGCCAACGTGCCATGGAAGCTCTTCCTTCACGATCAGGAGCTCGTCGGAGACATGCTCGACGAGATCATGGAGATGGGAGAGCTCGAGGAGTCGGTCAGCGAGCGCGTGAGCGCTCTGGCGGAACGCATCGTCGTGGCCGACAGACTGCTCGTCGAGTACGGCGTCTACTACACGGGCAACTTCGTGGCCGGCGTCTGCGACGCCGTCGAGGAGCGTCTCAAGAGCGACGTCGGCTTGAGCGACAACGCCGACCAGAGACGCCGTCTCGAGCTTCTCGAGGAGGTCGACCGGCGTATGCGGGAGGACGCGGAGCTTCAGACCGCGCTTCTCGCGGCCTCGTCGATGCGGACCGCGTTCGACGAGGGACTGGCCGTCGAGGGCGGCCCGATCGGGAGCGAGAAGACGGCTCTCAGGCACTACAAGAACGCCTGGCTTCACGCCCTGAATGCAGGCATACTGGCGGAAAGGACCGCCGGCAGCTGACGCGCGACCGTAAGAGGGGGACAATGATCCGGGGCGTCTACTTCGACGCGGGCAACACGCTCATCTTTCCAGACTACTCGATCTACCGCGACGTCGCCGGAGAGCTCGGCATCGACATCGATGTCGACGACGCGGTCGTGGCGGAGACGCGCGCCCGATCGGCGTTCGACGAGGCCGTCGGCGCATCCGGCGGACGGGACGTCTCGGGCTTCTGGGACATCTACTACACTCCCTTCTATAGGCACCTCGGCGTGCCGGAGCCGGACATCCCGGCAGCCATCGAGCTCACCAGAGAAGCGAACGACCGGGACCTCGGCATCTGGAAGGTCCCGGTCGATGGATACCGGGAGACGATCGACGAGCTCCGGACCCGGGTCGAGGTGATCGGAATAGTCTCGAACTCGGACGGGCGGCTCGATGAGAGACTCGGCGCGCTCGGCATCAGGGACGACTTCGACTTCGTGATCGACTCAGCGGTCATCGGGTCCAGCAAGCCCGAGCGTTCGATCTTCGACGCCGCGCTCGCTCTGGGCGGTCTCTCGGCTGAGGACGTCGCCTACGTCGGCGACTACTACGCCGTCGACGTCGTCGGCGCCCGGAGCGTTGGGATCCGTCCCGTGCTCTTCGACCCCGTCGGCGCCTACGACGAGGTCGACTGCGAGGTCATGCGGGCGTTCCCGGACATCGTCCGACTGGTCGACGCGTGGAAGGAGAGCCCGTGAACGAACGGACGAGCGAGTTTGGTTTCGTCCCCGCGCTTCTGACGGCCGGGTTCCTCGGCATCGGCCTGAGAGAGATCCTCGCGGTCGCGACGACGCAGACCGGTATCGGCATTCCGAAGCCGGTCATGATCGCGATCCAGATCGCGGTCCTCATCCCGGCCATCATTGTCCACGAGGTGGCACACGGCTACATGGCTGAGCGCCTCGGCGATCCGACCGCCCGGAGAATGGGCCGCCTCACTCTGAACCCGATCCCACACATCGATCCCTTCGGCAGCATTCTGGTCCCGGGCTTCCTGCTTCTCACAAGCCGCATCACGGGCCTCCCGTTCGTCATCGGCTGGGCGAAGCCGGTGCCGGTCGACATCAGGTACTTCAGAGACCCGCTCCGCGGGTTCGCGCTGAGCTCCGCCGCGGGTCCGGCGTCCAACCTGCTGCAGTTCCTCGCCTACGTTCTCCTCTATCGCGCGGCCGCTCTCCTCGGCTGGCCCGCGTGGGCGCAGTTCGTCGGCATGGTCGGCGCGTGGATCAATCTGATCATCGCGTTCTTCAACCTGCTGCCGGTGCCGCCGCTCGACGGGTCGCGCCTCGTCGCGGCGTTCCTGCCGCCCGATACCGCCGGCCGCTACCTCGCGTTCGGTCGCTACGGCATGTTCGTCATCATCGCGCTCCTGTTCTTCAACATCCTCGACCCCTATTTCGTCGCCGTTCAGAGGATCCTCATCCTGGCGCTCGGCTGGTAAGACGGGCGCCCGAGGGGCACCCGCGCTCTCCGGTGGATCAGACGACGCAGGCCTCGTTCTCAGGGCGCCCGGACCCGGATGCGGCGGCGCGCCGAGGACGCGCGTCGCGCAGCGGTCTCATTGCCATCGGCGAATCCGGAGCACGTCGGCCGCATCATAAGAAGCGGAAGAAGATGAACCGATACAGGCATTCATGACTCGCGGGCTTCGTCTGGTAACTGTGCGCGCATCCTGGCACGGGGCTCGCGGGTCTCTTTTTGGGAGGAGTGAGGTATGCCCGGCTCAGACGACGTCAGGGTCGATCAGACACTCGACATGATCGGGCAGTTCTGTCCGGAGCCGGTGATACGCGCCAACGAGACGATCGAGTCGCTCGACCCCGGCGCGGTCCTTGAGCTTCTGGCTGATGATCCCTCCTCTCGGTCGGACATCGAGAGCTGGGCCCGGCGCACGGGGCACGAACTCGTCTCGGTCGACGAGGTCGAAGGGGTGTACCGGTTCCTCATCCGGAGGAGGTAGCCATGGCGGAGAAGAAGCGGATACTGTACGTTCAGACCTCGGGTGTCGACACGCCTGAGAGGACATACGCGCCGCTCGTTCTGGCCACGACGGCCGCCTCGATGGGCATCGACGCGACCGTCTACTTCCTCGGGAAGGGCGTGACGGTCGTCAAGGCCGGCGAGGCTGAGCGTGTGCAGATGGGCAGCTTCCCGCGTCTCTCCGAGGTTCTGAGGCGCGCGGCCGACGCGGGCGTGAGGCTTCAGGCCTGTGACCAGAGCACGCAGATGCTGGGCCTTTCCAGAGGCGACTACATCGGGCAGTGCGACGTGGTCGGCGCGGCCACGTTGAACGACCTCATGCTCGAGGCGGACGCCGTCATCAGCTTCTGACGGTCCCGCCGTCCGCCGCGCGCCCGCCCGGGCGGCGCACGCGATGCGAAAGGAGGTGCCCCATGCCGGACGTTCCGGCGGCACGCGGATACCTCGATTACCAGTCCGGCGCGCCGGTCGACCCGCGCGTCGTCGACGAGATGCTTCCCTACATGACGGAACGCTTCGGGAACCCCTCCGTGCTCCACTCGGACGGCGACCCGGCGCGTGAGGCCGTGGAGACCGCGCGGCAGCGCGTGGCGTCGTTCATCGGCGCCGACCCTTCGGAGGTCATCTTCACCTCAGGCGCGACCGAGGCTTCCAATCTCGCCCTGAAGGGCGTCGCCCGCAGGATGGCCGACAAGGGCAGGCACATCGTCTCGTCCGTCATCGAGCACCGCTCGATCATCACTCCGCTCAAGTACCTCGAGAAGCACGGGTTCGAGGTCACGTGGCTTCCGGTCGACGACGAGGCTTCCGTGGACCCTGCGGCTGTGAGGGATGCTATCCGCGACGACACCATTCTCGTGTCGGTCATGATGGCCAACGGGGAGGTCGGCACCATCCAGCCGGTCGGGGAGATCGCCTCGGTCGCGAAGGAACGCGGCGTGCTCTTCCATACGGACGTCGTCCCGGCCGAGGCCTGGATCCCGATCGACGTCTCGACCCTCCCGTTCGACCTCGTCACGCTGTCGTCGAACGACATCTACGGGCCGAAGGGTGTGGGTGCCCTCTACGTACGGAAGGGCACCAGGCTCGAGGCCATCGTCCACGGGGGCGGCCAGGAGCGGGGACTCCGCTCCGGGACAGAGAACGTCCATGGCCTGGTCGGCTTCGGCAAGGCGGCCGAGCTTGCTTCGGTCGAGATGGCGTCCGACGTGGAGCGCGTGAAGCCGCTTCGGAACAGGCTCTTCGACGGCATTCTCGGGACGATCGACGACGCGGAGGTGAACGGCTCACGCGAACGCCGGCTCCCCAACAACGTCAACATCCGCTTCAAGTACATCGAGGGCGAGAGCCTCATTCTGTCGCTCGACATGGAGGGCATCCGGGCCTCGACCGGCTCGGCGTGCTCGGTCAAGACGCTCGAGCCGTCGTACGTGCAGATCGCGATGGGCGTGCTTCACGAGGAGGCCCACGGCTCGCTCCAGCTCACGCTGGGCCGCTGGTCGACCGAAGAGGACGTTGAGCGGACGCTTGAGACTCTCCCGGGTATCATCGAGCGGCTTCGCGAGATGTCGGCCTGGAAGCCGGGCATGACCTACGACCGGGACGAATTCGGCCATGACCACGGCGCCGAGGGATAGCGTACTGCGCGCTTGACGCTTTCTCATTCATCCTGCTAATCTGCCCGCGAGTTGGCACGTTCACACTCTTGAGGGAGGTGTGTGATGGGCGAGTATGCGGAGAGGCCTCAGGCCCCCGAGTCGTCCCCGGCGCCGTCCGGCGGCGATCAGGTCGTGAAGGATGTTTCGAGTCCGCTCTTCGAGGCGAAGGGCTGGATGAAGTTCCTCGGCGTCCTGATGATCATCTACGGCATCATGTTGATCTTCACCATCGTCGGGATCCTCATCTGCTGGCTTCCGATCTGGCTCGGCGTGCTGCTCTTCCAGTCCGCCGGCGCCGTCGAGGGAGCCCACCAGATGGGCGACAAGAGGGAGCTCCACAAATCGCTCTCCAAGATCAAGACGTATTTCACCATTCAGGGCATCCTCGCTCTCATCGGCATCATCGTGGCGATCATCTCGATGATCGTCGCGGGCACCGCCGGGCTCATGGGCGCGCTCACGCAGATGGGGAGCGGGTACTAGACGACGAGACGACGCGCGCCCGTTTCGGACGAGCCGGGAGCGCGAGGACAGGGAGGCCCCGGGACGCTGTTCCCGGGGCCTCTCCGCGTTCTGAGCGAGCGAAAGCCCTTGCATGGGACTTGGTGATTTGGTAAAATGTGCAAATATATAGGGAAGGAGCCTCCCATGCGTTCTGAGGAGAAGACGACATATTCCGAGGAGAAGACGAGATATGGGGAGCGGGCCGAGATCATCAAGGCGATGGCCCACGCGACGCGCCTCTATATCGTGGATGTCCTTTCCGAGGGAGAGCTCTGCGTCAACGAGCTGACCAAGCTCGTCGGCGCGGACATGTCGACGGTGTCGCGCCACCTCTCGGTCCTGCGCTCGGCCGGTATCGTCGCGGCCGAAAAGCGCGGTTCGCACATGTACTACAGCCTGAGGGTACCCTGCGTGCTTAGGTTCTTCGAGTGCGTCGAGGCCGTGCTCCAGGGAAGGAGATCCGATTCGTGATGAGACGTGCCACTGCAGCGAAGCGGGGCCGAACCGGAAGGCTGGCCCTGGCGCTCTTCCTGATCCTGACGTGCTTCGTCGCAGCGTGCGACAGGAGCGGCGAAGAGACCGGCGTCCCCTCGGACGGAGCCGCCGGGAAGGCGCGAGCCGACACGTCCGCCATGTCCTCCGACGCCGCTGTCGCAAGTCGGGACCTGCCGGCGCTGATCGACCTCGGCGCCGACAAGTGCACGCCGTGCAAGATGATGGCCCCCATTCTCGAGGAGCTGCGGGCGACGTACGAGGGGGAGTTCGAGGTTGTCTTCATCGATGTCTGGAAGGAGCCCGAGGCCGCTCGGGAGTACAGCGTGAGCGTGATCCCCACGCAGCTCTTCCTCGATGAGTCCGGCGATGAGCTCTTCCGCCACCAGGGTTTCTACTCCAGAGAGGAGATCCTGGCGAAGTGGACCGAGCTCGGGTACGAGTTCGAGACACCTCCGTCCGAAGGCCAGGCCCCGAACCACTGACAGGGGAGGACGCACGCAGCATGAGTGATCTTTTCGCCGCTCTCACGAAGGCGGTCCAGGGGGCGCCGCACATCGCCATCCTCGCGTCTCTGGCCTGGGGCGTGTTGAGCGTCGTCCTGAGCCCCTGTCATCTCGCCAGCATCCCGCTCATCGTCGGGTTCGTTGATGGGCAGGGGAGGATCTCCACACGACGCGCCTTCCTTATCTCCCTCTACTTCTCCGTCGGCATCCTCATCACCATCGCGGCCATCGGTGTGGCCACGGCGGCGGCCGGGCGCATCATGGGAGACCTCGGAAGCGTCACGACGTACGTGATCGCGGGGGTGCTGGTGCTGGTGGGTCTTCATCTCATCGGTCTTGTGCCCGCGCCGTGGTCGGGTCCGAGGGGCGTGGCCGTGAAGCGCAAGGGCGGGCTCGCGGCCTTCGTGCTCGGGCTCATCTTCGGCGTCGCGCTCGGGCCCTGCACCTTCGCGTACATGGCGCCCATGCTCGGCGTCGTGCTGGGCATCGCGGGGACGAGCCTTCTCTACAGCGTCCTTCTGCTGCTGGCGTACGGCGTCGGTCACTGCGCGGTCATCGTCCTCGCGGGGACGTTCACCGAGATCGTCCAGCGCTATCTGAACTGGACCGAGCGTTCAGGCGGCGCGATATGGCTTCGGAGGGTATGCGGCGTCCTCGTCGTCGCCGGCGGCGTCTACCTGCTGGTGACCCGCCTGTGACGTTCGGGCGGCTCGTTCCGGGAGAGAGACCTTGGATCTGAAGAGAGAATGGAAGGTCCTCGCTGCGATGGCGCTCGTCTTCGTCGTGGCGTTCCACCTCCCCGTCGGCGCGCCCCGCTTCGACAACGCGCTCAGGGAGTCGCTCCTCCTCGTCCGGTCGTACGCGCGCGAGCATGTGCTGACATGCCTCCTTCCCGCCTTCTTCATCGCCGGCGCCATCGCCGTCTTCATCAGCGGTCGGGCCGTGCTCAGGTATCTCGGGCCCCGGGCCAACAAGGCGCTGGCATACGGCGTCGCGGCGGTCTCAGGCTCCATCCTGGCGGTCTGCTCCTGTACGGTGCTGCCGCTCTTCGCGGGAATCTACAAGCGCGGGGCGGGGCTGGGCCCGGCCTCGGCGTTCCTGTACTCGGGACCCGCGATCAACGTGCTCGCCATCGTCCTGACGGCGCGCGTGCTCGGACCGGAGATCGGTCTCGCGCGAGCTGTGGGCGCGGTCGTCTTCAGCGTGGTCATCGGTCTGGCGATGCACCTCATCTTCCGCAGAGAGGAGCTCGTCCGGGCGGCCGCGCAGACGGAGGAAGCCGAGGAAGACGGCGGGCGGCCGCTGTGGCAGAACGCTCTGTACTTCGCGCTTCTCGTGGCCATCCTGGTGTTCGCCAACTGGGGGTCGGCCTCCGATTCCGGAGGATTCATGCACGCCGTCCACCAGGGGAAGTGGTGGATCACATCGGGACTGGCCGCAGTCCTCGGCGTCGTGCTGGTTCTCTGGTTCAATGTCCGACCTCTGGCGCTTGCCCTCGTCGGAGCGGCCGTCGCCGCGTCCGCCTGGTTCATGGGAGGAGGGCCACTGGTGCCCTTCGCCGTCGGCGTCATCGGCCTCTCGGTAGCACTCCATCTGTCGGGAGAAGACGGCAGGAAGTGGCTCGACGCCACGTGGGGATTCGCGAAGCTGATCCTCCCGCTCCTCTTCGTCGGCGTCGTCGTGGCCGGGCTGCTGCTGGGACGGCCCGGAGGCGAAGGACTCATCCCGTCGGAGTGGGTCAGTCGTTCGGTCGGCGGGAACTCCCTCGGAGCCAACGTCTTCGCGGCCGTGGCGGGCGCGTTCATGTACTTCGCCACCCTGACCGAGGTGCCGATCCTGCAGGGTCTCATAGGGAACGGCATGGGGAAGGGGCCGGCGCTGGCCCTGCTGCTCGCAGGACCCGCGCTGTCGCTTCCCAACATGCTCGTGATCCGCTCGGTCATGGGCACGCGGAAGACGCTTGTGTACGTGACGCTGGTCGTCGTGATGGCGACAGTCAGCGGTCTTCTCTTCGGTTTCATCAGCGGATAGGAGGCTCTGTGTGAAGATCCAGATCCTCGGGACGGGATGTCCCAAGTGCAAGCAGCTCGCGGCGAACGCGGAGGCCGCGGCTGCGGAGCTCGGCGCGGACGTCGAGATCGAGAAGGTGACCGACATCAACAAGATCATGGGGTTCGGCATCATGATGACGCCGGGGCTTGCGGTCGACGGTGACGTGAAGTCCTCCGGGCGCGTGATGACGAAGGACGAGATCGTGTCGCTTCTGAAGGAGGGCCGTTGAGACGTCGAGCCAGTGCGGTTGTCCTTGCGCTGTCCGTTCTGCTCCTTGCCTCGTCGGCCGCGGCGGACCCGGCCGTCGCCGGGAGCGGCGCCGGCGCGTCAGCCGTACCGTCCGTTCCGGCGGACGCCGGGTCGCTCCAGCTTCAGCGCGCTCCGTCCGAGTCGACGGCGACCGACACGCTGAGAGTTCTTCCGGACAGGGTCGACGTCCTCTATTTCCACAGGACCGCGCGCTGCGAGAACTGTCTCAGGTTCGAGGAGTACACGACAGCCGTACTGGTCGATTCGCTGTCCCCGGAGCTCGACAGCGGGGTCGTCACGTGGGGGACCGTCAACCTGGACGACGAGGGCGAAGAGGCGCTCGTCGAGCGATACGACATCCTCGAGAGCTCCCTCGTGCTCTCCGTCGTCGAGGACGGCGGGGAGGTCGGGTGGTCGACGCTCGACGGGATCTGGGTGTTCGTGGAGGACGAGGCGCTGTTCAGGCGCTACGTGCTCGGCGAGGTGCTGAATGCGCTTGACGCAGTCAGGAGGACTCAGTGAACAGACCGGCCGTGCTCTTCCTGTGCACCGGCAACACGGCGAGAAGCCAGATGGCGGAGGCGTTCCTCCGGAGATATGGGGGCGACCGCTTCGAGGCGGCGAGCGCGGGTTTCGAGCCGTCGGAGATCCACCCCATGACCCGGCAGGTCATGGAGGAGGTCGGATACGACCTCGCGGGGCAGCGCTCGAAGAGCGTGGACGAGTATCTCGGGAAGAAGCACTTCGGGTATCTCGTGACGGTCTGCGCTGAGGCCGAGAAGCAATGTCCGAAGGCGTTCCCCGGCGTCGGACAGCGCGCGCACTGGCCGTTCGATGACCCGGCCGCGCACGAGGGCGCCGAGGAGGAGAGGCTCGAGACGTTCCGTCGGGTCCGGGACGAGATCGAAGCGAAGGTCAAGGCGTGGGTCGAGGAGGTCGGTCGCTAGTTCGGGCGGCGGCGGACGGGGGGTCGTCCGGGCCGCCGGATCCTCAGTATCGGCAGCGCGCATCGTATCGAAAGGGCCGCCTCATCAGGGCGGTCCTTCTTTTTGCCTTGACGGGTGCACATGTGTGCAGTAGTCTGGTGCACAGATGTGCAGGAGGGCTTCCAGGCCGTCCTTCTGTGTGACGGCGGGCGGAAAACGCCCGCTGCGGCACGCTCCGGGAGAGACGCGATGCGACACGACCTGACACCGACACAACAGAGGATCCTCGACTTCATCGTCGAGACCATCCGCGACCACGACCGGTCGCCGACCATCCGCGAGATAGGCGACGAGTTCGGCATCGCCTCGACGAACGGGGTCCGCTACCACCTCGACGCGCTCGAGGAGCGCGGGTACATCCGTCGGAACAAGGGGATCTCGCGCGGGATCGAGTGGCTCGAGCACCACGCGCCCGCCGCGAGGGCGGACGTCACCCGGATCCCGCTCGTCGGCAGCGTCGCGGCCGGCGCGCCGATCCTCGCCATCGAGAACGTCGAGGACGAGATCGCGGTCGACGACATGTTCGTGCGGGGCGACGGATGCTTCGCGCTCCGGGTCACGGGCGACAGCATGAGGGACGCGGGCATCCTCGACGGCGACGTCGTCGCGGTGAACCCGCAGCCGACGGCGAAGACGGGGGATGTCGTCGTCGCGCTCATCGACGACGAAGCCACCGTCAAGGTGTACTCGCGTCGGAAGGGGCAGGTCGTTCTCGAGGCGCGGAACCCCGAGTACGACGACATCGTGCTCAGGGAGGGCGACGCGGAGACGCGGCTCCTCGGGACGGTCGTCGGCCTGATGCGGAAGTTCTAGGGCGGGCTCTTCCGGAGTCCCGCGGCGGAGGCGACGAGCATCGCGGGGACCGGAAGCGTCTCAAGGAACAGGGAGGACGTGATGAACAACGTGCGGAGAAGCAATAGGAGCGGATCGGTGACCCAGGCGCTCTCCTTCGTGGCGCTCGTCATCCTGATCATGGGCGCTCTCCTGGTGCTGGACGGACCCGCGAAGGAGATGGAGCGTTCGGTGGACACACCGACCACCGACCTCTCCGCGGCACGGGCGGTCCGGCCCGACCGGGTCGCGCTGCCGGCGCCCCGGATCAGCTCCATGCCGGTCGAGCGGGCGATCAGCGGACGGCGCTCGGTCAGGGCCTACTCGGATGAGCCCATGCCGCTCGCCGACCTCTCGCAGCTCCTCTGGGCCGCGCAGGGCGTCACGGGCGACGGACACCGGGCCGCTCCGTCGGCCGGCGCGCTCTACCCCATCGAGATCTACGTCGCGGCTGGACGCGTCACGGACCTGCCGGCGGGGCTCTATCACTACGACCCGGAGGCGCACGACCTCGCGGTCGTCGAGATCGCGGACGTGCGGCCCATGCTCTCGGACGCAGCGCTCTCGCAGGAGTGGGTCGCCGACGCGGCGGCCGTGGTCGTCATCGGCGCGGTGCCGTCCAGGACGGCGTCCAAGTACGGCGACCGGGCGGAGCGATACGTTCACATCGAGGTCGGCGCGGTCGCGGAGAACATCTATCTGCAGTCGGAGAGCCTGGGCCTGGGTACCGTGTTCGTCGGCGCGTTCTCCGACGAGGATGTAGCGGGCGTGCTCGGCGAGCCCGAGATCGAGCCGTTCGGCCTCATGCCTGTCGGCGCGCTCCCGTAGCCGCCGGACGCCCGGCGAGAGAGATCGCCGCCCCTGAAACCCCGGGCGAGGGGGTCCCTCCCGAGCGAGTTCTCGCCGCCCGGAGGGCGGCGGGTGTCTGAGCGAAGAGGGACCCCCGAGTCCGGGAAGCAGGTGAGGTCGAGGAAGCCTCTCGCGGGGGCGTGTGGAGTCGATGGGAACGAGGGACAGGGACATGCGACCGACAGCATCGAGGGGACCCGACCCTATGATCCAGGAGATCAACGAGGCCGTCACCGTGCTGACGCGGTTCAGCGGAGGACGGCTCGACCCCCTGCGCTTCCGGTGGCGAAACCGCGTCGTCGACGTCGAGCGCATCACCGGCCGCTGGGAAGTGCGCGAGGGGCAGTACAAGCATCATCATTTCTCGGTCGTCACGACCGAAGACGACTTCTTCGAGCTGGTCTACGACACCCGCACGATGGGTTGGCTTCTCACGCGGACCGACCTGGAGGGTTCCTAGAGGATGCCCGAGCTTCCCGAGATAGCGAACAGGGCGAGCGAGTTGCGGAAGCATCTCACGGGGCGGACCATCACCGGCATCGAGGTCCTGCAGCCGAAGTGCCTGAACGTCTCGAAGCGGACGTTCTCGAAGCGCCTTGAGGGCGCGCGCTTCGAGGACGTGTCGCACCGCGGCAAGTGGATCGTCGCGGACATGTCGGATGGGTATCTTCTCATCAACCTCGGCATGGGAGGCGAGCTTCTGCTCGTCCCGTCCGACGAACTCCCTGAGAAACGGCGGGTCACCTTCCACCTCGACGACGGGAGAAGCCTCGCCGTCAATTTCTGGTGGTTCGGCCACACGCATGTCGCGGCCGGGCTCGAAGACCACGCGCCCATCGCGAAGCTCGGCCCCGATGTGCTCGATCTCACAAAGCGACAGTTCCGGGAGCTCGTCCACGGCAGACGGGGCGGCGTGAAGTCGTTCCTTCTGAACCAGGAGCGCGTCGCCGGCATCGGGAACGCCTACGTGCACGACATTCTTTTTCTGGCGGGGCTCCATCCGCTTCGCGGGCTCGACACATTGACCGACGAGGAGGTCGACGGGCTGTGGAAGGCGATCCGTGACGGTCTGAAACCGAGTCTCAAGAAGGGCGGAGCGTTCTACGAGCGGGACCTCTTCGGCCGCCCCGGTCGCTTCTCGGTCGACGACCTCCTCGTCGCGTACCGCGAGGGGAAACCGTGCCCGACGTGCGGCACGCCCGTGAAGAAGCTCAAGACCGGAAGTACGACGAGCTTCATCTGCCCGACGTGTCAGCCGCGGTCCCGGATGGCGCGGGGAAAGAAGACGCGACGGACGAAGGCTCGGCGACGGACGAAGAAGCGGACGGCGAAGAAGAACTGAACGACGGGGAGTTCTCTCTCCCCGAGAGAGGCGACCATGCTGGGACGTCACAGAAAGGAAGCGCGCGTCGGCTCATCAAGGGATGAGCGCCTTGTCTTCCACATCGACATGGACGCGTTCTTCGCGTCGGTCGAGGTGATGTGCCGACCGAAACTCCGTGGCCTGCCGGTCATCGTCAGCGGCAAGCCGACCACCAGGAGCGTCGTGGCGGCCGCGTCGTACGAGGCGCGCGAGTACGGCATCCACTCGGCGATGCCGACGGCGGAGGCGTTCCGGCGCTGCCCGCACGTCGTCGCCGTCGAGGGGAATCCGGGCCAGTACATCTACGTCTCGCTCGAACTCCTGCGCATCTACAAGTCCTACTCGACCATCGTCGAGCCGTACTCGATCGACGAGGCGTTCGTCGAGATGACCGGGACCGAGTGCACGTGGGAGAACGCGACCGAGGTCGCCCGGGAGATCAAGGAGACGATCCGGAAGCGTTTCGGCATCACCGCGTCGGTCGGCATCGGCCCGAACAAGCTCGTCGCCAAGATGTGCTCAGGGAGAGACAAGCCCGACGGCATGACCGTCATCTACCCGGGCGAGTTCATGAAGGTCTTCCGCGACCGTCCGGTCACCGACATCTGGGGCGTCGGGACGAAGACCGCCGTGGCCCTCGGCATGATGGGGGTCACGACCATCGGAGAGCTCTCGGAGTTCCCGGTCGCCATGCTCCGGCGCCGCTTCGGCATCATGGGGGAGATCCTCCACCTGATGGCGTGCGGGCAGGACGACACGCCGGTCGTTCCCTACTACGAAGGGATGCCGGTCAAGTCGATGGGGCATGAACACACGCTGCCCGAGGACACGTGGGACATCCGCGAGGCCGAGAAGGTGCTCCTTCGCCTCTGCGACCAGGTAGCGAGGCGCATGCGGAAGAAGGAGTACATGGGGGACGTCATCTCCATGCGCCTCAGGTTCTCGGATTTCGACTCGGTGGGCCGTCAGAGGAAGATCAAGTTCTACACCGACGAGGAGAGGGTCATCTACCGCGTCGCGCGCGACCTCATGCACCGTCACTGGCGCCCGGGACAGGCCATCAGGCTCGTGGGGGTCAACTGCTCGGGGCTCGTCCGGGTGCCGGACGTTCTGCAGGTCGACCTCTTCCGGCAGAAGGACGAGGACTCGCACCGGAAGCTCCTGAACGCTCTCGACGCGATCCGTGATAAGTTCGGGGAGGAGGCCATCACGCGCGCCCGCCTCGTCTCGAGGAACGCGAAGATGTGGTACTCGAAGCACCGCGTGTCGGAGCCGCGCTTCATGCGGATGGGGCTGGGCGAGGACCGGCCGCAGTCGATCATGGCGGGATGGCACGACGCCGCTCCCCATCTCGACACCATCGCGCTGCCGCCGGGCCTCTCGTCGAGCCCCTCCGACATGCTGAGGTTCCAGGACATCGACGACGGGGGCGGCCCGCGACGATAGTGGTTCGAAGCCGCCGGCGGGCGGCAGGCACTTGCAGGGAGGACGGCACGAGGTGAGAGCCAACAACGCGCAGGGCGACCTGTTCGGCGACCTTCCGAAGAAGAGGAACGGACTCGCCGACGGCGCGGGAGCCTGGGACAGCAGGGAGAGCCCGCCCGGGGTCCGCTGGTTCGGGCGCGAGGGACGCATCCGCATCGGGACCTCCGGATACAGCTTCGCCGACTGGGTCGGCACGTTCTATCCCGAGCGCACTCCCAGGAACCGCATGCTCGAGGAATACGTTCGGCACTTCGACGTCGTCGAGATCAACACGAGCTACTATCGCGTTCCCGACCCTCGGATGTTCGAGCGCATGGAGCGGAGGACGCCGCCGGGGTTCGAGTTCGTTGTGAAGCTCTACAAGGGGATGACGCACGAGATCGAGAACGATCCCTCGCACTTCCGCGCGTTCCAGGACGCCGTCGCGCCGTTCCGTGAGGCGGGCAAGTTCGGGGGGTACCTCGCGCAGTTTCCCTGGAAGTTCAAGAAGGACGATGAGGCCCTGGAGCATCTCGCGTACCTCAGGAACGGCCTTCCCGACGACCCGCTCTTCGTCGAGTTCCGCCACGACTCGTGGATGGACGACTCAACCTTCACGTTTCTCAGAGAAGAGGGTCTCGGATACTGCTCGGTCGATGAGCCGTCGCTCAAGGGCCTCATCCCGCCCGTGGTCGAGGCCACGACCGACATCGGGTACGTGAGGCTCCACGGTCGGAACGCGAAGAACTGGTGGGGGAAGGGCGGCGACCGCTACGACTACGACTACTCCGGGGCCGAGCTCTCGGAGTGGTCCGCGAAGCTCCTCGATCTCGAGTCGAGGGCGAAGAAGGTCTATGCGTTTTTCAACAACTGCCACGCGGGCCACGCCGCCAACAACGCGGAGCTGATGATGGACCTCCTGGAGGATGAACTCGGGGCCTGAGGGGGAAGCGGTGTACAGAGTCGACCTGGAGCTGCTCGCGCCGTGCGGCATCTACTGCGGGGTCTGCGACATGCGGGAGGCGCACATCACTGGCAACACGGCGGCGCAGCAGAAGATCGCCGAATGGCTCGTGGCGAACGCCGGCGTCGAGTGCAAGGCGAGCGACATCGTCTGCGAGAGCTGTCGGGGGCCGCTCGACAGGCACTGGAGCCCCGACTGCAGGATCCTCGCCTGCGCAAGGGAGCGGAACGTCCGTCTCTGCGTCGAGTGCGACGACTGGGAGACGTGTGAGACCATTGCGGAGTTCCACGCAAGGCCCCAGTATCAGGGCGCGCTCCGGAACCTGGAGAGGATCCGCGAGATCGGCATCGAAGGGTGGGCTGAGGAGGTCGCACCGAGGTTCGATGAACTGAGGCGGAAGATCCACGAGGAAGGTGGGGCAGGATGACGTCGTATCGCAAGGAACTCTGGTTCAACACGCCCGGCAGACGGGCGTTCATCAACATCACGCCGCAGGTCGAGGAGGCCCTCGAGGAGTCGGGCGTCACCGAGGGGCTCGTGCTCGTGAATGCGATGCACATCACGGCCTCCGTCTTCATCAATGACGACGAGAAGGGCCTCCACAAGGACTACGAGCGCTGGCTCGAACGGCTCGCGCCACACGAGCCCGTCAGCGCCTACGAGCACAACCGCACCGGCGAGGACAACGGCGACGCGCACCTCAAGCGCCAGGTGATGGGCCGGGAGGTGGTCGTCGCCGTGACGGCGGGGAAGCTTGACTTCGGGCCCTGGGAGCAGGTCTTCTACGGCGAGTTCGACGGCGGGCGGCGGAAGCGCGTCCTCGTGAAGATCATCGGGGAGTGAGAGAGGGATGGGAATGCCAGACGCACTGGGGCCTGCTGAGGATGACGGTCTTCCGACTCCCCCTATCAAGAGCTACGCGCGGGGCAAGCACTCGCTTCTGCTGGGCTATGCGGAGCTGTTCTCTTCTTCGATGAAGAAGAAGTGGACTCACAGGGTCTATGTGGACCTCTTTGCCGGTGCGGGCAAGGCGATGGATGTAGACGCGGGCCGTGTCGTCTTGACCTCTCCTCTTCTTGCCTTGTCGGTGAAGGAGCCATTCACGCACTACGTCTTCTGCGAGCAGGACGCGGAGTGTCTCGACGCACTCAGGTCACGGGTGCTGAGGTACAAGCCGGGATCTGACTGTTGCTTTCTGCTGGGCAATACGAACGAGATGGTGGATCAAGTTCTGGACGCCCTTCCTGCCCTCAGACGAGGCGAGAGCTCCCTTGGTTTCTGCTTCGCAGACCCCTGGGGTATGAGCAACTTGGACTTCGCGACAGTTGAGAAACTCTCGACGCGGTACATGGACTTCCTCGTGCTCGTGCCAACGGAAATGCAGTTCGCTCGGTTCTGTCGGGGCTATGAAACCTCAGACAGGGATCCAGTTGCTGGCTTCACAGGTGTCCCAGACTGGAGAGCGCGGCTCGAAGATGCTAGAAGAGCAGGGGATGCTCCCGAGAAACTGCTTCTTGATCTCTACGACGAGCGCATGTTGTCACTTGGGTACGAGCATGGCGGACGCGAACATGCTGTGCCGATTCGACTACCGAGCAACCGGAGGATTCTCTATCACCTGGTGTTCTACAGCCGCAACGCTCTTGGAAGGGAGTTCTTCGCGCAGGCTCGGAAGTACTCCATCCCTCAGCAGGAGCTGTTCTAGATGGGAGGGAAGCCTCTATGGCAGGCAACTCCAGCATCGAATGGACCGACGCGACCTGGAACCCTGTTACAGGTTGCACGAAGATCAGCCCGGGCTGCCGCAACTGCTACGCCGAGCGCATGGCTCGAAGACTGCAGGCAATGGGCTCCCCAAACTACGAGAGGGGATTCGAGTTGAGTCCCCACGAGTCCTCTTTGGAGATCCCCCTGCGCTGGAAGAAGCCGCGTCACGTCTTCGTCAACTCGATGAGCGATCTCTTCCATGAGGAACTCAAATTCAGCTTCATCCATCGCGTCTTCAAGACCATGAACCAGGCATACTGGCACAGGTTCCAGGTTCTGACGAAGCGCGCCGACCGTCTTGCGAAGTACACAAGCGAGCTTCCCTGGGCAGGCAATATCTGGATGGGCGTGAGCATCGAGACGGCCGACTACCTCTGGAGGGCGGATTGCCTGAGAGGCACAGGAGCGGCTCTGAAGTTCCTTTCTCTCGAACCTCTGCTGGGGCCACTCAAGGGCGTGGATCTCTCGGGAATCGACTGGGTGATCGTCGGCGGTGAGTCAGGGCCGGGAGCGAGACCCATCGATGGTCGGTGGGTCATGGATATCCGCGACCAGTGCCTGGCCAAGGGAGTCCCCTTCTTCTTCAAGCAGTGGGGCGGCTTCAACAAGAAGCGGAACGGCAGAGAGCTCGAAGGCCGTCACTGGAGTCAGTTCCCTGTCACATGATCGGAGCGCAGTTGCACCCATGACCATCGCCGGGTTCCTCGAATCGCTGCGGCACCACAGGTACTACCGCGGACAGATCAGCCATGTCGAGGTCGTCCCCGCGCGCGAGGCGCGGTACGGTGAGCTCGAGGAGCCTCTCCCGACGCCTCTCTCCGAAGCGCTCACGGCGGCCGGCATCGAACGGCTCTACTCGCATCAGGTCGAGTCGATCGAGGGCGTCCGCGACGGCAGGAACGTCGTGGTCGTGACAGGCACCGCCTCCGGCAAGACGCTCTGCTACAACATCCCCGTCATCGAGACGCTCCTGGAGGAGCCCTCATCGAAGGCGCTCTATCTCTTCCCGACGAAAGCGCTCGCGCAGGACCAGCAGCGCGGGCTCGTGAGGCTGCGCGAGCTCGACCGTCGCATCGGCGAGGCCGTCCGTTCGGGGACCTACGACGGCGACACCACGCGGCACACGCGGCGGAAGCTCCGCGACGAGGGGAACATCATCCTCTCGAACCCCGACATGCTCCACGCCGCGATCCTCCCGTATCACGCCAAGTGGAACCGCTTCCTGAAGGACCTCAGGTACGTGGTGGTCGACGAGATCCATACCTACCGCGGCATCTTCGGCTCGAACGTCGCGAACGTCCTCCGGCGTCTCCGGCGGGTGTGCGAGCATTACGGCTCGAACCCGCAGTTCATCGCCTCGAGCGCGACCATCGCCAATCCGGGGGAGCTGGCGGAGCGGCTGACCGGCCTGCCGTTCGCGACGGTCGACACCGACGGCAGTCCCAGGGGCAGGAAGTACTTCGTGCTCTGGAACCCGCCGTTCCTCGACGAGGCGGAGATGGAGCGGCGAAGCTCGAACGTCGAGGGCCACTGGCTCATGGCCGAGCTCATCGCCTCGGGTTTTCAGACGATCGCGTTCGGCCGGGCGCGCGTCGTCGCCGAGCTCATCTACAGGTACGCCAAGGACACGCTGGCCCGGACCAAGCCCGAGTATGCCCGGAAGATCCGCCCCTACCGGGGAGGCTATCTGCCGGAGGAGCGTCGCGAGATCGAGCGTCAGCTCTTCAGCGGCGAGCTCATGGGCGTCGCGAGCACGAACGCGCTCGAGCTCGGCATCGACGTGGGGAGCCTCGACGCCGCCATCATCGTCGGCTTCCCGGGAACGATCGCGAGCTCGTGGCAGCAGGCCGGCCGCGCGGGCAGGACGTCCGACGAGTCGCTGGCCGTTCTCGTCGCCTACAACGACCCGATCGACCAGTATCTCATGCGTCACGGTGAGTACTTCTTCCGTCAGTCGCCGGAGAGCGCCGTCATCGATCCCGAGAACCGCTACATCCTGGCGAAGCACCTCCGATGCGCAGCCTTCGAACTCCCGGTCCGGGAGGAGGACGAGAGGCTCTTCGGTGAACTGACGGAGCCCATCCTGGATCTTCTTGAGGAGTTCCATGAAGTGCGGGAGCTCGACGGACGCCACTACTGGGCCTCGACCGAGTATCCCGCGCGCCAGTTGAGCCTCCGGACCATCTCCGACGACACGTACACCATCGTCGACGTCGGCAACGAGAACCAGACGGTCGGTGTCGTCGACGGAGTGTCGGCGCTCGAGCTCGTCTACCCGGAGGCGATCTACCTTCACGAGGGCGAGACCTACTTCGTGCGCGACCTCGACCTCGAGCAGAAGATCGCCTACGTCGAGAAGAAGGAGGTCGACTATTACACGCAACCCATCCTCGAGTCATCGATACGCGTCGAGGCGGAGCGCGAGCACATTCCGCGGGAGGACGGGCGGCTGGTCTTCGGCGACGCCACGGTCACGTGGGTGACGGCGGCCTTCAAGAAGATCCAGTTCTACAAGATGGACTCCATCGGCTGGTGCAATCTCGACCTGCCGCCCTTCCATCTCGAGACGCGCGCGCTCTGGTTCATCCCCGCGAAGGACGTGATGGCCGCGGTCAGGAAGCAGGGGAAGAACCCCGTCGAGGGGCTCGTCGGCATCCGGAACATGGCCATCAGCGTGCTGCCGCTCTTCGCCATGTGCGACCGGCGGGACATCGGAGGGATTGTCGAAAGCTCGAACACCGGGGCGCCCACGATGTTCCTGTACGACCGCTATGAGGGGGGCCTGGGCTTCGTCGAGCAGGGATACCACCGCTTCGAGGAGCTGATGCGGGGCTGTCTCGACCTCGTCGAGGAGTGCCCTTGCGAGGAGGGATGTCCGTCGTGCGTCGGGCTGCCCGTCCTTCGGCCCCCGATCCAGCAGGACCCGGACGCGCAGGGTGGATGGCCGATCCCCGACAAGGAATCGGCGAGGCTGCTTCTCCGGCTGATCGTCGGCGGAACTACTCGGGAAGAGTGTCGGCCAGAAGCTGGAAGTGATACCCGGCGATCGCCAGCGTGATGGCCGTCGGGAACGCGCGGGGCTTGTGGAAGAGCGTCCACCAGAGCAGGACGTGGTAGCGCCACCCGTCGCGTCGCGCGATCCCCAGCTCGTAGAGCGCCTGGAAGAACGCCCTGATGTGCCAGCCGCGGAGTCTCGGGGGTCGGCGTCTCGGCGGTCGGTAGTTCCTGATGAACGTGCGGATGCGCGCGTAGTACTGGTCGGCCGAATACAGCCTGCGCAGCATGCGGCGGTATCCCTGCTGCAGCGTCGAACGGTCCATCTTGGTCACGACGTTCGTGAGGCCGTTCACGTTGTCGCCCGTCATCTCCCCGGCGATCCGTCCCTCCGACTGCAGTCGCTCGAAGAGCTTCGTTCCCGACGGGGCCTGCAGGACGCCGACCATCGCGGTCGTGATGCCGCTCTTCTGGATGAACTCGGTCATGCGGTCGAAGACAGCCGGCTCGTCGTGGTCGAAGCCCACAATGAAGCCGCCGGTCACCATGAGGCCGGCGCGCTGGATGCGGCGGACGTCCTCGAGAAGGTCGCGGTTCTGGTTCTGCCGCTTGTTGCATTCAGAGAGACTCGCCTCGTCAACGGACTCGATGCCGATGAAGACGGAGGCGAACCCGGCCTCGACCATCATCGCCATGAGCTCCGGGTCGTCCGCGATCTCGATGCCGATCTGGGTGCCGAACGGCATCGCGTCCTTCCCGCGACGCCACTCGATGAGGGCGGGGAGGAGTTCTTCCTTGAGGACCCTCGGGCGCCCGGCGAGATTGTCGTCCACGAAGTTGATCGAGTTGCGCCATCCGGAGTCGTAGATGGCGTCCAGCTCAGCGATGACCTGCTCGACGGTCTTGGTGCGCCATCTGTGACCGAAGAGCTGGGTCACGCTGCAGAAGTCGCAATTGTGGGGGCAGCCGCGCGAGTACTGGACGGAGCGGTTCGTGTAGGCCGTGGGATGCACGATGTCCCACCGCGGCACAGGGGAGTTCCTGATGTCGGGATGTTCGTCGGACGTGTAGACGTGGCGTGGCGTGCCGTTCTCGAGGTCGGCAAGGAACATGGGCAGCGTCACCTCGCCCTCGCCCAGAATGAGATGGTCGACGTCGTCGAAGTTCTCGGGCTCCGTCGTGAAGAGCGGGCCGCCGGCGATGGTCATCAGACCCTTCGCCTTCGCGCGGTCGATGATCGCCCGGGCGGCGTCCCTCTGGATGATCATGCCGCTCAGGAGCACGGCGTCGGCCCAGTCCAGATCGCTGTCGTCGAGATCCTCGATATTGAGGTCGACGAGCCGGAGAGACCAGTCGTCGGGCAGCATGGCCGCGATGGTGACGAGGCCGAGCGGAGGCGCGGTGGCCTTCTTGCCGGCCAGCCTGAGAGCGTGCTTCATGCTCCAGAAGGTGTCGGGGAACTCGGGGTAGACCAGGAGCGCGTTCATCAGTGAGTCCTTCTCGGGGTCGTTCGGGGTCCGGTTCCGTGCGCCGTCAGTCGTTCTTTTCCAAGGTACCGGGCGGTGCCCGCCGTGTCAACTCCTTCGTACACGAATAATCCTCGCTCTCCGGGCCGGTCCTGCGTTATAGTGATGTGGGCCTGAGCCGCCCGGCTGACAGCGATTCCATCGGGGGGCGCTCGTGGAATGGACGAAGCACGACCTCGGACAGGACATCGTAGCGGAACACGCGGTCGTGGGTTTCGCGCAGGCGAACTGCTACATCGTCGGTGAAGAGGGGGCCGACGGCATCGTCGTCGACCCGGGGTCGGACGAGCCGACGGACGTCGCGGCGATCGCGGACAGGGTCGCCGACCTGGGCCTCGCCGTGTCGACCATCGTCAACACCCACGGTCATCCGGACCATATGGCCGGGAACGACCTGCTGAAGCGGTGGCTCAAGGCGGAGGTGGCGATCCACGAGCTGGACGCGATGAAGCTGACGGACCCCGACAGGAACGCCTCTACGCTCTTCGGCATGAGCGTCCACGTCGCGCCCGCGGATCGGCTCCTGAAGGATGGGGACGTCGTGCGCGCCGGCAGGCACGAGCTTCGGGTTCTGCATACCCCCGGACACAGCGTCGGCGGGATCGCGCTTCTGGGCGACGGTTTCGTCCTCACCGGCGACACGCTCTTTGCGGGCTCGATCGGACGGTCGGACCTTCCGTGCTCGAGCGACGCGAGCACGATCGCGTACGAGGTCCTCATGACGTCGATCCGCGAGAAACTCATGGCGCTGTCGGACGACACCGTCGTCCTGCCCGGCCACGGCCCCGCTACGACCATCGGAGACGAGCGACGAGCGAACCCCTACGTCCGCTAGGGGGGTCCCCGCGACCGTCTCGGCCCCGGGATGCGCCCCGGCTCGGGGAGCCTCTTCAGGGGCGAGCGCGCAACCACGCGGAGGCGCACAAGTGAGGATGTCCCATCGCGTCATGGAGGTCGTGCCCAGGCACGTCTTCCGAACGGCGCGGAACGTGAGCGCGTCGAGCAGGATCGTGGTCGTCGAACTCGACGGCGACGGACTCACCGGACTCGGAGAAGCGGCGCCCTCGAGGTTCTACGGCGAGGACGCCGACAGCGTCGTTGAGTGGCTCGAGAGGTTCCGACCGGTCGTCGAGGACTGCCGGCACGAGTCGGAGCTCATGGCGGCGCTTCTGGCGCACGGCGGCGCGAACGACCCGGCCGCCCGCGCTTCGCTCGAGATCGCCGCGCACGACATGCTCGGGAAGCGCTACGGCGTCCCCCTTTACGAGCACTTCGAACTCGATCCGGCCGACGCTCCCCCGACGACCATCAGCATCGGGCTCGACGAACCGGAGCTCATGATGGCGAAGGCCCGGGAGGTCACCGGCTTCCCGATGCTCAAGGTCAAGCTCTCTTCCGAGACGCCGTCCGACATCGTCCGGTCGATCAGGGAGGAGACGGGCGCCGAGGTGACCGTCGACGCGAACTGCGGCTGGACGCGCGACGAGGCGGTCGAGCGGGCGGCCGAGCTCGCGAAGATCGGAGTGCTCTTCATTGAGCAGCCCGTGGCTGCCGACGACATCGAGGGTCTCGCGTATGTGAAGGAGCGTTCCGATGTGCCCATCTTCGCGGACGAGAGCTGCCCCACCAGCGCGGCCGTCCCTCGCGTCGCGGACGCTGTGGACGGCATCGTGATCAAGCTCATGAAGTGCGGAGGCATCGTCGAAGCGGTCCGGATGGCGAGGATGGCTAAGGAGCAGGGACTTCGGACGATGATCGGCTGCATGCTCGAGAGCTCGCTGGCGCTCACGGCTGCGGCCCACATCTCGCCGCTCGTGGACTACGCCGATCTCGACAGCGCGTTCCTTCTGAAGGAGGACCCCTTCCTCGGCATGACCATCGACCACGGCACGATGAGGCTCCCGAACAAGCCCGGGCTCGGCGTCGTTCCGAGGTCCGTGAGCGCGGGAGAGAACGATGAGCCCGCGTGACGCGTTCAAGGAGAGGCTCTCCGGGCTTGGGAGAGCGTCCCGGAGCGGACGCGGTCCGCGGCCCGAGAGGCCGCGGGATCTCGCCGGTCTCCGGAGGATCGTCGACGACGGGGATGTCCTGATCGTCGAGAGGACGTTCGAGGAACTCGCTCCGGCCTCCGAGGCCGCCGCGCTGGCCGCGAGGCTCGCGGCGGCGCGGAAGGCGCACCGCGGACGCGACGACATCCACGAGGAGATCCTCGAACTCGTGCGGCGTCCCGAGGAAGCTGTCTTCGTCGACACGGAGACGACGGGCCTGGCCGGGAACATGGTGTTCCTCCTCGGGACGATGCGCGTCTCGGGGACGACGCTGACCCTCCGCCAGGTGTTCGCCAGGGACTACAGGGAGGAGCCGGCGCTCCTCGCGGAGTGGCTGAGGCTGCTCGCCTCCTCGTCGATGATCGTATCGTTCAATGGGAAGGCGTTCGACCTGCCGGTGCTGCGCGACCGGTTCGCCGTGCACGGCATCGAGTCTCCGGCGGAACCTGTCCACGTGGACCTGCTGCACCACGCGCGGCGCCGGTGGCGCGGGGTTCTACCGGACTGCAGGCTCCAGACGCTGGAGTGGCGCGTCTGCGGCCGCAGGAGGACCGGGGACATCCCGGGCGAGGAGATCCCGGCGGCATACCATCGATTCGTGCGGACGGCAGACCCATCGGACATGCTGACGGTGTTCCACCACAACGCGCTCGACCTCGTCACGCTCGCGGACGTCGCCGCGGCGCTGACGGCGCCGGAGGACCCTCCGCCGTGACGCCGGAGCGCGGCTGCGGAGGAGGGCGATACGACCCGACGGGAGCCGCGGCGGGCGGGGCCCGCCTCGTCCATCGTGGCGTGTGGACAAGGAGTGGACAAGCCGTGCACGGCTTGTGAGCTGACAGTGGATCACCGACGCGGGGGCCCTGGGGCCCCCATGAGCGTTCGGTGGACGGCGCCGGGCCATTCACGTAGGTACTTGTGTATCGTGACAGGGAGGGGCAGAAGCAGGGAGGTTCCATGGCAGCACAGGAGTTGTTCACGTTTCTCGTCGGAGGGCAGGCGGGGCAGGGCGTCAAGAGCGCTGCCGCCGGGGCTTCCGCGATCCTGGCGGGTCTCGGAAGAGAGACATTCCAGACCGACGACTACCAGAGCCTCATCCGGGGCGGACACAGCTTCTCGATCGTCTCCTCGAGGCCGGGCCCGGTCTCCGGCCGGTACCGCAAGGCCGACCTCATCGTGGCTCTGGACGCGCGCAGCTATGAGGAGCACAGGGACGAGCTCGCCGACGGCGGGATGCTCGTGAGGAACAGCGACGAGGTCGAGGAAGGGGAAGGGATCGGCGCGCCGATCACCTCGCTCGCTGAGGACTACCCCAGACCCCTGCTCCGCTCCGGCGTCGCCGCGGTGGCCGTGCTCTGCTCGGCGCTCGGCATGGACGAGGACGCGCTCGCCGAGACCATCGAGCGCATCTACACGAAGGACTCCGAGAACAACGTCGCCTTCGCCAAGGCGGTCTACGGCTCGGTGAACGAAGAGCTCGCAGGACGGTTCGAACTCGAGGGGGACGGGAAGAAGCGGACGCTGCTCGCGGGGTCCGAGGCCATCTGTCTCGGCGCGGCCGCGGCCGGCCTCGACGTCTACATCGCCTATCCGATGACGCCGGCCTCACCGCTGCTCCACTTCCTCTCGAAGCGGGACGAGGAGCTCTCGGTCGTGACGCTGCATCCCGAGAGCGAGATCGCCGTGGCCAACATGGCGCTCGGCTGCGCCATGACGGGCGCCCGGGCGATGGTCGGGACGAGCGGCGGAGGGTTCGCTCTCATGGCGGAGGCCTTCTCGCTCGCAGGCATGTCCGAGAGCCCGTGTCTCATCTTCCTCGGACAGCGGCCCGGCCCTGCGACGGGCGTGCCGACCTACACCGAGCAGGGGGACCTCCGCTTCGCCCTCAACGCGGGCCACGGGGAGTTCGCGCGGATCGTGGCGTCGCCCGGCAGCGTTGCCGAGTCGTTCCTGCTCGCGGCCGAGCTTCTCGACCTCTCGTGGCGGTTCCAGAGTCCGGCCGTGCTTCTCACCGACAAGCATCTCTCCGAGTGCACGGCCACGGCGGACATCGACCCCGACTCGGCCGCTTGGGCCGAACCCGTGATGCACGAAGGAGGCGACTACAGGCGCTACGCCGACACGGAGAACGGCGTCAGTCCGCTGCTGTTCCCGCCGTCCGCAGAGATGATCAAGTGGACGAGTTACGAGCACGACGAACTCGGCGTCACGACGGAAGAGGCGGACATGACCGCCAGGATGCACGACAAGCGGCAGCGGAAGGCCGAGGCTCTCGAGGAGCATCTGAAGACCGTCCGCACCGTCAACCGCGTCGGTGAGAAGGGACCCGTGGTCTTCACGTACGGCTCGAGCGCCATGGCCGTCCACGAGGCGGCGCGCTCGGGCGGGCTCGATCTCCGGATAGTCCAGCCGATCTACCTCGAGCCGTTCCCCATTTGGGAGCTCGAGGAGTTCCGGGGTGAGGACGTGGTGGTGGTGGAGGCCAGCGCCGCCGGGCAGTTCGCCCGGCTGCTCAGGGAGAAGATCGGTGTGAAGACGTCGTCCATCGTCAGGCGGTACGACGGAAGGCCCTTCGAGCCGACCGAGCTCGCCGAGGAACTCGAGAAGGCCACGTCCTGACGGCGTTCGTCCACTGGTCCGGAACAAAAGGAAGAAGGAGTCACTGATGAGCCAGGAATACACGACCGACGCCGCCATCACATGGTGTCCCGGGTGCGGGAACTTCGGGATCAAGACGGCATATGAACAGGCCGTTCTGAAACTGGCCGACGAGGGCGTGCCGCACGAGCGGCTCGTGATGACCGCGGGCATCGGCCAGCACGCGAAGATGTTCGACTATGTGACGACGTCCGGGTTCTACTCGCTCCACGGCCGCGCGCTGGCGACGGCGCAGGGGATCAAGTTGGGGAACCCGGAGCTCAAGGTCGTCTCGTTCGTCGGCGACGGCGATTCGCTCGGCGAGGGCATCGCGCACTTCGTCTTCGCCGCAAAGAGGAACACCGACCTTGCCGTCATCTGCCACAACAACGGCGTCTACGCGCTGACCACGGGACAGAGGGCCCCGACGAGCCCCAGGGGCTTCAAGGGCCCGTCGACGCCCCACGGCAACGTTGAGGAGCCGCTGAACCCGCTCGTGATAGCTCTCGAGTCCGGGGCGACCTTCGTGGCCCGGGGGTACTCGGGGCGGCTCGAGCAGCTCACAGACCTCATCGTGGCGGCGGTGCTCCACGAGGGGTTCGCGTACATCGATGTCCTTCAGCCGTGCGTCACGTTCAACGACACGTTCGACCTCTACAACGAGAAGACGTACGAGCTCGACGGGCCCGCCGAGTCGCTCGACGAGGCTCTCGCCGTCGCCAGAGAGAAGGAGAAGCTCGCGACCGGCATCATCTTCACGAGCGAGCGACCGTCGCACGAGGCGGCGCTCCTTGGGGACCGCGTCCCGGCGAAGGACCGTCCCGACATGAAGGAGCGCAGGAAGCAGGTGACGGCGGTGCTCAAGACCATGGAGGTCTCATGAGTCTGACCGACGTCATAGAGAAGCGCCGCGCTTACCGTTCGCTCGACCCGGTCGAGATCAGTGACGAGACCGTCCGCGACCTCGCCCGATGCGCGAGACTGGCGCCTTCGTGCTTCAACAAGCAACCGTGGCGCTACGTCTTCGCTCGCGGGGAGGCGCTCGAGCGACTGAAGGAGTCGCTCAACAAGGGAAACGCCTGGGCGACGCGCGCCTCGATGATCATCGCCGTCGTGAGCCGCGCCGACCTCGATTGCCAGGTGAAGGGGCGCGACTACTACCTTTTCGACACGGGCATGGCCACCGCCTTCCTCATCCTCCGCGCGACGGAGCTCGGACTCGTGGCCCATCCGATCGCCGGATACGACGAGGAGAAGGCGAAGGAGGTGCTCGGCGTCCCGGACGACATGACCGTCATCACCCTCGTGAACGTCGGGCTTCACTCAGACACCATCAACGACCTCCTTTCGGAGGACCAGGCGGAGTCCGAGAAGGAGCGACCCGAGCGCAAGCCGCTCGAGGAGTTCGCCTTCATGGACGCCTACGAGGGCGGTTCGTAGCGAACGACATACCTGTTCCGGCTTGTGGCGCGGTCGAAGCTCGGGTACAAGTGGGACAGTGGTTCGTCAGGGCACCGGTTCGCCCCGGGCCCTCGACCGATGCCGGAGAAGGACACGAGCGGCCCGCCGGGCCGGTCCTGTCCTTCTTCCGACGTTCAACGGGAGTGACCATGAGACGACCTGTCGTTGTCATCACAGTGCTCGCGGTGCTGACCGTCGCCGGCGCGGCATCCGCTCTTCCCATCCTGGGGGCGAGCGCCAACACTCTGCCGGCGGGCGCGTACATGATGGACACCTACTTCCTGTGGCGGAACTTCACACGTCAGTACGACGCCGACCTCTACGGCTCGGGCGACCCCGGCTGGATCGAGCTTCCCGACGAACGAAGCGTCTCGTTCATCTCGCTCGTCCCGCGCATCTACTACGGCGCTACCGACTGGCTGACCATCCGCGCTTCGCTGCCGCTCGAGGACCGTTTCGTGAGCGACAGCGTGAACGAGGACTCCAATACAGGACTCGGGGACATCGTCATCGACCCGAAGATCAGGATCTACCAGAACGAGGAGCGCACCGTGAGCCTCTCGCTGCTGACGGGCGTCCGTCTTCCCACGGGCGACACGAACGGGACGCCTCCGCTCTCGGACGGGTCCACCGGATACCTCGCCGGCGCGGCGCTCACACATCCCGCCGGCCGGTTGATGGTCCACTGGTGCGCGACGTACTGGCTGAACACCGAGAAGGAGAACGGCATCGACGCGAAGGACATGGCCATCGGTCTTCTGTCGATCGAGGACCCCGTGTCGGAGCAGTGGAGCCTCCTGTGGGAGATGAAGGGCTACCTCGGCGTCGAGGAGTCCGACTTCTCGCGGCTCTACATCTGTCCCGGCGCGCAATGGTCCGGAGAGCGCCTGACCCTCAGTTTCGCGGCCATGGTTCCCCTGAGCGGGAAGGGGTCGCCGGCCGTCACGACGCTCGACTTCGATGTGGCGCCCTACATCAGGCTCTACTACCGGTTCTTCTAGCGACAGGTTCCGCCGTTGCGGGGCGTCGTCCGGAAACCCGGGCGGCCGCGTCAGTCCCGCGCTCGTTCGAGGCGCGCGTTCCCAAGGGAGGAGAGATGAGCGCACCGTTCGGCATGCCGTGGCTCACGTTCTTCTCGCTCGTCGTCATCGCCCTCAGCATCGTGGTGGCCGTGGTCTGGGCCGCGCGAAGTTCGGGCGGGGAGGGGAAGCATGAGTAGCGGCGTCATCTACGGAACCGTCATGACACTCTACCTCGTTCTCCTGGTGGCGATGGGTCTGTGGATGGGAAGAAGGACGAGAAGCGCGGAGGACTTCTACATCGGAGGCCGTCAGGTCGGCCCCTGGGTGACGGCGTTCTCCTTCGTCGCCGCATACTTCAGCTCGGTGGTCATCGTCGGGGGCGGGGCCTTCGGATACCGGTTCGGACTCTCCACGATGTGGGTCGGCGCCATGAACGTGCTCATCGGCTGCACGCTCGTCTGGATCGTCCTGGGGCGGCGCCTGTGGGAGTTCACCAAACGGCTCGACACCATGACCATCCCCGGGTTTCTCGGGAGACGATATCAGGCGCGCGAGGCGGAGGTCTTCTCGGCGCTCATCATCTTCGCCTTCATGATCGTCTACAACGTGAGCGTGCTCGTGGGCATGGGGCGCATCATGGAAGGCCTCATGGGCGTCGAGTACACGACGGCGGTGCTCGTCGCCGGGCTCATCATCCTCGTCTACGTGTCGATCGGGGGCTACCTGGCCGTCGTATGGACGAGCTTCGTCCAGGCGTGGATCATGATCTTCGGCCTCCTGCTGCTCTTCTTCGCCACGCTCCACGCCGTGGGAGGTCTGACCGTCGCCACCGACGGACTCGCCGCGCTCGACGCAGGCTTCGTCGAGACGCCCGGCCTCTGGGGATGGAACGGACTCATCTCGTTCGCGCTCATCGTGAGCCTCGGCGTCTGGGGCATGCCGCAGCTCCTGGTGCGGTTCTACTCCATGAAGAACCCGCGCGTCCTCAGGCTCGGGACCGTCCTCGCGACGCTCGGCGGCGCAATGGCGGTGCTTCCCTATCTCACGGGCGCGATGAGCCGTCTGCTGCTGCCCTCGCTCGAGAATCCCGACCTCGCCATCCCGCTCCTCACGGAGCAGGTGCTCCATCCCTGGGGCGGCGCCATCTTCCTCGCCGGGGTCATGGCCGCGGGGATGTCGACGTTCGCCTCGGTCCTCATCATTGTGAGCGGCGCCATCGTCGAGGACCTTCGTGGCGGGAGGAAGATCTACGGAGGACATGTACAGAACGGTCCCGAGGCGACCCGGCGCGAGGTGATGCTGGGCAGACTCGCCAGCTTCGTGGCCGGGCTCATCTCGCTCGTCATCGCTTACAGACCCCCCGACCTCATCCTTGTCATCACGGCGTTCTCGTGGGCCGTGATCGCGTCGGCCTGTCTGTGGCCGGTCGTGCTCGGCGTCTACTGGCGGCGCGCGACACGCCAGGGCGCGTTCGCCTCGATGGTCGTGGGAACCGTCGTCGCGCTCGGGTGGATGATCGCGGCGCGCGCGTGGGGCTTCGGCTGGGGCGTGCACGGGTTCATCCCCGGTGTCGGCTCGTCGCTCCTGGCGTTCGTGCTCGTGAGCCTCGCGACGGAGCCGCCCGATCCCTCCCATGTGGCGGCCGTCTGGGGCGAGTCCCGCGGAGGTCGCTGAGTGGCGGAGGAGAGGACAGGCAGCAGGAGCGGGGAAGCGCGCGAACAGAGCGGCGCGGAGGGCGACGAGCGGCGCGGCCCCCGGGGGGGCTTCCGGGAGCAGCCGGTCGCGCTTAAGCTGCTGCTCGCTCTGAGCCTCATCGCCGTCGCGGCGGGCGTGGTCCGGTGCTCGTTCGAGCTGACCACGCCGCCGGCGCCCGTCGAGACGGTCGGCGTTGTGCTGTCCCGCTCCTCGGCGCTTCCGGACAGCCTGCAGACGATGCTCGCGGCGAGGTTCGCCGAGAGGCTCGAGGAACTCGAGGAAATGGACGTGAGCGTGGTCGAGGAGGGCGAGACCGGATTCGACGCGCTCGTCGTGGTCCGCCCCGCTGTCGAGGTCGGGGTGCTCACCGTTCAGGTCGAGATGAGCGACGCGCGGTCGAGAAGGTATCTTGGCGCCGCGCAATCCACAGGTCCGCCGCGGATGGCGGCCGACATCGCGGGGCTTGCGGCCGAGCGGGCCGCTCCCGTGCTCCGGCCCCGTGAGGCGGATGAGGAGTAGTTCGAGACCCATGCGCAGATTGGGCCGCAGGATCAGACAGCGCGGGCTCTCGTGGACCCGTCCTCTGAGGAGGCTCAGACGGAGCCAATACGCCCGCCTCGTGGACTATCACATCCACACCCATCTGTGCGGTCACGCCGTGGGCGTTCCTGAGGACTACGTCCGCTCGGCGCTGGAGCTGGGTCTCTCCGAGATCGGCTTCTCCGACCACATGCCGCTTCTCAGGCGCCGCGACGAGCGACTGACGATGGCCCGGGAGGACCTCCCGCTCTACGTCGACCTCGTGAGGGACGCGCAGGGAACGGACGACGAGCTCACCGTGCGTCTCGGCATCGAGATGGACTACTTCCCCGGACAGATGGACGAGGTCCGCGAGGCGGCCGAGCCGTACGACTTCGACTACATCATCGGATCGGTCCACTCTCTCGCGGGATGGGACCTCAGCGACAGCCGCTTCGTGAGCTCGTGGAGGGGAAAGGATCCGGACGATGTCTTCCCCAGGTACTTCGAGGCCTTCATCGAAGCGGTCCACGAGGGAGGCTTCGATTTCATGGCCCACCCGGACCTCGTGAAGAAGCACGGGATCCTTCCGCGACGGTCGATGTCCCGGTGGTACGAACAGGCAGCCCTTGCCCTTGCCGAGAGCGGCGTCGCCATCGAGATCAACACCTCCGGCATCCGCAAACGGGTCGTCGAGCCGTATCCCGCGCTGGAGTTCCTCCAGGCCTGCGCCGACCACGACGTGGCCGTCACGCTCGGGTCCGACGCCCACGCGCCGGGTCAGGTCGGAATGGACTTCGACGTGGCCCTCAGACTCCTCCGCCGCGCCGGCATCGGCTCCATCGCGACCTTCGAGAAGCGCGCACGTTCCTCACGCGTCCTTCCTTGACAGACAGGGTGACCGGGTGTAGCCTCTGCGGAACCGGCTACCGACCGTCAGCTCTGTCCTGCCCCGTTCGACCGGCGACCCACGGCCTTCGTGGAGGATCGGTCGTCTCCGTCATCGTCCCGAGCGAGAGAAGTGAACGCCATGAGTGACGCGCCGGCGGCTCGACCGCTGAACCCGCTCGCCGCATTCACGTTGGTCCTCGTGTTCCCCCGCCGCACGTTCGAGCGGCTTCGGGAGCGACCCCATTGGGCGCTGCCGCTGGCCTTCGTGGTTCTGGCGTCGCTGGTGTCGTCGGTCTACGCCTTTCGCGGCGGGTTCATGGACGACTACGTTCGCTCGGTGGCGCTTCGCACGGGCTTCACGCCGCTCGAGATGGAGACGAGCTTCGTGACAGCGGGCGTCGTGATGTCGCTCGTCGTCGTGCCCATCACGATGGCCATCGAGGCTCTCTTCCTGAGGCTCGCGGCGCTGGCCTTCGGCGGGAGGGCGACCTTCCGTCAGGTCTTCTCGGGCGTCGCTCACGCGTCGATCCCGGTCGGGATCGGTTCGCTGCTGTTCGCTGTCCTTCTACCGGTGACCGGGTCGCCCGAGGCGGGAGCCAACCTTGCGTTCCTCGTCGACGGAGCGGAGCACCCGTTCCTGTGGAGTCTCGCGCGGCAGCTCGACCTCTTCGCGGTCTGGTTCTTCGTGCTGCTGGCCATCGGGGCCGAACCGCTCTTCCGACTCCCGAGACGGAAGGCCAGGCAGGCCGTCATCGTGTTCGCGGCGGCCTACGCGCTGCTCATGGCGTGGTGGGGAATGGGCGCCGCCGGGTCTCTCGAGGACCCGCTGGAGGACTGGACGCGTGTGGAGACGCCGGCCGGCGTCGTCTACCATGACGGCCTTCCCGACGAGACCGTGCGCGAGGCCGGCTCCGCGCTCGCGCGCGCGGCCGCCCTGGCGGACAGCGCCCTCGGCGAAGGAGCGACGCCGCGAACAGCCTGCTACGTCTACCCGTCGATCGAACAGAAGCGGCTCATCACGGACAACGCGCAGGTGGCCCATGCGGCTCCATGGGCGTCCGCCGTGCACGTCGCGTGGGTCGAGGGCGCCGGCGTGGCGCTCACGCGGGAGGTCGCGAAGGTGGCCGGTGCGGCGGAACCTGGGAGCGTGTATAATCCGTTCGTCCGCACCGGAACCGCCGTCTTCGTGTCGGGCACGTGGGGCGGCGAGCCGGTGACGACCGCCGCCGCCGGACTTCTGGCCCGCGACGCGTTGCCAGGGCTCGACGAGATGGTCGAACGAGCGGCGTTCGAGCGGCTCGACCGGACGCGCGCGGAACCCGCCGCAGGCGCGTTCATGGCATGGGTCGCCGAGACGAAGGGTCTCGACGCCCTGCGTGGGCTGGTCGACGCGGCCGAACGGAACCCGCGCGACGTGGGCAGGATTCTCACGGACGCTTTGGGCGACTCGCTCTCCGGCATCGACGCTCGCTTTCGCGAGTTCCTGAAGGCCCCGCCGGACACGGCGATCGATCGAGAGGAGTGACGTACTTGAACACGGGATTCCTTACCAGCGTCGGTCTATCGGGACTGGTCGGACAGATCATCGTCGTGGCGCTCTTCGTCGTCTCGATCTACTCCTGGGCCATCATCTTCTACAAGGGCGCGGCGCTCAAGCGGGCGCTCAGGCGGTCGGAGGACTTCCTGGCCAGGTTCAGGGAGGATCCCGACGGGATGATCAGGCACTACGCCGATCGCCAGCGCTTCACGCCGTCTCCCTTCGCTTCCGTCTTCGAGGCGGGCCTGCACGAGCTCGCGCTCATAGCCGGACCCGGCTCGGGGCCCCCGTCCGGTCGCGGACTCAGCATGATCGAGATCGACGCCATCGAGCGGGGTCTTGAGCGGGCCATCGCCGAGGAGGTCATCGAACTCAGACGCCATCTCATCGCGCTGGCGACGACGGCCGGTGGCGCTCCGTTCGTCGGTCTCTTCGGGACCGTCTGGGGGATCATGAAGGCCTTCGCTGCGATGTCGGTGACCGGGACCGCGAGCATCTCGAGCGTTGCGCCCGGCGTGTCGGCGGCGCTCACGACCACCGTGGCCGGTCTGGCGGTGGCGATCCCGGCCCTCGTCGGTTACAACTATCTTATGAACCGCGTCAGGCACCTGACCATCCGGATGGAGAACTTCTCGTCGGAGTTCCTCTCCGTGACGGAGCGGACCTTCGGCGCGCGCTGACCGGTAGCGAGAGGGACCCATGCCGAGACGACGCAAGCGGCAGTTCGACCTCGAGCTCGTGAGCGACATCAACGTGACGTCGCTGGTCGACGTGATGATGACGCTCCTCATCATCTTCATCATCGTCGCTCCGATGATCGAGCAGGGTATCGACGTAACGCTCCCGAGCGCCGACCCGAAGCGGATCGACGTGAGCGAGGTCGTCTCGGTGATGGTCACCGCCAACGACCGCGTCTATCTGGAGGGCCAGCGCGTGACGCTGGAGGAGCTCGAGGACCGGCTTTCCAGCATCCACGCAGCGCGTCCCGAGACGCCGGTCCTGGTGAAAGCCGACACCGACCTCTTGTACGGACGGGTGATCGATGTTCTGAACGCGGTGAGAGGGGCAGGAATCACGAGACTCGCGATGGCGACGAAGCCGCGCGAGTAATCTTTGGGCGGGGCGTTCGCCGCGCCGCGCGGACGCCTGATTGCGGGAACAGCATGCGACGGGAAGGTGAGAGCGGAGCGGGGATGACGAGGATCATCGTCATATCGGCGATCGTGCATGTCGTGCTCATCGTGCTGCTTCCGTTCATCCCGAGGATGACGCGGACGCCCGAGGTGGCGTACGATGTCTACTCGGTCGAGCTCGTCGAGGTCGTGGAGACGCCGCCCGCGCCGGTCGCGGAGCAGACAGTTGAGCCTCCGCCCGAGGAGGAACCGGTGGTCGAGGAGGAGACGCCGGTCGATTCGGAGCCGGAACCGGAGATCCCCGATGAGCCTGTCCGACAGACGCGGCGCATCGTCACCACGCCGCCCCCCAGACAGGAGCGCAGCCTCGCCGAGCGACTGGCCGAGCGACTGGACGCGGAGGAAGAGAGCCGAACCGAGCCCGCGCCGGCGCGGGAGCCGGCCCCGGAACAGGCTCCGAGCGCCCGCACGACCGTGACGGCCTCGCGGTTCCCGTATGCCTGGTACCTCTCGATCGTTCAGGGCAAGGTGAAATCGAACTGGAGACAGCCGAGCTCGGTCCTTTTCGGAGAGAGGGAGCTTAGGGCTGTGGTATCTTTCAGGATCATGCGAAACGGCAGCGTCGGACCGGTGACCGTGCGGAGGTCCTCGGGTAGGGCGACGCTCGACCAGTCCGCGGCGAAGGCCGTTCAGGCCTCGGCGCCCTTCCCGCCCCTCCCGGACGATTACCGCGAGAACCACCTCGACGTGACCATCGACTTCGCGGTGACGCGGGACGAGTGAGACCGCGCCGAGACTCCCGCTGCGACGCGGGACGAGCCAGACCGCGCCGAGACTCCCGCTGCGACGCGGAACGAGCGAGGCGGATGCGAACCGACGACCCGGACAGGGCGGACGACGCGGACCGAAAGGACGCAATGTGAGAGCGACATTCATCAGAATCCTGGCGGCGGCGCTTCTTCTCCTGCTGCTTCCCGCCGCGCTGTGGGCGCCGGAGGTCCGTCTCAGCATCCAGAAGGGCTTCGGAGAGAAGGTCGTGATCGCTCTTCCGCTCTTCGAGGGCGAGGCGGGCGGGCGCGTCGACGCGGAGGCCGTCAGGGACGTGCTGGGGTTCGACCTCTCGAATTCGGGCTACTTCAGCCTCGTCGAGAACACAGCGTTCGTCGACGAGGTGGAGAGCCAGGACCGCGCGGAGGGGACGATCAATTTCCCGGAATGGGTTGCTCTCGGCGCCGAGGTCCTGGTCAAGGGGAGGCTCGAGGTCGGTCTCTCCGAGTTCACGGTCGAGGCCTCCGTCTACGACCTCGCGCGCGGGCAGCCGATCTTCGGTCGCAGGTACACCGGCGAGCCCGACGAGTGGCGGCACGCGGTGCACAGGCTCTCCGATGACATCGTCCGTCAGCTGACCGGCGAGCCCGGCATCGCCTCGACCCGGATCGCCTTCGTGTCCAACGCGACAGGCATGAAGGAGATCTATGTCATGGACTACGACGGGGCCAACCAGCGCCGCGTGACGCGCGACGGGTCGATGTCCATCTATCCGGATTGGTTCCCCGGCACCGACTCCATCATCTGTACGCAGTATCGGGGGAGCCGTCAGGAGACCTACCGGATGGACGTCTCGAGCGGGGCAGGAGAGAGAGTGACGTCGTTCCCCGGCCTCAACGCCTTCCCGGCGGTCTCTCCGGACGGCCGTGAGATCACGCTTTCGCTGTCGCGGGACGGCAACACGGAGATCTACCGTGTCCGGGCGGACGGCACGAACCCGAGGCGGCTGACGTTCGGCCGAAGCACGGAATCGTCGCCTCGGTGGTCGCCCGACGGACGGCGCATCGCGTTCGTCTCGGATCGGGCGGGGAGTCCCCAGATCTACATGATGAGCGCGAACGGGGGCAACGCCGAGCGCCTGACGTATCGTGGCTCGTACAATACGTCGCCCGACTGGTCGCCGAAGGGAGACCTCATGGCATATACATCCCGCGTGGAGGGGGTCTTCCAGATCTGCACGGTCGACATCGAGACCAAGGAGGTCGTAAGGCTGACGGCGGGGCCGGGGCACAAGGAAGACCCGTCCTGGGCGCCCGACGGGCGCCACGTGGCGTACAGCCTGAAATCAGGAGGGAAGACGGATCTCTACATGATCGATATTTACGATCTCGAACCGGTGAAGCTCACAAGTGGCACAGGCGACTACACGAGTCCGGCGTGGTCCGGCAGGGTTGAGTAGGGCGGGGAAGCCCTCAAGGAGGAGAGCGATGCGGAGGTTCTTTGGAGTTCTCGTTGTTGTTGCGCTCGCGGCGGCGCTGATGCTGACAGTGGCGGGCTGCGGAACCGAGCCCGAGGTCGAGACGGACGTGACGGAGCCCGGGACGATGGAAGAGGACACATCCGCCCTGACAGGTGAGGACATCCCTCTCGCCGAGGCGCCCGATGACATCGTCTACGTCGAGCCGACCGGTCCCGAGTTCCAGAACATCCATTTCGAGTTCGATCGCTACCAGATCAGAGACGTCGACAAGCCGACGCTGGAGCGCATCGCGGACTGGATGCAGGATCACGAAGGCATGTACCTCCTGATCGAGGGTCACTGCGACGAGCGCGGCACGAACGAGTACAACATGGCGCTCGGAGAGCAGCGCGCTCTGGCCGCGCGGCGCTATCTCGTCGGCCTGGGCGTCGACGCGGACCGCATCTCGACCATCAGCTACGGCGAGGAGCGTCCGCTCGACCCGAGAAGCACCGAGGACGCGTGGGCCAGGAACCGGCGGGCTCACTTCAACGTCTCGCAGTAGCTTCCTGGACGACGCTGGAGCGGGAGGTTGTTCCATGCAGCAGCGACGACCGGCTCTCCGGAGTCCGTTCCCGTGCGCAGTTCTCCTCGCGACCCTCGCTCTCGGGCTTGGGCTCGCGGGCTGCGGCACGGGCGGGCTGGCGGTGAAGCAGGATGTCTGGGAGGCCCAGGACGAGTTCGAGAGGCGTCAGGCGGGTCTCTCGGAGAAGGTGTTGTCCCTCGAGGGGCGCGTCGGCGCTCTCGAGGAAGAGACGAGCGCTCTGCGCTTCGAGATCGACCGGCTCTCGACCCAGATGGGCGACATGGAGTCCGAGTTCTCTCGTGGTCTCGAGTCGATCCGCGCCGGTCTCGAGCAGTTGGGCATCGAGCTCGAGGGCCGGATCCGGGACGTCGACCAGGCCCGGGCCCGGGACCGGGATGAACAGCTCGAACGTCTCGAGATCGTCCTTGAGGAGGTAACGCGGGAGAACGAAGCGCTCCGCGAGGAGATCGAGGCACTCCGTACGTCCGTGGCCGAGGGCTACGAGCACGAGGTGCAGCGGGGCGAGACGCTCGCGACGATCGCCGCGCAGTACGGCGTCTCCGTGCAGTCGATCGTGCAGGCCAACAACATCACCGATCCGAACCGGATCGCCGTCGGGCAGAGGCTCATCATCCCCGCGCGGTAGCATCGACGGGCCGACGGGAGTTCATCGAAAAGACCCTCCCCGACGCGGGGAGGGTCTCTTCATGCTCGCGGAACTCAGGGAACGCTCGCGCGCTCTCCCGGCGTCCTACGAGGGGGGATTGAAGTGGAAGGAAGGGTCGTGCTTCTCCAGGAGCCGGGCCTTCTCCATGAGCTTCTCCCGAAGCTCCTCCACCCCGGTCCTGCGCCACTCGTTGTAGACGTCGAGGAACTCGTCCCGCATCTTGTCCAGGGCGAGGTCGTGTTCGATCTGCTCGATGGAACGCTCCAGGTGGAACAGCTCGCCGGGCGAGTATCGCCTGATGAAGTCAAGGTACTCGCCGCGCATGTAGGAGAGAATGCGGACGTAGCTGTCGATGCCCTCGGACAGCTTGGCGAGAGTCGCGGCGATGGCGCAGCGGCCGCGCCTGAGTTTCGTCGCGTACGACGACGCGATGCCGTAGTAGGCCGACGCCCTTCTGACGTAGAACGTCGACGGAACGTGGAACTCGGCGTGTCGGACGAGGTGACGATCCTCGAACATGTCGAACACGCTGGCGCCCATCAGCAGATAGTCGGCGGTCGCGCGGTAGATCATGTAGCGGTCGCGGTCGTCGCGGGCCTCGTCGAGCAGACGATGGAGGTGGGCTTCGTCCGTCGCGACGTACTCTGACGCGCGTTCAAGGTGCTTCGGGTCGATGTGCGAGTTCAGCAGATGCGCCAGATAGACGTTGACGTCCTCATCGTAGAACTCGGAGTTCGACTCAATGCCTGTGTGCACCCTCGAGTGCAGCAGACAGTTGAGCATGAAGAAGTACGAGGTCTGGACGTCGGTTCCCAGCTTGAGCTTGCGCCGGCGGCGAGGGCGATTCCTGCTGGCGCGCCGCCGGGTGTTGTGATTGAGTCGTCTCGCCATGATCCCCCACCTGGTGGCTCTCGTCCCGGGAAGTCCGAAGCCCGAAAAGCAAGTTCCGTTCCACCGAGACGTCCGGCCGAGATGCTTGAAGGAACCGGCAGGCAGGGCCGATCCCTGACGTGTTCGGGCATCAGGTACTGCAAGAAGCACGCCACGCGTCATGGACGGGAGAACGGGCCCGCGCATCGGGCGATTGCCCCAGCCGTTACTTCCTGCTACCTTGTGTACGCTGTGTGAATCGATGGGAACGGATGGAGGAGAGCATGAAGGTCGCGGCGGTTCAGTTCTTCCCTGAGTTCGGCGCCATGGAAAGGAACCTCGCTCGGATGTCCGAGCTCGTGGCGGACGTGCGGGCGGACCTCTACGTGCTTCCGGAGCTGGCCGTCTCCGGATACCTGTTCGAGTCCGAGTCCGAGGCCAGAACGCTGGCCCAGGCCCCCGACTCGAGCGCGTTCGACGGGCTGGCCGAGCTGGCGCATGAACGCGGGGCGGCCATCGTGGTCGGCTTCGCCGAGCTTGCCCGCGACGACCTCTACAACTCGTCCCTCCTGATCACGCCGGAAGGGAAGCGACAGGTCTACCGGAAGATCCATCTCTTCTACGGAGAGAAGGACGTCTTCCAACCCGGCGACCGGCCTCCGGAGGTGCACGAGGCGGCCGGGGCCCGGCTCGGCCTCATGATCTGCTTCGACTGGATCTTCCCGGAGACCGCGAGGTCACTGGCCGTTCTGGGGGCCGACATCCTCTGTCACTCCGCGAACCTGGTGCTCCCCTACTGCCAGGACGCCATGGTGACGCGCTGTATCGAGAACCGTGTCTTCGCGGTCACCGCGAACCGGACGGGGAGCGAGGAGCGGGCCGGGAAGAAGCTCGGCTTCACCGGACTCTCGGAGATCGTGACGCCGGCCGGACAGATACTCGTTCGGGCGGGGGAGGACTCCGAGGAGGTGATCGTCGCCACGATCGACCCGAGTGAGGCGCGGGACAAGTGGGTGACCCCGCAGAACAACATCATGACCGACCGCAGGACGCACCTCTACCGGCTCGGTTCCCAGGACCCTCAGGGCGGCGCGACGGAGGAGTGAGTCGGCCCGCCCCCGCGTGTGGCATATTCCTTGCAGTCCGGGAAGCTGGACGGGTGCGCCCGCGCCGCAACGCCGCGTCGCGGGAAGGGACAGCGACTCCTGATCGGGACGTCCGGGCGCGACGCCGGCGGAAACGACCCCGAGCCGGAGCCCGGTCGCTGCGGACCCAGAGCGCGTACGGGGGCTCGCGTGAACAGGACAGGCTTTTCCATCGAGATGAAGATCGTGCTTCTCCTGGTAGGGGGTCTCCTCGTCCAGGACGTCATCGTCGTCGCGATGTTCTTCGCAGGCGCGCGCCCCACGACAATTCTCATCACGCTCGGCGTCACACTGCTCTTCGCCATCGCCGTCGCCGCCGCGTGGGGCGGGGGCGTCACGCGGGCGATCGACGCCCTGACCCGCGCCTGCTTCGCCGCGCGGAGAGGCGATACCCGGGTCCTGACCGTCCTCCCGCGGAGCGATGAGCTCCGGGCGCTCAACGACGAGATCAATGAACTCGTCGAGCTCGTCCGCCGCGTCGATGAGCTGAGCAGGCGCGCCGACGCCGAGACGGGCCTCTCGACTCGGGTCGAGGAGGCCGCTCCGGACCTGCTGCACGCCTCGCAGGAGCTTCTGGTGTCGCTGAAGGAACTCGGGGAGGGCGCTTCGGCGCAGTCGGACATCCTGCGGAGGACGGCGGGAGCGCTGGGACAGGCGCGCATGCTCCTTCAGGGCATAACCGACGCCGGACGGCGGGACGCCGGCGCGTCGGACATCGCCGAGAAGCTCAGGGCGCTGGGCTCGCTGTCGAGGGACGCCGAGCTCCTCGCGGACGGGCTGGTCGATGAAGTCACGCGCCCGTCGCCCGACGAGGCGGCGGTTGCGCGCGCGGTCAACGGCATCCGGGACGTCGCCCGGACGATGGCCGAGGTCGCACTCCAGGCGGCCGGCCCTCTCGAGCGGCGACAGGGCGAGCTCGAAGCGGCCGCCCGCGCGCTCGAGGCGCTCGACGCGGGGGAGACCGCGAGAGCGGACGCCGCTCGAGTGGCTCAGCTCATGGACAGGAGCGCCGGAACGGGCTTCAGGACGGCGACCCGGCTGGCCGGCGTTCTGAGGAAGCTGGGAATCGAGATCGAAGCGCGGCGCAGAGCGCGGCGAGATTAGCCTGACCATCAGTTCACACCACCGACAATGAAGTGATCAGCGAGGTGTCTCCGATCGGGGACACCTCGTGTGCGTCTTGTCTCGGGAGACGCGGAAGCGCCCGTCGGGCGGCGGCTTGCGGGAGCCTCTCGTTGCCGACCACCCGGACGGGCCCCGCTGGCATGCGTGATGCTTGCTTCGCTGTGCGACGAAACGTCGGCGGACCCGGGGGCACGGGGCGCGGCGCGTGTGCGCGACGAGGCCGCGCGGCAGTGAGGGGTGCGGAGACGAGGCCCGGGCGCCCCCGGCGGACTCACCACGGGAGACGTCAGCCGGTGCGAGCTCACGGAGCATTCCGCAAGGCGGCGACACGCCGGAGAGGAAGACCTCACTCGCTCGCGAGGGACGTCGTCAGGATCAACCGGAGCCTCAGGGATGGGGTCTCGATCGCCGTCCGCCTGGAGACCGAAGGCACCGGGGAGCGAGACGCACGCTGGGCCCGAGGTCGGGCCCGGATCGTTCTGTCGGAGAGGACTCCGGACGGTCGCCTGAGGACGGCAAGCCGTCCGCTTCGGCACGGACTGCGGGAGCGCCGCCGCCTGCGACTCGCGCTCGCCGCGTCGATCGCGGAGTGCGCCATGTCGCTGGGGCTGGGCGCGGGCATATATCGGCCCGGAATGACTTGAGTGGAAACCAATCCTGTGGAACAATGGCTGGAGAGCACCCTGTCCCGCCCGGGCCGGTCGCTCTCCCGCGCGGGTGGCACGTCACTTCATTCCACAGGAGGTTCCCAGAATGACCCCCACCATCGACGGACTGGTCGAGCGCTACGTCGCCACCATCGAGAAGGACCACCCGACCTGGGCGTCGTTCCTCGGCCTTCACGAGAACGACGACAAGCTGGGAGATCACTCGGCCGAGGGCATCGCTCAGAGGCGGGAGCACATCGAGGAGCTCGCGGGCGAACTGAGAACGTTGCCCGATGAAGGGATGACCACTGACGAGCGGATCGACGCCGCGCTTCTGAGCTCCACCCTCGCGTCGGCGCTGTTCGAGCACGACACTGTCAGGTGGCACAAGCGCAGGCCCGCGTCGTACCTCCAGACGGCGCTCTCGGGCTGCCACATCCTCATCTCGCGCGAGTTCGCGCCTCTGGTCGACCGCGCGGAGAACCTCCTGGAGCGTCTCCTCGCCGTTCCTCCGCTCCTTCATCATATGGAGGAGAACGTCACCGCCCCCCCGAAGGTCTTCGCCACCGTCGGCGCCGAGGTCGCGCACGGCGGAGCTCAGTTCGTGCGGACCACCATCCCCGGGGTCTCCGAGAAGGTGCCGGCCCTCGCGGAGCATCTCGATACGGCGGCGAGCCAGGCCATCGAAGCGTTCGAGCGCTCCGCCGCGCACCTCGAGAAGCTGGCGGAGGGGGCGGACGACGCCTTCGCTCTCGGACGTGAGGGGTTCGAGTGGCTTCTCAGGAATGACCACATGCTCGACCTGGACGCCGACCAGCTCGAAGAGATCGGTCGCGAGACGCTCGACGAGACGAGGCGGGGCCTGGAGGAGATCGCCGAGGACATCGAGCCGGGAACGTCGTGGGAGGAGCTCATCGACCGCATGAAGAACGACCATCCGGCGGCCGGGGAGGTGCGCGACGCGTACGCGTCGTGGATGGAGCGCTCGCGGGACTTCATCCGGAAGAACGCGCTGGTCCGGGTCCCCGATTCCGAGGAGCTCGAGGTCGTAGACACGCCGGTCTTCATCCGCTCGATCATCCCGTACGCCGCCTACATGCCTCCCGGTCCGTTCGAGACCAGTCAGTGCGGACAGTTCTACGTGACACCCGTCAATGAGGAGCTTCCCCCCGAGGAGCAGGAACGCCAGCTCCGCGGCCACGGCACGTACGCCATCCCCGCGACCGCGGTCCACGAGGGCTACCCGGGGCACCACCTGCAGTGCGTCAGGGCCAACCAGAGCGACAGGCTCCTGAGGCGGCTGACCTGGAGCACGGTGTTCGGCGAGGGCTGGGCCCTCTACTGCGAGGACATGATGTGGGAGGCCGGCTTCTACACGGACCCGCGCATCCGCATCTTTCAGCTCAAGGACGCTCTCTGGAGGGCCGCGCGCGTCGTCGTCGACGTCGGACTGCACGTCCGGGGCATGACGATCGACGAAGGCGTCGACTTCATGGTGAAGGAAGCCGGTCTCGAGCGGGTCAACGCCGTCGCGGAGGTCAAGCGGTATGCGGGGACCCCGACACAGCCGATGAGCTATACGATGGGCAAGCGGACCCTGCTCGACATCCGCAGGCGCCGCGAGTCCGCCGATCGGAACTTCAAGCTCGCGGCGTTCCACAACGAGCTTCTGGACCTCGGGAACATACCTCCGCTCCTTGCCGAAGTCGCGCTGGGCCTCCGTGGACCTGAGGACATCCCCGCATGGACCAGCTGACGCGTCGCGTGGCGCTGCCGAACGGAGTGAGACTTCTCGTCCGCGAGCTTCGAACGGCGCCGGTCGTGACGCTCAACCTGTGGGTCGGAACGGGCGCGGCGGACGACCCGCCCGCCCGCGCAGGAATGGCCCATTTCATCGAACATGTGCTCTTTGGAGGACGCGGCGCCGGCGGGCCCGGCGGCGCGCTCGTCCGCGAGGTGCTCGACGCCGGCGGTCACCTGAACGGGGAGACCGGCTGCGACGGAACCACCTTCTACCAGATCCTCCCGACCGAGGCGTGGCAGCGGGTGCTCGAGAGGCAGGTGCGGGCCCTGACGGGTGCCTCGTTCGACCGGGATGACGTCGACGCGGAGCGGGCCGTCATCGTGGAGGAGGCGCGCGGCTCCGAACGGGTTCCCCAGTCGTTCCTCTGGCATCGCCTGATGGAACGGGCGTTCCCGGACCACCCGTGCGGCAGGCCGGTGGTGGGCACGGAGGAGTCGCTCGCCGACATCCGTCCGGAGGAACTCGAGTCTCACTTCATGTCGCACTACAGGGGAGGGAACCTCGTCGAGGTGATCTGCGGCGACGTCGACGCGGACGAGGTCGTCGACCGCGCGTCCGGGCTTCTGGGCGATCTTCCCGGAGGAGACAGACCCCCGACGGCCGATCACGGTCTGACGAGCGAACGCGGCGTCGAGGCGCACGGATACGAGGGCGACCTCGAGCGCGCGTACGTCTACGTCGCCCATCGCGCACCGCACGCGCTCCACGATGACCTTCCCGCTCTCGACGTTCTCACCGGACTTCTGGGCGTGGGGCGAAGCGCCCGGCTCCGCCGGCGACTCCAGCTTGAAAGGTCCCTCGTGTCCTCGGTGTCCTCGGGCGTCGTGACGTACCGCGACATCGGCCTGCATGTTGTGAGAGCGGTGACATCCGCCGGGTCGGTCGAAGAGGTCGTCGGCGAGTGCCTGGACGAGTTCGGCCGCCTGGCGGGTGAGGGCATCAACGACCGCGAGATGGAGAAGAGCGTGCGCAGACTCGAGTCGGCCTACGCCCTCGAGCACGAGACGTCCGACTCCATCGCGCGGACGCTCGGTCACTACGAGATGCTCGGAGACTACGAACTCGCGGAGAAGTACGTCGATCGACTGGCGGCTGTCTCGGCGGCCGACGTCCGGCGAGCGGCCGAGACGTGGCTCGCCGACGGGACATGCACCGTCGTCTCGTACGCTCCCCGCGGTTCGGGCGCGCCCGTCGGCGCGTGGAGGCCCCGGCGGACCCGGACGTCAGGACGGCGCCCCCGCATCATGGAGGAACGTCCCAAAGGTCCGGCTCCGGCGCCCTTCGAACGACCGGCGCTCGTGGCGGAGTCCTCGGCTCCCTACTGCACGCGCGAGGAGTTGGTGAACGGGGCGGTGCTCGTGAAGTGCGTGTCCCGCTCCGTGCCGGTCGCCTCCGTCGCCGTCTCGTTCCGTGGCGGCCACTCAGAGGAGCCCGAGGGGTACGGCGGCATCACCTACGCGACGCAGAAGGCCCTTCTCCGCGGGACGAAGCGCTACTCCGCGGCGCGTCTGGCCGAGGAGGTCGAGACGATCGGCGGCGGCATCGGGACGGCGGTCGACCGCGACGGCTTCGGCATCGGTCTGACCGTGCTCTCATCGAGGCTCGAGCGCGCCACCGAGCTTCTGCGTGAAGTCGTCTCGAGTCCCGCCTTCGAACCGGAGCAGGTGGCGCACGCCAGGGAGGAGGTGACCGCCGAGATCGGCGCCGCGCAGGACGATCCCATGAGCAGGGCGCTTCTCGCGTCGCTTCCGCTCGTGCTTTCCGACCATCCGTACGGGAGGCCGGTCCGTGGAACCGTCGAGGAGGTCTCCCGGATCACGTCCGATGACGTCGCGTCGTGGCACGCCGAACGCTACGGCGCTTCGCGCATGGTCATCTGCGGCGCGGGCGACGTGCCCGACGGAGGACTCGATCGACTGGCGGCTCCCGCCGCGGACGCTCAGCCTCCCCGGGCCGTGCCCGACCCCACAGCGCGGCCGGAAGGCGACATCGTGCTCGAGTCGTCCGGGGTCGGGCAGTCCACGGTGGTGGTCGCTTTTCTGGGTCCGCCTGCCGGGACCGACGCCTCCCTCGCTCTCCGAGTGGCCGCCCGCGGGCTGGGCATGATGGGCGGCGTGCTCTGGCGCGAGCTCAGGGAGAAGCCTCCGCACGCGTACTCGGTCGGCGCCAGCGTGTTTCAGTTCGCCCGAGCAGGCATCGTCGTCGGCTACGCGACCTCCCAGCCGGGCGGGGAGGAAGGCGTTCGCGATGCGCTTCTGGAGACGTTCGAGGGATTGGCCGGCGGCGGCCTCGATGATGATGACCTCGGACGGGCCGCCCGGTCGACCGCCGGGTCGTACGAGATCGCGCTCCAGCGAGGTTCGGCGCGCGCGGCCGCCTGCTCGATGGCCGAGATCGTCGGGACCGGCTATGAGAGGGTCTTCCGGACTCCCGAGCTCCTCAGGTCGGTCAGGCGGGACGACGTGGTCGCCGCCGCGGCGGAACATCTTGTGAGAGAGCGGGGAGCGGCTTCGGTCATCGTTCGGGGGGCGTGACACGACCGCCTCCTTGCCTTGAGACAGCGAACGGGCCCGCCGCCTGGCGGGCCCGTTCCGATATCCCGGCCGCGTCTTCGAGGGCTTCGCGGTCGGTGCCGTCCGTCGAGCGATCCGTCTATCCCTCCGCACCTCCGGGGCTCTGCGCGTCGCCCATGGCCCTTCGGAGTCCTTCAGGATCGTAGCGCTGCCAGAGTCCCAGGAGCCAGTCGACGCGGTCGCTCATCCCGAGTTCCTCGTAGATCGTCAGAACAGCCGGGTAGATCTCGTTCCGCTCGGGCTCGCGTCTGAGCGCCTCCTCGTAGGATTCGAGCGCGGTCTCGTAGTGAGGACGCGCTTCCTCCTGTCGGCCGGACCTCTTGAGGTCCTCGGCGACCATCAGGTGGACACCGCCGTGGCGCACCCACGACTCGGTGTTCTCCGGCTGCGCCTCGAGCAGCCTCTCGGCCAGCGGCACCGCCTTCTCCGGCTGGTAGAGCCGCACTGCGTAGATGGCGATGAGTCCGTTGAGAGCAGGACCATACGTCGGAGCGAACTTGAGCGCGATCTCATAGAGCCTCATCGCCTCCTCGACATCGGGAGGCGGATTCTGCATCTCGTGGAACGCCAGCCGCGAGAACCCGGCCGCGTAGTTCGTGATCAGGCGCCGGTACGTCTGGTTCTTGTAGACCTCGTCGATGACCCGCCAGTTGTCGTCCTTGTCCACGATGCTGTCGTACCGGTAGTTCTGGAAGCAGTTCTCGCGCGTCCTTTCGACGTCGATCTGGTAGCGGCCCTCCGTTCGCACCAGCTTGAAGACCATGCCCTCCAGCTGGAGATGGTCGTCGTAGCCCATGAAGTCGTCGACCGTCACCGCGAAGTAGACGGGCCTCTCCCAGTTGTTCTCACGGATCAGGTCGTGAATGGTGATGTCCCTCAGGGTCACCAGGCGGAGCTGTCCCGTGTCGGGGTCGCGCGCCCAGTAGGGGTGCATCTTGTCGATCTCCTCGAACGTGAAACTCAGCGGGAGACCGCGCTCCTTGAGCTGGCGGACGTACCAGTTGATCTGAACGAGCGACAGGTTGACGACTTCGACGTCCTTCCTCAGGCCCTCGACCTCCTGCAGGTACCAGAGCGGAAACGTGTCGTTGTCCCCGTTCGTGATGAGGATGGCGTCCTCTTCGAGGAAGTTGAGCAGGTTGTACCCGTAGTAGTGCGCCACGTAGTTCTCGCTCTTGTCCATCCTGAAGTAGTGATGCTGGAGCGGCCAGAGAGAGATGAGGATGAGCGCGACCGAGGCGACGTAGAGTCCCGCCCGTCCGAGCTTCCTTGCCCACCGCGCGATCTGACCGCTTCCTATTCCCATCCAGAGGGCCAGACCGACGTACATCGGGACCCAGAAGTACTCGCGCGACCTCACTTCGCTGTCGGAGATGTTGAGGTAGAACAGAAGACCCACGGACGCGACCGCGAACGCCACGGCCAGAAGAATGAACGTCCTCCTGTCGCGGCGGGCGTGCACGATGGCGCCCCATACCGAGAGCAGGAGAGGCCAAACGGTGAACTGGGGCGCGAGGTACGTCCAGAGGATCCGGAACTGGTTCGGGAACGGTGTTCTCCTCGGGAAGAGCCGCATCGGTTCGTACTGCTTCCGCCGCATGACATCGAACACGAGCTTCCAGGTGTTGGGGTTCGACTCGTTGATCGCAGGGTTAAGCCGGGCCCGGATCAGGAGGTACGCGTGCACCGAGAGCGCCAGCACACCGAGAACGGCGGCGCCGAACACCATCCGGGCCGGGATCTCGGGCCTGTCGATGTGCTCGGTCCGTATGAGGTACGCATAGAGCGCCACGGCGCCGGCGCTCACGATGAGAGCCAGGAGGAACCACGCGACCGCGCCGCCGCCCTGATTGCTGCCGCTCGCGAGAAGCGCCACCAGTTGGACAACGACCAGCGTCCAGAGCATGGCCGGGGGCAGCGCAGCCGCCGGGTGGGACGTTGCGGCCGGTTTCCTGCCCTGTTTCTTCGCCCTGCGGCGCTCGCCGCGCCCGGGGCCCGAACCCTCCCGCCCCCACATGGACGGGACGGCGAAGTAGAGCGTCGTGAGGAGCCAGAGGAGGCCTATTCCGTAGGCGCCCCACAGGACCCCCTTGGAAAGGAGGAAGAACGCCATTCCCAGCGGGAGCGCCAGGAGGAAGAGGCCGATGTAGCGCGTCTCGAAGAGAATGATGAAGACCAGGAACGCCGGCGCCCAGAGAAGGCTCCCCATGTGAACGCCGATGCCGAGAGCCAGAAGGTAGATGATCAGGAACAGAAAACGTCTGTCCCTGGGAACCTGCCTGAGCTCGGACCACCTGAGCACCATCCAGAGGGTCGCCGCCATGATGAGGATGTTCGTCGCGTAGACCTCCGCCTCCAGCGCGTTCTCCCAGAAGCTGAGCGAGAAGGCCATGAAGAGGCAGGCGGTGATGCCCGTGACGTACGTCGGCAGACCGTCCTCGAACGACTCGATCCGTCCTTCCCAGCGCTTCGCCATCTTCGCGAGCGACAGATAGAAGAAGACGATCGCGAACGCCGCCGCGACGATCGACATGAAGTTGACCGCCTGTACGACGTTCGGGAAGGGGAGAAGCGAGAACAGCCGGGAGATCAGGGTGTAGACAGGCGACCCGGGGGGATGTCCGACGCCGAGCGTGTAGCCGACGGCCACGAACTCGCCGTTGTCCCAGAACGAGACCACGGGGCACGTGGTCATCATGTAGATGACGAAGGCGAACGCCCCGAGCGCCCAGGCGATGATCCGGTTGTTCCGTTCGTGATGGTACATCTCGACTCCTAGCTTCCGGTGCTCTCGGTCGTCTCGGGTCTGAGGAGCTGGCCGAGACGGTCCTTCAGGGCGGACGGTGTGAGCCCGCGCGATATCTGTCCTGCGAGCGCGAGCGATATCTGTCCGGTCTCTTCGGACACGACGACAACGACCGCGTCGGTCTCCTCGGTCAGCCCGACGGCGGCCCTGTGCCGCGTGCCCAGCGTGTGCACGAAATAGGGATTCTGTGACAGCGGCAGCGTGCACCGCGCGGCCACGATGCGGTCGCCGTTGATGATGAGCGCGCCGTCGTGGAGCGGCGTCAGCGGCGTGAAGATGGACACGATGAGCGACGTGACGACCGGGGAACCCAGCATCACGCCGGTCTGGTAGTAGTTCGTCAGACGCGCGGACCGTTCGATGACGATGAGCGCGCCTGTCTTCTTCTGCGAGAGGGTCTTCGCCGCGGACACGACCGCCTCGATGGCCTCATGCTCCTCGACGTTGACGAACGGTCTGAAGAGTCTGCTCTGCCCGACCTGTCCGAGGAGGCGACGGAGTTCCTGCTGGAAGAGAATGACGAAGATGATCGCCCAGACGCCGCGCAGACCGGACATGAGCCAGTTCAACGCGTCGAGCTCGAACCACCGCGCCGCGAAGCCGATGACGACGATGACGATGAGCGAGATGAGCATCTGCATGGCACGGCGGCCGCGCATCAGAAGCAGCAGCTGATAGACGATGAACGCCACGATGGAGACATCGATGATGTCGATGAGGACTCTCCATCCGCTCATGGCATCCGCTCCTCTCGCCTGCCGGAGGCCAGACAGGCGTCCACTATCCTCACGGCCCTGAGGGTCGGCCGCACGTCGTGCACACGCACCATCCGGGCGCCCTGCGCGACCGCGTATGCGCACGTGGCGAGCGTCCCCTCGAGCCTCTCCTCAAGGGGGAGATCGAGGACGCGCCCGATGAAACCTTTGCGCGATGATCCGATGAGGATCGGCCTGCCCAACGCGCGGAGCTCGGGCAGTCGCCGCAGGATCTCGAGATTGTCCTCCGTAGTCTTCCCGAACCCCAGCCCGGGGTCAATGACGATCTGTTCCGGGTCGACCCCGCTCTTCCGCGCCCTGGAGTCGGCTGTCGCGAGAAGGCCCGCGATCTCGCCGACGAGGTCGCCGTAGACGGGGCCATCCTGCATGGTCGTGGGCTCCCCCTTCATGTGCATGAGGACGCACCCTGCCGCTGTGGATGCGATAAGGTCGGCCATGCGGGAGTCACCGGAGAGCGCCGTGATGTCGTTCACGATCGCGGCTCCGGCCTCGATGCAGGCCTCGGCCACCTCGTGGCGATACGTGTCGACCGAGACGGGCCCCTTCCACTCGCCGCAGAGCCGCTCGACGACGGGCAGAACCCTCTCGAGCTCCTTCTCGACGGGGACCGGCTCCGACCCCGGTCGCGACGACTGGCCGCCCACGTCGATGATGTCGGCGCCCTCCTCGACCATTTCGAGAGCCCGCTCGACCGCGGCGCTCGCCGTCGGGTAGCTCCCGCCGTCGGAGAAGGAATCCGGGGTCACGTTGAGGATGCCCATCACGTGCACGTGATGGGCGAGATCGAGCGTGATGTGGCGCGCTCGGAACACCTCGCGGCGTTTGCCCGACACCGAGTCGAGGAGCTCCGCGATGCGGAGTCCGAGCTCGGGCAGGTCGAAAGGCTGCCACGACAGCTTTTCCGAGAGGCTCCTGAGCTGCGTCACGGTTCCGAAGACGAGGACGTCGGTCTTGTCGACCGCGTGGGTGAGGACGTCCCTGGCGACGGCCGCCTCGCCGCCGAGCGAGAGCATCTGCTGCTTGAGAACGTGAGCGGAGGGGACACACACGTCGGCGACCTTGACGGTGAGGAGAAGGGCCTTCCCTTCCATGGCGTCGACGCCGCCGCTCGAGACGCCGATGGCGCGCATCTCGCGCGCCGCGTCGTCGAGGGACTCGATCAGTATGACCCTGGGTGACAGAGCTTCCGTCATGGTTCCCCGGCCGGTGCCTCGGGTGCTACGATCTCTCGTCGGGAGACGTGTCGATCTCGGTGTCCCGCCGCTCCGCATCGGGAGACGTCCCGGAGGTCGCGTCGACCGCCTCTCCGCGCGTCTCAACTCGCGGCGGCCCCGCTCCGCCGCCCGGGCTTCCCTGGCTCCCGAACAGCTCATCGACCTCGCTTCCCGTCATCGTCTCCCTGTCGAGCAACGCCTTCGCCAGCAGGTGGAGCTTGTCGATGTTCTCTGAGAGGAGCGTGCGGGCGCGTACGAGCGCCGCGTCGACGATGCCGCGGACCTCCTCGTCGATGAGGACGGCGGTCGCCTCGCTGTATTCCTTCATGCGACCCATCTCGCGGCCGAGGAAGATCTGCCGGTCCTCCTTGCCGAATGTGACGGGCCCGAGCCGCTCGCTCATGCCCCACTCGCAGACCATGCGACGCGCGAGCTCGGTGGCGTAGTCGATGTCCTGCGCGGAACCGGTCGTGATCTCGCCGAGGGCGAGCTCCTCCGCGGCGCGGCCGCCCAGGGCGTGCGCGAGGGTGTCCAGCCAGTACTGACGGGCGTAGTTGTGTCGCTCGTCGGTGGGAAGGAAGTACGTGACGCCCAGCGCGTGACCGCGCGGGATGATCGTGACCTTGTGGATCGGGTCGGTGCCAGGGATGAGCCAGGAGACGAGCGCGTGCCCGGCCTCGTGGTACGCGGTGGTACGGACCTCCTCGTCGGTCAGGATCACGCTCTTGCGCTCCATGCCGAGCATGATCTTGTCCTTGGCTTCCTCGAAGTCCTCCATCTCGACGGCCTTGTGACCGGCCCTCGCCGCAAGAAGCGCGGCCTCGTTCACGAGGTTGGCGAGATCGGCGCCCGAGAGACCCGGGGTGCCGCGCGCCAGAACGCCGAAGTCGACATCTTCTGCGACCTCGACCTCCCGGGCGGCCACCTTCAGAATGCCCTGGCGGCCCTGCAGGTCTGGACGGTCGACGACGATCTGGCGGTCGAAGCGGCCGGGCCTGAGAAGCGCCGGGTCGAGCACGTCGGGCCGGTTGGTCGCGGCCAGCAGGATGACGCCCTCGTTCGATTCGAACCCGTCCATCTCGACGAGGAGCTGGTTGAGGGTCTGCTCGCGCTCGTCGTGCCCGCCGCCGAGCCCCGCGCCGCGCATGCGTCCGACCGCGTCCATCTCGTCGATGAAGATGATGCAGGGAGCGTTGGCCTTGCCCTGCTCGAAGAGGTCGCGCACCCTGGCCGCGCCGACGCCGACGAACATCTCCACGAAGTCGGAGCCGCTTATCGAGAGGAACGGAACCTCGGCCTCGCCGGCGACCGCTCTCGCGAGGAGGGTCTTTCCGGTTCCCGGCGGTCCCACGAGGAGCGCGCCCTTCGGGATCTTCCCGCCGAGCCGCTGGAACTTCTTGGGTTCTTTCAGGAACTCGACGATCTCCTCGAGCTCCATCTTGGCCTCGGGGAGACCCGCGACGTCGTCGAAGGTCACCTTGGGCCGGTCCTCGGTCAGAAGTCTGGCGCCGCTCTTCCCGAAGCTGAACGCCTTGCCGGGACCGCCGCCGCCGCGCATCGAGCGCATGATGAAGATCCAGAACGCGACGATGACCAGGAGCGGCAGGACAGAGAAGAGCACGCCGCCCCAGTTGGTGGCGGGCGGCTCGCCGACGAGCTCGGCGTCGGGGTTCGTCTCGAGGACGTCGTCGATGAAGTCCGGGTCCTCGAAGAGGAGCCACGTATAGAAACGAGTGAACTGGACGTCGCTGCCGTCCCTGACGGCGACCGACGCGGTCTTGAGCTCGCCTGTGACCTTGCGGCCCTCGACCGAGATGGACGCGATGTTGCCGGCCTCGATCTCTCTCGCCAGCCGACTGTAGACCAGCTCGACCTCCTGGGGCCTCGAGGAGACATAGAGCTGGTACGCCATGATGGCGAGGAAGATGAAGATGATCCAGGCGATCAGAGGATTGCGCGACCGCTGGGGAGGAACGAGCCTCTTGTGAAGCTCCTCGCCTCGCTTCCTGCGCTCTTCCTCGTCGCGGCGGTCTCCGCCACCCGATGGTGGAGGTGTGCGACCTGTCATTCCGTCAATCTCCCCGCGGCTCGACCGCGGCGTCTCCTATGGGACTTCTTCGTCCTCGACGATGGCGATGTGCGGGAGGTTCCTGAACTTCTGGGCCAGATCGAGACCGTACCCGACGACGAACTTGTCGGGCACGACGAAGCCGACATAGTCGAGGTCGAGCTCGACCTCGCGACGACCGCGGCGGTCAAGCAGCGTGCAGATCTTGACGCTCCTGGGATGCCGTGTCTCGAGGTTCTCTATGAGGTAGCTCAGCGTCCTTCCGGTGTCGACGATGTCCTCGACGATGATGACGTGCCTCTTCTCCACCGATTCAGAGAGGTCCTCGAGGATCCTGACGACTCCCGAGCTGGTTCTCCCGTCGCCGTAGCTCGAGACCTCCATGAAATCGACCTCGACGGGCAGATCGATCGCCCGAACGAGGTCTGCGAGAAAGACGAAGCCGCCTTTCAGAACGTTGACGAGGATAGGGGGGTCGTCCGCGTAGTCCTCGGTGATCGCGCGCCCGAGCTCAACCACCCGCTTCTGGATCTGCTTCTCAGTGAGAAGGATCCGTCCGAAGTCCTTCGTCTCCATCGCGCCTCTCTGTTTCGTCGACCTTCTCCACTCTGACCCTGAGTACCCGTTCCGTGCTCTCGGTGACCGGCGCCCGGGCCGACCTTCTCACTCCGACGACCCAGCACATGTTCCCGGCGCCGTCAAGGATGACCGGGATCGAATCCCGAAGTCCGAACGGGATCTTCTCGTCGATCATGAGCTCCTTGAGACTCTTGGTTCCGTTCATGCCGAACGGGCGGAACTTGTCCCCCGGGCGTCTCGGTCGCACCGTCAGCGGGAGCGGGACATCGTCCAGGTCGAACAGCGCGACGTCATCGTCGAGTCGCGACAGGTCTCCCTTCACGGCGTCCGCCGGGACGACCTCCGCCGAGATCCTGAGACGAGCCCCGCGGAACTCCACCGTTCCAGGCACGTCGAGCCGCGCCGCGTCGAACGACGGGGGACCGTCCCCCTCGGACACGACGAGACGCCCGTGCTCCAGCCGGGCGGACGCGCCGCCCGGAAGCTCGACCGACACCCCGACGTCGCCCCTCCTCAGGAGCTCCAGCAGGTTGCCGACGTGGCGGGACGCGAGCGGAGCCATGTCCGGGCGAAGAGAAGCGAAGATCCTCCGGAACAGGCTTCTCTGCAGTGCCTCATCGTAGTGGGCCAGTTGGGTCGAATCAAGGGCGAAGAGCCCCCTTCTGGCGGTCAGGACGACACCGGGCAGCGCCTCGTCCGTCGCCCGCTCGAGGTGGGCTGCGACGTCGGTCATGATGGCGCCCATCCGCACGAGCGCTTCCCGGACAGAAGGATTGTACTCCTCGAGGACGGGCATGAGCTCGTGTCGTACGCGGTTCCTGGCGTAGTCCGTCGTGAGGTTCGAGGAATCGGTCCGCCACGCGACGCCACGCTCGGTCAGCCAGGACTCCACCTCGCTGCGCCAGACGGCGAGGAGCGGACGGATGACCATGCCGCCCTCGCCCCGGTGAGGGATCCCCGAGAGGCCGTCGGGCCCCGAGCCCCTGAGGACCCGCATGACGATCGTCTCCGCCTGATCATCCGCCGTGTGTCCCGTGGCGATGCGCTGGCAGTACTCCAGCTTCATCGTCTTCACGAGGAACTGATAGCGGAGCATCCGGGCGGCCTCCTGCTTGGAGTAACCGTGCGCGAGCACGAACCGCGGGACGTTGACCTCTTCGGTGAAGCAGGGTACGTCGAGCTCGGCGCAGAGATCGCGGACGAATGCGGCGTCGCCGCGCGACTCGTCCCCACGGAACCTGTGATCCAGATGTGCCGCCTTGACGCGGATGCCCAATCGCTCCCTGATCTCGAGCAGGATCAGGAGCATCGCGACCGAATCGGCCCCGCCCGATACGGCCGCGAGGACCGTGTCGCGCTCGGAGGTCATTCTGTACCGGCGGCAGGTCCAACGGACCTTCTCGACGATGTCCCGCATGATGAAGGGCTCCAACAAGAAGACGGCCCTCCGCTCGGCAGCAGGAGGGCCGGATCTGGTAGCGGTGCAGGGATTCGAACCCCGGACACGCGGATTATGATTCCGCTGCTCTAACCAACTGAGCTACACCGCCACGTTCGTCTTTGGTCCGGCGGGGAGGCCGATGCCGTCGACCGCCCGCTCCACGCCATTCTAGCCCACCGCGTCGCGGGGGTCAAGACGCGCCGGCCGAATCTCTCAGATGGTCCGGAGCGGCCGCCGAGGAGCGCACCACGACCGGGTCGGCTGCGACCCCGCGCCCGACGGCGCATCAGAATACGTGATCCCCGCCCGGGACCAGGCAGTGGGGCGGTTCGTGCGGTGAGGTCCGGGCGGGGGTCTTCCTCAAGCAGTGCTTTGGGCCGCCGGAAGGGCTTTCGGCATTTCCCGAATCTGATAGCTCCCTGAGGCTTACCGGACCGTCTGGCCTGAGCGCATCGGCGCCGGGCCCTTGCGTGTGGCCCGGGGCCGGCTCCTGTGCTAGCATCCCCAGAGATCCGGCGTGGACGCACGCGAGATGGCAGCGGCGTCAAGCGCTCATGCTTGCTTTAAGACCGAACGTGCACTATCGCGTCAAAATGACAGGACACGAGGTGATACCATCCCGGTCCCGCCCCCGGAGGGCGGGCGCCGGAGACCCATAGAGGAGGCAGGAAGGCTCAATGAGACTGGATCGATTCACACTGAAAGCCCGGGAGGCCGTTCAGTCGGCTCAGGCCCTGGCGCTCGAGAACAACCACCAGGAGATCACGCCGCTTCATCTCGTGCGCGCGCTCATGGAGCAGCGTGAGGGTGTCGTCGTACCCATTCTGCAGAGGCTGGGGGTCGACGTCGCGGCGCTCAGGTCCCGCGTGGGCGCGGAGATCGAGAAGCTGCCCGAGGTCTACGGCTCCGCGGGCCAGGCGTACGCCTCGCCGCTTCTCCAGAACGTGCTCGGCGCGGCCTGGACCGAGTCGCAGCAGCTCAAGGATGAGTATGTGAGCACGGAGCACCTTCTCATCGCGGTCGCCGAGGAGAAGGAGTCTACGGCCGGCTCCGTCCTCCGCGAGTCGGGCGCGACACGCGAGAACATCTTCAAGGTCCTCAAGGACATCCGCGGGAGCCAGCGCGTCACCGACGAGAACCCCGAGGAGAAGTATCAGGCGCTCGCCCGCTACTCGCGCGACCTTACCGACCTCGCCCGCGCGGGCAAGCTCGACCCGGTCATCGGTCGGGACGAGGAGATCCGGCGCGTCGTCCAGGTGCTCTCCAGACGCACGAAGAACAACCCCGTGCTCATCGGCGAGCCGGGGGTCGGGAAGACGGCCATCGCCGAGGGGCTTGCGCAGCGGGTCATCGAGAGGGACGTCCCCGAGAGTCTGAAGAACAAGCGGATCCACGCGCTCGACATGGGATCGCTCATCGCGGGCGCGAAGTTCCGCGGCGAGTTCGAGGACCGGTTGAAGGCAGTGCTCCGCGAGATCGAGGAATCGGAGGGCGAGGTCATCCTGTTCATCGATGAGATGCATACCCTCGTCGGAGCGGGAGCGGCCGAGGGCGCGGTCGACGCGTCGAACATGCTGAAGCCGGCGCTGGCGCGTGGGACGCTCCACGCGGTCGGAGCGACGACCCTCGACGAGTACCGCAAGCACATCGAGAAGGACGCGGCCCTCGAGCGTCGGTTCCAGCCGGTCTACGTCGGCGAGCCGAGCGTCGAGGACTCGATCGCGATCCTCCGGGGCCTCAAGGAACGCTACGAGGTCCACCACGGCGTGCGGATCAAGGACACGGCGCTCGTGGCGGCCGCTACGCTCTCGCATCGTTACATCACGGACCGGTTCCTTCCCGACAAGGCGATCGACCTCGTCGACGAGGCGGCCTCGAGACTGCGCATCGAGATCGACTCGATGCCGCAGGAACTCGACCAGGTCGAACGCCGCATCACCCAGCTGGAGATCGAACGGCAGGCGCTCAGGAAGGAGAAGGACAAGGCCTCGAAGGAACGTCTGGAGAAGCTCGAGGCCGAGCTCGCCGACCTCAAGGAGCAGTCGGCCGAGATGAAGGTCCACTGGGAGAACGAGAAGGAGGCCATCCACTCGATCCGCGACACGAAGGCCGAGATCGAGAACGTCAAGACCGAGTACGAGCGGGCCGAGCGGCAGGGCGACCTCAACAAGGCCGCCGAGCTCAGGTACGGCAGGCTGACCGAGCTCGAGCAGCGCCTCGTTGAGGAGAACGAGCGGCTGGCCGAGCTTCAGAAGGACCGCCAGATGCTCAAGGAGGAGGTCGACGAGGACGACATCGCGACCGTCGTCTCCGCGTGGACGGGCATCCCGGTCTCACGCATGCTCGAGGGCGAGCGCGAGAAGCTCCTCAGGATGGAGGACCGCCTCCACGAGCGCGTGGTCGGTCAGGACGACGCGATCCGTCTTGTCTCCGACTCGGTCAGGCGAGCTCGCGCCGGGCTCCAGGATCCCAGGCGTCCGATCGGTTCCTTCATCTTCATGGGGCCGACCGGGGTCGGTAAGACGGAGCTGGGTCGCGCGTTGGCCGAGTTCCTCTTCGATGACGAGGATGCGATGGTGCGCATCGACATGTCCGAGTTCATGGAGAAGCACTCGGTGGCGCGGCTCATCGGAGCGCCTCCGGGGTACGTCGGCTATGAGGAGGGCGGCTATCTCACGGAGGCCGTTCGCCGGAGGCCGTACTCGGTCGTGCTGATGGACGAGATCGAGAAGGCGCATCCCGAGGTCTTCAACGTCCTGCTTCAGATCCTCGATGACGGGCGCCTGACCGACGGGCAGGGGAGGACGGTCGACTTCACGAACACGATCGTCATCATGACCTCGAACGTCGGGAGTCAGTGGATCGAGGAGCTGGGCGGCGAGAACCAGGAGGAGATGCGGAGCCGCGTCATGGAAGCGCTTCGCAGCCAGTTCCGTCCGGAGTTCCTGAACCGCATCGACGAGATCGTCATCTTCAACTCGCTCTCGCTCGATGAGATCAAGGAGATCGTCGACATCCAGCTCAGGCGGCTCACGGCGATGCTGGACGAGCGGCACATGGGGCTCGAGCTGACGGAGCCGGCGAAGGAGCTCATCGCTCGCGAGGGGTTCGACCCCGTCTACGGCGCCAGGCCTCTGAAGCGCGCGATCCAGCGCGAGATCCAGAACCCGCTGGCTGTCGCCATTCTCGAAGGCGACTTCCAGGAGGGAGACGTCGTGCGGGCCGACGCGAAGAACGGGAAGATCGTGCTCGAGAAGGCCTGACCGGGGTCGGCGTGAATGAACGCCGCCCCATGAGACTAAAGACGAAGAGGGGGAGGTCGATATCGACCTCCCCCTTGTGTTTCCGATGCTTGCTGTCCCGCCGCTCGGTTATCCGTGCGCTGTCTCTAACTGCCGACGACCTCGGCGACCGTCAGGAGCTCCTTGTCGATCTCGGTCTTCTTCTCCCAGGTCTCATGCAGAGGGACAAGGTTGACGCGGCCGCACCTGATGCCGGTCATGGCGGACGAGCCGCCGGCCAGGAGCGTCTCGACCGCGGCCCGGCCCAAACGGCTGGCGAGCTGTCTGTCGAAGGCGGTCGGCGTGCCGCCGCGCTGGATGTGGCCGAGCACGCTGACGCGGTAGTTGACCCCCATCCTCGACTTCACACCCTCGGCGACCTCTCTCGCGCCGCCGTCCACGACCCCCTCTGAAACGACGATGATGAAGCTGGTCTTTCCCCTGGCCTTGCCGTGTTCGAGGGTGCGGCAGAGCTCGTTCAGGTCGTACGGGATCTCGGGTATGAGAATAGCCTCTGCGCCTCCCGCGAGGCCGACCGACAGCGCGAGCGCGCCGCAGGCGCGGCCCATCACCTCGATGAAGAACATACGGTCGTGCGAGGCCGCGGTGTCGCGGATCTTGTCGATCGACTCGAGCGCAGTGTTGGCCGCCGTGTCGAAGCCGATGGTGAAGTCCGTGCCGTAGACGTCGTTGTCTATCGTTCCAGGGACACCGATGCCGAGGATGCCGTGTTCCTGTTCGAGCTTGTGGAGTCCCCGGAACGTCCCGTCGCCGCCGATCGCGACGAGCGCGTCCACGCCTCTCGACCTCAGCTTCTCGGCGGCCCGCGCTCGGCCCTCTTCCTCGTAGAACTCGGGCGACCGGCTGGTCTTGAGTATCGTGCCGCCGAACTGGATGACGTTCGACACGGACCGGGCGTCCATGTCGATGAAGTCGCCCTCGATGAGGCCGGCGTACCCTCGAACGACGCCCGTCACTCGAATGGTGTGGGAGAGCGCCGTCCTGACGACGGCGCGCGTCGCGGCGTTCATGCCGGGGGCGTCTCCGCCGCTCGTGAACACTCCGATATGCCGGATCGTCTCCATGGACGTCTCCAGTCCGGAAGGTCGGGTTGTGGCGATGGGCTACTTGAGGAGCAGCATTCTGACGGAACGCGTGTAGCCCGGCGCTTCCATTCTAGCGAAGTACACGCCGGTTGCAACGGTGTTGCCGCGCTCGTCGGTGCCTGGCCAGGTGAGGATGTGCTCGCCGGCGGAGAGATGGCCGGAATGGAGCGTCGCGACACGTCTGCCCGCTACGTCATAGACGGCCACCTCGACATCGCACCCGGCGATGGGGACATCGAGCCGGAGCGTCGTCATCGGGTTGAACGGGTTCGGCGTGTTCGGATGGAGAAGGAACCTGTCAGGCAGCTCGCCGTCGACCAGCGTGGGCCGCTCGTCGGGAGGAGCGTCGAGCCAGGGGTTGTACAGGACGTGGCCCACAAACAGCCTCCCGTACGGCGTCGGAGACCCCCACCAGTTCCAGCGCGCGTAGACCGCCATCTCGGTCCCGTTGTAGTTCGCCACGGCGGCGCGCGTGTTGCCGGTGATCGAGTTGTATCCGGTATCCGGGTACATGTTGCTGCCCAGAACGGCGCTCGAAGCCTGCTCGACGGACACGCCCGTGGAGTTCCCGGAGATCGTCGACCGGGAGATCCGAGGCGCGCTGGACCTCATGGAATGGATGCCGTTGCCGCCGTTGTCTGTGATCTCGCAGTCGTTGATGAGGGGAGACGACTTGCTGACCAGCACCCCGTGCGACGAATTGTTCGTGATCGAGCAGGAGTCGATGACGGCGCTCGAGTTCCTGAAGCAGCCGATGCCGAAGCCGTCGAGGGTCCCCGTCACCGTGGTGGACACGATGCGGACGACCGTATCATCCCTGAGTTCGATGCCTCTCTTGACGCTTCCCGCGACGGTGCAGCTCCTGATGACGCCCGAGCTCCCGGTCGTGAGCCTGATGCCCGAGCTGTCCGCTCCCGTGAACACGCAGCGTGTCGCGTTGAACGCGGTCTGGCTCAGGTCCGTGCCGAATCTCGTGTTCTCGAACCGGACGTCCTGGAGCGTCACGTCGGCCAGCTGGCCCCTGAGGCCGAAGGTGGCGTTCTCGACCAGGCAGTCCGTCAGCGAGACGTTCGAGCCGGCGTACAGCGTCAGCCCCGCCCATTCGCCCCTGACCGATGCGGCGCCGAGGGTGACCGGGAGCGTCTCGGTTCCATGGGCCGTCAGACTCCCATGGACGATGATGCTGGTCGGTCCGGGATCGAACGTCAACTGGGTGCCCGCGGCCAGCGTGAGCTGCCCCTCGGGCGACACCACGATCTCGTCTGTCACGTAGTACTCACCCGAGAGAGTGACCGTCCCGTCTATCTGGCCGGAGAACGGCTGCGTCATGAGGCCCGTCCTCGAGGCCCTCGCGCCGAGCCCCGCCCACTGGACGTCACCGGCCGCTTCCGACAGATCGAAGACGAAGAGAAGGCCGCTCTCACCCGCGACGCAGAGCTCGACCGCGCCGTCCGAGTCGATGTCGGCCCCGTACGGGGTGTGCGCCCCTTCCGGTATGGGAATCGGCTCCGCGGTCATCGCGCCGTCCGTCTCGATAATGACGATGCGACCATCCGTCGTCGCCGCGACGATCTCGCATCCCACGTCGCCGTCGAGGTCGGCGATGACGAACGACTCGCTTGTGGGCGCCCCCAGGCTCACGCCCCAGAGTGGGACCCCGTCATCGATGCGGTAGACCGTGCCTGAGACCGTGCCGACGACGACCTCTTTGTCGCCGTCCTCGTCGAGGTCGCCGATGGCCGTGGCGGTCACGGGTCCGTCGAGATCGCGGGACCACCGCTCGGAACCGTCGAGAGCGGACAACGACACGATGTGGTCGCAGCCGACGAGGATCTCCAGGCGCCCGTCGCCCTCCTCGTCGGTCAGGGCCAACGTGTTGACGCTGCTGCCCGGCGACGCGGCCGGCCAGAGCTCGACCGGTTGGCCCGAGGCGCAGCTGACCGCCCAGACGTTGCCCTGATCGGTGCCGCAGGCCACGTCCAGACGGCCGTCCAGGTCGAAGTCGCCCGCGACGGGGGCTGTCGAGACCCGGCCGCCGTCCGGGACGGTCCACGACCAGATCGTGCTCCCGTCCTCGTCGATCGCCGTGATGACGGACTCGCCGCCGAAGAGGTTCCATGTCGCGAGTATGACGTCGCCGTCGCCATCGCCGTCGGCGTCGGCGATCACAGGCCGACCGAGCGGATCAGAGGTGTTCACCGTCCACATCGGTGAGCCATCGGTCTCGTAGGCCGCCGCCCCCATGCGTCGGAGCACGGCCGTCTCGGGCTCGCCGTCGCCATCGAGATCGCCCGTTGCAACGGCCATCTCCGGGCCGTACTCGAGCGGCGCGGTCGCCGGGTCGGACTGCCAGGCGACCGAACCATCGGCGGCTATCGACCATACTCTGGCTTCCTCGTCCTGGACGATGATCGAGGCCTGTCCGCCCTGCGTTACCGAGACGGCCGGCGCGCAGGGCTCGGTCGCCATGTCGATCGGGAATCCGGGCACGGACGGGTAGATGAAGAGCTCGATCTGCGCCTCGTTGTTCGTCTCGTCGATCTCGGCGATGACGTTCGACGGATCGGCCGTGATCGTCAGTGTGGCGCTTCCGGCCGCCGACTGAGGCAGGACGAAGACGTATTCCGTCTCCGACCATGCGCCGAGGAGGGGAAGAGTGACCTGGTCCACGTACTGGCCGGCGGGACCGTCGAACGTCGCGCGGAGCGTCACCGCCTGGGCGTCCACGACGCTCTGGTTCGTGAGAGTGACTCCGACCGTGAGCTCATCGTGGTGGCTCAGATGCTCTGGCGTGGTCCAGATCTCGTGCGGTCTGACGACGAGGTCGGCGCCGGAGGACGGCGTTTCGTCCCAGGCGAAAATGAGAGCAGGGTCGCCGAAGAGGTTGAAGTGGCGCACGTACTTCGTCTGCCCGCCGCTCTGGAGATGCATGAGCTTCGCCGTCGCGAAGAGTTCGCCCAGATAGACGCAGTGCTCCTCGAACGCGGAGCGGAAAACCTCCTTGGTCAGCGTCCTGTAGACCCCGCCGTCGGTCGGGCGCGGCGCGGCGAAACAGGCGATGGCTCCGGAGTTCTCGGCATTCACGAGTTGCTCCGCGAAGCAGTCGTAAGAGCCGGTTGGGCCTACCTGGGTCGTGTTGTCGAACCACCCGGTCATGCACGCCATCGACAGGACGATCGGGAGCCGATCCATGTTGTCCAGAAGCTCGATGTGCGTCGACTTCATCGTCCTGTGCCACTCGTGGATCCAGCCGTCTCCGACGAAGGTGGCGAAGAGATGCCCGTCGTTGATCTCGCTGACGAGGTCCGCGGCGCACTGGGAGTCGTTCATATAGTCGTGTCGGTAGATGCGGTCCACGGTCATCGGGCCGGGAACGATCTCCTGGTACTCGTCGAAGAGATCGACGTACTCCTGCTTGGTCGTATAGAAGAGACCGCCGACCAGCAACATGCTGTCGCGCCACTCCATGCCCTTGGACAGCGGCATGTAGCCCCCGGTCTTGCCGACGACCCTGACAACCTCCGTCAGGTTCCCGGCCGGGAGACGCCCGAGCATGATGTCTTCAAAGTCGTCGTCGCCGCTCACGCAGGCGTAGTAGTGGTCCGACGCCTCCTCGTTCCCTCCGTATCCGTAGTATGCGGGGATCATCTCGGTCTGGTTGTCGTCCGCGTAGGCGTCACCGATGAGAAGGACGAACCCGAGCCGTCCGTCACCGAAGTGCTCGGCGCTCTCCGAGTCGTAGACCGATTGGATGAACGCTCTGAGCGTCCCGGGAGACAGGTCGTCGATGGCGTCCGTCGAGACGATGCCCACATTGAGGCCGAGATACGCCGCGCGGTGGTTGGCGAGCGCGTAGATGGCCGGGGCGTAGGCGAAGTCGGCGGCGGCGATGAAGAGGAAGTCGATGCCCGCGGCGATGCAGTCGCTCATCGAGTAGCAGTAGGTGACCGTTCCCGTTCTCGTCTCTGGTCGAGCCGGCGGGGACCAGGTCGCGGGTGTCCGGGGGTCGTATCCGCTCAGAGCGCGGCGGCAGGTCGCTGTGAAGGGACCGGTCGTCCGCGCGACAGGCCCGACAGGATCGACCGGTTCAATGACGACCTCGACGCGAGCGGCGCCCGCGAGGGCCGCCCGGTCCAGCGCGAGCACGGCGACGGTCTGCTCTCTGATGCGCGCCAGCTCGGTCACACGCGCCGCCCCGGCGTCCAGCGCGCGGCGCGAACCGTCCGTGGCGAGGGAGTTCACAGAGAGAACGTGAGCCTCGCGGCAGTGCGGGACCGCGACGAGGCGGATGAGTTCGGGGTCTTCCTTGTCCCAGAAAACGCCTGACGGACGCGGGCCCCGCGTGGGCGTCGCGTCCGTCGTCATATCCACAAGGTCGAGAGTTATCGTAACCGGAGCGGCCGCGCTCTTCTCGGTGCTCGCAGGGCCGCCTCCCTCAACCGGTACCGTGGCGGCTCCCGCGGTCATCCCCGCAAGCGCGAGGAGGAGGACGAGCGCGATTGCCAGGGGTGAGAGAGGGCCGAGCCACATACCAGCCCGGCCCCTCTCACCACACCCTACATTCCGGGGCATTCAGTTTATCCGCAGCAGTCTTCTCGGTGGGCGTCGCTTCGTCGGCGGTGCCGCCGGCCCTGACGTGGGGCGACGCGCTCCAGTCGTTCTTCGTGGTGCGCGTCCGGCGTCGCCCGCTCCTACGAAGCGCCTACTGGTACAGGGCCTTGATGCTGCCCCAGCTGGCCTCTTCCACAGGCGACGAGCAGTCGCTGAGGAACAGGTACATGCCGAACTGCCAGGTCTCGTACGTACCGGGGCAGTCCTTGACGTAGCTGCCGAAGTAGTTGCCTGTGCCGCACATGCCGTCGTAGATGCCGCTGCCGTCGCGGATGATGATGACGAGGCCCGTGAGGCTGCCGCTGCAGAACTCGCCCTCATCGAGGATGCCGTTCGAGTTCGAGTCCTCGACCTGGATCTCGACCGAGCAGACGCCGCCCATCGTACCGATGACGCCGCCGCCCGTCTCATCGACGATCTGGAGCGCGTTCATCGCGGACAGACCGTGGTCGGTGTCGAAGTAGCCCTTCCAGAACCCGGGGGTGCCGGGTGTGTAGTTCGGAGCGTAGAACGTGTCCCAGATGTACGCGGCCCGGTCGATCGGGTCGGTCGGCCAGCCGTCGTCGGTGATCGTGATCGTCCACGAGCCGGCCGTAATGTCGCCGCCCGGGTCCATGCCACCGGTGAACACCGGCGGGACGTCCATGAAGTCGCCGTTGCCGGAACCGTAGTACAGCGTGTAGCCGCTCGCGACCGAAACGAAAGCGAGCAACGCCACCATCACAGCGATCGTCAGTGCACGCATCTTCCTCTCCTTTTGCCCGGTCCCCGCAGGGACGCCTTCCCTCTCCACTCAAATCCTGTTCAGCCGAGTGTCTCGGCTTCGTTGTTACTGATACAGCGCCTTGATCGTGCCCCAGCTCGAATCCTCGACCGGGCTCGGGCAGGGGTTGATCTGAATCTGCCCGAACATCGTAAGCGAATCGTCGGTCGGAGGATAGACGAAATTGAAGTCTCCGCCGGACATTGAACCATGCCCGCACATGTTCACGAGATCGCCCGTGCCGAGCGTCGGGTTCAGGATGATCGTGGCGTTGATGTTGTGGTCATTGAACTTCTCGGTTTCGTCGAGGATACCATCCGAGTAGATGTCGCGCACCTGCACGACGAAAGTTATGTCGCCGCCGAAGGTGCCCGAGATCGGCGAGGTGACGTTCATCGTGAACTGCGGAGTCGACGGAAGCGTCTGAGCGTCGAAGTACCCTCTCCACGCCTGGGCGCCCGGAGTCGCGTCGTAGTTGCCCGCGAAGAACGTGTTCCAGATGTAGTCGAACCGCGCGTCCGGATCGGACGGGTCAGGCCAGAGCGAGTCGTCGATGGTGAACGACCACGTCCCCGTGAGTCCGAACATGAAGTTGAAGTTGTAGACGACCGGGCTCTTCATGAAGCTGCCGAGACCTGTCATCCCGACACTGTACGTGGTCGCCCCCGCGGGCGCCACGACGAAGAGCATGATCGCCAGCAGCGTAATCGCCAGCGCAAGCTTCTTCATTGCGTCCCTCTCCTTTCCCCGTGGTGCCGAGCACGATGCGTCACCTGGTCGCCACCCACCACCGCAGGACGGTTCGCCATGTGCTCGCGATCACGCGGACGCGAGCGCCGCGCCGACCGGCAAGGCCGTCGCAGCCTGCCAATTACCTCAATCACCATCGTCTTGGAGAACTCCCGCGAGAGTCTCCCGCAATACGCATTGAGTGTACGGCATATCGGGTTGAGTGTCAATCGAAATGTGGACAAACAACTCAGTTAGTATTGTACGGTAGACCGTGATTCTGCGTTGGCCGGCTCCTCAAGACCCGGCCCGAGGGCGGTCCGCGAGGCGTGACATCCGGCCCGGAATCGGCTAAACTCCCGAGGGACGGTAGGTTCGCGGCGAACCGGAGACCATCGCATGACGACCACGGAACCGAGCGCTCACGACGCGGGGAGGATGCCCGGCCCGGCGGTCACTGCCCTCATTCTCTACGGAGTGGCATGGACCCTCCGTCTCGTCTACGTGCTTCACCTTCAGGCGAGCCCTCTCGCCGACACGCCCATGCTCGACGAGCTCTACCATGTCGAGTGGGCTCAGGCGCTGGCGGCGGGCGACTGGCTCGGCGCGGCCGTGTTCTTCCGCGCGCCGCTCTATCCGTATCTTCTCGGCCTCGTCCTCCGTGTCTTCGACGGGAGCCTTCTCGCGGCGCGCCTCGTCCAGATCACGTGGGGGGCGTTCACGCCGGTCATCGTCTACTTCCTGACGCGGCGTCTCGTCCGCGGGGCGTGGCCTGTGGCCGCGGGCGCCGTCGCCGCCCTCTATCCGTTCTTCCTCTACTTCGACAACGAGCTGCTCATAGTGTCGCTCATCGTGATGCTCGACTCCCTCGCTCTCCTTCTCCTGCTGCGCGCAGACGAGCGACCGACGTGGGCGCGCTGGGGACTGGCCGGCGTCGTTCTCGGTCTCTCGGCGACAGCGCGGCCCAACGTGCTGGTGTTCATCCCCTTCATCTTCCTTTGGGCCTGGTGGAGCGAGGCGAGGAGGAGACTGGACGGTGAGCCTCCGCCCGCGTGCGACGGCGCCGGGACGACGCCGCTGGTGTGCGCGAGCCCCCTTCGCTCGGCCGCGCTCCGGTTCGCGGTGCTTGCCGTCGCGGTCGCGCTCGTGGTCGCGCCGGTGACGCTCAGGAACCACCTTGTCGGAGATGACTTCGTTCTGATCGCGTCGCAGGGTGGCGTCAACTTCTACATCGGGAACAATCCGGGGTCGGACGGCGTTGCCGCCGTCCTCCCCGAGCTGGGGGAGGCCTGGGAGTACGAGGACGCCGTGCGTCTCGCTGAGCGCGACGCGGGCCGAGAACTCGCTCCCAGCGAGGCGTCGAGTTGGTGGTACGCCAGGGGAAGACGGTTCCTGACAGAGAGGCCCGCAGAGGCCGCGCGTCTCTACGTCAGGAAGTTCGTGCTCTTCTGGGACTCGTTCGAGCTCGCGAACAACAAGGACATCTACTACTTCGGCGATCACTCTCCGCTCTTCCGCTCGCTGTCCTGGCTGTCGTTCGGTCTCGTGGCTCCGTTCGGCATCCTGGGGATGTTCGCCTTCGCGCGGAGGCGTGAGGGGCTGCTTCTCATCACCTTCATCGTGACCTACATGGGAAGCGTGCTTCTCTTCTTCATCAACGCCCGGTATCGCCTGCCCGTGGTCCCCGGCATCATCGTGCTCGCCGTCGCGGCCGCGGCGTGGCTCTTCGATCTCGTCAGAGGCGGAGCGCTGCGGCGGGCCGTCCCCTGGCTGGTGCTCCTCGTCGGCCTCTTCGCCTTCGTGAACATCGACTTCTACGGCACGCACGTCGGCGACCGCGCGCAGACACACAACACCATCGGTCTCGCGCACGCTCAGAAGGGGCGATACGACCTCGCGGTCGCCTCGTACGCGCGCGCGCTCGAGCTCTCGCCCGGCTATGCGAAGGCGATGAACAACATGGGGTTGTCGCTCGAGGGTCTGCGACGGGACGAAGAGGCGGCGGCGATGTACCGCCGCGCGGCGGCGACCGACACGACGCTCGGAAGCGCGCCCAACAACCTCGGCGCCCTACTGTGGCGCGGCGGGAAGATCGAGCAGGCCATAGGCGCCTTCGAGGAGGCGGTCAGAAGGGATTCCGGGCTTCCGGAAGCGCGCGTCAACCTGGGCTCGCTCTATCTGCGGTCGGGCCGTCTCGAGGACGCGGAACGCGAGCTCCGGGCGGCCGTCACCCTCAGGCCGTCGTTCGCGGAGGCGTGGAACGCGCTCGGGACCGTCTATGAACAGATGGACCGACCGGCCCCGGCGATCGCGTCGTACTCGCGGGCAGTGTCGATCGCGCCCGGGTTCGTGGACGCGAGGAACAACCTGGCGATCGTCCTTGCGCGGACGGGGCAGTACAGCGAGGCGCTGGCCGAGCTCGAGGCCGCGCTTCGCCTGAGACCGGGCGATCAGAAGCTCGAGGCGAACATGGAGCTTGTGCGGCAGCTGATGCGCGGCGCCCGCTGAGCGGCATGGTCTACGAACCCGCCGCCGAAGCCGCCTCCGCCGCCTTCGCTGCCGGGAGAGGGTGAGGGTCGCTCCCGGCCATCGCTTCGAGCCTTCTCCTGACGGAACGCGACATCGTCCCAGCGTTGCCGGCCGCCTCGGCCGCCTGCGCCCGCACCGCCCAGTCGTCGTCCTCGAGATGTGGCGCGATGGCACGAAGCGCGTCGCGGCCCCCGACCAGACCGAGCGAGCGGAGGGTCATCATCCGGGTCCGCGGCTCACCTCTCCCGACGCGTTCAGCGAGATGGGGCACGACCTCGTCGCCCAGTCGTCCCAGCGCGTCCGACGCCGCGTATCGCACGCCGTAGAAGTCGTCCTCGAGAGCCCGAAGGAGCCCGTCGACCGCGCGTTCCAGGACGAGCTCCGCCTCGTCCCGCGCGGCGCGGTCGAGCGACGCGGCCGCGGCCTTCCTGACCGAGTCGTCCCCGTCATCCAGAAAGCCCACCAGGGTCTCGACCGCCTCCGGCCCACCGAGGTGGCCCAGCGCGTCGGCCACCGACGAGCGCATCTTCCACTCGTCGTGTTCCCGAAGTTCCACAAGAGGATGAACCGCTGCCGGGTCTCCGATCCTCGCCAGGACGTAAGCGGCGAGACGCGCCCCGCGCGTCGTGTCGTCGCGGCGGGCCTCGCGCGCGAGGGCCTCGACCAGCGCCGGAACCGCGTCCTCTCCGATCCTGACGAAGATGTTCTCGAGCGCGATGCGTTCTCTCGGCTGATCGGTGTCGAGCTCGGTCACGAGATACGGGATCGACTCCCCGTGCTTCCGCGCGAGGAGTCGACGGGCCGGCTCGAGGTCACCTGCGTACTGGAGTTCGGCCGACGAAGCGCGGACGAAGAGTTCCTCGGGCGACATCTTCGCGAGCGCCAGCGTGTCGGGCGGGGCCTCACCCGGTTCCTGGGCCGCGACCGGCGCCGCGAGAGCGAACAGACAAAGGACGACCAGCGTTCTCATCGTTCGTCCTCCTCATCTCCGGCGTCGATCCCGACGCCGTGGAAGCTCTGCGTCCACCACGTGCCGTCGGCGCCGAGACCGGAGTAGGTATCGATGCCCCCGGCGTCGATGAACAGCCCGACGCTCCCGTACTCGCGCCGCCTGTTGCCGTAGCCGTGCGTGTTGAGCGGGTTCCGGACCGAGTAGACGTCGTTCCCGGCGTCGTCCAGGAGCACCCCTATCCCGTTCGCGTTCCCGGCCCCCTGCGACAGGTCGTGGCAGGTGTAGTTGTCGTCTCCCGCGAGGTCGTGGAGTATGCCGATCGCGAGGTCGTGACCGCAGCCCTGCGAGACGCCCTTCGAAACGTAGTTGTCGTCTCCCTCGACATCTATGAGCGCGGCGACCGTGATGTGCGTGGCGGCGCCCTGCGCGTACTGGTACGAGACGTACTGGTCGTTCCCGGCATGGTCGACGAGTCCGCCGACCGCGAACCAGTAGCTCGAACCCTGCCCGAAGATGTCGGACGTGTAGACGTCGTTCCCCTCGCCGTCGACCAGCAGGCCGATGCCGCCTGAGGCGTCGGGCCGCCATCCGAACCCGAAGCCCTGCGACAGACTGAGGTAGTGGTCGAAGTACCGGATCTCGTCCGTGTACTTGAGGCCGGCCACGTAGAGGTCGTTGCCTGTCCGGTCGAGGAGGAGCCCCGAACCCATCACAAAGCCGAAAGCCTGTGAGAAGAGGGCGGATTCGTACACGTCGTTTCCCGCCTCGTCATGAAGGACTCCTATCCCGAAGGCGCCCGCGCCCTCGACGCACGTGTCGCCGACGTAGCGGTCGTTCCCGTCTCGGTCGTAGAGGACTCCGACCCCGAAGAGCCCCGAACCGATCGAGAAGCTCGCGGCGCGGTACTCATCGTCGCCCGCCAGGTCCGCGAGGACCGAGGCTCCGAGGAACCCTCCGCCGAGGGCGTGGTGCCGGCCTCTGTAGGTGTCGTCCCCGTCGACGTCCACGATGACCGACGCCGTCTGAGGCCGCCCTTCGGGCCTCTGGTCGTAGACGTCGTCCCCTCCAAGGTCGATGATCAGGGGGAACGCTCCCCTGTAGAGCGTCGCGCCGGGTCCGCCGATCACGAGGAACCCGTGCGGCGAGTCGAACACCCTGAGGACGTCACCCTCGACGGGCGCCTCTTCGGGGACCTCCTCCCGAGCCGGCGGCGCCGCCGCCATGTCGACGGCGAGCGGGACCGCCGCGTCGACCGCCGCCGCGAGGATCCGTCCCGCCTCGGCGAGCTTCCCGTAGTCGATACGTCCCGCGATCTCGAGGAGCCGGTCGCCGAGTTCTTCCTCTTCCTCTTCTTCCCGCTCTCTCTCGTCGATCGGCTTGTCGGGGTCGAACTCCTCCTCCTCGAGAAGCACGGGGGCGTTCTCCCGGAGGAACTCCCGCTCCTCGTCCGTGAGTTCCTCGAGCGCCTCGTCGACGAGCGCGTCGACGCGGGCGAAGGCCGGCAGCAGCACGTCCAGCAGCTCCGGGCCGCCCGCCTTCGGTTCCATCCGGCCGTCCGGGTCGGTCGGACACCCGACTCCCTCCAGCCGGAGCCCGAGGTCGAAGGCGCACGCCGAGACGAGGGCCTCGAGCGAGGTCGCCTCCATCGCCGCGTCCGCCGCCGAGAGAACGAACGACTCGGTGTCGAGCGGGCCCTCGAGGAGCGAGTCAACGAGCGCGAGGCGGAACGAGTCCGGATGGTCGGCGTAGTCCGTGCGGAATGAGAGGTCGTCCCGGTCCAGCGCGACAGACCTCAGCGCGTCCGCAATGAGGCCGGCCGCTCCATCGGGCGCTCCCGCGCCGGCCGCGGCGGGGAGGCAGAGGAGGGTGGCGAGGATGAGCCGGAGAGCGTGCTTCACGGTTCCTCCCGTGTGTGGGGCCTTTCGACGTGCTCCCGGGGTCCTGCGCGGCGGACGGGCTCCGCGGGAGCACGCCCGACCGCGCGTCGCATGTGCGACAGGCGACTCTAGCCGCATCTCCCACGGTTCGTCAAACCGCGTTTCGTCAGAATGAGTGGCGCTCGTCCTTCGGCACAATCGTTGCAGGATAAACTCATGAAACGCGACCGAGGCGCGCAGAAGAACCCGCGACGCTCTCGGATGAGCAACCTGAAGCAGTTTCCTGTCCGAACGCCGAGAGGCGCGTTCGGAAGCTCCGCCATGGGAGGAAGTGATGGGGCACGCTGTTCCTGAAGAGAGACACGACCACCGAACTGCGAAGGGCCGCCGAGGAACCGGGGCTCACGGCCGGCGCCTCGCCGACCATGCTTTCCGCGCCATCGTCGAGAACGTCGGCGAGGGGGTGAGCGTCGTCGACAAGGACGAGCGGTTCGTCTATGTGAACGACGCCGGGGCCGAGATCCTCGGCATCCCGCGTGAGGAGCTCATCGGCGCTTCGCTCCTTGAGTTCGTCTCGGCAGATGACTGGTCACGCCTCGCGGACGAGACGGGGAGGAGGCGGGGCGGCGAGCGGGGCGAGTATGAGCTCGCCGTCCGGAGAACCGACGGGAAGAAGCGACACGTCATCGTGACGGTCTCCCCACGCTACGACGATGAGGGACGCTACGACGGCACCTTCGGCATGTTCCATGACATCACCGAACGGAAGGCGGTAGAGGAACTCGTCCGGCGCCGGTCCCGGGACCTCGCTGAGCGCGTGAAGGAGCTCCAGTGTCTCTACTCGATCATGCAGAAGCTCCACTCGCATGCCCGCACCGATGCACAGATCGCCAGGGACGTGGTATCCATCCTCCCCTCCGGCTGGCAGTATCCCGGGCTCGCGTGCGCGCGCGTCGTCGTTGGTCCGAACACGTACGCGTCGAAGGACTTTCGCGAGACCCGTTGGCGTATGGCCTCGGACCTCGTCGCAGACGGCGAGAAGATCGGTTCCGTCGAGGTCTTCTACAAGAAGGTACCCGAGAGCGCGCAGGGAGACCCTTTCCTCAAGGAGGAGCGCTATCTCCTGGACGCCGTCGCGGAGCAGCTCTCCCGCGCCATCGAACATTCCCGGGCAGAGCGGAACCTCATGCAGAGCCGCGAGACGGCGCAGACCCTCATTGACAACTTCCCGGGCGGCGCGGTGCTGCTCGACCTCGATCTCAACGTGATCGCGGTGAACATGAACGCCGCGTCCCAGGTCGGGCGCGCGCCTTCCGAAGTCGTCGGGCGGCCGTCCGACGAGCTCTTCGAGGGGCGGCTCAGGGAGCACCGGCTGAAGGTCCTTCGCCGCGTGGCGAGCACAGGCGAGGCCGCCGAGGAAGAGGTGCGTGAGGACGGGCGCGTCTACTCGGTCCGGGTGCATCCCGTACCCGGCGCGGACGGCGCCGTCGAGCGGCTTGCGATCTTCGCCCGCGACGTGACCGAGGAGAAGAAGGCCGAGCGGGAGGTCAGGCGGAGCGAGGCGAAGTACCGTTCGGTGTTCGACCTCTCGCCTGAGGCGATCGTTCTGATGGACAGGAAGGGCAGCGTGGTCGACGTGAACGGCCGTATCGAGGACTGGCTGGGATACCCGCGCGACGAGATCGTCGGGCGCAACATCCTCTTCCTGCCGTTCATCCCGAACAAGACCAAGGGGCGCCTCATGAAGCGCTTCCTCGAGCGGATGGCCGGACGCCCGATCCCGCCGTACGACGTGTCCTTCGTGACCAAGAACGGCGACGAGAAGACCGGGCGGATCCACGGAACCGTCCTGACCGACGATGAGGGCAGCGCGACGCACGACCTCGTGATGATCTCGGACGTCACCGAGCAGAAGCGCGCCGAGCTCGCGACCGCAGAGGCCGGCCGTAAGCTGGAAGAACTCCATGGAGTCGTGAAGCGGTTCGCCGAATGCAGGGATCTGGGAGAGATCTACGCGCTCATCACGGAAGCCGCCCGCAGCATCCTGAGCATCGACGCGTGTGGCTTCTTCGTCGAGGAGGACGGCATGCTCGAGCTCGCCGCGACGTGCTGTCGTGGTCGTGAGACGAAGCCGGAGCCCATGCCGGTCGACGAGGCGGGACATCTGGGCGAGGCGTTTCGGACCGGCAGGATGCAGCTCTTCACGAGCGACGATGACGTCGGCGGGATGCCCGCTCCCGAGGGGTTCGAGCGAGGGCTCTCGTTCCCGGCCGAGGACCTGGGCGTGCTGCACTGCTTCGCCATGACGTCGGCCGCGTTCACCACCGACGACGTCCGGTTGACGGACCTCCTGCTGGACCACGCCCGTCAGGCCGCCGGCAGGATCAGGCTTGAGAACCGACTGCACGAAGAGGCGATCCGCGACCGGCTCACGGGTCTCTACAACAGGAACTACTTCCAGGAGGCCGTCGAGCGGGAGACCGAACGGTCTCGGCGCTCGGGTGAGCCCATCGGGTTCCTCATGGTCGACATCGACCGCTTCAAGCAGGTCAACGACACCCACGGCCACGTGATGGGCGACGACGTGCTTCGGGGCGTCGCGCGGTTCCTGGCGGGACACGTGAGGACGTCAGAGATCGTCGTGCGTTACGGCGGGGACGAGTTCCTCATCATGATGCCGGGGCTCGCCGGCGAGCCCGGCCCCGTGTGCGCCCGCATCAGGGAGGCGTTCGAGCGCTGGCGCGAGGCCAGCGGGATCCCCGACGGTGTCGATTTCGATCTTTCGATGGGCTTCGCTCGGTGGGAGCCGTACGACCTGACGTCGGTGACGGAGACGCTCTCGAAGGCCGACGAGGCGATGTACGAGGACAAGCGCTCACACGCCGCGGCCGGGACCGGACGTCCCGGACCACGGGCGTCGGAGAGCGTCGACGGAGGATGATCGCCGCCGGCGGGTCGGGGGGAGCTCTTCCCTAGCCGGCCGCGGACGCCGTCAGGAAGAGCTGTACGCCTTTCCTGCGGCACTTGTTGGCCTCGAAGATCCTGATCATCGGCGCGTTCCTCTCGTCGGTCGAGCCGATGTAGTGGCGGACACCGGCGCGCGCCAGGAACCCCAGGCCCTCCGCGTGAAGCGCGCGGCCGAAGCCCCTGCCCCTCTCCTGAGGCAGCACTCCGACGTAGAAGAGCGTTCCCTCGCTGGCCGGGCCGGGGAAGCGCTGGGGCAGGACCACCCCGATGGTCCGTCTGCCTTTCCTCGCGATGCGCCACCAGGTCGGGTCGAACGTCTCGCCGGCGTACTCCACCAGCTCCCGGAAGTCCGTCGTGGGGTCGCGGGCCGTGACATCCTCGAAGGGGTCGCCCTCGGCGGCTCTCGACATCACGTCGACGAACGCCCGCTCCCCGACGTCCGCGAGCGATACGTACGAGAACGGCGCGGCCGTTCTCGACGCGAAGTCCGTCAGGTCCAGCTCCACGAACACCTTGCGCCGTCCCACGCGAAAGCCCGAGTCGAGAAGCGCTCTGTTGAGCTCGCGGAGGTCGGGTCTGTCCCACGAGAGGACCTCGATGCTGTCCTGCTCGAAGGAGCGGGCGAGGTAGCCGCCGAACACTCTCGCGGTCTCGGCGAACGCTCCCGGCGTGCTGCTCTGGAGCTCCTGGATGAAGTACAGTCTGGGGTTCAGGAACGTCCCCGTGAGCCTTCCCGCGGCGCGGCCTTCCGACACGGCGATGAGATGGCATCGCCGGTCGCGACGCTTCTCGCCGCCAACGAGGTCGGTGAACGCCGGGCGCCTGAGCGCGACCTCATCGGGCGCGCTCGCGACCGAGAGCCAGAGCATCTCCTCGCCGGGGCGCAGTGGATGGACCTCGATGGCCTTGTCTCTCTTCATTCCGTCTCCGTGCTGCCGGCCTCCAGCCGGGCCAGCATCTCGGCCGGGTCCGTGACCGGCAGACCGCATGTCTCGCCGCGACAGACCGCGGCCGTCGCCCTCCCATCCCGCGACTCGAGCGTTGTGGTCCACGGGGCGACGCGCGCCGCCTCGTCCCCTTCCTTCACGAGCACGCTCGTGCGCGGAAGGAACCGGCTCGCCAGGGCCGCCGTGAACGCTCTGGTGTCGTCGGCGTCCTTCCGCCCGGCGATGACGACCTCCGCGGATGGTCCGATCAGATGGTCGGCCGCGCAGAGAAGGAAAGCGTGACCTGAAGGGTGCATGCGCGCCGACCCGGTCGCCGAGCGGACCGTCCGGGCCGCGGCCTCCTCCAGAGCGCGGCGTCCGGTCAGGCCGGCCAGTCGCGCGAGGTTCAGCGCCGCCACCGAGTTTCCGGCGGGGGTCGCGCCGTCGTAGATCTCCTTGGGGCGCGCCACGAGTCTCTCGCCGTCGTCCGGCGTGAAGTGGAATCCTCCGTCCGCGTCGGTGAAGTGCTCCAGCATCGAGGCCGTGAGCCTGAGAGCGCGCTCGAGCCACCGCATGTCCTGGGTCGTCGCGTGAAGCTCGATGAGGCCCCAGACGAGGTACGCATAGTCGTCCAGGTTGCCGGGGACCCCCGCCGAGCCGCCCCTGTACCGGTGCAGAAGCCTGTCGCCGTCGCTCATGATGTCGAGGACGAACTCCGCGGCGCGTTCCGCCGCCTCACCGAAGCGCGCCTCACCGAACGCGCGGCACGAGAAGGCGAGCGCCGCGATCATGAGGCCGTTCCAGTCGGTCAGCACCTTGTCGTCGAGCGGCGGTCGTTCACGTTTCTCCCTCAACCGGAGGAGCGACGACCGGGCGCGCTCGAGACGTTCCGCCACGTCGTCGACGGGCTCTCCGAGCCGGGCGGCCAGCGACTCGAGCGGTCGGCCCGCGCCAAGAACGTTCAATCCCGTGGTCTCTCCCGTCGCCTCGTCGACCGCGTTGCCGTCCTCGGTCAGCCCGTGCGCCATGATGACGAGCTCGGCGTCGTCGCCGAGAGCGTCCCGCACCTCTCTGGTCGTCCACAGGTAGAAGCGACCCTCGCCGCCCCCGCTGTCCGCGTCCTCGGAACAGAAGAACCCTCCCTCCGGCGAGCCGAGCCTCCGAAGCGCGTAGTCGAGCGTTCGGCTTGCCAGCTTCGCGAAGCGCTCCTCGCCGGTGACCTGTCGGGTCTCCGCAGAAGCCAGCGCTATGAGCGCCTGGTCGTAGAGCATCTTCTCGAAGTGGGGGAGATGCCAGCGTGAGTCGGTCGAGTATCTGTGGAAGCCCCCGTCCAGCTGGTCGTGGATGCCTCCGCGCTCCATTTCCTCAAGCGTCCTCGTGACCATGTTGAGCGACGCGCGGTCGCCCGTTCTGCTCCACCACCTCAGAAGGAACATGAGCTGGTGCGGCGACGGGAACTTCGGCGCGTCGCCGAAGCCGCCGTGATGCTCATCGAAGCGCGCTCTCAGATCGTCCCGGGCGAGAGCGAGAAGGGCCTCGTCCGGCTCGTCGGGTGGCGGGGACTGCGGGTTCCTGAGGGCGGCGCGGACCTGTGAGGTGACCCGGTCGATCTCGCCCGGGGTCCGCCGGTAGAGCTCGACGATCTTCGGGACGAGCTCAACGAGCCCCGGCTGGCCGAATCTGCTGTGCTTCGGTATGTACGTCGCGGCGAAGAACGGGGTCCCGTCGGGAGACGCGATGATCGTCAGCGGCCATCCGCCTCGTCCGGTCATCATCATGGCGACGTCCATGTAGACGCGGTCGACGTCGGGCCGCTCCTCGCGGTCGACCTTGACGCACACGAAGGCGTCGTTCAGGAGCGCCGCCACCTCCTCGTCTTCGAAGGACTCCTCCTCCATGACGTGGCACCAGTGGCACGCGGCGTAGCCGATCGAGATGAAGAGCGGCTTTTCCTCGGAGCGCGCTCGCTCGAACGCCTCGTCGCCCCATGGGTGCCAGTCCACCGGATTGGTCGCGTGCTGGAGGAGGTACGGGCTCTGCTCGTCCGCCAGCCTGTTCTTCCTGCTCATGGGGAACATCCCGTCATCAGGCGGCCGCGGTCCGCGTCTCTCTGCGCGGTTCGACCGGCCGCGGCCTCGCGCATGTCCTCACATGTGGTCAGCTTCCCTCGCCGACTTTCCCCTCGGGCGGTTCATCGCCGGAACGGGCGGTGTCGGCCGGCGCCGTCTCCTGCGGCAGCGCGGCGATCCAGCTCTTCACGAGCTCGATCTGCGCTTCGGGAAGGGGCTTCGGACCGATCGGCATGCGGCTGCCGACGGCGTCGTCCCGATCCTCGAGCTTCCAGACGAGATAGCTCCGGTCCGGTTCGCCGGGTTCCACGAGAGAGAGCGTGTCGACCTGCGCGCTGGCGACCCCGACCATCGACTGCGGGAAGTGGACCCGCTCGAGGCTGAGCCCCGCCGCGGGCCGCCCCTCGCCGTGACACTGCGCGCAGCGCTGGACCATCAGCCTGCCGACCTCCATCTCCCGCGCCGCTCTCGCAGAATCCGCTTCCGAGACGGCCGTCTCTCCGGTTCCAACACCCGACGTGTCGGCCGCCGGGGCCGTCCCGCTCCCGGGCGTCGTATCCTGCGCTCCGCCCGCGGCCGCGGCGAACGTCAGCGTCGCCGCGAAGAGAACCGACAACAGTGCTCTCATCCATCGCCTCCCAGTGAACATGTCCTGCGCGGCTTACCCCGCCCGGGCTCGCCCCGGCCACCGCGGTGTCACGCGTGGTTCCTCAGCTTGAGCTCGCCCGGGCAACCGCGGTGTCACGCGTGGTTCCTCAGCTTGAGCTCGCCCGGGTGCGGGTCGAGGAACGTCTGTCGGGCCAGATACTCGGGTTCGTACTTCCTCGCGTAGTGGGAGATCAGTGTGACCGGCACCACGAGCGGGACGACCTCGTTGCGGTACGACTCTATGATCTCCAGGGCCTCGAGCTTCTCGTCGGCCGTGAGCTCCTTCTTGAAATACCCGAGCGCGTGCTGGAGCACGTTCGCGTTCTTTCCCGGCGTCGCCTTGAGCCTGAGCGCCTTCGTGAGGAGCTCCTCGTAACGGTCGAAGAGCTCGTTTCTTCCCAGCTCCTTCTGGCGCGCGACGAGCCGCCCCATCTCCTTCAGCACGGCCGGGCTGTGCGCCATGATCTGGAGTTTGTGCGCCGCGTGGAAGTCGATGAGGGCCCTGGCCGAACGTCTCCCCCTCGCCGCGTCGCGGTAGCGCTTCAGACAGAACACGCTCTCGATGAAGTTCTCGCGCAGGAGCGGGTCGTGCAGACGCCCCTCTTCCTCGACCGGGAGCAGCGGGAAGTGGTCCATGAAGGCACGCGCGAAGAGCCCCGACCCGACCTTGTGCGGCATGCCCTTCTCGTCGAAGACCTTCACGCGCTCCATGCCGGAGCTCGGCGAGTTCGCCTTGAATATGAACCCCGAGAGGTTCTCCGTCTCGAGCTCGCGCACGCGTTTCGCCGCCCAGTCTCTCATCTGCTTCGTCAGGTCGATACCGGTCCGCGATGTGACCAGTCTTGGGGCGTCCGGGTCTCCCTCGAGGTGCATCGACTCCCTGGGGATGGGAAGGCCGCATTCGACCTCGGGGCAGACCGGCACCCATTCGACGAACTTCCCGAACGTGTCGGTCAGGAACCGGTCGCGCTTGTGGCCTCCGTCATAGCGGACCCGCTCTCCCAGAAGGCATGTGCTGATGCCCAGTCTCGGCTTCTCCCAGGGAACGTCGCTTCGTGTTGTCATCGCCTGTTCTCCTCAAAGACGGTCGGTTGACGCCGCGCGGGGGCACGCGCCCGGCCGTTCACAGGTCGCCGGCGCGCTCTTCCGCTTCCGCTTCCAGTTCGTTCACCCGTTCGAGGTACGCGGCCATGTCGAACTTGCGCTCAAGGCCGGACGCGCTCATCCAGCGCACCTGTCCAAAGACATCGCGTTCCTTGAACGGCTGGTCGTGCTTTCCGAAACACCACGCGACCCCGGCGAAAGAGTTCGGGTCTCGCCCGTCCAGCTCGTACCGGTTGTTCAGCCGGAGCGCGACATCGAAGGCCTCCTCCGGCGTGCGGGTCCACTCGATGATCTTCTTCCCCCAGTACATGCGCATGTACGCGTGCATCTTGCCGGTCGCGACCATCTCCCGCTGCGCGGCGTTCCAGTACTCGTCGTGCGTTCGGGCGCGCTCGAAGTCGTTCTCGCCGTAGACGACCTCGCGGTCGTCGTCCGCGTGGGCCTGAAGCGTGCCCCGCGCCCAGTCGGGGAGGCAGTCGAACGAATCGTAGCTGTCATTATAGAGACAGAAGTTCATCGAGAGCTCGCGCCGGACGATGAGCTCCTCGAGAAACGCCTCCTTGTCCTCCCGCGACGTGCCTCTCGCCGATTCGATCCTGAGCGCGATCTCGAGCGGCGAGATCTGGCCGAAGTGGAGATAGGGCGAGAGGTGCGAGATATGCTCCTCTCCCGGGTCGCTGCGGTTCTCGCCGTATCCGCGAAGTCCGTGATGGATGAAGGCGTCGAGCCGCTTCTCCGCCTCGGACGGGCCGCCGCGGAACCGTGAGACCCTCCGCGACCGTCCGGGGAGGTCGAGCTCGTCCATGAGGGCCTCGACGTCGTCAACCCGAACCGATCCGAGGTCCATGTCCATGGCGTCGCGCGACAGCGATGTCTCCTCGAGAGGAGCGAGGAACCGCTCGAGGTGCTCGCGGATTTTCGGGCGGATCGTCCTGGCGGCGTACTCCTCCTTGTCGGATGCCGTCTCGACCGGAACGACGACGTCCGACTCCACCGCGACCACCCGCGCTTTGGAGCGGGACGCGACCTTGCTCCTCCACGAACGCTGGACCCTGAGATATCCGACGTCGGTCACGACCAGCGCCGCGTCGCCTTCGAGCTGGAGCGCCGCGTCGGGCGGCGGGACATCGCGCACGACCAGCGGAACGCCGCGCTCCTCGAGGTCGCGCCTGGTCTCGCTGAGTCCCTCGAGCATGAAGGCGTAATGCCGCCGCTGCGCCTCCGGGAACCGCCTCGTGATCCCGAAGACCGCGACCACCGGGAGCTTCAGCTCCTCCGCGCGGCGGACGGCGTACTCGAGCGCGTGGTTCACGCGGGCCCGCTGTGACTGCTGCATCCAGTAGAGGACATAGCGGCCGTCCCGCACCTCGGCGGGGGCGAGCACGTGAACGCGTTCCCTCTGGATCATCGGTGTCCCTTGAAGAACGCGTCGGCTGAGGCGAGGGAGAGCTCGACGGCGCCCGGCGACCTCGTCATCGTACGGAGTCCCCGAGAGTCCCGGGGGCGAGCCGGGCGGCCACCAGGCCTAGCCCGAATGCTCCATCGCCGGCTCGTACCGTCCGTACCGGGCGGCTCCGTTGAGCTCGGCTCTGCGGTAGAAGGCCTTCCGGGCCGCGTCGGCATACGATGGATCGCCCCGCCAGGCCTGGAGCACAGGCTGCTGAAGCGCCCGACCGTATGAGAAACTGAGCTGCCAGGGATGTTCGCCCATCGCGTTCATCGCGTTCATCGCGTTCAGGTTCGCCGTCGCCTCCTCGGGCGACTGGCCGCCCGACAGGAAGACGATCCCGGGAACGGCGGCGGGCACGACCCGTCTGAAGCAGCCCACGGTCGCCTCGGCTATCCGTTCGGGGGTCGCCGGTTCGCCGGACTCCTTGCCCGGGAGGACCATGTTGGGCTTGAGAAGCGTTCCCTCGAGGAGGACATCCTGCGCGGCGAGCGCGGCGAAAACGCTCCGAAGGGTCGCCTCCGTCACCTCCTCGCAGCGGGCCATGGAATGCGTGCCGTCCATCAGGACCTCGGGCTCCACGATGGGCACGAGGCCCGCTTCCTGGCAGAGCGCCGCGTAGCGCGCGAGCGCGTGGGCGTTCGCGTCGATGCACGCGCGCGTCGGGATGCCGTCCCCGATGGTGATGACGGCCCGCCATTTTCCGAACCCGGCGCCGAGCCCGCGGTACTCATCGAGGCGTTCCCGAAGTCCGTCCAGGCCCTCCGTGACCTTCTCCCCGTCGTGCCCCGCCAGCGGCTTCGCTCCGCGGTCCACCTTGATACCCGGGATGATCCCGCGCTTCGAGAGAAGCTCGGGGAAGGGGACACCGTCGTCGTTCCTCTGTCTGATGGTCTCGTCGAACAGGATGACGCCCGAGATGAAGCTCTCGACGCCCTCCGTCGAGAAGAGGAGCTCCCGGTATCTCCGGCGGTTCTCCTCGGTCGACTCGACGTCGATGCCGGCGAGGCGCTTCCTGATGGTGCCCGTGCTCTCGTCGGCCGCAAGGATGCCCCTCCCGGCGGCGACGAGCGCCCGGGCCGTCGCGCTCAGGGACCTCTGGTCCATGATGTTGCTCCTTCGCAGTCGGTCATTATGTTGTGGTGCCGGGACATCGTCACTCTACGCGCGCCGCGCCGGACGTGTCAACCGGACCGTCCCCGGGCCGCCCGGGACCCCCTGCGCGGCGACGCCCTCCGGCTCTTCGACCGGCCGCGCTCCGAAGACGGTGCCCCGTCCGAAACTGACGGGTGGTTCAGCCGGACCACGCTCCGTCACCGGAACCGCGCTGCAGGAACGCCGTGCCGGGAACCGCCGCGGGACCCGAGAGATGGCCAAGCGCGGGGCGTTTCCAGGTTGACACCCGGGGTCTTTCTCTAGTACCCTCTTGCGAGTCTGGTCACCGCGGCGCCGCACAGCGGGCACTGCGGTGACCCTTTGTCGAGTAGATGAATGGCGAGCCAGTCGAGATTCACGGCTGGGTCGGTTTTCAGGGAAGAGGCGGGGTCGATCGGTGCCGTGCGGGCGCGGGGGGAAGCCCACAGCAGGCCTTCTCAAGAACGAACGATGTTCCGACGGCGCGCTCGTTGACCGGTTCGCGTAGCGGGTAGGTGGGTTCACCTACCCCTGTTCATATCCGCCCCGGCCGCCGGGGGATGCCGGTCACGCGGCTTCCCGGGTCGGAGGAGTGGAGTTCCGGAGGAATGATGAGGATTACACTGACCGGAGCGGCCATCAAGGATGAGGTCATCCGGAGGATCGTCGACCTGTCGGGCCAGAACCTCGGCGCGTGCTATCAGTGCGGCAGATGCTCCGCCGGATGCCCCGTCGTCGAGGAGATGGACATCATCCCCAGCGAGGTGATCCATCTGCTCCAGCTCGGACAGATCCAGCCCGTTCTCGAGTCGAAGACGATCTGGATCTGCGCCTCGTGCCTCCAGTGCGCGTCGCGCTGTCCCAGGGGCGTCGAATTCTCGAGCATCTGCGACGCGCTTCGCGCGCTCGTCCTGAGACAGCGCCTCTCCAGGCCGGTGGTGGACGCCGACGAGGTGACGGCGGTGATGGTGACGGACGCTCCGCAGATGGGCGTCGTCGGTGCGCTCAGGAAGCTCAACGGCTGAGGAAGGACCGGAGGCAGGAATGAAGATCCCTTACTACCCGGGATGCACGCTGCACGAGAGGGCCCGGGACTTCGATATGTCGGCGAAGGAGAGCGCGAAGGCCCTCGGCTTCGAACTCGACGAGATGCCGATCTGGACGTGCTGCGGCGCGGTCTTCCCGCTCGTGACCGACAGCGTCATGGAGATCCTGGCGCCGGTCAGGAACCTCTCGTACGCCTCGAGGATGGGCGACAAGGTCGTGACGCTCTGCTCGTTCTGCTACCACGTCCTCAAGCGCGCCAACAGGGTCATGAAGGAGGACGAGGAGAAGCGCGAGAAGGCGAACCTCTTCCTCAGGGCCGACACCGAGCGACGCGAGTCGATCGAGAGCTTCACGGGCGAGGACTACGTCGGGCAGGTCGACGTGCTGCACTACATCGAGTTCCTGCGGGACGTCGTCGGCTACGACGAGGTCGCCAGGCGCGTGAAGGAGCACCTCGGCGATCTCAGGGTGGCGCCCTACTACGGGTGCATGCTCCTTCGTCCGGCGAAGGAGCTGGAGTTCGACGACCCCGAGCAGCCGACCATCTTCGAGGGGCTCCTCGAGGCCATGGGATGCGAGGTCGTCGACTTTCCCATGAAGAGCGAGTGCTGCGGCGGGTTTCAGGTCGTCAACGACGAGGAGATCGCCGTCTCGTGCTCGAGGACCGTCGTCGGCTCGGCCTTGAAGCGCGACGCCGACGTCATCGTGACGACGTGTCCTCTGTGTCAGTACAACCTCGACAGAAAGCAGGAAGAGCTTGCCGAACGCGTCAGGGGGTTCGAGAAGATCCCCGTGATCTACTTCACGCAGCTTCTGGGCGTGGCGCTCGGCATCGACGAGAAGTACCTCGACTTCACGGACAACTACGTCGACCCGCGGCCCGTGCTGGCCGCGAGGTGCGCCGCCAGGGAGGGGTGATGGATTCTCGCATCGGGGTCTTCGTCTGCCACTGCGGCTCGAACATCGCCGGCGTGGTCGACACGAAGCGGGTTGCGGAGGAGCTGTCCCGGTACCCCGGGGTCGTGTACTCGACCGACTACACGTACATGTGCTCCGACCCGGGCCAGAACCTGGTCAAGGAAGCGATCAGGGAACACGATCTCACGGGCGTGATCGTCGCGGCCTGCTCGCCGACGCTCCATGAGGCGACCTTCAGGAAGGCCGCGACCGCATCAAGCCTCAACCCCTACCGCGTCGAGATAGCGAACATCCGTGAGCAGTGCAGCTGGGTGCATCAGAAGGACAAAGACGCCGCGACCGCGAAGGCCATCCGCATTATCCGCTCTATGGTCGAGAAGGCGAAGCTCGACGAGGCGCTCGAGCCCATCTCGGTCCCGATGACGCACCGCGCGCTCGTCGTCGGCGGGGGAGTGGCCGGCATCCAGGCTGCGCTCGACATCGCGAACGCCGGCTACGAGGTCATCCTCGTGGAGAAGAGCCCGTCGATCGGCGGGCACATGGCCCAGCTCTCAGAGACGTTCCCGACCCTCGACTGCTCGCAGTGCATTCTCACGCCGAAGATGGTCGAGGTCTCGCAGCACCCCAGGATCAAGCTCATGACCTACAGCGAGGTCGACGATGTCGGGGGCTACGTCGGCAACTTCAAGGTCAGGATCAGGAAGAAGACGGCCTACGTGAACCGCGACGTCTGCACGGGCTGCGGGCTCTGCTCGGAGAAGTGCCCCTCGAAGACGCCGTCCGAGTTCGAGGAGGGCCTCGCCGACCGCAAGGCCATCTACACGCCGTTCCCGCAGGCGGTTCCCAACAAGCCTGTCCTCGACGCCGAGCACTGCCTCTACTTCCAGAAGGGCAAGTGCGGCATCTGCGAGAAGATCTGCCCGGTCGACGCCGTCGACTACGAGTTGAAGGACGAGTTCGTTGAGGAGGAGGTCGGCGCCATCGTCGTAGCGACCGGCTACGACCTCTATCCCATCACCAACATCGGCGAGTACGGCGGAGGCTCGATCCCGGACGTCGTCGACAGCCTGCAGTTCGAGCGGCTGCTCTCCGCCTCGGGACCCACGGGCGGGGAGGTGAGAAGGCCGTCCGACGGCCAGGTGCCGAACGAGGTCGTCTTCCTGACGTGCGTCGGCTCGCGCGACCCGGAGATGCACCTTCCGTACTGCTCGAAGGTCTGCTGCATGTACCTCACGAAGCACGCGATGCTCTACAAGCACAAAGTGCATGAGGGGCAGGCGTATCTCTTCTATATGGACGTCCGGACCGCGGGGAAGGGATACGAGGAGTTTTACCAGCGCGCCTCCGAGGAGGACGACGTCCTCTACATCCGCGGCAAGGTCTCGAAGATCTTCGAAGAGGACGGCAAGGTCTACGTATGGGGCGTCGACACCCTGACGGGGAAGAAGGTCGAGATAGCGGCCGACATGGTCGTGCTCGGCCTCGGCATGGTCCCCAGCGGCGCCGCCCGCGAGCTCGCGAACAAGCTCAAGATCCACACGGACGAGTGGGGCTTCCTCTCCGAGGCCCATCCGAAGCTCCGCCCGGTCGAGAGCCTGGCGCCGGGCTTCTACCTCGCAGGCGCGGCGCAGGGGCCGAAGGACATCCCGGAAGCCGTCGCCCAGGCGTCGGGCGCGGCGAGCAAGGTCGCCGCTCTCTTCGCCGAGGAGGAGTACCACAGAGAGCCCATCATCGCTGTGATCGACGAGGACACCTGCGCGGGATGCCGCGTCTGCGTGTCGGTCTGTCCCTACGACGCCGCCGAGTTCGATGACGAGAAGAAGGTCGCGAGGATCCAGGAAGCGATCTGCGAGGGATGCGGCGCCTGCATCGCGGCGTGTCCGTCAGGATCGGCGACACAGAGGAACCTCACGGACGACCAGATCTACAAGATGGTCACGGCGGCCCTGGAGGAATAGAGATGTTCGAACCGAGAATCGTCTGCTTCTTCTGCAAGTGGTGTACGTACGCCGGAGCAGACCTCGCCGGGACGTCGAGGAAGCAGTATCCGCCGAACGGCGTTGTGGTGCGGGTCAACTGCAGCGGCAGGGTCGATCCCCAGCACATTCTGTGGGCGTTCCGCGAGGGAGCGGACGCCGTCCTCATCGGCGGGTGCCATCCCGGCGACTGCCACTACCAGGACGGCAACTACAAGACGATGCGGAGGATCTCGCTCCTGAAGAGGATGCTCGAGGACTTCGGCATCGAGCCCGACCGGCTGAGGCTCGAGTGGATCTCCGCCGCCGAGGGCGACAAACTCGTCCGCGTGATGAACGACTTCGTGAAGGACGTGAAGGAACTCGGCCCGCTCACGCTCGATGAGGGCACGCTTCCACGCGACAGAGAGGACGTCGAGAGGAAGCCGAAAACGGCGACGGACGCGAAGAAGAGCGCGAAGAGCAGCGAGAAGAAGAGACCGAGAAAGAAGCCGGGCGCGAAGAGGGCGTCCGGGAAGAAGACCACCGGGAAGAAGAGCGCCAAGGCGAAGCGATAGAACCGCCGCGTGCCGCATCCCGAGTGCGGCCCGACGCGAGGGAGGACCGACACGATGGCAGAGGAGATGGTCACCATCTACGTGATGGGCAAGCAGTACGAGGTTCCCGCGAACCTCACCATCATGAAGGCCATGGAGTACGCCGGGTACAGGCTGGTGCGCGGGTGCGGATGCAGGGGCGCCTTCTGCGGAGCCTGCGGGACCGTGTACCGCACGAAGGACGACTACCGCCTGAAGGTGGGGCTCGCGTGCCAGGAGGTCGTCCAGGACGGGATGTACCTCACGGAGCTGCCGTTCTACCCCGGCAACAAGGCCACGTACGACATCGAGGACCTCGAGGCCAACGCCGAGACCGTCCTCAAGCTCTATCCCGAGGTCTATCGCTGTCTGGCATGCAACGCCTGCACGAAGGCCTGCCCCCAGGACATCGAGGTGATGGAGTACATCCAGACCGCGCTCAGGGGGGACATCGCCAAGACGGCCGACCTCTCCTTCGACTGCATCCTGTGCGGGCTGTGCGCGTCGCGCTGCCCGGCCGAGATCGTCCAGTACAACGTCGGCCTTCTCGCGCGTCGCCTCTACTCGCGTCACGTCGCCGAGAAGTCGAAGCATCTCGAGAAGCGCGTCGGTGAGCTCGAGAAGGGCAAGTACAAGAAGGACATCGACAAGCTCAAGAAGACGAAGACAAAGGAGCTCAAGGAGCTCTACAACAACAGGGACATGGAGCCCCGGTAACGAGGAGGCGAAGAGAAGTGTATCCGGAGAGCATGCGCGAATCGATCAAGCGTCTCGAGGCGACCCGCGAGCACCGGCTCACGGAGGAGATCCCTCTGATGTCGCCCGAAGAGCGCCAGAAGCTCCTCGAGGGGTATCACCCGGACTACCGCGACGAGGTATTCGCCGAGATCAAGATCGGCCCCTCGAAGGGCCAGAGGACGCCGAAGGAGTACGCTAAGATCTTCGAGGCGTACAGCGTCATCGAGCCATCGAAGTTCGACGTCTCGGAGGTCGACTACGACGTCGACGTCCTCGTCGTCGGAGGCGGAGGCGCCGGCGCGGCGGCAGCGCTCGTCGCGCAGGAGCAGGGCGCCGATGTCCTGCTGGTCACGAAGCTCCGTCTCGGCGACTCGAACACCGTCATGGCCCAGGGCGGCATCCAGGGGGCCGACAAGGAGAACGACTCGCCGGCCATCCACTATCTCGATGTCATGGGCGGCGGCCACTACAAGAACGACCCCGACCTCGTCGAGGCTCTCGTGATGGACGCGCCGCCGGTGCTGTCGTGGCTTGAAGAGCTGGGCGTGATGTTCGACAAGGAGCCGGACGGCACGATGGTCACGATCCATGGCGGCGGTACGTCGCGGAAGCGGATGCACGCGTGCCGCGACTACACCGGCGGCGAGATCATGAAGACCCTGAAGGACGAGATCCAGAACCGCGAGGTTCCCTTCATGGAGTTCGCCGCGGCTTACGAGCTTCTGACCGACGGGAAGAAGGTCACGGGCGCCGTTCTCTATAACATGGAGACCGAGGAGTTCGTCATCGTCCGGGCGAAGACCGTCATTCTGGCGACCGGCGGAGGCGGGCGGCTTCACGTGATGGGCTTCCCGACCTCGAACCACTACGGCGCCACGGGCGACGGGCTGGTTCTCGGCTACCGCGCCGGCGCGCCGCTGGCGTTCCTCGACACCATCCAGTACCACCCTACGGGTGCAGCCTATCCCGAGCAGCTTCTGGGGCTCCTCGTCACCGAGAAGACCAGGAGCATCGGCGGACAGATCGTGAACGCTGAGGGCAACCGCTTCGTCTACGAGCTCGAGACCCGCGACGTCGAGGCCGCCGCCATCATCCGCGAGTGTCTGGGGCGCGAAAAGGGCGTCGTGACGCCATCAGGACAGCCCGCCGTCTGGCTCGACACCGTCGTCATCGAACAGAAGCACGGCGAGGGCACGGTCAAGAACCGGCTCCCGGCCATGTACCGCCAGTACGAGCGCTTCGGTATCGACCTGGCCACCGAGCCGATCCTCATCTACCCGACACAGCACTACCAGAACGGCGGTCTCGAGATCGACGCGACAGGCGAGACGAAGGTCAAGAATCTCTACGCCGCCGGCGAGGTGGCGGGCGGCGTCCACGGGACGAACCGCCTGATGGGCAACTCGCTTCTCGATGTCGTCGTCTTCGGCAGGAGGGCCGGTCTGGCGGCCGCCGAGCGTGCGGCGTCAATGAAGCGGCAGGGCAAGCTCTCGCTCGAGCACCTCAAGAGCTACCACGAGGAGCTCAAGGGCGCGAGAGTCCCGAAGAAGCGCAAGTCGCCGATACTCCTCCCGGACTACCGTCGCGAGGAGACGGTCGAGCACCGCATCAAGGTCCTGAGCTAGCGAGGCTTCGGTCGTGAACGTGGACGACGGCCGGACGGTGATGGGATGGGGGGCAGCCACGACAATGAAGACACTCATCGTTGGACTGTCAGGTGAGAGGGAGTGTTCCCCCGACGTGGGGTTCGCCGTCGCCCGCGGCGTTCACTCCGTTCTCCGGGATCCGCGGGTCGACATCGTCGAGACGACCGCGCTGGGCTTCGACCTCTTCGGGCTGGCGGCCGGCTATGACAAGGTCGTCGTCGTCGACTGCGTGCGGACCGGGGACGGCGACGTGAGCGAGCTCCGGAGGCTCGGTCTCTCGGGTCTCGAGCTCGAGCGCATGGCCGACTCGGACCACGACACCGAGTATCGGGCGAAGGTCATGGTCGACGAGGGGAAGGGCTCCTGGCTCCCGAACGAGATCTCCATCTACGCCATCGAGGTCGCCGGCGGGGGAGGTCCCGAGGAGGAACGCGAGGCCGTGAGGGAAGCCGTCCCCCGGCTCGTCGCTCAGATCATCCGCGAGGAGTTCGGTTCGCACGTGCGCGAGAACGAATGGATGTGATCGCGGGCGCGCCCGGAACGGGACGCGCCCGTTTTCGTTTCAGCCGGAGGGCTGAAGGGACCGCCGAGCCCCCCACGACCGGGGGCCAGGAGGAGCAGAGAGGAGCACGGAAGTGGCAGAGATGAAGAAGATGTCCAAGGAGGAACTCGTCAAGAAGGCGGAGAAGCCGAGCCACGACGCTATGGTTCTTCATCCCTTCTACGGCGGCAAGTACCAGGTCGTACCGAAGTGCGTCGTGCGAAGCCTCGACGACTTCTCCATCTGGTACACGCCCGGCGTTGCGGCGCCCTGCAAGGACATCCATGCGAATCCCGAGAAGGTCTACGAGCACACGAACAAGAAGAACACCGTCGCCGTGGTGACCGACGGCACGCGCGTCCTCGGTCTCGGCGACATCGGGCCCCACGCCAGCCTGCCCGTGATGGAGGGCAAGGCGCTCCTCTTCAAGTACCTGGGCGGCGTGGACGCGGTGCCGATCGCCGTCGACACGAAGGACCCCGACGTTCTCATCGAGACGACGAAGCTCATCTCTCCGGCGTTCGGCGGCATCAACCTCGAGGACATCTCGCAGCCGAAGTGCTTCCGTGTGTTGAAGGAACTCCGCGAAGAGCTCGACATCCCGGTGTGGCATGACGACCAGCAGGGCACGGCCGCCGTCACGGTCGCGGGCGCCATCAACGCGGTCAAAGTCGTCGGCAAGGAGTTCGGGAAGGTCAGGATCGCCATGATCGGCGCGGGCGCATCGAATGTGCGCATCGCGAACCTCCTCATCAGCGCGGGCGCCGATCCGGGTAAGATCATCATGTGCGACAGCAAGGGCACCCTCCACGAAGGCCGGAAGGATGAGTACCTGCCGGACTACAAGGAGAAGTGGGAGCTGGCGCAGATGACCAACGAGGAGAACCTCGTCGGCACCCCGGCCGACGCCATGAAGGGCGCAGACATGCTCATCGCCCTCTCGAAGCCGGGCCCCGATACGGTCAAGAAGGAGTGGATCGAGGGCATGGCGAAGGACGCGATCGTCTTCGTCTGCGCCAACCCGGTCCCGGAGATCTGGCCGTGGGAGGCCAGGGAGGCGGGCGCGCGCATCGTCGCGACCGGCCGTTCCGACTTCCCCAACCAGGTCAACAACTCCATCGGCTTCCCGGCTATCTTCCGCGGCGCCCTCGATGTGATGGCGAAGACCATCACCGACGAGATGTGCATCGCCGCCGCCGAGGAACTCGCCAAGTGCGCCGAGGACAAGGGAATCCACGAGGAGTACATCGTCCCGGACATGACGGAGTGGGAGGTCTTCCCCAGGGAAGCGACCGCAGTCGGCATGAAGGCCATTGAGCAGGGCGTCGCTCGTGTTACAATGTCGCGCGATGAGCTGTACGAGATGGCCGAGAAGAAGATCAGGGAGGCGCGGTCTCAGACCGAGGTCCTGATGAAGGAAGGGCTCATCCCCGCGCCGCCCGAGCTCTAGTTCCTCGCGGTTGTCCGGCCGGGAGCCCGACAACGCTCCCGGCCGGCGCCCGGAGTCCGCATTTGCGCGAGAACGCGGTTCCCACGGATTCGGAACTCGTATCGAGAGCCCAGAAGGGCGACACCCAGGCGTACAGCGAGCTCGTCGAACGACACGAATCGAACGTGTACGGCCTCTGCCTCAAGATGCTCGGGAACCCCGAGGACGCCGAGGACTGTCTCCAGGAGGTCTTCATCAAGGCCTACGAGGCGCTCCCCGGCTTCCGTCAGGACGCGAAGTTCTCGACGTGGATCTACCGCATCGCGACGAACGCCTGCCTCATGAGGATCCGCAAGAAGAAGCTCGACACGGTCCCCATCGACAAGCCGGTCATGGTCGGTCACGAGTCCATGCCGCGCCAGATCCCGGACTGGACGACGGATCCCTCGAGCGACGTGATGAACGAGGAGCTTTCGGGTGTTCTCACGAAGCACATCAACGAGCTCTCGCCCGATAACCGGATCGTCTTCGTGCTCCGCGACATCCACGGCCTCTCGACGGACGACACGGCCAGCGTGCTCGGGCTCTCGGTGCCGGCGGTGAAGTCGCGCCTTCACAGGGCGCGCCTCTTCCTGAGGGAGAAGCTCACGGACTATTTCTCACGTGGTACGGGCGCGCACGCGAGCGCGCCCGGGGTCCATTAGGAAAGGGAGACAGATGAAGAGAAGACTTACGGCTGTTCTTGCGCTTCTCGTCCTCGCGACGGGCATGGCGGCGGTCCTGACCTCGTGCGGCGGGGGACAGGTCGAGCTCATTCCGCGCGAAGTGCTGTTCGGCAATCCGGAGAAGGCACGGGCGAGGATATCCCCCGACGGCGAGCACATCGCATACATCGCGCCGGTCGACGGCGTCCTGAACGTGTGGGTCGGCACGCCCGGCGGCGACGACGCCGAGGCCGTGACGAACGACACGAAGCGCGGCATCTTTCAGTACTTCTGGGCGTACGACGGCGTCCATCTCATGTACCTGCAGGACAAGGACGGCGACGAGAACTGGCGTCTCCACGCGGTGAACCTCGACACCGGCGAGACCCGAGACCTGACGCCGTACGAGGGAGTCCAGGTCCGCGTCGTGGACGTCAGCAAGCACCACCCGAACACGATGCTCATCGCGATGAACCGTCAGGACCCGAGACTCCACGACGTCTACCGCCTTGACATCGCTTCAGGCGAGATGGAGCTGGCCGCCAGGAACCCGGGGAACATCCTCGGGTGGGTCACCGACTTCGACATGCAGGTTCGCGGCGCGCTGGCCATGAACCCTGAGGGAGGCACCGATCTTCTCGTCCGCGAGAGCGAGGACGACACGTGGGGGCACGTCCTGTCGTGGGACGCCGTGGACAACATGACGAGCGGCCCGGTCGGTTTCACGAAGGGCGGCGGCTCGATGTATCTCATCGATTCGCGGAACGCGAACGCCGGACGCCTGGTCCGGTACGACCTCGACACCGAGGAGATCGAGGTCATCGCGTCGGACCCGATGTACGACGTGAGCGACGTGATGCTCCATCCCGACACCTTCGAGGTCCTGGCCGTCAGCTTCACCCGGGCCCGCGAGGAGTGGGAGGTCATCGACGACTCGATCGCCCCGGACTTCGAGGCCATCCGCGCCATCGACGAGGGCGAGTACAGCGTCGTCAGCTACACGAACGACTTCGAAACGTGGCTGGTCGCGTTCACGAAGGACGACGGCCCCATCAGCTACTACGTTTACACGCGCGGCCCGAAGGCGGCCGACTTCCTGTTCGTTCACCGCTCGGACCTGACGCAGTACACGCTCGCTGAGATGGAGCCCGTGTCCTACACCGCCAGGGACGGTCTCGAGGTGCATGGGTACATCACGTTCCCGCCCGACGCGGACCGCAGAGACCTTCCGCTGGTCCTCAATGTGCACGGCGGTCCCTGGCATCGGGACACCTGGGGCTACAATCCGGAGGCCCAGTGGCTCGCCAACCGAGGCTACGTCTGCCTTCAGGTGAACTTCCGGGGCTCGACCGGCTATGGCAAGGAGTTCCTGAACGCCGGCAATCGCGAGTGGGGCGGAGCCATGCAGGACGACCTCACCGACGCGGTCCAGTGGGCCATCGACCAGGGCTACGCGGACCCCGAGCGGGTCGCCGTGTACGGCCACTCGTACGGTGGGTACGCGGCGCTGGCCGGCGCGACGTTCACTCCGGACCTCTTCGCCTGCGCGGTCGCGACCATGGGACCGAGCAACCTCGTGACGTTCATCGAAACGGTCCCGCCGTACTGGAGCACGATGCTCGAGATGATGTACCAGCGGGTAGGACACCCCGAGAAGGACGAGGAGTTCCTGAAATCGCGCTCGCCGCTCTTCCACGTCGACCAGATCGAGATCCCGATGCTCGTCGCGCAGGGCGCGAACGACCCCAGGGTGAAGCAGGCCGAATCCGAGCAGGTCGTCGAGGCGATGCGCGAGAAGGGGATCGAGGTCGAGTACATCCTCTTCGAGGACGAGGGACACGGCTTCGCGAGGCCGGAGAACCGTCTCAGGTTCTACGGCATGGCCGAGCAGTTCCTCGCGGAGCACCTGGGCGGCCGCGCCGAGCCGGTCGGCGGGGAGGAAGCGTAGCAGGCACGGTCGCGGCCGGGGACCGAACGTCTCCCGACGCGGCCCGGAGGATGACGCGTCGCGCGCTCTCTTGAGCGCCGGACGGACGACGGGGGAACGATGCTCGACTGCACCGAGTTCTGGCAGCTCCTCTCCGCGTATATCGACGGCGACCTCTCCACGGAGGTCCGGATCGAGTTCGAGGAGCACATGGAGACCTGCGAGGACGCGCGGGTTCTCTTCAGGACGTTCGAGCAGACCATCGTGCTGCACAGGCAGGTGTCGTTCGTCGAGGAGGTCCCGGAGAACGTGCGCCGCAGACTCTCTGAGGCGCTCGAGGCCTGCCTCGAGAGCAGACGCGGCGAGACGGACGAGGGCGACGCCTGACCGCCTCCGTCCTGTCGAGTTCCCGAACTCATGAGAAGCCCCCGGCCGCTTGGCCGGGGGCTTCGTTCTCGTGCAACCGAACGAGCATCTCCGCATCAGAATACACGGAGTGTGGGGAGCAGCAATGCCGGGAGCGATGGCTGCGGCTCCCCGGGACGATGAAAGGCACAGAACAGGAAAGGAGGCAAGTGTATGGAGCTGGTACGCTGGAGACCAAGACGCAATCTGCCGGCGGTTCAGGATGAGCTCGACAAGGCATTCGACCGACTTCTCAGGAACTGGATGGCGCCGGCCTCCCTGTCCGAGTTCGACTGGAACCCCAGCGTCGACGTGTCCGAAACCGACGACTTGATCATCGTAACGGCCGAGGTTCCCGGCGTCGACCCGGAGAACATCGACGTCAGCGTCGACGAGAACCAGCTCGTGATCTCGGGTGAGAAGAAGCAGGAAGAGGAGGAGAAGGAGAAGAACTTCTATCGCATGGAGCGGAGCTACGGCTCCTTCAAGCGGATCTTCACTCTTCCCCGAAGCGCCGACGTGGACAAGGTTTCCGCATCGCAGAAGGACGGTGTGCTGACCGTGACCATCCCCAAGACCGAGGTCGCGAAGGGCAAGAAGGTCAAGGTGAACACGGGCTAGCAGGACAACAGCAGGCTCGTGACAACGAACAGGGGACGGCGCATCGCAGCCGTCCCCATCGCTTTGTCCGGGCAGGTTTGTTCCTAAGCTCATAGTATGAATAGATTTTATTTGACTTCTAATGGTCTGACTGCTACAGTCGCTCCTGGTCGCTCCGGCGGTCGGGGGGCCCGGAGCTCTCTCGAAGAACCTGGGCCGGGCGGCGTGTCGCCGGCTCCGGCGTGACACCGCGCGATTTCGCGAGCTTCGCCGTCGCCCTTCTCGATACCCGGTTCACGGTGGTTTTTCGCAGGCTTCCTTCTGGGGAGGAAGTAGTGATGGGATGATGTGGCGCTTCGGGCGGAGCGACAGAGGGAAGTTCGGGGGGGATGGCTCGCGCCGTCCCCCCTTTCCGTTACAGCCTTGTTCGCCGGAGTCGCTGTGTGCTACCCATGACATGACACTCGTCCCGACACCCCGAGTCTTCCGCAGGCGGAGGTCCTGATGCCCGAGTTGATCCCGGAAAACGGACGACTGGTCGTGATCGGCGGCGACGCGGCCGGGATGAGCGCCGCGAGCCGCGCGAGACGCAGAAGACCAGACCTCGACATCGTCGTGCTCGAGCGGGGCTACGACGTGTCGTACAGCGCGTGTTCGCTTCCATACTACATCGAGGGGATCGTCGAGCATCGGGAGGACCTCATCGCCGTCGATGCGAGTGAGTTCCGCGACGAGCGCGGCATCGATGTCCGACTCGGGTCGCCGGCCGTCGCGATCGACGCTGCAGGCCGCCGCGTCGTCTACGCGACGCTCGAGGACGAGACGACGCGCGAGATCTCATACGACGCGCTGGTGATAGGGACCGGCGCCGTCGCCGTCAAGCCTTCCGTCCCAGGCACGGAACTTGCCGGCGTCTTCACCCTCAGGAGCATTCCCGACGCCGATGAGATCAAGCTCCACCTGAAGCGCGAGAACGTGAAACGCGCCATCGTGGTCGGGGCCGGCTACATCGGTCTCGAGATGGCGGACGCGCTCTCGAACCTCGGCCTCGAGGTCGGAATCGTCGAATTGGCGCCGCGCATCCTCTCGACCTATGATGAGGACATGGCGGAGGTCGTGCGCGGTGAGCTTGAGAAGAACGGCGTCCGTGTGTACACGGGTGTCGGCGCGGAGGGCTTCGAAGGCGACGACGAGAGCGTGACCCACGCCGTCGTTGGCGGACGTCGCATCGAAGCCGATATCGTCATCGCGGGAACGGGAGTCCGGCCGAACGTCGACCTGGCGAAGACGGCCGGCCTCGAACTCGGCGCGTACGGCGCCATCAAGGTAGACCGCCGTCAGCGGACCAGCGACGAGCGCATCTTCGCCGCGGGAGACTGCGCGGAGCACTATCACGTCGTGTCCGGGGAACCGTCGTGGGTGCCCCTCGGGCAGACCGCCAACAAACAGGGACGTGTCGCCGGCACGAACGCCGCCGGCGGAGAAGAGCTCTTCGGAGGCATCGCCGGCACGAACGTCTCGAAGGTCTTCGATCTGGAGGTGGCGAGCACCGGGTTCTCCGAGGAGAAGGCGGCGGAGCTCGGATTCGACTGCGGCGCGGTGAAGATCGTGTCCTCGTCTCGCTCGCACGCCTATCCCGGCGCGAAACCGCTTCACGTCAGACTGGTGTTCGACAGGCCGACTGGGAGGATCCTGGGAGGGCAGCTCGTCGGGGCGGAGGGCGCCGCGAAGCGGGTCGACTCGGTCGCGACCGCCATCTTCGCGGGGATGAGCGTCCAGGAGCTGGCCGTCGTCGACATGAGCTACGCGCCGCCGTTCTCGCCGGTGTGGGACCCGGTGCTCATCGCGGCCTCTCAGGCCGCGAAACAGGTCGGTTGAGCTCTCGGGAAGCGTTTCGAGCAACGATCCCCGGGCTCCCGAAGGAGAGAGGGAAGCCGTGAGCGAGCCAGGAGACGGCAGGAGCATGATCCTCCACGGGATACCCGCTTCCCCCGGCATCGTCGTGGGGCCCGCTTTCGTCTACGGGGACATCCTCGACGAGGTCGAGCGCATCGAGATCCAGGAGGATCAGGTGGAGGCGGAGATCGAGCGCTTCCGCCGCGCCGTCGTTCTCGTCAAAGAGGAGCTCACGAAGGATGCGGAGCGCATCTCGAAGGAGCTCGGTCAGGACAAGGCGGACGTCTTCCTCGTGCACTCGATGATCCTCGAGGACCGGATGGTCACCCGGGAGATCGAGCGTCGGATCCGCGAGGAGCATACGAACGCCGAGGCGGCGGTCGCCGACGAGATGAAGCGCGTGAGCGGCGTTCTCGCTTCCTCTACGGACGCCTACCTGCGGGACCGCGCCTACGACATCACCGACATCGGGAAGCGGGTCATCGAGCGGATGCTGGGCGTGTGGGCCCACTGTCCTCTCGTTCATCCCATGATCGTGGTCTCCCGGGAACTCCGGGCCTCGGACACGGTCTCGATGGACCGCGGCCGGATCCTCGGGTTCGTCACCGAGCTCGGCGGCAAGGAGACCCACGCGGCCATCCTGGCCCGGTCGCTGGGCGTGCCGGCCATCGTCGGCATCAAGCAGGGGCTTGACCGTATCGAGACCGGCGACACGCTCGTCGTCGACGGCGACGACGGGATGATCGTCGTGAACCCCACCGACGCCGAGCTCAAGCGCTATCGCACCCTCCAGGAGCAGGAGGCGAAGGACTGGGCCGACCTCTCGCCTTACATCGAACTGGACCCTGAGACCGCCGACGGTGAGCGGATCGGTCTCTTGTGCAACATCGCTTCGATCGAGGACGCCCGCGAGGCGAAGCGTCTTGGCGCCGACGGCGTCGGTCTGTTCAGGACCGAGATGCTCTTCATCGCGGCCAGCATGTTCCTCTCGGAGGACGAGCAGTACAATGTCTACCGGGACGTGGTCGAGACGATGGAGGGCCGTCCGGTCGTCATCCGGACGCTCGATATCGGGGGCGACAAGTTCGTGGGTCCCGAGAACCCCTACCGTGAGCACAACCCGTATCTGGGCTACAGGTCGATCCGGCTGCTGCTCGACCGGCCCGACCTCTTCGTGACGCAGATGAGGGCCATCCTCAGGGCGGGGGTCCACGGCGACGTCAGGATTCTGTGGCCCATGATCTCGACCGTCGGCGAGCTCCGGGCGGCGAAGGGCAAGCTTGAGGAGGCGAGGGACGGACTCCGGACGGACGGTGTCGAGCACGCGGAGGACGTCCAGGCGGGCGTCATGATCGAGATCCCGTCGGCCGCGATGGTCGCGGACCGTCTGGCGCGCGAGTGCGACTTCCTGAGCATCGGGACTAACGACCTGGTCCAGTATACGCTCGCAGTTGATCGCGGGAACGCGTTCGTCGACCACCTGTACCGACCGCACGATCCGGCGGTCCTGGGGCTCATCCGGAGCGCCGTCGAGGGAGCTGAGAAGGCCGGGAAGCCAATATCGCTTTGCGGCGAGATGGGCGGCATCCCGGAGTACGTACCGCTCCTCATCGGTCTCGGCGTTCGCGAGTTCAGCGTCGCCTCGATCCGCATGCTCTTCACGAAGAAGGCCATCAGGGAGACCGACATCGCCACGGCGCGGCTTCTCGCGGAGAAAGCGCTGAACGCGTCGACCGCGGCCGACGTCGAACAGCTCATCAACCTCGGCGCCCCGGAATCCGGCGACGCCCGCGCCGCAAGGAGCTCCGGCGCGGGACGCGCCCATCCGGGCTCCTGACCGGAAGAGCACCTGACGACATGGACTTTTTCGGGCGACACCTCACACACGGAAAGCGACGCGCCATGACGCGCCTGACGCTGCCACTGGCCGCCGTGGCGTTCCTCGCGCTCCTGCCTCTTCAGGCGGGGGCGACCTGGCGCGCCGCGGCCGACTCGCTCTACGAGACGGCGGAGCGGGCCTACGAGACCGGTTCGTACGCGGAAGCGGCTGGCCTCTACGACCGCGCAGCGGACCGCGTCGGACCGGCCGACGACCCGCCCGGTCTCTACTTCCGCAGGTTGAGCCAGAGGGCGCGGTTCATGACAGCACGCTCGCTCGAACGTGACGAGCGGTTCGACGAGGCGCTTCTGGCCTACAGAGAGGCCATTCCTCACCTGCCCGAGATCGAGGACCTCATTCTCGTCAGAATGGCCGCGTGCCACCGGAAGCTCGGCGAGACAGGGCTCGCCGTCGGCCTCCTTCGCAGGGTGACCGACGACGAGGAAAAGGGAGTCTTCGATCTTGAGGCGGTCGAGGAGATAGCGGCGTCGTATCTTGAGGACGGGAAGCACGATCTCGCCATCCAGTGGTATCGGATGCTCGCGGCCGAGTCGCACGGCTATCACGAAAGGGCCGCCGCGGGACTCAAGCTGGCCGACGCCCTCGAGCGGCGAGGCGACGCCGAAGGCGCCGTCGCGGCGTACGCGAGGGTCGTCGAGGAGTACCCGAGGTCTCCGCGCGCCTACGAGGCCATGGTCGACGCCCGGAAGCTCTCTCGGGCGTTCACCGACCGATACAGTCAGGGCCTGGTGCTCTACAACAGGCGCAGGTACCGGGAGGCGCAGGAGTTCTTCGCCTGGTACCTCCGACACGACAATCACTGCGAGTTCGTCCGCGAGGCGACCTACTTCCTCGGCCGGTCGTACCAGAGGCTGGGAAACTACCGCGCCGCCGCCGCGAAGTACGAGGAGGTCATAGATCTTGGAGGTGGCTCCGAGTACTACGACCTGGCGTGGCTCAAGCTGGCGTACTGCCGCCGCGCGTCGGGCCGCGACGATGAGTCGCTCGCGACCTACGACCGGTACGTCGCGCTTCATCCCGGAAGCCCCGAGGCCCCCGGAGCGCTCTGGGAGAAGGCGCGCTTCCTCGAAGAGGAGAAGCGCTGGGGCGAAGCCGTCGTGGCGTTCCGCTCGCTGTCCGAACTCTACCCGGGGTCGGCTCTTGCGCCCGACGCCCGCTTCCGGGCGGGCCTGTGCCTCTACAAGAGCGGCGACCTCCACGGCGCCCAGTCGTCGTTCGCGGACCTGCACACCGCGGGGGAGGGCGCCGACGCCGCGAGAGCGCTCTTCTGGTCCGGAAAGGCCCTGGATGCGCTGGGACGAGACCGCGAAGCCGAGGAGCTCTTCAGGCTCGCGGCGAGAGAGTCGAAGGACTCCTACTACTCCCACCGCGCCCGCGAGATGCTCGGTGCCGCGCCCGCGGGTGCGCTGAGGGACGGACGCGCGATCGGCGCCGAGGCGATGGAGTTCGCGACCTGGCTCGGGAGATGGTACGACGAGGTCTACTTTCCGAACGGTCGCGTGCTCCTGCGGCGGGAGCTTCTCTCCGATCCGGTCTTCGCGAGGGCCGACCTTCTCTTCTCACTCCACATGCGCGACCTCGCGGAGAGCGAGTTCGACCGACTGGAGGAGTCGCTCGGCCGCGACCCGCGCATGCTGGACGTACTCATCGCGCACTACGAGCGCATCGGACTCCGCAAGCGAGCCATACGATTGGCCGAGCGGATCCTGGCTATGTCGCCCGAGCGGGAGATAGGCGACGCTCCGTTCTATCTCAGGCGCCGGATCTGCCCGACGCACTTCAGGGGGATCGTTGAGGGAGAGTGCCGGCGATGGGGCGTTCCACCGGACGTCTTCTATTCCCTCATGAGACAGGAGAGCCTCTTCGAGCCGGAGGCCGTCTCCTGGGTGGGGGCGCGTGGCCTGTCTCAGATCATGCCGTCAACGGGACGCTGGCTCGCCCGGAAGCTCGGCTATCGCGGTTACTCCACCGAACGTCTCCTCGATCCGGCCGTCAACGTGATGTTCGGGACGTACTACCTGAGCGGGCTCATCGAGGACTACGAGGGCGACGTGCTCCGGGCGCTCGCCGCGTACAACGGAGGTCCGGAGAGTGTGAAGCGGTGGTGGAACTACAGCGGTTCGGGTGACAGCGATGTCTTCGTCGAGGACATCGGTTATCCTGAGACGGCGGACTATGTGCGAAGGGTCTACCGCTACGCCGCGGTCTACCGCGAACTCGGCGTGCGCTGAGGCGTGAGGCATGCACGGGCGCGGGGCGGGCGGGCCGCGGCGCCTGTCGCGTCTTCCCCGTTCCCGGACTCCGCGACGACCCGGTCCGAGCCGTTCGGCGATGGGGCCGGGCCTCCCTGATTACGAGTCGCTCTCCCCGTGCTTCTCCATGTAGTCTCTGATGGCCTTGTGGAGCGCGTCGGCCGCCAGATTGGAGCAGTGCATCTTCTGCGGGGGGAGGCCGTCGAGCTCGCCCGCGACGCTCTCCCTCGTGATCTCAAGCGCTTCCTCGAGCGTCTTCCCTTTGGCCATCTCGGTGACCATGCTGCTGGTCGCGATCGCGGAACCGCAGCCGAACGTCTTGAACCGCGCGTCCTTGATGCGGCCGTCCTCGACGATGATCTGTATCTCCATCAGATCGCCGCAGACGGGATTCCCCTCGACCCCGACGCCGTCGGGCTTCTCGAACTCGCCGACGTTGCGGGGGTTCCTGAAATGCTCGAGGACCTTCTCACTGTAGACGGGACTCATGTGATCAAGCTCCTTCCGGGGTCTTCAACCCCTCCATGGTAGACCGGCCGGCGAGCGCGCGTCAAGCGAAGGGCTGGGACAATGGACGATGTGCCCGAGTGAAGTCACACAACACTATGGACACCGCCCCAGCCGGCGCCCTTCTTGCCGAAGCGAGAGGTCGGTGGTACCATTCGGCTGGCGAGAGACCCGCTGACAGGAGGACACATGCAGTGCGCAGCCATCCTGATACTCCTCGTCGCCGCGGCCTCGGCCGCTGCGCAGCCTGTCGCCCCGGCTCTCGGGCACATGAGGGAGGCTGCTGAGGAGATCTACGAGGCGGACCGTGGCCGAGCGCGCGAGAGCGCGATCCTGCTCGAGCGGCAGGACATCATCCGTCACGAGATCGATGCCACCGTGGATCCGAACGCCCGGTCGCTGACGGCCGTCGACCGCCTCACCGTCGCGTTGACAGGGGACGTCCTTGAACTCGCGCTGGACCCGGCCCTCACGGTCGTCGCGGTCGAGGATGAGACCGGCCGGCCGCTGGACTTCTTCTCCGACGGGGGTGCGCTTGACGTGACCGTCCCTGGAGACGGGCGACGGGAGGTCACCGTCGTCGTCTCATACAGGGGCCGCGGTCTCACGGCGGGTCACCCGGGCGGCGGAGCGACGTTCTTCATGCTGTCCCCCGAGCAGGCGTGGTATCCGAACGCGACGGGCCGCGACCCCGCGCTCCTCACCCTGGTCGTGCGTTATCCAGCGGGACTTGCGAGCGTCTGCACCGGAACGCTGTCCGGCATGGTCCCGCCGGGCGATACGACCGAAGCGCATCCTGTCGGCGATGTCTGGGAGACACAGACTCCGATTCGGGCCGCCGCGCTTTTGGTCACGTCGCTCGAGAGCGAGTGGGGGTTCCGGGGAAGCGCCGGCGTGAGCTTCCATCGTCGAGCGACCCGGGAGGGCGCGACGGAGCTCACCATGGGCGACGTGAAGGTGGCCCTCCGTTTTCTCGAGTCATGCTACGGCCCGTATCCGTTCGACTGGCTGCACATCGTGGTGACCGAGCCCGGAGCCGGCCCGGCGCATCCCGTCGACGGCCCGGGCCTCGTTGTGCTTCCCTCCACCGTCCAGGGCGGCGGCAACGCCAGGGCGCTCCTGACGGCATCGCTGGCGTCGTCTTTCTGGGAGTGGTCCATCGACGTCGCGCCGCTCGTCTCCGATGGTCTCGCCGCTCACGCCGAGCTGATGTGGCTTCAGTCGGCCGGCGATGAAGAGGAGGTGCGCCGCAGGCGCGAACTCCGTCGCTACCAGTACGTGCGCGCGCTCATCGAATCCGGCGGATGGCTCCCCTTGAGCGGTTGTGTGGGCACGGAGCCCTGCGACGACCAGCGCCTCTCTCGAGGCAAGGGCGCGGCGTTCTTCGATGTCCTCCAGCATGTCGTCGGGCACGACGTGCTTTGCGCCGGTCTTCGACGGGTGCGGGAGGAGTGGAGCGGGAGCGTCGCGCCGTTCGGTCGCGTGATCGGCTCAGTGGAGGACGTCGCCGGGCGGAGCCTCGACTGGTTCGTCTACGACTGGGTCGTCAGGGGGGACCTGCCGACCTACTCTCTGCAGTACGAGACCACGCCGACCGAGGGCGGCCGCCATCTCGTTCGCGGTACGATCCGACAGGACGGAGAGGCCTACCGAACGCCGCTTCCTCTCACGATCGACCTCGGCGGCTGGTCGTACGAGGAGTGGATCGAGATCGACTCCGCCGACCAGACCTTCGAGCTTGTCACCGAGACGCGGCCTCTCGACCTCGTGGTCGACGCGTCGCGCATCATCCCGAAGGTCGACCCGAAGGACAGGGCGCGGGCGCATCACGAACTGGGGCTGGCCGCCGTGGAGCGGAACGAGTGGGGACGGGCGGTCGACGAGCTCGGTGCGGCCGCGCGGCTCATGCCGGAGCGGTCGGCGTACTGGTTCGACTACGGTCAGGCGCTCATTCGCTCGGGGCGCCAGGAGCCGGGGATCGAGGCCGTCGAGCGGGCCGTCCGGCTCTCGACCGACACACCCCATCGACGTTCCTTCCTGACGCGCATCTATCTCTCCGCCGGTCGGTACGAGGACGCTCTCGAGAACGTGGACATCCTTCTCGATGCCTCCCCGGGTGATTTCGAACACCTGAGCGACCGCGCCGTGGCGCTCGTCGGGCTCGGAAGACTGGATGAGGCAGAGAAGGTCCTGACGAGGGCCAGGGCGCGGCTCGACGAGAGCGAATTGCCGGCCGCGACGAGCGAGAGGTTCTACCTCGCTGTCGGCATCTACCACGAAGCCGCGGGAGCTCTCGACGAGGCCGATGCCGCGTACAGGTACGCGCTTCGCATGAACCCGCTCTCGGACGACGCCAGGAGAGGCATCGAACGAGTGCGAGAGCTGCGGGAGACCGGCGACGGGTCCTGAGGAAGAGTTCCCTCTCTTTCCGCGGGAGCGGAGCCCGGACACCTTCGACCCGCCGTCGCATGCAGCCCGACGCTGTTGAACACCGCGCGCGGCGCGTGCTAGCATGACAGCCACGAGAGACGCGGGCGCCCTTTCCGGGGCGCCCTGGGAATACGGCCCGGAGAGCACCCATGGCAAGGCACTTCTTCAGCGGGATCCAGCCCAGCGGTCGACTTCACATCGGCAACTACCTCGGAGCCATCAGGCAGTGGCTCTCGCTCCAGGACGACTACACGCCGATCTTCGGCATCGTCGACTATCACGCGATGACCGTCCGCTACGATCCGTCCCAGATGGGAGACCGGGTCCTGGACGCGGCCGCCAGCTATCTTGCGGCCGGGCTCGATCCGGAGCGCAGCATCCTGATGGTCCAGTCCTGGGTCCCCGAGCATGTGGAGCTGGCCTGGATACTCAACTGCGTGACACCCATGGGCCGTCTCTCACGCGTACCGACGTTCAAGGAGAAGGTGCGGCAGCATCCCGAGAACGTGAACCTCGGGCTCTTCGGATATCCGGTCCTCATGGCCGCTGACATCCTGCTCTACCGTTCGGACATCGTTCCCGTCGGCGAGGATCAGGTTCCTCATCTCGAGCTGACCCGGGAGATCGCCCGCCGATTCAACAGCATCTTCGGCGACACGTTCCCGGAGCCCGCAGAGGTTCTCTCGAGCGGCGCCAGGGTCCTCGGACTCGACGGCGTCAACAAGATGAGCAAGAGCCTCGACAACTGCATCTACCTGGACGACGAGGACGAGGTCATCGAGCGGAAACTCGCGACAGCGCCGACCGACCCCGCCAGGAAGCGAAGGACGGACCCCGGCAACCCGGACATCTGCAACATCATGAACTACCACAGGATCTTCTCGAGCGAGGAGGAGATAGACCAGTGCGCCCGGGGATGCAGAACCGCCGGGATCGGCTGTCTCGACTGTAAGAGGATCCTCACGAGGCACGTGAAGGAGCTCATCGCGCCGATCAGGGAGAGGCGGGGCAGCCTCCTGGACGATCCGGACGGCGTCTGGGACATCCTCAGGGACGGTTCGGACAGGGCCGGGAAACTCGCGGCGGAGACGATGGAAGAGGTCAGGGAGAGGACCGGCGTCAGGTACCGATAGGTCATGATGAACGGCATGCGCCCGAGAGAAACAGGATCGAGAGCGCACGAACGCGACGAGCGCTGGGCGATCGTCGCGCTCGTCGTTCTCGCGCTCGCGTACATCGTCTACCGCGTCGCCGGTTCCGGCCGGTTCGGCATTCCGGAGTTCGACCTTGAGGGCATCGATCTCTCGGAGCTCGGCAGGGCCGGGGCGGCCATCCCGTATGTGGCGACGGTGCTCATCGGCGTGCTGACCCAGGTCGTGAAGCGAGTGAGAAACGAACGGGCCAGGAGCGAGATGCTGGAGCGCGCCTCGCGGGAGGGCATGCTTGCGCGGTCCGACGAAGCTTCCTGGAGAACGGTCTCGCCCGACGGCGAGGCGGGCAGAAGGAAGAGCGGCGCCGTCGTGCTCTCGAGGGCCGCTGTCTACATTCTCGAAGGTTCCGGTGGCGCGCCGTCGCGCTTCCCCTTCAGGCCCGATGAGCCGGACGCGGAGACCGTCGTCGGGGCGACGACGAGGCGCGGCGAGGGCGGCGTCGTTCTGGAGCTCAAGCTCTCCGGCCGCGAGGCAGGGGCGCTCAGGCTCGACGTTCCGGACACCACCCGGTGGGTGCACGAGCTGTCGAAGGCGGCGGGTCGCACCGTCGACGCCGGGGAGGCGGCCCCGCCGGAGGACCAGCAGAGCGAACCGGAAGACGACGAGGACGAAGACGACTCCGCCGGCTGGATGACGGCGTTGGGCATCTGAGAGGGAGATACGATGAAGGACTACATCTTCAGGGAGTACGACATCCGCGGCGTCGTCGACCGCGACCTCACGGACGAAACTGTCGAGCTCATCGGCAGGGGATTCGGAACCTATGTCCTGAGACGCGACGCGAAGAAGGTCGCGCTGGGCGGCGACGTGCGGCACTCGACCAATCGCTTCCGCGCTCTCATCACGAAGGGCATCACTGCGTCGGGCGCGGACGTCATCGACATCGGGGTCGTTCCTACCCCGGTTCTGTACTACAGCGAGTTCGAGCTTCCCGTCGACGCGGCGCTCATGATCACGGGCAGCCACAATCCGCCCGACATGAACGGCTTCAAGATGAATCTCAGGAAGGCCTCGGTCTTCGGCGAGGAGATCCAGGCGATCAGGAAGCTCATCGAGGAGCGCGACTTCGAGAAGGGGACGGGCGAGCTCTCCGACGCCGACGTCCTCAGCGGCTACGCGGACGCCGTCCGCGAACGCATCTCTCTCGACCGCCGCCTGAAGGTCGTGGTCGACTGCGGGAACGGCTGCGCCAGCCTCGTCGCGGCGGAGCTCATCGAGAGCCTCGGGTGCGACGTGATCCCGCTCTTCTGCCGGCCCGACGGCGACTTCCCGAATCACCATCCCGACCCGACCGTGATGGAGTACATTCAAGACCTCATCGCCGCGGTGAAACGCGAGGGCGCCGACATCGGCATCGGTTTCGACGGGGACGCGGACCGGGTCGGAACCGTCGATGAGAACGGCGACGTCGTCTATGCGGACAAGATGCTGGCCCTTCTCGCCAGAGAGGTCCTGGAGAAGGGTCCAGCCGACATCGTCTTCGACGTCAAGTGTTCGCAGGCCCTCGTCGAGGACATCGAGGCGCACGGCGGCCGACCGCTCATGTGGAAGACCGGTCACTCGCTGCTCAAGCGGAAGATCCATGAGGTCGACGCGCCGCTGGGCGGCGAGATGAGCGGGCACATGGTCTTCGCCGACGACTACTTCGGCTTCGACGACGCCATCTACTCGGCCGCGCGCATTCTCCAGATGCTGTCCCGGTCGGAGAAGCCGCTCTCGAAGCTCGTCTCGACGATCCCCTCCTACGTCTCGACCCCCGAGATCCGCGGAGAGACCACCGACGACGAGACCAAGTTCGAGATGGTGAGAAAGGCCGTGGAGTACTTCTCCGAGAACTACGACGTCATCGACGTGGACGGCGTGCGGATCCTCTTCGGCGACGGCTGGGGTCTCGTGAGGGCCTCCAACACGCAGCCGGTCATCGTCATGCGGTTCGAAGCGAGGACCGAGGAGCGTCTCGAGGAGATCCGGGACATCATCACCGGGAAGCTCGAGGAGTTCGGCGAGATCCGCTATTAGACCCGAAGAGAGCGCCTTCGAACAGTGAGCGGAGCCTCATTCACTGGACGCCGGCGCCGCGCGATCCTTCCTTGAATAGCCCCGAGGGGGCGCCCGTCTAAGAACGCTGCGGGGGATCATGCCTGAGCGAGACAAGCGGAAACTCGACCTCGAGCAGGTCAAGGCCGCTCAGGCGGGCGACCGCGATGCGTTCGATGCTCTCATCGAGAGATACAAGGACGTCGTCTATGCGGTCGCCTATCGCTTCGCGCGCGATCCCGACCTGGCGCTCGACCTCGCCCAGGACGTCTTCATCCGGGCCTACAAGGGCATCCGGAGCTTCGGGGGACGGTCGAGCTTCTCGACGTGGCTCTACCGGATCGCCATGAACACGTGCATCGACTATACGAGGAAGCACTCCCGGTCGGTGGCGTCGCTCTCGGTTCCGGAGGAGGTCGCGGACTTCGCCGACACGCTTCCCGGGGAGCGCGGCCCGTTCCTCGATCCCGCGGAGAGCGCCTTGAGCGGCGAGCTCGGCGAGCAGATCGAGCGGGCCATCGACGCGCTGCCGCCCTATCACAAGTCGGTGTTCGTGCTCTACGAGATCGAGGGGCTCTCCTACAAGGAGATCGCCGAGGTCGTAGGCTGTTCGATAGGAACCGTGATGTCGCGGCTCCACTACGCCCGGAAGAAGCTCCGCGCGATGCTCGCGCCGTACGTCGACGCAGGCAACGCCGTGGGAACAGAGGACGAGGAAACGGAGAACGAGACACCATGAGCAGCACGTGCCGCATCTCGCGCTACCTCACGGCGTATGTCGACGGCGAGCTCTCTCCGCGTCGCCGCGCCAGGATCGAGCGTCACATCAAGCAGTGCCCCTCGTGCGCGGCCGAGCTTGACTCGATCAGGTCGTTTGATAGGATTCTGAAGATGTCAACCCCGCCGCCGGTCTCGGACCGACGCTGGCGGGAGTTCGATCGCGAGCTCTCCGCGGCGCTCGACCGCGTTGATCGCGAGTCGACGCGCGCCCGCTCTCCTGAGGCGAGGCCGGTCCAGAGACTCGACCGGCGCCTCGCGCTCGCGACCGTCGGAGCGGTCGCCGTGGCCGTGCTGGCGCTCGTCGTCCTCGGTCCCATCGGGGCGCTCCGCGGCGGAGGCGACGGCAACGAGTGCATCGTCGACAGCATCGAGTCGTACACCTCCGGTTACACGCCGATGTTCTTCACGTCAGACGATCCCGAGATGACGGTCATCTGGGTCTTCGCCGAGGAGACGGGCCCCGGGCCCGGTTCGGACGGCGTCGGGGCAAGGTAGCCAGAGGGGAGCCAGGAACGTGAGAACTGCTATCGTGTTCGCCGCCGCTGCGATTCTCCTCGCCGCCGTTCCCGCTTTCTCCGCCGACGAGATCAGGGTGGAGGTGACCTCGATCGGCGCCTCGACGACGGCCCGCGACGTGGCCGCTCCGCAGAACGAGCCACGGGTCGACGCAAGGTTGGCGGCGTACTCCCAGAAGCTGACAAGCCTCTTCGCCTACACCCGCTACGCCTTCCTCGGCCGCATGCAGACCCAGGCGACCTTCGGTGAACCCTCGCGCATCGCGATACCCGGTCGCTTCACGCTGGTCGTCGAGCCCCAGCGCTTCGAAGGTGAGGACCGCCGCCGCATCGAGATGCTGGTCACGCTCTCGCGCGACGTTCCCCGTCAGCCGACCCCCGAGGGGCGGAGGCCGACAGACCCCGAGATCCTGCTTCGAACGAGGATCCGTCTGGAGAACGGGGGCACCGTTCTCTTGGGCGGGCCGCCCATCGAGAGCGGAGTGCTCATTCTCGCGCTCTCCGCGCGCGGATAGGGCGTTTCCCGGCGCGCCGGAACCAAGTCACAAGCGAAGACACGCCGGGCGAACCTCCGCCCGGCGTGTCTCTTTCCGGCGCGTGCCGTCGGACCGCGCGGTCCACTGCGGCGTCTGCTCTGTGGTCGTCCGGTCGACTGAATAGCGCCGCCCGCCACGCGTCAAAATCTGCCGCAGGGGCACTGATCGTTCGTCGGCCCCGTCGCGCACTGAGGCCCTGGATTCGAAAGAAGGAGGCGGTCTCATGACAGCTGTGCTTCGGAATGCAGGCGACCGGCACATCCTCTGTACCGCACTCTGCACACTCCTTGTGCTCCTCTCGTTCTGCGTGGCCTCCCCGGCCGCGGACATCGCGGTCGAGGAGGCCCGCCCCGAGGGGCGCGGGAGTGAGGCGGTCGAGGATCCGGATGACGGACGGCGCGGTCGCGTCGATGTCGTGCCTGAGCCCCCGTGGGGAGGGTGGGGCGACTGGGAACACGGTCACCCCTGGCACCATCACGGCGCGCCGAGGGTGCAGGTCTGGGTGGACCGCGGTCCCTGGGGCGTCTATGCGCCGGGCGACCCGCTCTGGGTCTTCTTCCGCGTCGACCGTTCCGCGTACGTGACGATCATCGACTACACGACGGATGGCGAAGTCCGCGTGCTGTTCCCGAACAGGTGGTCCGGCTCGAGTTTCGTTCGTCCCGATAGGACGTATCGTATCCCTCGAGACGGACGGTACTCACTCCGCATCGCCGGGCCGGGTGGCGTTGAGACGCTCGTAGCGTGCGCTCACGAAGCTCCCTGGCCCGGCGGCAGAGGAGGCGCATGGGTCCCCCCGCGCCGTCCTCACCGGGGTCGAGTCATCGTGGAAGGGCGGCCCGGTCCGTGGCACTCGCCGGGCCGCCGCGGCCGCGTGGTCGTTCCGTCGCCGCCCGTCTGGCCCGTTCCCGAGCCGTGGTACGACAGGCCGGGCAGCTGGTCGTGCGACCAGATCAGCTTCCGAGTCGCTGGACTCGGTTGGGGCTACGACCATCCTCACGGCGATCCGTGGCACGGTGACCCACATGGGTGGTACGGCGACCCGTGGCGGGGAGACCGTGACCAGGGGCGCCGTGACGGCAGAGAACGGCCTGCTGCGCCCCGCATCATCTTCCGCGACGTCTTCACCATCGACGATGACGACGACGCCTACTATCACGAGATCGCCCAGGGCGCAGTCCTCGTTGTGGAATGCGTCGAGGGCCGTTCCGGGGAGCCGACCGAGCTCGAGGGGCGCATCGAGCGGAACGGGCAGCGACGTGACGAGGTTCTTTTCCGCATCGACGTCGAAGGCCGGAGAGGACACCGTCCGAACACGGACAGGGTGTACGAGGAGCTTCTCGAGGACGAGGATGTGCGGCTCGAGATGCGTGTCGTCGACTTCGCGACCGAGAGGCCCGGGCGATGGGACCCGCCGCTCATCCGCTGGATACGTTTCGAGGTGGAGGTCTTGAGGGACTGACGGCGCGTTCCCCCCGGGGTCGCCTCGACTCCGAAGGCCGCCCGGCGGCGTCAACGCTCGAGAGGAGGACCGGACGATGAACCGAGATGCGAAGAGGTGGATTGTCGCGGCGCTTATCGTGATCGTCCCGTTCGTGTTGTCGGGATGCATCGTGTGGGACGATTGCTGGTGGTGCGACTCGACACATCGCCCGCCCCGCATGGCCAGCTTCCGCGCCTACGTGTACGACTACAGAACAGGCGCGCCCATTCCCTGGGCCGCCGTCGAGGTCTACGAGGAGGAATGGTGGTCCTGGGACTACATCGGAACCTGGGGCGTCGGCCCGTACGGCTATGTCACCGCGAACCTCGGCTACGTCTACTACGACGGCTGCGGCGGATGCGAGGACCGCGAGTTCCGCATCGAGGCGTACGCCGAGGGATACTACTCGGAGTGGGTCGACATCCGGGTGAGCTACTACGATTCGCACGAGACCATCTACTTCTATCTCGCGCCCTGGTACATGCGGGACGACGCGCGGGACCACGAGACGACCGGAGAAGACGGTCTGCCCGAAGGAGAGAAGATCTTCGAGGATGGACCCGGCAGGGTGGAACTCGGCGAGAAGGACCGCGATGCCGGACCGGAAGGGGTGGTCAGTCCCGACGTCCCGAGACCAGGTCAGTGAGCACCTCGATGTAGGCCTTCGCCTTCTCGTTCCAGCTGTTCGACAGCGCGATCTCGGGACGTACCGCTCGGCGGCGCTCATCGTCGCCGAGCGCGCTCTTGACGGCCGCCGCGAACGAGTCCGCGTCTCGGGCGAGGTAGACAAGATCTCCGTTTCTGCGGACCTCCTCGGAGAACGGCGTCGAGACGATGTTGAGCTCCATGGCCGCGTAGGTGTAGAGCTTGTTCGGGTTGATGGCGGCCGTCTTCTCGTTCAGGACGAACGGCGCGATGCCGACCGAAGCGCTCGACAGGAAGGACGGCAGTCGCTCGTAGGCGATCCTCCCCGTGAAGAGCACGCGCGCCGGATACTTGTCCTGAAGCGCCCGCGCCCGCTTCCGGGCCGGGTCGAAGATCCGCCCCACGCACAGGAGCCCCGACCTCCCGGCGTTCTCAAGCGCCGCCACCGTCCGCTCAAGCATGTCGAAATCCACGCGGTCGTCGACGGAGCCCACGTAGGCGACGAGATCGTCCCTGCCCGCCAGCGGCGAGGTGGCGAGCTCATCCGGCTGCTCGCCCGACGCTCGGCCGCGGAAGGTCTCGAGGTCCACGCCGTTCCCTATGACCGTGCCGCGTCCCGCGACGGCGCGGAGCCTCTCCGAGGACGCGACGACGTCGTCGACCTCGGACACAAGCGCCGCGAACGCCTCGCGGGCCTCGGAGCGGCGGTCGGGGTAGAAGTCGTAGTGAAGGTCGTTGAGGTCGTACACTGCCGGAATCCCGCGGCGTCGGATGTCGGCGACGGCGCGGTGCGCCCAGATGTACGAGCAGACGACGATGTCCGGCGCGAACGACGACGCGATGGAGCTGAGGCGGAGTCTGCCGAGCCGCTCGAGGAGCGGGGTCGCGGTTCTGAGCGCGGCGAGTCGAGCGTCGGGCTTGGGAAGCGGCAGGGAGACATATCGCACGACGGGCCCGGGCCGCTCCGTCCGGACGCGGAAACTGTTCTCGCCCGCCGCCGTGTTCATGGGCGACGCGTAGAACACGCTCCAGTCCTCCGGGAAGAGCCGGATGAGCTGGTGCTTCCTCGAGACCTGGGACCGCCACTGGACTTCTGCAATGAACAGAATGCGCATCGTCCCTCCCGCGGGAACGAGCCGAGTCTAACGCCTCGCCGCCGGTCGCGGCAACGCCATTCGCCGCCGGTCGCGGGAACGTCACTCGCCGCTGGTTGCGGCGACGCCATTCTCCGCTTCGTTGACGCCGGCGTTCGCGTGGCCGATACTGCGGGAGATCCGCTTCGCGAGAGAGGGCACACAGAGGGAGGAGAGAATGGAACTCAAGACCGTCCGCATGGAGTTCCCCGAGGGCTCGAACGTCATTCTCGGGCAGAGCCACTTCATCAAGACAGTCGAGGACCTCTTTGAGGCCATGACCTCGTCCGCTCCGGGGCTCAGGTTCGGACTGGCCTTCGCCGAGGCGTCCGGGCCCCGCCTCGTCAGGCGGGACGGCACGGATCCGGACCTCATCGATGTCGCCGTGAGGATCATGACGGAGATCGGCGCGGGGCACAGCTTCGTCGTCGTCATGGGCGACGGCTTTCCCATCAACGTCCTGAACGCCGTCAAGTCGTGTCCTGAGGTCTGCGGGATCCACTGCGCCACGGCCAATCCGGTCGAGGTCGTCATCGGCGAGACGGACCAGGGGAGAGGCATCCTCGGCGTCGTCGACGGCTTCACTCCCGAAGGCGTCGAGACGGACGACGACGTCCAGGAGCGCGTCGAGTTCCTGAAGAAGATCGGCTACAAGCGATGACGATTTCGGTTCAGCGGGGACAGTTCCGCGCGAGCTTCCGGGCGTCGTTCGCCATCTCCCGGGGGACAAGCACCTTGGTCGAAGCGTTCGCCGGCTCGTGCGGGTGAAGCTCGTTGCTCAGAAAGCAGGGAATGCCGCTCTCCTCGAGATACTCGCGCAGGCGTCCGACTCCGGCTTCATCCACTTCGGTCTCGATGACGACGAGACCTTCGGAGGGAAGGTCGTCGTCGACGTTCTCGTTGACGTCGGTGTCCTCGGTCTCTTCGAGTTCGGTCTCCTCGGTCGCGAGGAGGGGAACCTTGCAGTCCGGGCAGTCCTCCGCGCCGTCCGCGAACTCGCGTTTGCATTCGGGGCAGATCGGCACCTCATGTCCTCCAGGAATCTCATCGGGGTAGCGGCCGCGTGCTCGTACGATAGTAGCAACGGCCATTGGGCTGTCAAACAGAAACTTGTCGAGCAGCGTCGTTGACCGATTCGAGCGTTCCGAGCTAGCATCTCCTGAAGCGACCTCCGACGGTTCGGCGGGTCGTCCGCGGTTCTTCGAAGACCGCGTCGCGACGTTCAGAGGAGGCGACACATGAAGACGGGAATGGTAATCGCTCTCTTCGCGCTCATCGCTCTCTTCGCCGCGGCGGCGTCCGGCGCGGAGGAGGGTTTCCACTTCGCGGTTCTGAGCGACAGGACCGGCGGCCACGAAGAGGGCGTCTATCCGAGGGTCATCGAGGAGATCGGTCGCTTGAACCCCGACTTCGTCGTGACCGTGGGCGATCAGATCGAGGGCTACATGGATGACATGGAACTCGCGAACGCTCAATGGGACACGATCTTCAGCTTCCTCGACAGGCTCGAATGCCCGGTGTATCTCACGCCGGGCAATCACGACATCTGGAGCGACGAATCCGAGACCGTCTACAGTGAGCGGACCGGCTTCGCTCCGTACTACTCGTTCGATCACGGAAACGCTCACTTCGTCGTGCTCGACAACTCGCGCATCGAGTCGTGGTCCGACGATCCGGACCAGCTCGAGTGGCTCGAGGCCGACCTCGCGGGCGCCGCGGGCGCCGGGCACATGTTCGTCTTCGCCCACAAGCCCCTCTGGACCCAGACGCTGGCGCTGGGAGGAGTGGAGCCTCTCCACGAGATTCTCAGGACCCACGAGGTCGACGTGCACTTCACGGGGCACCTGCATCACTACTTCTCCGCCGAATACGACGGCGTGAGCTATGTCTCCATGGGGAGTTCGGGCGGCGGGACCCTCGCAACGGACAGTTCGACCGCGAGGGGAGAGTTTTTCCAGTTCGGTTGGGTGACCGTGAACGACGAGGGGTACGAGCTTGCGGTCGTCGAACTCGGCGGCGTCCACGGTTCCGACGTCTCGACCCTGAAGCTGCAGGAGGAGATCCGCCAGGCCGAGGGTCGGTACGTCCGGGCGGAGCCCGTCATCCTCGAAGGCGAGGACACCGTCGACGAGGAGATCACAGTGCTGGTGGAGAACCACACTTCGGACGTACTCGACGGCTCCGTCTCCTGGAGCGTTCCCGACAACTGGAGCATCGATCCGCAGTCGGCTCCCGTGACCATCGAGCCCGAAGGATCGACTCGGGTTTCCTTCCGTGGCGCGTCGCGTGGCGCTCTCTTCCCGGTCCCGAGCTACTCGATCCGCTACCCGCTGAGCGACGGACGCGAGATCAGGGCGACCGGGACCCCTCGGATCGTGCGCGTCGCAGAAGCCGAGCCGTTCGACTCCGCGCCGCGCGTCGACGGCCGGGTCATCGAGCCCTGCTGGGACCGCGCCGGCGTCGAGGACGTCTTCTACTCCGAGGAAGGCGTCCCCGGCGTCGAGGGAGCGACCGTGTTCCGCTTCGGGTACGATGACCAGAATCTCTATCTCGCCGCTGTCTGCCGCGACCCGGGCCCCGAGGACCTGGTGGCCGAGACCGAACAGAGAGACGGGCCGGTCTACGCTGAGGACTGCGTCGGCTTCTTCATTCAGCCCGACACGGGCGAGATGGTCGTCTACCAGGTCTACGTGAACCCGCTCGGCACCATCTTCGACCAGCGGATCACGTTCGACGAGACGATGTGGTATACGACACACATCGACTGGAACGGGAACATCGCGGCGTCGACCGACACCGGCGCCGACTTCTGGACGGTCGAGCTCAGCGTTCCGTTCGCCGAGCTCGGGCTCGACGGGCCTCCGGCCGGCCCTGTCGGTCTGAACTTCCGCAGGAAGCAGCCGGGAGGTTGGCCGCCCGCCGACTGGCAGGTTCCCATCGACTACGACCCGCACACGTTCGGACAGTTGCGCTTCGTGGCCGACTAGAGGAGCCCGGTCTTGCAGACAGGCCATGACCTCATCGTGATCGGGGGAGGTCCGGCGGGAGCATCGTGCGCGGCGCGGGCGGCCGACCTCGGGTTGTCCGTGGCGCTTCTCGAGAAGGCCCGCTTCCCACGCCCGAAGCCGTGCGCCGGCGGTCTCTCGGTCCGCGCACTGCCGCTGTTCCGGGACCTTCCTGCGAGCATCGTTCTCTCATCGCCCGCCGTGTGCGAGATCGTGCTCTCGGACGATGTCGCCGTCACCTGGAGGGGCGACGGCCCGGCGGTCGTCACGACGCGCCGCTCCGAGCTCGATGCCTGGCTTCTGTCGCGCGCGCGCGGCGCGGGCGCCCTCGTCGTCGAGAGAGCGCCCGCGAGGCTCGTCGAAGCCCGGGACCGCGCGGTCGTCGAGGCCGGCGGGAGACGCTGGAGCGCGCCGTGGCTGGTCGCGGCGGACGGCGTGGTCGGGAGGACCAGAGCGACCCTCGGCTTTCCGGCGCAGAGGGCCGGTGGCGCCATCTACGTCCGCGTTCCGCTCACGCCGGGCGGCTTCGACTCTCTGCTTGACCGTGCGATCTTCGACCTGAGCGCCGTCCGCGGTGGTTACGGCTGGGTCTTCCCGAAGGGAGACCATCTCTCAGTCGGGGTCTACGGCGCGCGCAGCACCTCGACCGAACTCAGGCGACTCCTGGGCTCGTTCCTCGACCGTGAGGGCCTGGGCGAACTCCCTCACGAAGGACCCTTCGCGTTTCCCGTGCCGACAACCGCCGGCCCCGCGGGTCGCGGCAGGGCGCTCCTGGTCGGGGACGCCGCGGGATTCGCCGACCCGGTAACGGGTGAGGGGATCCCTCACGCGGTAAGAAGCGGACGCATCGCCGCGGAGTGCGTCGAGGACGCGCTCTCAGCCCAGCGCGACGCCCTGACGGACTACGCGAAGAGGGTCCGCCACGAGGTCCTTCCCCTCGTCAACGAGTTAGTCCTTCCCGGACGACTCATGCGCGGTCTCGGTCCGGGAGCGATCGCGGTCCTTCTGAAGATGATGCCTCTCCGGAGGCTGCTCCGGATCGCGGCCCCCGCTGTCGCGAAGGGGGAGAAGGCCTTCCATGTCGAGACGCCACACACTCGTCGTGGTCAGTAACGACCTGCCGGATTCCGACTACGGAGCGACGCGCCTCGCCGCCGCCTTCGGCGCGGCGTTCGAGACGCGCGTGATGGACCCGACCGCCGGCTTCGGAGAAGCGGACCGGTGGTTCGCCGCCTGCGCGCCCGACGCCCTCGTGCTCTCCGGAAGCGACCGCAGCGTGAAGGAGAGGCTGCCGTGGATGCTCGAAGAGCAGGACGTCGTCCGTCTCGCGGGAGCGCGGCGGGTGCCCGTCCTCGGTGTCTGCTTCGGGCACCAGCTCGTCGCCGCGGCGTTCGGCGCGGAGATACTGACGAAGAGGAAGAGGGTCGGCATCTTCGACATCGAGGTCGAAGTGGACGACCCTCTTCTGGGACGGGCCGGAGACCGCCTCTCCATGCCAGAGCAGAACGCGGAGTACGTATCGGCGGCGCCGGCGGGCTTCGAGGTGGTCGCGCGTTCGGCGGGAGGGGCCATCGAGGCCCTGCGAGGAGTACACGCCCCGGTCTACGGCGTTCAGTTCCATCCCTGCTACGCGGCCGATGTGCTCGATGTCGACGAGGCCTGGGCCGGCTTCGAGAGGTCGCGGTTCCGGCACGACGGAGGACCGCTTCTCTCGCGGGCCGCGGCGCACTTCCGTCTTCTGTGTGATCGAGAGAGGTGACCGGGCGCGGCGGGAAGCCGCTGGGTCCGGGCGCCGGGGCCGGAGTTCCGGATCAGGAGCCTGAACCGCCGTCCCGGATCAGGATGGGTCCTTCCGAAGCGCGTGGCCGAGGATCTTGTAGACAAGCCTGGCCGCGGCGAAGGAGGAGACCGCGTCGTCCGCGCGGGGGAGGAGCTCGACGACGTCTGCGGCGACGACGTTCGAGCGCTCAAAGAGCCGGGCGGTGAGGTCGAGAGCCTCGAACCAGAGGAGACCTCCCGGTTCCGGCGTGCCAACGCCGGGGACGACCGAGGGGTCGAGTCCGTCCAGGTCAACGCTCAGGTAGACCGGTCTTGATGCGACCGCGTCCAGAACGCGGTCGATCCATTCTCTCCCTCGGTTCCCGCGCGACGCGTCGATGTCGCGCCCCGTGACAAGAACCACGTTCAGACCCGGGAGCGCGGCCGCCTCGGTGGCCGAGAGGCTCCGGATGCCCACCTCGACGACGGGATGACCGTCGTCGGCGACCCGGCGCATGGCGCAGGCGTGGCTGTAGGGGCTTCCGTGGTAGCTGTCGCGGAGGTCGGCGTGCGCGTCGATCGATACGATGGCCAGGTCCGGGTGATGGCGCGCCGCGCCGCGGACGCAGCCGACCGTCACCGTGTGTTCCCCGCCGAGAGAGCAAGCGAAGCGACCGCGCTCGAGTTCGTTCGCGACGGCGTCGGCGATCCGGGTGAGCACCTCGTCCGGTCCGCCCTCGACATCGATGGGCGGGAGCGTCGCCACTCCGGCGCGCCACGGCTCGTCGCCCGCCTCTTCGTCGTAGAGCTCGACCTGCGCCGAGGCCTCGAGGATGGCGCGGGGGCCGTCGACCGTTCCCTCCAGGTAGCTTGTCGTCGCCTCGAAGGGCACGGGAAGCACCACCGCCCGAGGACGCTCCGACGGCTCGACGCCGAGGAACTCCGGCCATGTCACGCGATCAGATGTCACGGTGTGTCCCGTCAGTCGCCCGTCCCGTCGAGATTCAGCGGGGGGACCGCGAAGACCGCGGCCGCGACCACCGTCGTCCACATGCCACCCTTGTCGCCCACGGCGGTCTGCGTGATGTTGCTCGTGCGAACGATGGCGTCGCTGATCCGCCAGATCTCCTTGCGGTCGTCGTAACTGGAGTCCGGGTCGAACGGCACGCCGAGTGTTGTCGCCAGCATCTGAGCCGCGAGGTCTTCGGCGTAGTCGCCGGCGATCCCCTCGCGCTCGCCGAAGCTGTGATGCTCGGAGAGATACCCGTACTTCTCGCGGTCCTTCGGTCTCGCGATGCCGATCGAGGCGGCGATCAGGCGGTGCGGTTCGTTCGTCGCGTTGTCCGACATGACGACGAAGAGGATCTGTCCGTCGGTCAGTCTCGAGAACCCGTTCCGCTTCGCGATGATCTTGGCTCCGGGAGGAAGGATGCTGGAGACGCGGACGAGATTGAACGTGGCGAGTCCGGCCTTCCTCAGGGCCATCTCGAAGCTGGCGAGCTTCTCCTTGTGGCGGCCGACTCCTTTGGTGAGGAAGATCTCGGGGGCCTGCTTCATCTTCGGTGCCCTCACGCCGCGAGATACGCTGCTTCCCCGGAGCGATGCGGCTCGCGGTCGGCCGCCACCTCCGATGTCCGGGACAGAAAGGACCGTCCCGCGCCGCCCGGACCGCTCGCGGGATCGGGTCGAGTATAGTCTCGCCGTCGGCAGTCTGTCAATCGAGCCGGAAGCCCGCGCGTTGACGCGGCGGCCTCGTGACGGATACCATCGTCGTCGGGAGGAACCACGTCATGTGCAGGATGCTCGCGGCCGCCGGCCGCTTCGATGTCGCGCCGCTCATAGAGGGGCTTCGCGCGATGGCCTCGAACGACAATCCACCGCACCGGCACGAGTATACCGAGCGCGGCAGCGAGTACGTCCACGCCGACGGGTGGGGGGCGGTCTGGGAGGAGGACGGACGTCTCAGGACGGCACGGGGTACGATCCCGTGCTTCGACGACCCGGCGCTCGATACGCTGACCCTGATCGAGACCGACAGACTTGTTCTCCACGCCCGGCGGAGTACCGGAGACGCCGGAGTGTCGCTCGAGAACACCCATCCCTTCGCGGCGACGCACATGGGCGCCGAGTGGGCGTACTGCCACAACGGAGCCGTTCGTAATACGTCGCGCCTCCGGCGTCCCGAGGGACTCCTTCCCCGGGGCGGAACGGACTCGGAACTCCTGTTCCTCCACATCCTCGCCGGCGTGGATCCATCGGACATCGCCGGCTCACTGTCGACCTCACTCGATGATGTAGCGGACTTCACCTGCCTGAACAGTCTGCTGGTCACCGGAGGACGGGTTCTGTATGCCGCCCATCCGGAGCGCGGGACCGGGCGCCCCCGGTACTACACGCTGTGGAGGGGTCGCTGCGACGGCTTCTCGGTGGTCTCCTCCGAGCCGCTCCCGGGGCTTGCCGCCGCGTGGGAGCCGTTCCGGAGCGGCGTTGCTGAGCTCACGCCTCCCTGAGCGCTCGGGCGCGACGCGGCCCGTCGCCCACCTGAACGGCTCATCATTGCTTCGCTGCATAATCTGTGATATCATAAGGTATTGGGCGCGCATCCGGCCTTGGAGGCGGGAGCGCGCCGGGTTAGGTATGTGATACGGACACCGACAGCGACGACAACAGCGGCACACCGGTTCACTGAGCGGAAGGAGCCGCAGGATGAGGACGACCCGCTACATCGTTCTTGCGCTGGCGCTGGTCATGCTGGTCTCGACCGCCGGGACCGCGGCCGACGTTGCGAAGATCCAGGCCCTCGTGGAGTTCGATTCGCGCGCCGAGTGGAGGGAGTTCGTGAGCATCCCTGGTCTCGACGTCATGCGGTCGAAGCCCGGAGTGATGGTCCAGATCGTGACCGACGCGCAACAGCTCGAGGAGCTCCGCTCACTCGGCTACGCGCTCACGGTCGAGATCGAGGACATGGAGCGCTACTACTCCTCCCGGATGAGAGGACCGAACTTCGGCGAGTTCCATACCTACTCGGAGATGATCGACTTTCTCGATGATCTTCACGCGAACTACCCGCTGATCACGACGGCCCGGGAGTCCATCGGCTCCTCGTGGGAGGGACGCGCGCTCTGGGCCATCAAGATCTCCGACAACCCGGACGTCGACGAGACGGAGCCCGAGGTTCTCTTCGACGGGATGCACCACGCGCGCGAGCCCATGTCCCTCGAGGTCCAGATTCACTACATGAACTGGCTCTGCCAGAACTACGGCTCCGACCCGGAGGCCACGTTCCTCGTCGACAACCGCGAGATCTGGTTCCTGCCCATCGTGAACCCCGACGGCTACGTCTACAACGAGACGACCTATCCCCAGGGCGGCGGAATGTGGCGGAAGAACCGCCGCGACAATGATGGGTCCTCCTGCTACGGCGTCGACCCGAACAGGAACTACGACTACATGTGGGGTACGTCCGGCATCTCCTTCAATCCCTGCAACGATACCTACTGCGGGACCTCGGCGTTCTCCGAGCCCGAGATCCAGGCCTACAGGGACTTCGTTCTCGACCACGAGTTCGTGACGAACGTCACCTTCCACTCGGTGGCCGGCATGGTGCTCCTGCCGTGGGGCTACGACTACACCCAGCACACGGCCGACGACGCGCTCTTCCGCACGATGGCGAACGAGATGGCCAAGTACAACGGCTACCAGGTCGGACAGGCGGGAGAGATCCTCTACGATTGCAGCGGAACGACCTGCGACTGGGCCTACGGTGTCGCCGACGTGCTCTCGCTCTGCATCGAGGTGGCCGGCACCGACTTCTGGCCCCAGGAGAGTGAGATCGCGGGCCTGAACGCGGAGAACCTCTGGCCGCAGATCTACGTGACGAGAGTGGCCGGCGGCTATCTCGCGCTCGACGACTACGTTCTCTCGGGCGGCGACGGCGACGGCGAGCCGGACGCCGGGGAGACGCTCGACCTCGTCGCGACCATCGAGAACCAGGGCGTCGGACTCGGCATGACCGACGTCGAGATGACGCTCGTCACCGACGACGCGTACGTGACGCTTCACGACGCCACAACGACCCTCGGGTCGATTCCAGCCCTCTCGAGCGCCGACAACTCGGCCGACCCCTTCTCCTTCACGCTCGACGCTTCCTGTCCGGACGCTCACGGCCTCACGCTGACGCTCCAGATATCCGGCGACGGCTTCTACGCCGAGGAGGACCTCTCCTGGATGGTCGGCACGCCGACCCTCGTCTTCTCAGACGACATGGAGAGCGGGACAGGCAACTGGGTCGAAAACGACGGGTACTGGGGGCTCTCGTCGTCGGTGTACCACTCCTCCACGAACTCGTACACCGACAGCCCGTCCGGCTCCTACGGCAACTACCGGAACACATGGATCGAGCTCGCCGGACCGCTCGACTTCTCGAACGCCTCCGCCGCCGAGATGACCTTCTGGCACCGGGTGCAGACCGAGCTCGACTACGACTATTGCTACGTCGAGGCGTCCACCGACAACGGCTCGACCTGGTTGCAGGTCGGTCCGAGGTACCACGGTGACAACGGGGGTTGGGAACAGGTCGAGCTGGACCTTTCGCCCTACGTTGGCACCGATCAGTTCAAGGTCCGATTCCGGTTCAACTCGGACGCGTACGTCACCGACAACGGGTGGTTCGTCGACGACGTCATGATCTACGGACCGGACCCGTCGAACGCGCCTCCCGAGACGCCGTCGCTCTCCGACCCGCCAGCGGGCGGCACGGTCTCGACGTCGACGCCCACGCTCGAGGTCGTGAACGCGACCGATCCCGACGCCGGCGACGTGCTGACGTACGGCTTCCTCGTATACAGCGACGCCGAGAGGACAGGCCTCGTCTGTTCGACGACCGGCGTCGCCGAGGGCAGCGGGACGACCTCCTGGACGGTGGGCTCGTCGCTCTCGAACGGGACCTACTACTGGACGGCATATGCAGATGACGGAACCGAGCGCGGTCCGCTGATGGACACGGGTTCGTTCACTGTCGAGAACACCGGCATCGAGGGTGGACCGACGAAGCTCGCTCTCCATCCGGCGCTGCCGAACCCGTTCGCCGCGCGGACGATGATCGCCTTTGACTCGCCCGTCGCGACGGAAGCGAGAGTCGAGGTCTACAGCGTGGACGGCCGGCTGGTCCGCACGCTCCTTGCGGGGTCGGTGTCCCCGGGCAGGACAGAGCTGGCCTGGGACGGCCGCGACGAGACCGGACATCGTCTCGGAAGCGGGCTCTACTTCGTCCGCGTCTCGACGCCGCGGGAGACACGTCACGGGAAGGTCGTCGTGCTCCGCTAGCGTCAACCGACAGAATCCACGAAGCGAGGCCGGTCGCCGATGGCGGCCGGCCTCTTTCTTGTTCCCCTCGTCAATTGTCCGGGAGAGCGACGGGAACGGGAAAGGCCCCGGTCCCGGTCGGCGTCCGGCGAGCGGCTGGACGGGAAAGGCCGCGGGTTCCCGCGCGTTGGTACATCCCTTGCACTGACACCCGCGTGGATGCATGCGGCCGTGCGCCGCAGGCGCGCGCGTGGCCGGCGAGGGGTCGTTCGCGAAGGGAGCAGGGGAGCCATGAGAGGTGCGACAACGCGGGTGCTGGCGCTGTTGGTGATGGGGCTCGTCCTCGGGTCGTGCGCCAGCTCCGTCGGCCCGTCCGACGCCCCGGTGGAGACTATCGCCCTCAGACGCGTGAGCGGGACCGTCGCGCTTCCGGAGGGGGCAGTCGCCGACGTCGCCGAGTTCGATGTGGTCTCTATCGCCGAACGCGCCGAGGTCGGAGCGGACGGGACGTACTCCGTCCTGATACCGGACAACGACCGGGCCCAGGTCGTCGCCGTCGTTGACGGAGACGGCGCGCCCGCGCTGCTCGGCTACGTCCCGCAGGACGAGACGACCGACATAACCATCGACGCGACCTCGACCGCGCTGTCGCTCGTCATGATGAATCCCTATCTCCTCATGTTCTCGTCGTCCGACAGAAACGAGGTCGTCGCGGCGGCCCAGGCGAAGGCCACGTGGCCCGACATCGTCGCGGCGGCCGAGGCGGTCGTCGCGAGCTCGTCATCGTCGAGGCTCGAAGGGAACCTCGAGCCTGCGCTGATGCAGCTCGCCAGCGAGCTCCTCATCGACGTGCTCGACGATCACTCGGAACCGCTCGAGCCGCTCGCGTCTCCATGGATCGAGGACGCCGACGGCGATGACATCGCGTGCGTGAATCCCGACCCGGTGTACTACGCCGGGCGCCTCACCACGGTCGGCGGAGGCGACACGCTGCTGTTCCTCGTCGACTCGTCCAGGAACCGCGTGCGGGTCACGCCGAGCTGGCCCCCGGTCGTCGACGCCGTAGCGGCGACGAAAACCTACGTCGACCTGGGTGACGGAACCTACGACGTGGCCTTCTTCCGCGGCTCTTTCAGGACGTTCGACGCGACGACCGGTGATGGACTGGCCTCGACGTGGAACGCCGCGCGGATGGTCACTTCCCTTGTCGGCCTCTTGGGGGGCGTCTCTCCCGAAGCCGACGCCTCCGCTCTCGACCTCGATTCCGTCGAGACGGGCGCCCTTGCCGGCCGCATCGGCTCGGCCGACACCTACGGCTTCGTCGAAGGCGTGATGGGGCTTGTGTCCGAGCGCGCGGACCTCTTCGCCGCGTGGTTCTGGGGAGAGGAGAACGACGCCTGCGCCGACTATCTCGAGGCGGTCTGTCCGGTCGTTCAGGGCATCTGCTTCTCGACCGAGGTCGTCTCGGGAGGTGAGAAGAAGATCCCCGTTGTCTCCTGTCTGGTCGCCGCGGAGCCGGAGGATGCCCAGCGCATCAGTCAGCTCGACGGCGTCATGACGCTCGCCGGATCGCACTCTCCGCCGGAGGCCGCGTTCGAGGTCGATCCTCCCTTCGCCGCGGTCGGAACCCTCGTTGAGTTCGACGCCGGCATCGTGACGGATCCGGACAGCGAGGTCGCGTCGCTCGAGGTCCGATGGGACTTTGAGAACGACGGCGTCTGGGACACGGACTGGAACGCGATCAAGACGACCGTGACCACTTTCGACACCCGCGGCATGCACCAGGTGGCTCTGCAGGTCCGCGACGAGGAGCATCTGAACGACACGATCGTCCACGCCGTCAACGTCGGCGGGAGCGAGGAGACGGCCTCACACATCGTCATTCTGCGCGATGAGGTCCCGTGGTCGCCCACGGTCCCGGCCATCCTCGATCAGATGCTCGAGGTGATGGGCCTGACGGAGGGGGACGGCCCGAACGAGTACGAGATCGTGGGGTCTGAGGACCTCCCGACGCTCGACCTCACTCCGGGCGAGGACCTCGTCATTGTGCAGAGTGACCAACCTGGAGGTTTCTACTTCGCGTACGCGGCCGCGCAGGTCAGACTCTCGCGCTTCGTCGCCGCGGGCGGGACGATCTTCTGGGAGGCCTGCGACCTCGGCGCGCACGGCGGCTCCATCCAGGAGGCCGGGATCGAACTGCCGGGCGCCGTAACGCTCAGTCCCTATCAGACCTGGTACAACTATGTCGCTCTGCCGGGCGCTCCGATCGTCGAGGGGCTTCCGGAGGAGCTCTACGGCCAGTACGCGAGCCACGCAGTGATCGGCGGCCTCCCCGACGGGGCGACGGTCTACATCGAGAACGAAGATGGGGCCGCTACGCTCGTGGAGTTCGGGTACGGCGAGGGCTGGGTGATCATGACCACTCAGCCGTTGGAATGGAACTTCTATCACAATCTCTCGAGCGGCCGCGTGATGCCCCACGTCGTGAGCTACGTGCTGGGCATTCCGCTCATCCATGACTTCGGCGACATCGTCAAGCCGGAGTTTCGTGGACGGCCGTCGACAGGTCCTTCCGGGGTGCGTCATCTGACCAGTCGGACGCGCTAGCCTGGACGGCGATTCCTCTCTCTTGGCTCGCCGCGTTGCGTCCCCTGGCTGGAGCGCGCCCCGGCAACTTCATAGCCGCCGCAGACTTCCGGGTCTGCGGCGGTTCCGCGTTCCCGCCGGACGAAAGCCCCTTGCGCGTTCCTGAACGGTTCGCTAATATCGAAGCGCGCGTCAGTCAGTAAAGCCGCAGCGTTCCCTGGTGGACGCTCATTCGGTTACGTGGGCGGGTCTGCGGACGCCGACGGGACGCGCCGGGGGCGGGATGGTCCCGCCGCAATCCACGTCGGACGGGGCACAAGAAGAGCCCCGCGCCGTACACCAGAGAGGTTTGCGATATGGCCAGAAAGCGTGTCGGCAACAAGCGGGAGAGGATCATCGCGGCGGCAGCTCGTCTGTTCGGCGAGCGCGGCTACCACAACACCACGACGGCGGAGATCGCCGAGGCCGCCGGCGTCGCCGCGGGCACCATCTACATTTACTTCTCGAGCAAGGAGGAGCTGCTCGTCGCGGTCTTCGAGGAGTTCCTGAGCATGCACATGGAGCGACTGCGCTCGGCCGTCGCGAAGGAGAGCGATCCCATCTCCAAGATCCGCAGGCTCCTGACGCAGGGCTTCCAGTTGATGGAGGACAATCCCGAGAGCGCGAAGATCTTCCTGTCGCAGCTTCGCCAGAGCACCGAGATGATCAAGATGGTCGCCAAGCGTTCGAGCCGCGCCTACCTCGACATCATCGAGAGCATTCTGGCGGAAGGGGTCAGGAACGGCGCGTGTCGCGAGGTCGACGTGCACATCGCGGCGACGATGCTCTTCGGCTGCTTCCAGATGGTGGTCTACGACTGGGTGGCCAGCGACCGTTCGTACTCCCTCGTCGGTAAGGCGGACGAGGTCGCGCGGTTCGTGCTCGAGGGCATCGGGTGCAGGCCGAGATCGGGTCAGATGTAGAGACCCGGGCGCGCGGTTGAGGGATCGTAGACGCGGGGAGGGAAGCATGAAGGGGTTCGGCAACACGTTCAAAGCCACAGCGCTCCGACGGCTGGGTTCGTGGGGGAGCAGGCTGTCGTCCGACGACGTCGACCGGCTTCTGGAGTGGGCGGTACGGATCATCCCGAACCGGGATGTCAGATCGGAAGCCGAGCGGCTTCGACACGCGCTCACCCACAATGAGAACGCCCGCGCTCTGTCCGACAGGATCTTCGACCTCGCCCCGAAGGCCAGGCAGCGGCTCATCGAGAGCTTCCTGGTCAACTGGGGTGTCCTCGGCGGCGTTCGGAGGCATCAGGTCCTCGAGGAAGAGGGATGGCTCCCGCCCAGCTTCGCGGTCATCAGTCCGACCATGCGCTGCAATCTCAGGTGCGAGGGTTGTTACGCGTTCGAGTACAGGAAGAGCGGCGAGCTCACGACCGATGAGTTCGACCGCGTCATCTCCGAGGGCAAGGACCTCGGGATGTACTTCTTCACGATCTCGGGCGGCGAGCCCTTCGTGCGCGAAGACCTTCTCGACATGTTCGAGAAGCACAACGACTGCTTCTTCCAGATCTACACCAACGGCACGCTCATCGACGACGAGGTGGCCGACAGGCTGCTCGAGCTGGGGAACGCGGCTCCGGCGATCAGCGTCGAGGGCTACGACCGCGAGACCAACGCGCGGCGCGGCGAGGGGACGTACGAGCGAGTCCTGTCCGCGATGGGGCGCCTGAGAGAAAGAGGGCTGCCCTTCGGCATCTCCGTGACGGTCACGAGCAAGAACTACGAGACCATCACCTCCGACAGACTCTTCGACTTCTACATCGAGCAGGGGGCCGTCTTCGCCTGGCTCTTCCAGTACATACCGATCGGGCGGGAGCCGAACGTCGAGCTCATGGCGACGCCCGAGCAGCGCGTCGCGCTCCGACACCGCGTGAACGACCTCAGGTTCCGGAAGCCGATCTTCATCGGTGACTTCTGGAACGACGGTCAGTATGTCGGCGGGTGCATGGCCGGCGGGCGACTCTACTTCCACGTCACGTCCAACGGGAACGTGGAGCCCTGCGTGTTCTGTCACTTCGCGGTGGGGAACATCAGGCAGGCTCCGCTGCGCGAGATCCTGGCGTGCGACTTCTTCCGAGCGATCCGATACGAACAGCCGTACAACGACATCAGGAACCTGTACGCCCCGTGCATGATCATCGACAACCCCGAGGTCCTCAGACGGCTGGTGAAGGAGTACGGCGCGGTGCCGAGCCACAACGGCGCGGAGAGCATCGTCGAGGACCCGGTGATCGTGAAGCACCTGAAGGAGTACGGCCGGACGCTCCGCGAGTTGACGGACAGGGAGTGGCGCCGCGACCACTACGACAACGAGGCGTCCGAGTGGCACCGTCATGGGGAGCGCATCGTCCGGCAGTGGGCCCTCGAGCGGCCCTATCTCGAGGAGTGGTACCGGGAGTCCCACGGACTCGGCGAGCGGGTCGTGGACGACCGCGAGCCGGAGGATGGGTCCGGGACCGCGGGGTCTCACGGCCGCCGGACCGACGATGTCCCGGTGGGCGGCAGCTGAGCGTTCCTGGAGAGAGCAGCGACGGAAGCGCAGGGGTCGTGGCGGCTCCTGCGCTTCGCTTTTCACCGGGAGCCGCTCGCGTCCCGGAACCCCGGAGGACGGGCCCCGGCCACGACGTACGTCCGAGAGCGTTCTCAGGGCGACCGTGGGAGTTCCAGCGCATCATAGACATTGAGCGTACTGCCCTTGACTTGATACGTAAGTTGTGTTACACTGCATATTTGGAAGAATAGATGGTTTTCCGTCGGACACATTGAGCGGAATGGAGGTCCGAACGATGCGAAAGCACCTACCTCTTCTTCTCGTCGTCGCCCTCGCCCTGGCCGTTGCCGGCTCAGCCGGCGCGAAGATGAACGTCGAGGAGATGACCACTCGGAAGGCGATCGAGCAGGCGCACGTTCAGCGCGGCGCCGATCTCGCCGAGATGATCATGGCGAAGGCTCAGGCGCTCTACGCCTCCGGTGAGCTGGACCCCGCGCTCCGGGGTGGTCTCATCGACAAGTGCGGAACGCCGATGGCCCTCGAGATCGAGCGGGCTCTTCCCGGGCTTCCCGAGGCCGTGACGAGCGAGATCCTGAGGCTCCGGGCCCGCCCGAACTGCGACGAGTCGATCACGACCGAGCACTTCAGGATCCACTACGACACGAGCGGCACGCACAAGATCCTCAACTGGCCGGACACCACGTACCGCGACGCGATCGCCACGGCGGCGGAGTACGTGTACGACCAGGAAGTGACGAACCTCGGCTTCATCTGTCCGCCTGACGACTCAGGCGACCCGGGCGGAAGCGGAGGCTGCGGACTTTACGACATCTACGTCCAGAACTGCTCCGGCTACTACGGCTACTGTCAGCCGACGTACGTGGCTGGTCCCGGAAACGCAGCCTATAGTTACCTTGTCATCGACAATGACTACGCAGGTTTCGGCTATCCCGATCCTCAGGACCCGATGAAGGTCACGCTGGCGCACGAGTTCAACCACGCCTGCCAGATGGCCATCGACTACACCGAGGAGCTCTGGTACATGGAGTGCACCGCCGTGTGGGCCGAGGAACTGGTCTACGACAGCATCAACGACTACACTCAGTACATCCCCTACTACTTCAACTCGACGTACCAGTCGCTCGACTGGGAGGACAGCACCGGCCTGCGCATCTACGGCTCGTGCGTATGGAACATCTTCCTCGGAGAGCATGTGGACCCGGGCGTCATCGCGGACTACTGGAACCAGTGCGGGGGCTCGAGCTCGGTCTACCAGTACCTGGACGTCGTTCTGGCCTCGTACGGCAGAGAGCTCGAGGACGAGTTCCACGAGTTCGCCAAGTGGAACTGGTTCACGAACACGCGCTGTGACGGGGGACACTATTCGGAGGGTACCTTGTTCCCGCTCGTCTCCATCACGAGGTCCTTCGGGATGTTCCCGATCGTCGACGGCGAGCCGTACTCGAGCTACAAGCCCGATCACATGGGGATGAATTTCATCCGCTTCACGAACCCGGGAGGCGGGTGGACGGGACTGCAGCTTGCTTACGACGGCCCCGGTCTCTTCGGGACCCCGAACGGCGCCGCGGTACTCCAGAAGACATCCGGCGGCGCGACGAGCGAGTACGGCGAGATCCCGCTCAACGGCTTCGGGAACGGCAACATCACGGTCGAGGGATGGGACGGCCTGAGTGAGGTCGTCATGGTCGTCACGAACCAGACCGACGATGTGAACGACATGACCTACACGTTCGACGCTGAGCAGGTCGAGACGAGCGTCGAGGAGACGGATGAGTACCAGTTCGCTCTCCGTCCCGCGTCGCCCAACCCGTTCACGAGCGCGACCTCGATCGCCTACAGCGTGCCGACGGGCGGCGGCCGTGTGGAGGTCACGATCTACGACGTCTCCGGTCGCGCGGTACGGACGCTCCTCAACGACTTCCGGCCCGCCGGTCCCGGCGAGATCCGTTGGGACGGACTCGACGCGACCGGGCGGCCCGTCGCCACCGGCGTGTACTTTGCGCGCCTCGACATCGACGGAACGACGGCGAGCGGCAAGCTGATGGTGCTCAAGTAAGCTCGACCTGGGCGGACGGACCGGAGATCGGTCTGTCCGTGCAAGGGACGGACGAACGCACCCGGCGGGGGCGGCTTCGATGCCGCCCCCGCCTTTTCATGGTATGATGAGCATCGTCCATTCGGTGTGTGCGCGTCCCGCGCGGGGAGAGTGACGTGAGCACGAAGCTCGACAGCGAGGTGGCCTGGCTCAAGCGGGTCCGTTCTGGCTTCCGCTACATGGCCACCGTGCACAGCCAGGTCGGGACGCTGGTCTACCGGGCGCTCAAGATACGCAACTCGTACTCATCGAGGTCCCTGCGCCTCCGGCACTGGGATACGACGGGCGGCCAGGTCACCCTGACCGACGACGAGTACCGCGCCGTCATCCCGGTGTACGACTTCGGATTCGTTCACAACCTCCATCACATGGCGGCGAAGGCCCCGAAGGTGGCGGTCGTCGGAACGTGGTATCTGGTGGCGCACGAATGGGGTCACTACTATCTCGCGAAGGCGGGGAAGAGGAACCAGGAGCGCGACGCGGACGCGTTCGTCGAACGCGTGATGCAGCGCGTCGGGTTCAACGAGGACGAGGCCGAGAGAAGCGAGGACGAGTACTGGAAGATCTTCAACGCCGACAAGAGGGCCGGCGCCCGCTCGAGGTGAGGACGGTGTGAGGACGGTGTGACGAGGTCCGGCTCGGACGAGTTCGAGAAACGCGCGAGGCTCCGACTGGCGAGAAGGAGACTCCGCCGCCGGCACGCCCGGAAGTGGCGATCGGAGGACGGCACCGTGCCGATGTCCCACAGGGACCTCTGGGTCAAGATCAAGCGCGAGACGAAGGGGAAGGCCCCGGCGGAGGAGGTCGCGGTCCTCCGCGAGTATCTCGCCGGCTGGCCCGCGTTCAAGGGGCCGTATCAGGAACTGGGCAAGAAGCTCGCGCGGCGCGTCGAGGAGCTCGAGAAGATCCTGTCCGTCCGCGGCGCGCACGAGGTGCGCGACGACCCCTTTTCGGTGAGGAAACGGGGACTGGCGCAGGTGGGGCTCGTGGGGCTGCCGAACGTGGGCAAATCGACGCTCTTCGAGGCCCTGACCGGCGCGGAGGTCGAGACGGCCGACTACCCCTACACGACACTGCTGCCGAACGTCGGCATGATGTCCATCGGGGCCTACGAGTTCGAGATCGTCGACCTTCCGCCCCTGTCGGAGGGACCGATCTCCGAGCTCTCGTACGCCTCCGGGCTCAAGGAGGCGGTGTCGAACGCCGGGCTTCTCGGCGTGGTCGTTGACCTCTCCGGAGACCCGGAGAAGGAGCTCAGTGTGACCTGCGAGCGGCTGGACGAGCTTGAGGTCCGCGCCGTCTGGCGGGCGGGAGGGGAAACCGGCATCGGCTCCACCGGACGGGCGAAGCCGGCCCTGCTCTTCGGCACCCATGTCGACCGGGCCGGTGTGGACGCGCTCGAGTACCTGCGATCGATGGTTCCCTCGGCGACTCTCTTCGCGCATCCGCTCGGTCCGGGCGAGCGGGCCGCGGTCGGCGAAGCGCTCTCAGGTCTTGTCGGCCGCATCGTCGTCAAGGCAAGAAACCCGGCCGAGCCCGATGAGCCGCTGGACTATGCCGTGCCGGTGGGCGCGACGGTCGGGGACCTCGCGGCGGCCATCCACAAGGAGCTGGCGTCGAAGGCGCGCAGGGCGCGGGTGTGGGGCCCTTCCGCGGTTCATGAGGGACAGGAGGTGGGGCTCGAACATGTCCTCGAAGGCGGCGATACCGTGGAGATCATCGAGCGGTAGCCCCGCGAGGGCAGGTCTCCGGCGGCCCGCACGGGTCAGCGCGTCAGCGCCGCGGCGTCGATGACGTACACGGCTCCGGCCCGCGGCTCTCCTTCCGGCGACGGCGCCTCCGGCGCTCCGACGACGAGGTCGGCGCGACCGTCGCCCGTCACGTCTGCCACGATGACCGCGCTTCCCGCTGCTCCGTCCTCGAGAGTTCCGACGAGCAGCGCGTCCGCGCGGTCCGCCGGACCGGTCTTTGCGGCGACCACCGACCTGAGACTGCCTCGGTAGATGAAGACTCCTCCGCACCGGGTGTCCCCGCCGTCGCACGACAGGAACGGCGCCCCGAACAACAGGTCCGCCGTGCGGTCGCCGTCGACGTCGTCGGCCGCGACCGCCGCTCCGAAGAGCTCCCACCGTTCCGAGTGGGCCCTCGGGATGTCCGACTCGGCGAGAAAGATCTCGAGCGGGGGACCCTCGGGCTCGCCGAAGAGGACGAACGCGTGTCCGGAGACCTCGCCGCCGTCGCCCTTCTCGCCCGCCGTAGGCGCGCCCATGACCAGCTCGTCGATCCCGTCACCCGTGACGTCGCCCGTCGCCAACGCCGCCCCGAGGAAGCCCCTCGCGTGTGCCCCGTGGATGAGAGTCGCGGCGTCGCTGAACAGAAGCGTATCGGGCAGCTCACCCCGCAGCCTGAAGATGCCGACTTTTCCCGCGTCGACGAAATCGTAGTCCCGGCCGTCGGCGTGCGGGGCTCCGACGATGATCTCGGCCATGCCGTCTCCGTCGATGTCGCCGGAGGCGAGCGCCGACAGCGCGTCTCCCTTCTCATCGCCGCGGATCGTGACGACGGCGACCTCGCCGGCGGACACGCGGCCGGAGAGATCGGCGAGCGCGGTCCAGGGAATGACCGACACGGTCCCGAACCCGATCCTGTCAGGCGCTCCACCGCGCGGGGCAGCGACCAGAAGCTCAGCGGAGCCGTCTCCGTCGACGTCCACCACGAGAGCCGAAGCCCCGAAGCGGTCTCCCGGCCGTTCTCCCTCGATCACGAGCGCGGCCTCGTCGGCGTCTCGAAGCGGCCCCAGCCAGACCCTCACGACGCCGGCTGCAGTGCGCTCTCCCGGCGATGCCCCCGGCGCGGTCGCGATGAGATCGTCGATGCCGTCGCCGTCGAGGTCCCGCACGACGACCGCCGCTCCGAGCTGGTCGCGAGGGCCCTCGCCTCGCGCGAACGGGGAAAGGCCCTCATGGTCCAGCGAGACATCGAGGACGTAGACGGCTCCGCCGAGCGCTTCCCCCGTTTCCGTGGAGGTTCCCGGCGCCCCGACGACGAGGTCGGGGTGGCCGTCTCCGTCAACATCGCCGACCGCGATGGCGGAACCGAAGCGGCCCTCGGCGAAGCCCGCGCGGAGCGTCGGACCGAGGGTGTCGGCCGGAGACAGCGTCCTCGCGGTCGAGATCCCCGTTGTCAGCAGAAGCGCAACGATGACGCGACCGGCTTTGCTTCCTGTGATCATCGCGGCGGCTCCTTCGAGTGACGGCGAACAGCCGGCGGGCGCGGTGGGTTCCTTCCCGGTTCCGGCGCGCCGCTCAGGGTGAGTGCGCGCCTCGCAGCATCATGCACAGTATCGTCCCCCGGTGGTGGCGGGTCAAGCTCGGCGGACGGGCACGTCGTCTTGACACGGCGGCGCCGCGCGCCTAGAGTCCGTCCATCAGTCTGGAGGTCTTCCGATGCGACGCGTCACGCTGGTCTTCTTCCTCTCTCTGCTCCTGCCGTCTCTGGTTCTCGCGGCCGACGAGCTGCCGGACGTCGCGGACGTGCTGGCGGAGTACAACGCCGGCGTCGAGGCCGCGATGACCGACATCGAGAGCCTCTTCGTTCGTCAGGAGGTGATCGAGCACTGTCCTGACGGCGAGGACCGCACGGCCTCCGCCCACCTGTCGTACAACAGAGCCGATGGGCTCTCGCGAACGGTGATCGAGTCCCACCTCAGGTATCCATCAGGGAAGTACCGGCTCGAGAGCCTCGTCGGTCCCGTACTCCGGCCCGACGAATACGAGGTCGAGCTGACAGGGGTCGAGGAGATGGAGGGTGAGGAGTGCCTTCGTCTCGAGCTTCGGGCGCTCGTCAGGGACGTCGACCACTTCGACGGAACGCTCTGGGTGTCCGTGGTGGACGGCGGACCGGTTCGCATCGAGGGCGGCGTGGCCGATCCACCGTTCCCGGCGCGGGAGATCCTCCTCGACAAGTCGTTCGTTCCCGTGTCCGGCGGGTTCCGGCTGGTCAGGCGGCACACGGGCGAGGTCGAGATCGGGCTGCTGGTAGGGAGCAGCCGAGGCGTGCGCCACATCTTCTACGAGGGCTACATGGTCCGGACGGCCCGGCGTTGAATGAACGCGGTTCGAATAAACCATTGACAGAAACCCGCGCCTTGTTGTATTCACTTTCGCGGACGCAGACTTCTGAACGCGAGAGCAACTGCGTTCGCGGCTGACGCATGTCGGTCATCCCTCTTTTGGGATGCGGGGCCGTGTGCCAGGCGGCCCACCGACGAACGAAGGGGAGACCACGCTCCTGCGGCTTGGGCAGGAAGGTCTCCCCTTCTTGTCTTCTTGAGTCGTCGACGGACCCGGCCGGTCTCCCGGTCCTGTCGGCCGGACACCTGGTCGGTCAGCTGGAAAACCCGCCTGTCGGCCGGACGACCCTGGCTCCAGCTGCGATAGAGCGACGCCTCATATGTACGCGCGGTCGCTCAGTGGTACATCGCCTTGATCGAGCCCCAGGACAACGTCTCGACCGGCGAGTTGAAGCAGCCCGCTGGAGGCACCTCTCCGACGCCGCCCGTATTGAGGTCCTCGTAGGTGTACCAGCTCTGCCAGGCCACTTCGCAATCCACGAAGGTCTGTCCGTCCAGAAGGGACCCGGTGACGGTCAGAAGCCCCGGCGGGCCCAGATAGACGTAGTCGATCTCGGCGATGGGGATGCGCCCCTGCTCGTCGGGCAGGACGCAGGTAGCGGAGGCGAGGGACAGCCCGTCGCCCTCGACAGAGCCGGCCATCAGACCTCCGGGGTCCAGCAGGTTCCGCGTGTCCAGCACCCATCCACCGAACGTGCGTTCGATGCGGAACGCGAAGCCGACGATTCCGGCCTGGGCGAGGATGGGCTCCGTGAGGACCACCCTCGCGGTGATGACCTGGTTGGGGTAGCTGGGCCAGACGCAGTTCTGACCGTCGGCGAATTCCACGATGACCCCGTCGTTCCAGACAGGGTTGGCGCTGGCGGGGGACACGGTGATGACGAGCGCGAGAATACAGAGCGTCGCACGCATCGTCCGTCTCCTTCCTGGAATGGTGCGGGACGCGACCGCGCCCCTACGACAGGCCTTCGCCGCGTGGGATACGCGATCAACTTCGTCTGAGCGTCCAGCTCGCCGTCTACCGGTACATCGACTTGATCGAACCCCAGGAGGCCGCTTCGACCGGGTTGACGCCGCAGTCGCCCCACAGATGGTTCATCTTCCCAACCGCGCCGTTCGTGTAGACGCAGTACATCATGATCTCGGGCGGGTCGGAGCAGTCGAGAAGCCAGCGCGGGAACTCGGGATGGTCCAGGATGAGCACATCGTGAGAGCCGCCCGTGTAGAAGAAGGAGAACTTCGCGACGGGCACGGGCTGGATCGCTTCGACACAGTCGCCGAATGCGATGGTGACGCCCTCCCTCCAGTCGCCTTCCCAGATGGCGGACGGCTGAAGTGTCTCGAAGTTCGGCTCGTCTCCGGGCCAGGGCACGATGTCGACCCGGAACGAGACCCCCGTCACCTGGTTCGGCCAGGCGTACTCGAGGTTGAGCACGAGATAGCCTTCGACGACGGTGTTCGGCGACGGCATGACCCAGTGCTGGTAGTTAGGCGGGTCGAAGTCGACGTAGAACCACTCGCCGATGATCGGATTGGCGAGCGCAGTGGTAGTGAGGAGAGCGACAAGCAGGACGGCCATAACAGTTCGTATCATGAACACCCCCCCTTGGCTGGGGACGCCCAGCGCGCTCCGGCGGCCCATCCGTCGTGCGCGCCGGTCGCCCCATCCCATTATACTCCTGTGTCCGGGGCCGGCGCAACGCCTCAGAGAGGGGATCCCCGGCGGCCGGGGGAAGGGGGCTCCCGCGCTCGCAACACGCGTTGACACCGTCCGTCACCTTGGCCTAGACTTATCCGGTCTCACATGAGACGCGACCGGCGGTCGCGACGCCTCACGAGCTCCGCACCCCGTGCGGGGCCTCTTTTTGGGAAGACCGGTTTGGCTCAGGAGCACAGGAACAGCGAAGACCGGCGCGATGGAGGCGGCAGTCTCCGGAGCATCCTCTCACGGTTCTCCGGGTATCGGAAGACCGTGGTCTGGGGCGTTCTGGCGCTGCTTCTCGTGGACGCGATGCAGCTCGTCATCCCCCGCATCATCAAGCGGGCGGTCGACGACCTCACGACGGGCGCCGGAAACCGCGGCGACCTTCTCGACTACGCGCTCTTCATCGCCGGACTGGCAGCAGGCATCGCCGTCTTCCGCTTCGCGTGGCGCTATCTCATCATCGGGACGTCGCGGCACATCGAGGAGGATCTCAGGAACGAGATCTACGCCCATCTTCAGCGCCTCTCAGCTCGCTACTACTCCGAACACAAGACCGGCGATCTCATGGCCCACGCGACCAACGACCTGAACGCCGTGCGCATGGCGTGCGGCTTCGGCGTGGTCGCTCTGGTCGACGCCATGATCCTCGGCGTCGCCGCCATCGGGTTCATGCTCGTGCTGAACGTCCGGCTGACGGGCCTCGCCCTCATCCCGATGCCGATCATCGCGCTCTTCACCCTGAGGGCCGGGAAGATGCTCCACCGCCGGTTCGAGCGGGTGCAGGAGATGTTCTCCGACCTGACCGAGAGGGTCCGGGAGAGCATCTCCGGCGTCCGCGTCGTCAAGGCGTACGTTCGCGAGGACTACGAGCTGTCACGACTCGCCGACGCCGGACAGGAGTACATACAGAAGAACATCAGGCTCGTCCGTGTATGGGGCGCGTTCTTCCCGTTCATCATGACTCTCTCATCGATGAGCGTCGTCATCATCATCTACTTCGGCGGCCGGCAGGTCATGCTGGGGACGATCTCGACCGGCGACCTCGTCGCCTTCACGAGCTACCTGGCCATCCTCACGTGGCCCATGATGGCAATGGGATGGGTGGTCAACATCATGCAGCGAGGCTCCGCCTCGATGGGGCGCATCAACCGGATCCTCGAGAGCGAACCGGAGATCAAGGACGCTCCGGACGCCGTCGAGCCGGAGAGCATCGAGGGAGACGTCGAGTTCCGGGATGTGACGTTCCGCTACGAGGAGGACCTCGAGCCCGCCCTCGCCGATGTGTCCTTCACCGTGCCGGCCGGCGGCACGCTGGGCATCCTGGGCCGCACCGGATCGGGCAAGAGCACCATCATGAACCTGCTCCTCAGGATCTACGAGGCGCAGGAGGGCGAGGTCCTCATCGACGGGATCGACGTGAGGAAGCTCAAGCTGTCGTCGCTGCGCGGCGCCATAGGCTACGTGCCACAGGACACGTTCCTCTTCTCCGATTCGATCAGGGAGAACATCAGGTTCGGCCGCCCCTCGGCCATGGAGGAGGAAGTGCGCGAGGCCGCCCGCATCGCCGGGGTGCTCGAAGAGATCGAGGACTTCCCGGAGGGCTTCGACACGACGCTGGGGGAGCGTGGCGTGACGCTCTCCGGCGGTCAGAAGCAGCGGGTCGCCATTGCGCGCGCCCTCCTCGTTGATCCCGCGATCGTGGCGCTCGACGACGCGCTGTCGTCGGTCGATACCGCGACCGAGGAGAGGATCCAGCAGGGGCTGTCGTCGGCGCTGCGCGCGAGGACGAGCATCACGGTGTCGCACAGGATCTCGTCCATCAAGCATGCCGATGAGATCATCGTGCTGGAGGACGGGCGGATCATCGAGCGAGGGACGCACGACGAGCTGCTGGCGGAGCACGGGCTCTATGCCGACATCTACGAGCGGCAGCTGCTCGAGGCGGAGATGGATCGGCGCGCCCCAGAGGCGGAGATGGACCAGCGCGACCCAGGGGACGAGTGATGGCGTACGAATACCACGACGAAGAGATCATGGGGAAGGCGTACGACCAGCGGCTGGTCGGTCGTCTTCTCAGGTACGTTCGGCCGTACCTCCGGCTGGTCGTCGTGTCCGTCGTCATCCTTATCGGGGTGGCGGGCGCCGAACTGGCGCTGCCTTATCTCACGCGTCTCGCCATCGACGACTACATCGTCTCGACTCACCGGATGGTGGTTCCCGACGATGCGCCTGCCGACGTGGCCGAGAGCTTCATAGAGCGGCACAGGCAGGACCTCGTGGCGGTCGACGAGGGTGAGGCCTTCCTCGTCAGCTCGAAGAACCTCTCCGGTTTCGACCCGAGGGAGGTCGCACGCGCGCGCGATTCCGGGCTCATCGGTCAGAGGGACTACTATCTCGCCGACAGACAGGTCGTCGAGGAACGGGGTCTCACGCGCGAGGGATACGTTCCCGCCGGTCGCTTCGTCGGCATCCCGTACAACAGCCTGTCGGAGCTCTCGGAAGAGGACCTGACGGCCCTCCGCCGGGACGACTTCGCCGGTGTCGGCAGGATCGCGCTCATCATCATCGGGATCCTGCTCGGGTCGTTCGTCGTGCGCCTCGTTCAGATCAACATGATGGAGCTCACGTCCCAGAGGGTGATGTACGACATCCGAATGCAGATCCTTCGGCATCTGCAGCGGTTGTCGCTCTCGTTCTTCGACAGGAACCCGATCGGCCGTCTGGTCACCCGCGCCACCAACGACGTCGAGGTGCTCCACGAGATGTTCACCTCGATCGTCATCATGCTGCTTCGCGACGTGTTCATCCTCGTGGGCGTCGTCGTTCTGATGCTCCGCCTCAACTGGCGGCTGGCTCTGGTGAGCTTCGCGGTGCTGCCGTTCATGGCGTGGGCGACGGTCGTCTTCAGCGTCAAGATCAGGGACGCCTTCAGAGAGGTCCGGATGCGGGTGGCGCGCATCAACGCCACGCTCCAGGAGAGCATCAGCGGCATGCGCGTGACTCAGATCTTCCGGCGCGAGGATGAGAGCATGCGCCGGTTCCGCAAGATCAACCACGACAACTTCCTCGCGGCGATGAGACAGATCCGGGTCTTCGCGATGTTCATGCCGCTGATGGAACTCGCGAGCGCCGTCGCCATCGGTCTCGTTATCTGGTACGGCGGCGGGCAGGTCCTGAGGTCGACGCTCTCGCTCGGGACGCTCGTCGCGTTCCTCTCCTACGTGCAGATGTTCTTCAGGCCGATCCGGAACCTGACCGAGCAGTACAGCACGATGCAGCAGGCGATGGCGTCGTCGGAGCGCATCTTCATGCTGCTCGACAACGAGGACGTGATCCCGGAACCCGAGGATCCCGTGAGGCCGGAGAAGCGGGAGGGCAGGATCGAATTCGACGACGTCTGCTTCGCATACGTCGACGACGAGTGGGTGCTGAAGCATGTCTCGTTCAATGTCGAGCCGGGGGAGACGGTCGCCATCGTCGGCGCCACCGGCGCCGGGAAGACGTCGATCATCAGTCTGCTCGAGCGGTTCTATGACGTGCGTTCGGGCAGCATTCTCTTCGACGGTGTCGACATCAGGAACATGTCGAAGGACTACCTCCGGTCGCAGCTCGGCCTCGTGATGCAGGACGTGTTCATATTCGCGGGCGACATCAAGGGGAACATACGTCTGGGCAAGGACGACGTCGCCGACGAGGACCTCAAGAGGATCGCGAGCCACGTCCATGCCGATCACTTCATCGAGCGTCTTCCCGGGGGTTACGACGAGGAGGTGCGGGAGCGCGGCTCGACGCTCTCGACCGGTCAGCGCCAGCTTCTCGCGTTCGCCCGCGCGCTGGCGTTCGATCCACTGGTCCTGATCCTCGACGAGGCGACGTCCAACATCGACACGGAGACCGAGCGGCTGATCCAGGACGCCCTCGTACGCCTGCTGGAAGACCGGACGTCGATCGTCATCGCCCATCGCCTCTCGACCATTCAGCACGCCGACAGGATCCTCGTCATGCACCACGGCAGGATCTGCGAGGAGGGCACCCACCAGGAGCTCCTCGCGAAGCGCGGCTACTACTACAGACTGTACGAGCTTCAGTACAAGGGATAGGTGGCTCGCGCGTGCGGCTTCGGGGACGGGTCGACCGGGGCTGTGGCCGGCCCGGCCGCGGGGGCGGGTCGACCGGGGGCTACGAGCGGCCGGTCACCTCGGCGGAGCGGCCGGTCCCCCGTGCGCCCCGATGTCCGACCGCGTTCCGTCGGGGTCGGTGAAGAGCGGGTTTCCGGCGTCGATGAGAGGCGAGGCGGGGAGCGGACGGAAGTCGAGCGAGCCCGCGAAGGCGGGCGCGACCGAGATGTTGCCGCGCGTTCCCGTCGGGTCCTCCATGTCGCGGTAGTCGTCCTCGACGTTCCGCCACACGTCGTTGAACTCGACGGGCATCCGCGCCGGGTCACCGTTCATCCAGACGCCGACCCTCGGGCAGACCCACTCCTCGCGCCATCCGTTCCAGGCGACCACATTGTTCGTGAAGAGCCCGGACGCCTCGTCGCTCCACAGCGCGAATCCGCAGTTGCCGTTTCGGACGATGACGTTGTTGGAGGCCTCCATCGTCGACGTTCCCGTCGCCACGACGCCCCAGCCGAGGTTGTCGCGCACGATGTTGTTCCGGACGACGGCCCGGGAGCTTCCGAAGCTGCCGATGCCCTTCCAGTAGCCGGATATCTCGTTCCTGTACACGACCGCCACCGCGTCCCACGTGACGCCGATCCCCGCGCCCCGTCCTTCCGAGATGGAGTTGTCGATGATCAGGGCCGTCGCTCCGCGGTAGAGCGCCACGCCGTCCCAGCCGTTGTTTCGGATCTCGCTCCCGACGATCTCGAGCACGGCTCCCTCGCGACCCATGACGCCGCCGATGCCCACGACGACGTCGTCGGCGCGGTCCGTGTTGTCGGCTATCTCGACCCGCGCGATGACGACCCGGCTTCTCCTCGCGACGATCCCTGCGTCGGTCGCGGCGCCGTCCGGGTCGCGCACGCCGCCGGTGATGGTGAGGCCTTCGACGTGCGACCCGTCGCTGTCTTCGAAGTAGAGCCCGTAGCCGGCGTGCGTCCGGAGGACCGTGCGTCCGGCGCCGGCCCCGATGATGCGGACCGCCTTCCCCCGGACAGCGAAGCCGGTGGTCGCCTCGACGCTCGTCCCGTGCTCCTCGCAGTTGCCGCAGAACTCCTCGACGAACGGCTCGGGGACCGCGTCCCAGGCACCCGGCCCCACGATGATGGTGTCGCCGTCCCGGGCGACGGCGAGCGCCGCCTCGAGGTCGTGGAGCGCGGCGCCGTTCGAGTCGGTCGCCCGTCTGACGAGAATGGTCCGCGCGGGAAGAGCCGTCGCCAGAACCGCGACGACGACCAGGGCGAGGCGCGCCGGGTTGTGGCTCTTCATCCTGTTCCTCCGGTCACGAACTTCGAGAGGGCGCGGTTCAGGTACTCGACATGTCCGATCCACGAGTCGAGCCGCCGGGGATTCTCCGGGTAGTCGCGGTGGTGCCTCCGAACACGGTCGATGAGACGTCCTGCCCGGAGGAGCGAGACAGTGAGACCCGGGCGAACGAGCGCCCGGCCCGCCACGCGGACGGCTTCGCGAAGCGGCGGTCTGAGGCCGCCTCTCCGGACCGCTCCCATCATGAGACCGGCCCGCGCGAACTCGACGGTCAGATAGACGAGGTCGTCGTCCGAGAGCGCGTAGAGCACCCGGCGCAGCATGTCGTGGGCCGCGTGTCTGGCTCCCATTTCGCGCATGTACCAGACGTTGTAGCTCCAGAGGCTCTCCGCCGAAGTGTCGCCCCTTCTGAGCGCATCGACCGCCGTTCGTCCGGCGGCGTCGCCCGCGAGGATGGAGGGTGCGATGCCGCCACCGTGAAGGGGGCTCGTCTGGCAGCCCGCGTCGCCCACCGACAGGAAGCCGCGGCCGACCAGACTGGGTATGGGTCTTCGAAGCGGCAGAAGCCCGGCGCCCGCGTCGATCTCGTCCGCTGGCGCGAGATCGTCCTGCGACGCCACGAACCTCTCGTACGCCTTCCTGATGCCGCTTCCGACCGACGAGAGCGGGCCTCCGAGTCCGATGTTCGCCAGCCTGTCGGAGATCGGGAAGACCCAGCCGTATCCCCCGAGCGCGCCCTCGGGCGACAGCACGACACGACCGTCGGAAGGGGCGCTCAGGGGCTCGAGCAGAGGGACCACGCGCCGGTAGCCGATGCCGACATCTTCGCGGGAGAGCTCGAAGCCGTGGGTCGGACCACCGCGGGCCGTCAGCACGGAGGCGTACCCCGACGCGTCGACGACGATCCTCGGTTCGATCTCGAGGGCTTCGCCGCCGTCCGTCCGGATGGCGACGGTTCCGCGCTCGCGGTCGGCCCACCCGGAGCACGCGCACGACGTGGCGACGACGACGCCGGCCTCGGCGGCGTCGGCGAGGAGGCGCTGGCCGAAGACCACCCGGTTGAGAACGACGCCTCCGACGGGGATGCGCACACTGGACAGACCGTCGGGAAGAATGAGCGTTCCGCCGTCGAGGACGCCGGCTACCTCCGGGCCGTTCGGTCTCTCAGGCATGCCGTCGAGCGCGGCGAGCCCGTCTGCGGAAAGGGCGTTCCCGCAGACCTTGCGTCCGATGTCCTCGGCCGCGGCCCGGTCGCAGAGGAGGACCTCGAACCCGGCCTCGGCGATGCGCCGCGCCACCGTGGTCCCGGCCGTTCCGGCTCCGACGACCAGCGCGTCGGGCGTTCTGGGCAAGCTCAGGGGTTTCATAGGAAGGAAGAGGGTACCAGCCGGAGCGGGACCCGTCAAAGCGCGAGGTCGGCCACGGCGAAGCGCGAAGCGGTCCCGGACGCAACAGGGAACGGACTATGCTACTTGTTCATCTTGTCAAGGAGTTCGGACCGGAGAGGGTCCGGAGAACGGGTGTTTGTTGAATTCGGCCCGTTTTCATGCTAAAATGCATAATGCAAGAGATGTGTGGACCGGTCGCGACCCCCGTGAGCGGAGGGGGAGAGGCACACGGCGGGTCCGCCGAACCAGTCAGCGCCGCTCGCTCCGGGGAGCCGAACCCATGCGCAGAAACCCGTCAGCTCAGATGCTCTTCGTCGTCCTTCTGGCCATCGCGCTCCTCGCGGTCGGCGCGCCGTTCGCGTCGGCGGAAGAACGCCAGATGACGCCGGAGGAGGCCGAGTACATCGCCGAGATCAGGGAACGGATCGAGGAGAGGGGGCTGGATTGGGAGGCGGGTCCGACATCGATCACCGAGCTCTCGCCCGACGAGCGGCGAGCGCTTCTGGGCAACGTGACGCCGCCTCACATTCAGGCCGTCTTCGATACGCTCCGTCCTGACCCCGAGGTCGAAGCCCGCACATTCAGAAGCTCCTTCGACTGGCGCGACTACGACGGAGTGACGCCGGCCGACGACCAGCTCGACTGCGGTTCGTGCTGGGCGTTCGCCGCCTGCGGCGCTACCGAGGCTCACATCCGGATCAACGAGGGCGTCATTCTCGACCTCTCCGAGCAGCAGTCGATCGACTGCAACTTCGCCGGTTCCGACTGCGATGGAGGTTGGTCCGGCGAAGCCTACAAGCTCCACATGGATCCCGGAGGCGTCACGGAGGAGTGCTATCCCTACCGGGCCGAGAACGGAACGAGCTGCCGCCACAACCAGTGCGAGAAGGTCGCCATCATCGACGGCTACTCGTTCGTTTCCTCGACGGTCGCGTCGATCAAGAACGCCGTGCAGACGTACGGTCCGGTCTCCACCGGCATGACCGTCTACGATGACCTGTACGGCTACACGAGCGGCTGCTACGTACCGACCGGCTCTGCCGACGGCGGGCATGCCGTGCTCATCGTCGGCTGGGACGACGCGATGTGCGGCGGAGACGGCGCCTGGATCGTCAAGAACAGCTGGGGCAAGGACTGGGGTGAGAATGGCTTCTTCTACATCAAGTACGGCGTCTCAGGCATCGGCAGCGGGAACTATCGCCCCGTCAACGCGCACATTCCGAAGGAGCGACTGGTGCCTGACGAGTACGGCACCATCGCCGCGGCGCTCGCCGCGGCCGAGCGCGGGGACATCGTCCGCGTGGCCGCCGGGACGTACAGCGAGTCGCTCGACCTGCCGGACTACGTCTCACTCTACGGCGGGTACAGCGCCGACTTCACGGAGCGCGATCCGGATGCCTACCCGACCATCATCGACGGCGGCGGCACCGACCACGTGCTGGACTGCTCGGGCCTCGACCACATCGTGATCGACGGCTTCACGATCAGGAACTCGGGCGGGGTTTCGTACGGCCTTTATCTCAGGAACACCGGGGTGACGGTCAGGAACTGTGAGGTCCTGAACTGCTGGCGCGGGATCGGCGTCGTCTCGGGGACAGGCAGTGTTACCGATGAGGATGCGATCATCGAGTACTGCCGCGTCCACGGCAATACCGATCACGGCATCTTCATCAACGATCCCGACAACTCCGAGTGTCGTGTCCGCTACGTCGCGGTCTACGACAACGGCGGCGACGGCATCAATCTGAACTCGTCGGTCACCGACGTCACCAATTCGACCATCGCTGGGAACTCGTCGGACGGTGTCGCCGTCTCGAACGAGACAGGGAACCTGATCAGGGACAACATCATCGCCTCGAACGACGGTTATGGGATCGTCTGTTCGAGCGCGACGCCCGCCATCACCTACAACGACGTCTGGAACAACACGTCCGGGAACTACAGCGGCTGCTCCGGCGGCGAGGGGACGCTCACACAGGACCCGGACTTCTGCGACGCGGCGTCCGGAGACTACTCCGTGCACGCCTCCTCGCCGACTCTGGGCACCGGCTTCGGCGGCGTCGACATGGGGGCCCTGGGCATCGGCTGTCCCGTCGGCCCGCAGAATCTCCAGCTGGCCGAGATCGGTGCATCGGTCGAGCTCGGGTGGGGGGCGCCTCCCGCGAAGGACGACGTTGATTACTATGTCGTCTACCGCGACACGACGCAGGTCCCGACCACGGTTCTCGCGACGGTCGACGCTCCGGAGACGTCCTTCGTCGACATCACCATTCCCGCGTGCATCCCGCACAACTACTGGGTCTCGGCCGTCGACCTCGGTGGTCTCGAGGGAGCGCCGTCGAACAAGGTCACCGGCGAGATCTGCTACGACGGTCCCTCCAACGTTGATGTCGTCTTCAACGAGGGAGCGAACGAGCTCGCCTGGAGCGACGCGGCCGGTCCGGTCGACTACTACGTCATCGAGCGGGCGACGATCATCGATCCGGCCGACTCGGTCGGATGGGCGGCCGCCTCGGAGACGACCTTCGTGGACCTTGAGACGGTCGACTGCCCGAGAGACAACTACTTCTACTCCGTCCTCCCCGTCTACGACACGGGCTGGAGAGGACAGATCTCTGAGAGCGCCGGCATCGATCCGTCGCCCTCGCCGCCCGACGGCATCGCCGGAGAATGGGCCGGGCCCGACATCGTGCTGACCTGGGAGCCGAACTGCGAGAGCGACTTCCGGCGCTACTGGGTCTACCGCGACACCACGCCGATCTCGCCGCCGATCGACTCGGATCTGCTCGTCGGGTTCACGGCCGACACGACGTTCACCGACGAGGGGCCGGATCCGAGCTGGACGTACTTTTACAGGCTGGCGGCCTCCGACGCGGCCTCGCAGAAGAGCAACTACTCCGAGACCGTCATCATGGGAAGCGGACAGGTCCTCGGCGTGCCGTCGCCGTACGCCTCGATCCAGAGCGCCATCGACGCGGCCAGCGCCATCGACACGGTCCTGGTTGCGTCCGGGACGTACACCGAGAACATCACGCTCAAGGACGGCGTCATCGTGACGAGCTCCGGCGGGCCCGCCGCAACGACCATCCGGAGCAGCTCGGGCAACATCGTCACCGCGACCGGCCTGAGCGACCTCTCTCGCCTGTCCGGCTTCACGATCGACGGACTCGGCACCGCGACGGCCGGGCTGGAGTGCTGGGGCTCGTATCTGCTGGTCGAGGACTGCGTTTTCCAGAACGCGGGGACGGGTGCGAGCTTCAAGTACGGCGGCGCGCCGACGCTTTCCGGATGTACGGTGACGGGCAACTCGAACGGTGTCGCGGTCGCCGACTTGTCGGCTCCGTTCCTCACGGGCAACCAGATCGTCATGAACGGGTTCTCGGGCATCAATGTGTCGGGCGATCCGGGTCCGGAGGTAGGGAGGACGCTCGCCGACGCGAACGATATCTTCGACAACTCCGTCTTCCAGGTCTTCAGCACGAGTCCGGTGTCGATCGACGCAGACTACAACTACTGGGGCGACGTCTGCGTGGGCGACAGCCTGTTCTACGGTCTGGTGGACTACGTTCCGTGGACCGACGAGCTCCACATCGAGACGTACACGGAGTGCCCGACCGGCATAGACGGTGAGACCGGGAAGCCGTTCGCGAGCTACAACTACCCGAACCCCTTCAACCCGACGACGCGGATCCGCTACACGGTGCCGTCGCCCGGCAGTCCGGTTCGGATCACTGTCTACGACCTTTCGGGCCGACTGGTGCGAACGCTGGTCGACGACGAGATGCCCGGCGGCACCCACATGGCCGTGTGGCACGGTCGGGACGACACCGGCGAGCGCATGAGCTCCGGCGTCTACTTCTACCGCATCGAGATCGGGAACTACCGGGTCGACCGGAAGATGGTCATGCTGAAGTAGCCTCTTCCGGCGGGCCGCGGCGCGGCCGCCCGGTTCGGGCGCGCCGGTTGTGGGGCGCGGCCCGTCAGAGCGACAGCAGCACGACTCCGAGAGTCATGAGGGCGGCGCCTGCGAACCTGTTTCGCAGGTGCCTCTCTTTGAAGAAGAGGTACCCGAGGATGACGCTCAGCACCATGCCCGAGCGTTTGATGGCGATGACGTAGCTCGCGATGGTCATCTCGATGGCCGTCATCTGCGCCAGGATCATCCCCGCCGAGAGGGCGCCCAGCAGGAAGTAGCCGGGGATGTCGCGCTTCGGCGTCTCGGAGCGCCCGAGCCCCTTCAGCATGAACGGAAGGTAGATGACGCCGTAGACGACGGCGAAGAACGTCGTGTAGAAGGCCGGCGAGCTCGCGACCGTGGCGACCTTGTCGTAGGCGGCGGCGACGCTCCAGATGGCGGCGACGGCCAGCATGAGGCGGCTGCCCGGCTCCGAGCCGATGGCGCGCAGCGGAGCCGTGATGCCGCCGTCCTTCACCCGGTCCAGATTGATGGAGTAGGCGCCGGCGACGATCAGGATGATGCCCGCGAAGCCCTTCGCCGTGGGGAACTCCTGCAGGATGAACGAGCTCGTCACGAGCATGAAGAGCGGAGTGAACGCCAGGAACGGCATCGTCAGCGAGAGCGGCGACAGACGGAGAGCCTTCACCTGGAGCGTCACCGCGACCGTGTTCAGCAGGATGCTGATCATGGCCGCGAGATAGAACCCGTCCTTGATCTCAGGAACGCCCTGGAGCGCCAGCACAAGGCCTGTGATGGGGACGCCGAGGACCATCATGGCCCAGGTCACGACGTAGTCGTGAGACCTTCTGGAGAGATGCTTCGCCTGGCCTGAGCTCAGCGCGAAGAAGACGGCCGTGATGATCGAGAGCAGGACCCACATCGGCAGCGCCCCTGGAAACGGTTCCTTGACGTGAGCGAACATCGTACCCGGGGCCGCAGCCGGAGTCAAAGCCGGCGTGCGGCGGGCCGCCGTCCCGCTGTTGCCCACCGCGAGGGCGCGTGGTAGGCTCCGCCGACGTGAACGGCGGGGGAGACATGAACCGATCGAGCAGACAGGAGGGGCGCCTCACGGTGCTCGCCCTCTACGGGTGGCCGGAGTTCTGGTCCATGGGCGAGGGCCGCGGCGCGCCGTCCTTCTTCCTCTCCATCACGAGCTTCCCCAGAGCGGGCCACGAGCTCCACGTGGTCATGCCCGGTCCGCCCGGGCGGCCGCGCGAGGAGGAATACCACGGCGTCCATCTCCACCGCTTCTCCACCCGCGTCGACTTCATGCCGGACGTTTCGCGGAGCAAGGTCGTTCAGCACGCGAGGATCTTCCTCTCGTACGTCTACTGGTTCATGCGGGCCGTCCCCGCCGCGCTCGCGGTCTCGCGACGCGTCGAGCCGGACGCCGTCTTCGGGATGGGCGCGCTGGGAGCCGTCGCCGGCAGATGGGTCGCCGCGAGACTCGGTGTGCCGAACGTGACGAGACTCTTCGGTACATCGCTCCACCAGTTCTTCGGGAGTCCCTTTCGCATGGGGCTTCGCTATCGGGAGAGGAGAGCGTTCCGGACGCCCGCCAGCTACGTCGTCCTCCACGACGACGGCTCGGGTGGAGACGAGGTGGCGCGCAGGATGGGCGTCGACATGGACCGGTTCCTGTTCTGGCCCAACGGCATCGAAAAGCAGGCCTTCCTCAAGCCGGTCGACCGCGCCCGGGTCAGAACCGCCCTGGGGGCCCATGCCGAGGGACCACTCGTCCTGGCCGTCGCCCGCCTTCATCCGGAGAAGCACGTCGAGCGGCTGCTCCGGGCGGCGCCGAGGGTCCTCCGGGAGCATCCCGACGCGACGTTCCTCATCGTCGGGGACGGGCCCGAGCGGGCGAGCCTCGAGCGGGAGGCCCGCGCGTTGGGGGTCGAGGCCTCGGTCGTCTTCGCGGGGACGGTGGCGCAGGAGGACCTTCCCGAGGTGTACCTCTCGGCGGAGGTCTTCGTCACGGCTTCGGACCGCACGAACGCGGGGAACCCGCTCTTCGAGGCGATGATGGCGGCCCTCCCGGTCGTGGCTCTGAACACGGGGCGCACGGCCGAGGTCGTAACGAACGACGTGAACGGCGTGCTGGTGGAGTTCGCCGACCTGCCTTCCCTTGGCGAAACCATCGCCGGACTTCTCGGCGATGAGGCTCGTCGGGAGCGGCTCGGGAGGCGCGCCAGGGAGACGGCGGACGCAGCGCTTCCGACCGTCGAGGAGCGACAGGCGATGGAGGTGGCCGTGGTCGAGGCCGCCGTCGCCGAATCGAGAGGAGAGACGGCGATCCCGCCCGGGAGGTCGACGGACATGAGCAGGCGAACGGAGGAGGCGTGAACGAGGACCTGGCCGGAGGACCGGTCGAGAGCCCGGCGCGGAGCGTCTTCAGGAACAGCCTGATGACGTTCGGCACGAGGGTCGGCACGGTCCTCGTCAACATCCCGACGTCGATCCTCGTGGCGCGCCTCCTGGGGCCCGAGGGGCAGGGTTCGTACGCCTCGGCGGTCATCTTCCCGACCACGTTCGCGTTCGTGGGGCTCCTGGGCGTCGACGCCGCGCATACCTACTTCCTGTCGCGCAGGAACTACACGCTGGGACAGGTCAACACCCAGAGCGCGATCCTGACAATCGCCCTCTCGGTGCTCCTCGTGCCCGCGTACATCCTCTTCGTTCAGATCTACAGGGGTGTCGGCACCGAGGCCTTCCGGGCGATCCTCATGTCGGCCGCGGCGCTGGTGCCGATCCTCATCGCCAAGTACCTCTCGATCGCGCTGCTCCTGGGCCTTCAGCGCATTCGCTGGTTCAACGCCGCGAACATGGTCCAGGCGGCGTCGCTCTTCGTCTTCATGGTGGTGAACCTGTTCGTCCTCGAGGGAGGCGTGGCGGGAGCCGTCATCGCGTACATGCTGAGCGAGGCCACCGTCACGATTCTGGCGTTCCGGGTGGCCCGCCGCGAGGCCGGTGAGAGGCCGCTCTTCGAGAGACCCTCGAAGGAGCTCCTCAAGCGCTCCTTCGTCTACGGTCTTCAGGGACACCTCGGGAACATCCTCATTCAGTTCACGTACCGGTTCGACATGTTCCTGGTGCTGTCGTTCGCAGGTCTTCCGGCGCAGGGGCTCTACTCGATCGCCGTGATCCTGGCCGAGAAGCTCTCGCACATTCCCCAGTCGGTCCAGGTGGTGCTCTTTCCGAAGCTCTCGTCCCTCGAGGTCGAGGACGCCAACAGACTGACTCCGAGAGTGCTTCGCTCGTCGCTCGTCGTCACCGCGCTCGCGGCCGTCGTGCTCTATCTTCTGAGCAGGCCGCTTCTCCTGCTCTTCTACGGGACCGAGTACGCCGCGTCGCTCGAGCCGTTCCGCGTGCTGGTGCCCGGCATCGTCGCGCTCTCGATCGCGAGGATCCTGTCGAGCGACCTGTCGGGACGCGACCGGCGCATCTACCATACCATCGCTACGGCGGTCGCCTTCGGGCTCAACGTGGCGCTCTGTCTCATCTGGATCCCCAGACACGGGATCGTCGGCGCCGCGTGGGCCTCGACCGTCTCGTACACGCTTCAGAGCGTGGTGATGCTTGTCTTCTTCAGGAAGCTCTCCGGGGTGGGGTACCGCGAGGCGCTCATCCCGAAGCGCGAGGACGTCAGGCTCATCGCCGGGTTCCTCGGGACCCTCGTGCGACGGCGGACGTAGGGAGCGCGGCGCTGTTCTTCCTCCGCGCGCCGTGCGGGCCCCGAACTACATCGGGGGCTGCTCCTCCGGCACGGGCAGCCTGATGAAAAACGTCGTTCCCCCTCCCATCTCGCTCTCCACGCGGATCGAACCGTGGTGGCGCTCGACGATGCCGTAGGCTATGGAGAGCCCGAGGCCCGTCCCCCTCCCGACCTCCTTCGTTGTATAGAAGGGTTCGAAGATCTTGTCGACGTCGTCGGGCGGGATGCCCGGTCCGGTGTCGCCGATCTCGATCTCGACCTCGCGTCCGTTCTCCACGAGCCTCGTCGCGATGGTGATCCTGCCCTTGCCCTCCATGGCCTGCGACGCGTTCAGGACGATGTTCATGAACACCTCCTGGATCTGCGTCACGTCGACCTCGATGAGCGGCAGGCTGGGGGAAAGGTCTCTCTCGAGCTCGATGTTCCTGAAGATGGCCTGCTGCTCCAGGAGCGCGACGACCTCGTTCAGAAGGTGGTTCAGGTTCGACTCGGACCGCTCCGGTCTGGTCTGGCGCGCGAAGTCGAGGAGCCCCTTGACGATCCTCTTGCAGCGGTCGGCCTCGCGGCCGATCTTCACGACGTTCTCCCTGTTCTCTTCCTTCTTGAGGTCCTCCCGGAGCATGTGGCTGTACATCAGGATGCCGCCGAGCGGGTTGTTGATCTCGTGCGCGATGCCGGCGGCGAGCTGACCGAGCGTCGCCAGCTTCTTCGACTCGGTCATCTTTCGCGCGTTCTCCTGGAGCCGCTCGTCGCGCTCGGCGATCGACTGCGCCATGAAGTTGAACGACTCGCCGAGCTCGACCAGCTCGTTGGCGGCGTTGGGGTCGATGTCCACGCGGGTGTCGAAGTTCCCGGTCGCGATCTCCCGCGAGGCCTGCACGAGGTGACGGATGGGTCGGAGGATCCCGCTGGAGAGAACGCTCGCGATGATGAGAGCGAGCACCATGCCGGCGACGCTGACCCCGGCGAACGTCCACACGGTCTGCGCGCGTATGGCGTCGAACTTGCCGGCCAGGACGCCGACATACAGCATGCCGATCACGCGGCCGCCGAGGTCGCGGATCGGACCGTAGGCCGTGATGTACGAGTCGTCCACGACGAACGCCCGGGCGATCCAGCGCTCTCCTTCTCCGACGACCTTCTCGTAGACCTCCTCAGACACGCGCGTCCCGATCGCCCGGTTTCCATCGTCGTCGAGGACGTTCGTGGCGATCCGGGTGTCGTCCTGGAAGATGGTCGCCGTGCCGATCTCCTTGCCCTTCCAGGTCTCGCCGCCGTACGCGGTCTCCTTGACGTTGTCGACGATCTCATCGCGCTGGTTGAGCAGAATGCCGCCGTAGATCGTGCCGACCGGACGCTCGCCCGCGGTGATGAGCGCGCCGGACGCGAGCACCATGCCCTGGTGGAGCATCCTGCGATCGGTCGGTCGGGCCCGCGGCGTCTCCAGGATCTCGATCCGAGCGGCATCCGCGAGCCCTCGTCCCTCCACGTCCAGCCGCTCGTCCTCCATGAGGACGGCGCCTCGAAGCGTCGAGCCCGAAGCGAGGACGCGCGAGACGAGCGGGTCGCCGGAACGGTCGTCGCCGGCGGCGTCGGTGTTCCCGCCGCGCGCCACGACGACGCCTTCGGCGTCGGTGACCGTCAGGAAGTCCAGCCCGCGTCGCCGCCGGAACTCCTCGAGGATGGACTCGAGCTGGGCGGGACGTCCGCCGGTCACGGCGCGGATGACCTCGGCGTCGTTGGCCGCGAGGAGGATGCTCGTCTCGACCGAGCCGAGGCGGTTCTCGTAGACGAGGTAGGCGGTGTTCAGGTCCTGCTCGACGTTCTGCTGGACCTGGCGAACGAGGCTGTCGCCGAAAAGACGCGTTCCGACGATGGTCGACACGACGCCCATGGCGAGGACCACGACGACGATGCTCGCGGCCAGCCTCGTTCTGAGAGGGAAGACCATCAGAGACGCTCCGGGGACGGGGAATGTGGCGGACCCATGAGCGCCTACCACTCGCCCGTCGTGAGGTAATCGTCGATCGCGCGGGCCGCCTTCTTGCCCGCGCCCATCGCGAGAATGACCGTCGCCGCTCCCGTCACGATGTCGCCCCCGGCGAAGACGCCCTTCATGCTCGTCTTGCCGGTCTCCTCGTCGGCGACGATGTTGCCCCACTTGTTGAGCTCGAGCTCCTTCGTCGAGGTCGTGAGAAGCGGGTTCGGGCCCTGCCCGATGGCCATGACGACGACATCGACGGGGATCGTGTGCTCACTCCCCTCGATGGGGACAGGTCGTCTGCGGCCCGACGCGTCCGGCTCGCCCAGCTCCATCTCGATGAGCTCCATCTCCTTCACCCAACCGTTCCCGTCGTCGATGAGGCGCACGGGGTTCCGGAGATTCCTGAGGATGACACCTTCCTCGACTGCGTTCTCGATCTCCTCGTCGCGGGCCGGCATCTCCTTGCGGGACCGCCGGTAGACGATCGACACCTCCTCGGCGCCGAGCCTGAGCGCGCAGCGGGCCGCGTCCATGGCGACGTTCCCGCCGCCGACGACGGCGACCCGATGGCCGACGCGGATCGGCGTGTCGTACTCAGGGAAGAGGTAGGCCTTCATGAGGTTCGTGCGCGTGAGGAACTCGTTCGCGGAGTAGACCCCGTTCAGGTTCTCTCCGGGGATGTTCATGAAGTAGGGGAGACCCGCGCCGGTCGCGACGAAGACGGCCTCGTAGCCCTCGTCGAAGAGCGACTCGAGGGTCCCCAACTGGCCCACGACGTGGCTCGTCCGGAAGTCGACCCCGAGCTTCATCACGTAGTCGCACTCGACCTGGACGATCGACTTCGGGAGCCGGAACTCCGGGATGCCGTAGACGAGCACGCCCCCGGGCTTGTGGAGCGCTTCGAAAACGGTGACGTCGTGCCCCATCTTGGCCAGCTCGCCCGCGACAGTGAGGCCCGCCGGGCCCGCGCCGACCACGGCTACGCGGCGACCGGTATGTTCCTTGACGGCCGGGGCGCGTACCTCGCCCTGCTCGAGCTCGTAATCGGCCACGAACCGCTCCAGGCGGCCGATGGCCACGGGCTGCTGCTTTCTGGAGAGCACGCACGCGATCTCGCACTGTTCTTCCTGCGGGCACACACGGCCGCAGACGCCCGGGAGGCTGTTCTTCTCCTTGATCTTCCGGATGGCGCCGAGAAAATCGCCCGCCTGCACGAGCCTGACGAACGCGGGGATGTCGATCTCGACCGGGCAGCCCGAGATGCACGGAGCCTTCTTACACTGCAGGCAACGGAGCGCCTCCTGCTGCGCCATCTCGCGCGTGTAGCCCAGCGCGACCTCGCCGAAGTTGTTCACGCGCGCGCGGTGGTCCTGCTTGGGCATCGGGATCCTCGACGCGGCCTTCTCTACCTCCGCCGACGCGGCCTCGAGCATGCACTCGTGGTGCCAGAGCGCGCGGTACTCCTCCCGCTCGTACATCGCCTGGCGGCGCGTCAGCTCGTCGAAGTCGACGAGGTGTGCGTCGAACTCGGGACCGTCCACGCAGGCGAACTTCGTCTCGTCGCCGACGGTCACTCGGCAGCAGCCGCACATGCCTGTCGCGTCGATCATGACCGAGTTCAGCGACGCGATGGTCGGTATCTCGCGGCCCCTCGTGGCGTTCGCGACGGCCCGCATCATGACGACGGGGCCGATGGCGACCACGCGGTCCACTTCTTCGCCGCGGTCGAAGAGCTCGCCGATGGCGTCGGTGACGAAGCCGTGCATCCCGTAGCTTCCGTCGTCGGTCGTGACGATGAGTTCATCCGAGATGGCGCGCATCTCGTCCTCGAGGATGAGGAGGTCCTTCGTGCGCGCGCCGATGATCGAGATGAGCCGGTTGCCCGCCTCCTTGAGAGCGCGGGCGATGGGATAGACCGGCGCGACTCCGATGCCGCCGCCCACGGCGACGACCGTGCCGTACTTCTCGATGTCGCTGGCGTGTCCGAGCGGACCCACGACGTCCATGACAACGGCGCCCCTGTCCAGGAGCGCCATCTTCTTCGTGGACGCGCCGATCGTCTGGAAGATGACGGTTATGAGCCCTGTGTCCCGATCGAAATCGGCGACCGTCAGCGGGATGCGTTCGGCGTAGTCGTTCGCTCGGAAGACGACGAACTGGCCGGGCCGGACGGCGCGGGCGATCTCGGGGCAGTAGACCTTCCAGAGCTTGATCTCGGGGGAGAGGTCGCGGATCTCGACGATCTCGTTCCTCGTCCAGGTGTTTCTCTCGACGGCGGTCTCGGACACGGTGAGCTCCCTCGGGGACGCGGGTCGCATCGAGGCCGCGGTCTCGGAGCGCCGTGACGGCGCGTCGGCCCGCGGCCCGTGAGCCTGTCTCTACTCTGTCTCCCTGTTCTCGCCCTTTCCCTCGATCAGCTTTTCGAGGCGCTCGATGAGCTGGTCGGGCGGCAGCGGCTTGTCGGCGAAGTCGTCGGTGTTCATCCAGTAACCGTCCTCTTCCATGGAGAACCGGTAGCCGGTGGCCTCGCCGACGGCGGTGAGCATGAGCACCGGGATGTCGCGATAGACGGGATGGGTCTTGAGCCTCTGCGCCAGCTTGAATCCGGAGTCGTGCCGCTCCATCATCAGGTCGAGCACGATGGCGTCCGGCTGCCCGTACTCCACCTTCGTGAATCCCTCCTCGGCGTTGTACGCCGCCTCGACCTCGTAGCCGGCGGCCTCGAGGGCGGTCCGGTTCATCTTCACGAAGTGAGAGTTGTCGTCGATGATGAGGATCCTTTTCTTGTCCGGCAACGGGTCCTCCCTCCTCGTCCGGGTCTCCGCTTCCTCGTGAGGGCTTTCGTGAACGGGTGCCAGTCATCGACCGGGCGCACGACACCGAGTCCCGGAGCGCCGCTTCGCGACTACCCGATGAGCGAGTTGATCTTCTTCAGAAGCTCCTCGGGGTCCGAGCCCTTGTTGAGGAAGCCGTCGGCGTGCATGAGACTCCGCTCGTCCTCGTCCTTCGGCTCGAAGTCGAGTCCGGTCTCCTCGCCGATGGCCGTCAGAAGGATCACCGGAAGGTCGGGGTGCTTCTCCTTGATGGACCGGCTCACGTTGAAGCCCGAATCGAAGTGCTCCATCATGACGTCGAGCACGACGATGTCGGGATCCGCCTTTTCGAGAGCGTCCATGGCCTCAGCGGCGCTGTAGGCCGCGTCGACCTCGAACCCGTTGTTCCTGAGGAACAGCGAATAGAGCCTGACGAAGTCCATGTCGTCGTCGACGATGAGGACGTGTTTCCCAGCCACCGCTTCCTCCTGCCTAGTGGTTCAGTACCTTCCGGATGATCTCCTTGAGCATCTCTTCGTTCTCGACCGGGTCCATGGTGGTCGTGACCCGCTCGCCGTCCCTGTAATAGTGGTACTGGATCTTCGTGCCGCACTTGACGTGGCAGGTGAAGAGCTGCTGGAAAACCTGGTCCGCGTCGTCCACGTCGAGCGACGCGCTCTCGAAGTACGGGCACATCGCGTACTCCCCGGGTGAGATCATCTTCTGGCACTCCGGACAGTACACCTGGACGTGCTTGAACTTGCCCTCGCTCGGCATCGAACCGCTCCTCTCACCTCAGAAGCCATCGCGCGGCAGCCTCCGCGCAGGGTCAGTCCTCTTCCTCTTCGGTCTCGTCCGGCTCCGCCCGCTGGAGCAGGGGGAGCGACACGGTGAACGTCGAACCCATCCCCTCCTCCGACTCGAGCTCGATCGTGCCGTGGTGTCCCTCGACGATCTTCCTGACGATCGACAGACCCAGACCGGTGCCGGGGATGTCGGCCGTCTTCGAGCTCTTCACGCGGAAGAAGTCCTCGAAGACGAATCCCTGTTCCTCGGCCGGAATGCCCATCCCCGTGTCAGCGACCGCCACCTCGAGACGGCCGTCGGCGCACTTCGCCGTGACCGTGACGCTCCCTCCCTCGCGATTGTACTTGATGGCATTGGTTATCAGGTTCTTGAAGACCACGTCAAGCGACTCGGGATGCGCGCTCAGCGGGCAGCTCTCGTCGATCGACTCGAGATTGAGCTCGACGGCCTTGTCCCGGGCGAAAGGCCGCGTCTCCTCCACGGCCTTCTCGAGAATGGGCTTGATCACGACCTCCTCCATGCCGCCCGCGATGTCGCCCGCGTTGATGCGCGCCAGCTTGAGCCAGTCGGCGATGATGTCGAGAAGGCCGACCAGCGTCCCGTGCGCGCCGTCGAGAAGCTCGCGCGCGGTGTCGTCCACCTGTCCCATCTTCCCGCCGACGACCAGATCGAGATACTGCTTGGCGAGGATGAGAGGGGAGCGGAGCTCGTGGGCCACGATGGTGATGAAGTACTGCTTCATCCGCTCCTTCTCCTCGCGAAGGGCGGCGGTCTCCTGAAGCAGTCTCCTCTGCTCGAGTCCACGGTTGACGATGAGCCGGAGCTCGTCGGGCGTGAACGGCTTGGGCAGGAAGTCGAACGCGCCGCGCTTCATCGCCTCGACGGCCGATTCGATGGTCGCGTAGCCCGTGATCACGATGACGACCGAGTTCGTATGCGTCCTCATCACCTGCTCGAGGACCTCGTAGCCGTCCAGACCGGGCATCATGAGGTCCAGGAGCAGAACGTCGGGTTCCAGCTCGTGGGCCAGCGAGAGGCCCTGGTAGCCGTCGACGCCTGCGTGGCACTCGTATCCGGCCTTCCTGAGGACCTGGACGCAGGAGTCGCGGATCGCCTCTTCGTCGTCCACCACGAGGACGGTAGGCCGATCGCTCATCTCGCCTCCCTGAGGGCTTCGGTCATGTCGGCGGGGTTCCCGGAATCTGACTGACTGTCATTACCTAAATGCTACTACGACAACAGGATGCGCTTCAACACCAAAGCCGGAGGGCGGCCCCGGAGACGGGGGTTTCGCTTGCCACAGGGGGGTTCGTGATGGTATGTTCATCGATGTGACGGTCTCCTTCCCGCGCGTGCGCCGAGAAGGAGACCGACGAGCGAAGGGCCGCGCCCCTCGATGTGGCGGGGAGGACGGCCCACGGCTATGTTCTCTGAAGACGGAAGCTCCCCACGGAGCAGGACACGCCGCCGAGGCGGAGCGGGCAGACAGAACGGTGGGGGTTCTTCGTGGCAAAACCCAAGGTCGCATTCTACTGGAACTGCTCCTGTGGCGGGTGCGAGGAGGCCGTGGTCGACCTGGCCGAGGACATCCTCAAGGTCGTCGACGCCGTCGAGTTCGTCCTCTGGCCGGTCGCGATGGACTTCAAGCGCGAGGACGTCGAGGCCCTCGAGGACGGCGAGGTCGCCGTCGCTTTCCTGAACGGCGGGATCCGGACGTCGGAGCAGGAGGATTGGGCCAGACTGCTCCGTCGGAAGGCCGGCGTCGTCGTCGCATTCGGTTCCTGCGCTCATCTGGGCGGCGTTCCCGGACTCGCGAACTTCACGAACAGGGAGGGCGTCTTCGAAGCCTCGTACGGCTACCTCCCGACGGTCGAGAACCCGAAGGGGACGAGACCGCAGCTCGAGACGAAGATGCCCGAGGGCACGCTCGAGCTTCCGGAGTTCTACGACAGCGTCTACGCGGTCGATCAGGTGATCGACGTCGACTACTACCTTCCCGGCTGCGCCCCGCCGCCCGACCTCATCATGGACGCCATCAGTGCGATCCTCAAGGGTGAGCTTCCGGCGAAGGGCTCCGTGCTCGCTCCCACGAAGTCGCTCTGCGACGAATGCGACCGGAACGAGACCAAGCCGGACAAGATCGAGATCTCGGAGCTCAAGCGTCCGCATCTGACCATGATGGACCCGGAGAAGTGCTTCCTCGCCGAGGGTGTCATCTGCATGGGGCCCGCGACACGCGCGGGCTGCGGACAGCGCTGCATCAACGCGAACATGCCGTGCCGCGGCTGCTTCGGGCCGACCGACGAGGTCAGGGACCAGAGCGCGAAGTTCCTCTCGGCGCTGGCATCGGTGCTCGACGTCGACGACCCGGAGGAGATGGAGCGGTTGTCGGAATCGATCCCGGACGTGACCGGACTCTTCGCCATGTACAGCCTCCCGGTGTCGCTTCTCAAGAGAAGGAAGCTCGAGAAGTAGGGAAGAAGCGGGGGCGGACGAGGAATCGAGCGAGAAGGACCGACGAGCGGAGGAACCATGACCAAGCGAATCACGATCGATCCCATCACGAGGCTCGAGGGTCACGGCAAGATCGAGATCTTCCTCGATAAGAACGGGGACGTGGCCAACGCCTATTTCCAGGTGCCCGAGCTTCGCGGCTTCGAGAAGTTCTCCGAGGGGCGGATGTGCGAGGAGATGCCGCGCATCACGCCGAAGATCTGCGGCGTGTGTCCGACCGCGCACCACATGGCCGCGACGAAGGCTCTGGACGCGCTCTATCACGTGACGCCGCCGCGGACGGCAGTCCTCATCCGCGAGCTCATCTACAACGCGTTCATGTTCGAGGACCACGCGCTCCACTTCTACTTCCTCGGCGGCCCCGACTTCGTCGTCGGGCCCGACGCGCCGAAGGCCGAGCGGAACGTGCTCGGCGTCATCGCGAAGGTCGGGCTCGAGGTCGGCGGGAAGGTCATCGAGATGCGCCGGAGGGTCCGGAACATCATCACGTCGCTGGGCGGCCGGGTCATCCATCCGGTCTGCGGCCTCCCCGGAGGCGTCTCCCGCGGGCTCACCGAGGAGATGAAGGAGGAGTTCACGGCGACGGCCGCCGAGGCGGTCGACTTCGGGAAGTTCTCCCTCGACCTCTTCAGCAAGGTCGTCCTCGAGAACAAGGACTACGTCGATCTCATCGTCGGCGACGTCTACAAGCACCGGACCTACTACATGGGTCTCGTCGACGACGAGAACAAGGTCAACTTCTACGACGGCATGATCCGCGTGGTCGATCCTGACGGGAACGAGTTCGCGAGGTTCGCTCCCGCCGACTACCTGGACCACATCGCCGAGCACGTCGAGCCGTGGAGCTACATCAAGTTCCCCTATCTCAAGGACGTGGGTTGGAAGGGTTTCACGGACGGTCCGGAGAGCGGCGTCTACCGAGTTGCGCCCCTTGCGCGTCTGAACGTCTCCGACGGCATGGCCACTCCGCTCGCGCAGGAAGCCCACGACAGACTCTACGAAACGCTGGGCGGAAAGCCCGCGCACAACACGCTCGCCTACCACTGGGCGCGCCTGGTCGAGCTCACGCAGGCGGCCGAGCGTCTGGTCGAGCTCATGAACGACCCCGACATCATGGGGGACGACATCAGGACGCTCCCGACCGAGACGCCCGACGAGGGCGTGGGCGTCGTCGAGGCGCCGCGCGGCACGCTCTTCCATCATTACAGGACCGACGAGCGCGGTGTGATCACCCAGGCGAACCTCGTGGTCGCCACGGTCAACAACGCGCCGGGCATCTGCATGTCCATCGAGCGCGCGGCGAGGGGCCTCATCAAGGGCGGCGACGTCAACGAGGGTCTCTTGAACATGGTGGAGATGGCGTTCCGGGCCTACGACCCGTGCTTCGCCTGCGCGACGCACTCGCTGCCGGGCCAGATGCCGCTGGTCGTCGAGGTGAAGGGACCCGACGGGGAGCTCCTCGAGAGGCTCTCCCAGTTCGTCGAGGAATAGAACGGAACTCAAGGACCTGCCGGGACAGGAAGGGCGGCACTCCGGGAGCCTCGTCTGGCGGCCGGAGTGCCGCGTTCTCTTTATGAAGACCGTCATCGTCGGAGTCGGCAGCTCGGTCCTCTCGGACGACGCCGTCGGGCTCTTCGTGGCCAGGGAGCTCGCCGGGCGCTTCGAAGCGCGAGACGACATCGTCGTCAAGGAGAACGAGGAGGCGGGATTCACGCTCCTCGAGGACGCGATCGGATACGACCGGATGATCGTCATCGACTCGATCATCACGGGCGCCGAGCCGGGCACGCTCTTTCGCTTCGAGCTCGAGGACCTGGAGCAGACGATCCACGCGGGCGCGCCGCACGGCCTGAACCTCGCGACGGTCGTCGAGTTCGGTCGAAGGCAGGGCCTCGCGGTACCCCGGGACATCGTGATATACGCCGTGGAGGCGGCGGACACGCTGACGCTCGGAGAGGAGCTCACGCCGGGCGTCGCGTCCAGGGTGGCCGAGATCGCCGAGAGCGTGGCCTCGGAGATCGAGCGGTCCTGAGGAGAGGGAGATGGAGATCTATCGGAAGCCCCTCTACTACGACATCGCGTTCTCGTGGGACCTCGCGAGCGAGCTCGACTTCCTCGAAGAGGTCTTCCGCGAGCACGTGCCGTTTCCCGTCGAGCGTCTTCTTGAGCCGGCGTGCGGAACGGGCAGGTTCCTCAGGGCGCTGCCGGCTCGCGGCGTCGCCGCCGTGGGATACGACATCTCTCCGGACATGGTCGCCTTCGCCAGGGACTCGCTCGCCCGCGAGGGTCTCTCGGACCGCGCTCAGGCGCTTCTCGGCGACATGCGGAGCGCGCGGTTCGACCCGCCCTTCGACGCCGCCCTCAACTCCATCAACAGCTTCTGCTATCTTCTCGAGGACGAGGCCGTCCTGTCGCACATGAAGGCGACGGCCGACTCCCTGAAGCCGGGCGCCGTCTACGTGCTGCATTTCTCGATGGCTCTGGATAACGAGGAGCCGGGCGAGGTGAGCACCTGGGAGATGGAGCGCGACGGCGTGCGCGTAGTCACGCACTGGCGCATCGAGCGGGAGGACAGGAACGCTGGGATAGGCACTCACGTCTCGAAGCTCGAGGTCGACGAGGACGGCGAGCGGTTCGTGTTCGAGGACCGGCACCATCTCCGCGCCTGGACGGACGAGTCGTTCCGAACGATGCTCGACGAGTCGGGGTTGTTCTCTCTCGTCGAGATCCGCGGCGACGGCTACGACTACCGGCGCGTGCCGCTCGACGCGCGCGTCACGGGCGACGACGGGAACCACTACTTCATCCTGAAGCGCGCCTGACGGATTGCCGGTGGCGCCATCGCGGGCCCGTCGCTATCATGGCGTGTCCCGGCGCGGGACCGGACCTCAAGGGGACACCACAAGGAGGCTGCGAGCGTGAAGAGCGATCTGGACCGTCTGATGCAGGAGAGGGACATTGACGTGGCCGTCGTCATGGGTCCCGTCAAGGGCAACGCGACCATGTTCTACATGGTCGAGGGCGCGGCCATCTCGCACGGCACACTCATCAAGAAGCGGGGTGAGGACGCGGCGCTCATCTGCTCCTCGATGGAGCGTGAGGAGGCCGAGGCGAGCGGGCTTCGCGTGGTCGATTCGGCGAGGTACGACTTCCGGAAGATCCTGAAGGACGCCGGCGGAGACCGTCTCAAGGCCGCTGTTTCGTATCAGAAGGCGGTCTTCGATGAGTTCGAGGTCTCGGGCAGGGTCGCGTTCTACGGGCTCGGAGACAGAGGGAGCTCCTGGGTCTTCATGAACGCGCTCTCCGAGGCGATGCCGGAGGCCGAGCTCATCGGGGAGTACGACGATGACGTCTTCGTGACGGCGCGGATGACCAAGGATGAGTCCGAGGTCGACCGCATCCGCGAGGTCGGCCGGAAGACCTGCGACGTGGTCGCCGGCATCAGGGACCACATCGCGTCCGGCGCGCTCCGCGACGGAACGGTCATGAAGGACGACGGGAGTCCGCTCACGATCGGCGACGTCAAGTCGAGGATCAAGGTCATGCTGGCCGAACGGAAACTGATCGAGGAGGTCGACACCATCTTCGCGATCGGGCGCGACGCCGGCATCCCGCACAGCCGCGGACGCGACGGCGACGCGATCGAGGAAGGGAAGACGATCGTGTTCGACATCTTCCCGCAGGAGGAGGGCGGCGGCTACTTCTTCGACATGACCCGCACGTTCGTCGTCGGAAAGGCCTCGGACGAGATCGTCGAGCACTACCGTCAGCTGGCCGAGTGCCACGACACCGTGACCGCGGCGCTCGAGGTCGGCGCCCCGGCCGCGAAGTACCAGACCATGACGTGCGAGTTCTTCGAGAAACTCGGGCACGAAACGCCCCGAACGAATCCGCATGTCACGAGCGGCTACGTCCACAGCCTGGGTCACGGCATCGGCCTCAACGTGCATGAGAAGCCGACGCTCTCCGACATGCCCGGCATGGCCGACGAGCTGGTCCCGGGGTCCATCTTCACGGTCGAGCCAGGGCTTTACTACCCCGACAGGGGGTTCGGCATGCGGATAGAGGACGTCTACTACGCGAGGCCGGACGGGAAGATGGAGAACCTGACAAACTTCCCGCGCGACCTCGTGATCGACATGTAGAGCGGCGGAGCGGGCCGGTCGCCCCGACCATTGCGGGCCCGCGGCCGGTCCGGCCGACGCTCTCCGGGGAACCGGAGGAAAGATGGAGCGAGCGACGAACGAGACGCGGACGGTCGAACCGCGTTCCGGCGGGGAAGAGTGCGCGCAGGTCGTCGATTCGAAGGAGCGGATCAGGGAGTCGTACTCGGATTATCTCCGGGACGAATCCCGCTTCGGGTCCGCTTCGGTCGACAGGCTCGTCTTCCCGCGGTGCGAGCGGCAGGTGGCGGAGACGCTCGCCGAGGCCGACTCTGAGGGCCACGAGGTCACCGCCTCGGCCGGCCGGACCGGCATCGTCGGCGGCGCGGTGCCGCGCCGCGGCACGCTTGTCTCACTCGTCGAGATGAAGCGCGTTCTCGGGATCCACCGACGTGACGACGGCCGGCTGGTGCTCCGCGTCGAACCGGGCATCTCGATAGCCGAGCTCGCTCGAGCGCTCGCATCGCGCGACCTCGGTCTCGACGAAGGCGCCCTGTCGCAGGACGAACTCGACGCTCTCGCCGTGTTCCGGGACGACGAGCGCGGCTTCTTCTACCCTCCGGATCCCACCGAGGACACCGCGCACATCGGCGCGACGGTCGCCACGAACGCCTCCGGCGCCAGGAGCTTCCGGTACGGCGCGACGCGCCCGCACGTTCACTCGCTCCGCGTCTGCCTCGCGGGCGGCGACGTGCTGGCCCTCGAGCGCGGACGGTGCGCGGCCCGGGGCAGGACCTTCAGGCTGTCGCGCGGGGATGAGGTCGTCGAGTTCGACGTCCCCTCGTACGAGATGCCGGGGACGAAGAACGCCGCCGGGTACTACGCGGCCGACGGCATGGACCTCGTCGATCTCTTCGTCGGTTCGGAAGGGACGCTGGGCGTCATCACGGAGGTCGGCCTCGTTCTGACGCGGCGGCCCGGGGGGACCCTGTCGGCTCTCGCGTTCTTCCCGTCGGATGAGGACGCCGTTCAGTTCGTGCGGCACGCGAGGGGAGACCTGGACGAGGCGCCCGATGGGCTGTCGCCGCTCGCCTTCGAGTTCTTCGATTCGAGGAGCTTCGACTTCCTCCGCGAGAGGAAGGAGGAGCAGGGGGCGTCGTCCTCGATCCCGGAGCTTCCCGGAGACGCCCGCGCAGGGGTCCTCTTCGAACAGGAGTTCGAGGACGAGGACGCGCTGATGGAGGGATACGAGGCGTGGGAAGCGGTCCTCTCGGCGCACGGTTCGTCCATGGAACAGACCTGGGGCGGGATGGAAGAGGCCGACCTCGAGAGGCTGAAGGCGCTGCGTCATGCGCTCCCTGAAGAGGTCAACAACACGATCGCCCGCGCCAAGGCGCGCTATCCCGAGATCCACAAGATCGGAACGGACGCAGCGGTCCCCGGCGACGCGCTGGAGACAGTTCTCGACGACTACCGCGAGGCGCTCTCGGGGACGGGCCTCCGGCATGTCGTGTTCGGACACATCGGCGACAATCACCTTCATCTCAACATCCTGCCCGACACGCCCGAGGAGCTCGCGGTCGCGGAGGACCTCGCCGTGCGGTTCGCCCGGAAGGCGGTCGAGCTGGGCGGCACCGTCTCGGCCGAGCACGGCATCGGGAAGCTCAAACACGCGTTTCTCAGGCTCATGTACGGCGATGAGGGGCTTCGCGAGATGGCTGCGACGAAGCTCGCGCTGGATCCCGGGGGGATCCTCAACCGGGCCGTCATGTTCCCGGAGGAGCTGCTCGACGGGGACGGTTCCTGACCCATGATCGAGACCGAGTTCGTCAGCGACGTCGAGCGTGATGACCTCGCCGAGGCATGGGACGAGATCACAGGGCGTGGTGGGTGTCCAGGCGTGTTCTCGAGCCGGCCCTGGGTGACGTCGTGGGCGTCGGCGTTCCGGGACCAGTATTCACCCGAGCTGGCTCTGGTGAGCGAGGACGCTGCGCCGTTCGGCGTGGTCCCGCTCTTCAGGCGGCGGGACGGCGTCGTGACGACGCCCGTCAACTTCGTCTCCCACAGGGGAGAGGTCATCGCGATTCCAGGCAGGGAGGGCGCCGCGCTGGCCGCGGTGCTCGTCGAGTCCCGGCGCAGAGGCGACCGGCTTCTGCTCCGGGGGCTGCCGCACGGCTCGCCGACGCGGCTCGGCGTCGCCGGCGCCTCGTCGGCGGCGGGGTACGTGACCGCGACGCGGCGGGGCCGCTCTTCGCCGGTCATCGACATCCGGTCCGACTGGGACGCCTACTACGCGTCGCGCCCGAGGAAGGTCACTCACGAGTGGGAGCGGAAGATCCGCAAGCTCGAACGAGCGGGCGAGGTGAGCGTCCGCCTTCATGACGATGACCCCGACACCCTCGTCGACGCGTTCGCCGACGTCGAGGACGAGAGCTGGAAGGACGATGTCGGGACGTCCATCAGGGGCCGCGGAATGGAAGCGTTCTACCGCGACGTCTCCCGGAGGCTCCGTGACGCCGGTCTCCTGCGGGCATGGTCGGTCGCGCTGAACGGCAGGATGCTCGCGTTCCTCTACGGCGCCGAGCTCGACGGCACGTACTACGCGCTGAAGACGTCGTTCGTGAAGGACGCCGGGTCTCTCTCTCCGGGCGTCCGTCTCTTCAGGGACGCGGTTCGGGACGTTTTCGAGCGCGGCCTCCGCCGCTTCGACTTCGTGGGACAACCGGCGAGATGGAAGGACGAGTGGGCGACCGGACGACTGGAGCATGAGGACGTCGCCCTCTATCCTGACGACCTCGCCGGACGGGCGCGCGCGGTCCTCGAAGGGCGAGTCAGGCCCGCCGCCCGCGCGATGGGGGACCGCCTTTCGGGCCGGTCCGGGAACGGGAGCCGCTGATGGGTCTTCACGGTGCGGCCGACGCGGAGAGGAGAGAGTACCGGAGCTACCTCTCCAAGGTCTCGAAGGAGGCGGGGTTCGCCTTCTCGGGGAAGGTGTTCGGCCTCATCTTCGGCTTCGCGGCGCAGGCGATCATCGCCAATCTCCTGGGCGCCGACCTTCTCGGCGTCTTCGTGCTCGCCTGGACCGTGATCCAGGCGTTCTCGATCATCACGACGTTCGGATTCGAGGGCAGCCTCATCCGCTACGTCTCGATGTACGTCTCCCAGGGGCGTCCCGGGGCCGCCCGGAAGGCGGTGCTGCTGGCGGTCAGGATCGGTGTCGCGACGTCGCTCCTCGGCGTGGCCGCGATCATCCTCCTCCGCCGTCCGATCGCCGTGGGGTTCTTCAAGGAGCCCAGGCTCGTCGACGCGCTCGTCTGGATCTCATTCATGCTCGTTCCCTTCACGATCATGAAGATCCTCTCGGGCACGCTTCGCGGCCTCAAGGACGTCAAGCGCGACGTACTGGGAAGCGACATCTCGTACCGCGTGATGCGGCTCGCGGCGTTCCTCGTCTTCTACATGATCGGCTGGGAGCTCAGAGGCATCGTGGGAGCGGCCGTCGTCGCCAGCGCCTTCTCGGCGTCCGTGCTCATCGGGTTCGTGAGAAGGAGTCCATCGGGGATCTTCCGTCCGGGGACGTCTCCGGAAGCGGTTCCCGTGCGTGACGTCGTCGTCTACTCGAGCGCCATGCTGGCCGACACCGCGATGGCCTTCGGCATGCAGCACAGCGACCGGCTCATTCTGGGATTCTACCTGCCGTCGGCCGACGTCGGCATCTACAACGTCGCCGCGCTGGTGGCCAGCCTCACCACGTTCGTGCTGCTCTCGTTCAACGCCATCTTCTCGTCGGTCATCTCCGACGTCTTTCACCGGGGCAGACACGACCTCCTGAGGTCGCTCTTCCGGTCGGTGGCTCGCTGGATCATGATCCCGACGCTCGCGATCTACGCCTGGATCATCGCCGGCGGGGACGCGACCCTGTCCGTTTTCGGCGACGAGTTCGTGCGCGGCTATCCCGCGCTGGCGCTTCTTGCGACCGGCATGAGCTTCGGGGCCAGCGCCGGCTCGGTCGGCCTCTGTCTGGCGATGACCGGCTACCAGCGATACAATGTCTGGAACACGCTGGCGATGGCCGCGATCAGCATAGGGCTCAACGTGGTGCTCGTGCCGCGCATGGGCATCGCGGGCGCCGGCCTCGCCACCGGAGCGGCGTTCGTGCTCGTGAACGTCGCGCGCATCATCGAGGTCCGGGTCCTCCTGGGCGTGTCGCCCTACGGCAGGGAGACGCTCAAGGTGCTGGCCACCGCGGGAATCGTTCTCGCGGGAGCGTTCGTCGTCCGGCGGTACGTGCCCGTGCCCCGTAACATCCTCGGTTCGATCCTGACATTCGTCGCGTCGGCCGGCCTCGTCGGCGGCCTCACCTGGGCCCTCGGCATCAGCGAGGAGGACCACATGGTCCTCGACGCGCTCGCCGCGAGGCTCGGACGCATTCGTGGGAGGCGATAGGCGTGGCAGACCGCACCGTCAAGGTCCCTGAAGAAACCTATCTGGCCCTGGAGCGAGAGATGGAGAGGCTCGGCTTCGACTCGGTCGACGAGCTCGCGTCACACGCGCTCGGTCTCCTCGTGTCGGGAAGGGCCGACGCCGGGGGGTCCGGGGACGAAGAGCTCAGCGAGGCGGAGAAGGCCGAGATGAAGGAGCGTCTTTCGGACCTCGGCTACATGTAGGAACGCTCCCGCGAGCCGGAGAGCCCCACCGTCAGGAGTTCGAGTGCGACGTCCGAACATCATTCTCGTGACGCTGGATACGATGCGGGCCGACCGCCTCCGACGCGTCTCAGGCGGCCGGGACCTCGCGCCCAACCTCGTCGCTCTCGCGGCGAACGGGCTCGAGTTCACGCGCGCGGTCGCCTCGGGCGTCCCGACGTACTTCTCGTTCCCTGTCCTCTTCCGGGGCGGGAACGCTCTCGACGGAGGCAAGCGCATCGGGCTCAGGGACGGCGCGCCGACCTTCGTGGAGCGCCTTCGCGACGCGGGCTACAGCACGGCGGCGGTCGTCGCCTCGAATCCCTACCTGTCCCGATACTACTCGTATGATCGCGGCTTCGACGTCTTCGACGACTTCCGCGCGGCCGGGAGCGGCTCGAGTCGCTCCCGGGTGTCCCGCGCCGAGCGACTGGTCGGTCGCCGGGCCACCACGCGCCTGCGCCACGCGAAGTCGACGTGGAACAACCTCGTGGCCGCGTTCGGAGACGGCAACCCGTCCCTCCACGATGCGTCGCGCGGGGAAGCGGTGACCCGCCGCGCGCTCGAGCTTCTCGACAGGCTCGAGCCACCCTTCTTCCTCTGGCTCCACTACATGGACCTTCACGGCTACTACTACTCCACCCCCGAAGACCGGGCCCGCGCGCTCGGCGCCCGGAACGCGTTCGACAGGATGGCGCTCAGATGGAAGCGGCTCGCCTACCTTTCACGCTGGACGGGGCTCATCCTCGCGTCCGAGGCCGAGACCGGGCCGACGCGTGTCGACCACACCGAGGAGGACCGCCGGGTGCTCGAGGGTTTCTACGACGCCTCGGTCGCGTACACCGACCGCGCGCTGGGACCCCTTCTGGACGCCGCCCGAGGGCGCGGCGACACGGTGAGTGTCGTCACGTCCGACCATGGGGAGGAGTTCTTCGAGCACGGCCGCCTGGGCCACGCCCCATTCTCGCTCTACGAGGAGGTCGTGCGCGTCCCGCTCATCGTGTCCGGACCGGACGTCCCGATCGGAACGCGCGACGACTGGGTCTCGCACGGTCGACTGGCGGCGACGATGCTCACATTGGCCGGCCTCGACGCCGACGGCGGGCTTCTCGCCTCGGGCCCCGCGGGACCGGTCCTGACCGAGTCCCTCTGGGGGCTCACGACGCCGTTCCCGAGAGAACATCTGTCCGAGTTCAACGTCGTCGTCTCGGCGCGCGAGGGCGACCTCAAGCTGATCAGCTGGGAGGGCGCCGACCGCGAGGAGCTGTACGATCTCGGCCGTGACCCCGCGGAGACGCGCGACCTGTCGGGGGAGAGCAGGGGCGCGGAGAGGGCCGCGACGCTCAGGGATGCCGTCAAGACCCGCGTTCGGGAAGCCTCGATCGAGGACGCGCGCTTCGAACTCGAGCGGCGCATGCGCGGCGTTCGGAGCGCTCTCAAGCGGCGCGCGCGCGGGAGTCGGTGAACCAGCGCTCAATGGGTTTTGACACCGCGCGCCAGGCCCGGTAGAATCGTGTTCGACCGCGAACGCCCGACGCTGTGTCGGGCTCGTTTTTTCGTTCCAGGAGGGAGGTCCATGGACAAGGCGAAGCTGACTGAGCACTTCCTCGAGCTGATCCGTCGGGCGTCGACGACGCTCCCGCCCGACGTGCAGCGCGCCATGGAGGCCGCCATCGAGGCCGAGGGCGAGGGAACATCGGGGGCCGCGACGCTCTCACTGATGCTGGACAATGCGAAGAAGGCCAGCGAGAACTCGACGCCCATCTGTCAGGACACCGGTTCGCTGCTCTTCTTCATCGAGTACGGACCCGGCTTCTCCGAGAGCCAGATCGAGGAGGCGGCGCGCGAGGCCGCGAGAGAGGCGACGGCCAGGTACTACCTGCGGCCGAACGCCGTCGACCCGCTGACGGGGAAGAACTCAGGCGACAACACAGGGCTGGAGGCGCCGCACATCGAGTTCACGCACCGCGAAGAGCCCGGACTCCGCGTCCGGTTGCTCCTCAAGGGCGGCGGGTCGGAGAACGTGGGCGCCCAGTACAAGCTCCCCGACGCGTCGCTGGGCGCGGGACGCGACATCGAGGGCGTCAGGCGCTGCGTCGTCGACGCCGTCTACAAGGCGCAGGGGAAGGGTTGCGCCCCGGGCGCGATCGGCGTCTGCATTGGCGGCGACCGTTGCACGTCGTTCTGCTGGTCGAAGAAGCAGTTCCTGAGAGACCTGGACGACACGAACCCCGACCCCGAGCTCGACGGGTTCGAGAAGGATCTCGAGAAGAGCCTGAACGAACTCGGCGTGGGCCCGATGGGTCTGGGCGGGAAGACCACGGTGCTCGGAGTGAAGGCGGCGAAGCTCCACCGGGCGCCGGCCTGCTATTTCGTGTCCGTGAGCTACGTCTGCTGGGCCTACAGAAAGGCCGCGATGACCGTCTCGGGGGAGGAGGTCACGTATGACTACTAAGATCACGCTCCCTGTCTCCGAGGAGGACATCAGGAAGCTCAAGGCGGGCGACGAAGTACTGATCTCGGGCGTCATGATCACCGCGCGCGACGCCGCTCACAAGTACCTCGTCGACACGGACGGTCCCGAGGTGAAGGACATCCTCGAGAACGGCATGGTCTATCACTGCGGTCCCGTCGTGAAGAAGAACGACGAGGGGAAGTGGGAGTTCGTAGCGGCCGGTCCCACGACGAGCATCCGCGACGAGCCGTACGAGGCCGACGTCATCGAGAAGTACAAGGTGCGGGGCGTCATCGGCAAGGGCGGCATGGGAGCGCGTACGCAGGCCGCGTGCGACAAGTTCGGGTGCGTCTATCTCACGGCCATCGGCGGCCTCGCGACCATCCTCGCGCAGTCGGTCGTCGAGGTCCTCGACGTGCACAAGCTCGAGGAGTTCGGCGCTCCGGAGGCCATGTGGGTCATCAAGGTCGAGGACTTCCCCGCCATCGTGACGATGGACTCGCACGGCCGCTCGCTCCACGACGAGATCGAGGAGACCTCACGCGCGAACTACGAGAGGCTGATCGGGAAGGAATAGAGTCGAGACAAGGCGAACGGCGTCGGGACGAACGAACGGACGACGCTTCGGTCAGAAGGGCCGCATCGCGGGAGAAGAACGCCCGGATGCGGCCCTTGTCATGGGCCGTCCGGGGTGCATTCTGCGGTGCGGCTTCGAACGACGACGAAGACGCGCGTCAGCGCGTTCTTGAGAGCCGCGTTGCCATGTGGTATAATCTGTGTAATGGTCATGAGTTGCCGATTCCCGCAACTGACGGGATTGTCTGACGGGTGATGCCTGATCCCCCGCTTCCGGGGGATTTTGCGTTCACCACGAGAGGAGGAACGGATGAGATCCGTGCGAACCCTGATGTTCCTTGCCCTCGTCGTCCTCATCGCGGCGCCTCTGTCGGCGTCCGCGCGGTGGATCGATCTGGGCGCGGCGAGCTCCACGACGGAGCCCGGCGTCGAACTCCTCGCCTCGGATGCCGCCGGCGTGCGGTTGGCGGTAGAGATTCCCGGACTCCTCGCCGAGACGGTCTCGACCGACAGAGGTCCGTTCGCCGAGCTGACGCTTCCGGGTTACTACTACACCATCCAGCCCGGTTCGCCGCAGCTTCCGGTGATCCGCGAGTACATCGAGATCCCGGTCGGGGCGACGCCCCGCCTCCGTGTCGTCCGCGCCCAATACGCCGAGACGACGCTTGGCGCGCTCGGGATCGACAACGCGATCGTTCCGGTTCAGCCTTCCGTCGAGAAGGTCCCCGGCGCCCGCGAGGCCGCGGCTTTCCGTTACGATGCGGCCGTCTACTCGACCGACGCCTTCATGCCGGACGTCCCGGCGGCGCTCGGTGAGACCGGCACCGTGCGCGCTCACACCTTCGTCGAGCTTGAGATCTTCCCGGTGCAGTACAACCCCGCGACCGGCGCCGTGCGGTACCTCACCGACATCGAGGTGGCGGTCGATTTCGAGGGCGGAGACTGGGCCGAGACGAACCGCAGGCTCGACCGTTTCGCCTCTCCCGATTTCGACGCCTTCGCGCGCAAGCACTTCGTGAATGCGGACCAGTTCCGGACGCGCGCGCTGACGCTTCCCATCGGCTACGTCATCGTCGTCTACGACGACTTCTACGAGGAGATCCAGAGCCTCGCCGGTCTCAGGCATCGTCTGGGCTATGAGACGACGGTCGTGAAGACCTCCGAGATCCCCGGCGGTCCCACGAAGGAGAACATCCAGGCGTACATTCTCGACGCCTACACGAACTGGGACACGCCTCCTACGTTCGTCCTGCTGGTCGGTGACACGGGGCAGATCCCGGCATGGACCGGTTCCTCGTCCGGCTCCGAGAGCAACCTCTACTACGGCTGCATGGATGCGGGCGACGACTGGCTTCCCGACATCTACATCGGCCGTTTCTCGTGCGACACCGAGGCCGAGGTGACGCTTCTCACCGACAAGACGACGAACTACATGCGCTTCGCCCTCTCCAGCGGGACCGACTGGGTCAAGAAGGCCACCTTCATGGCCTCGAGCGACAACCACACGGTCTCCGAGGGCACGCACAACTACTGCATCGACACCTGGGTGACGCCGGCCGGCTACACGGAGATCAACAAGCGCTGGTATTACTCCGGGGCCACGACGCAGCAGGTTCTCGATGACATCAACGGCGGCATCTCGATGCTCACGTACTCTGGCCACGGCTCGGTGAACTCGTGGGCCGACGGGCCGCCGGTCTCGGCGTCGCAGGTGCAGAGCCTGACGAACGTCGACATGCTCCCGTTCGTTCAGTCGTACGCGTGCCTCACGGGCTCGTTCGCCAGCGACTGCTTCGGGGAGACATGGACGCTGGCGCAGAACGGCGGCGTGCTCTTCCTCGGCGCGGCCGAGTCGTCCTACTGGGACGAGGACGACGTCATGGAGAGCGCCGTCTACGACGCGTGGTTCGGAAACGACTACACATGGGCGCGCGGCATGTTCAATGAGGGACTGTGGGCCGTCTACCAGGCGTACTCCGGCGGCGGCAGGACCCGCTACTACTACGAGATCTACACCGTGTTCGGCGACCCGGCGCTCGACCCGTGGACCGACACGCCGCAGGATCTCTACGCTTCGTACGCCGACGCCTTCCCGATCGGTGGCGACACGTTCTCGATCGACGTGACCGACGCGAGCCGCGCGGCGGTGGAGAACGCCCTCGTCTGTCTCTACATGGACGGCGAGCTCTACGAGACACAGTACACCGACGCCACCGGCCACGCCGACATCACCATCTCGACGCCTCCGACGAACGTCGGCACGATGGACGTCTGGGTCGGGAAGCACAACTACAAGCCGTACTCGGGTTCTGCGAACGTCATCGTTCCGGTGACGTACACGATCGACCCGTCGTCGGTGCCGATCAACACGGCGACCGACGTGACGGTGACGGTGCTCGACTCGCTTTCGAACCCGGTCACGAACTGCTACATCGAGATCGACGGCTGGGGCATCGCTCCGGTCTCGGGCACGACGGGCGCCTCGGGCGACGTGGTGCTGAACGTGAACGCTCCGTACGGCGAGGACCTGACCATCTAC